>JBIQHF010000013.1:4566-86800 GCA_044508675.1 Propionibacteriaceae bacterium | reverse complement strand
CGAACACCCCTGGTGGTGTTCGGCCCGATCCGCAATTACCCACCAAACACCCCGCACAGTTTCAGGGGGTCATGCTCCGCCGTTTCGCGGCGGTAGGCCCCGCTGGTATATGGTCGTCCCGTGACCGATGCGGATCAGGATGTCGTGGCTGAGTTGGATCGTCTGCGTGCCTCGATCGACAACATGGATGCCGCGCTCGTCCACCTGCTCGCTGAGCGGTTCAAGGTCACCCAGCGAGTCGGCATCCTGAAAGCCCAGCACGCCCTTCCGCCGGCCGATCCGGTCCGTGAGGCGGAGCAGATCCAGCGGCTGCGGTCCTTGGCCGTCGAGTCACATCTGGATCCGGAGTTCGCCGAGAAGTTTCTCTCGTTCATTGTCTCCGAGGTCGTTCGACACCACGAGGCGATCAGGCGGGATCTCCCCGATCCCCGCTGAAATCTTCGGCGGTGTCTCCCCCGCATCCTAGTCCGTAGGGCCGGGCAGTGATGGCGGCCCTTGCATTGCTTCTGGATGCGGGGCGCGCGTTTTCCTGTGACTATGTGTGTCTGTGACCACAATGGCACCCTAGAATTCTTGACTACCTGTCGCGGTGAGCACAGGCTGGACTAACCGATTACTCGATTGGGCCGGTCCGGGCCAGGGTCAGGATCGGCCTTGCCTGTTCACAATTACGTGGAGGGAAGGCACATGGTTCAGCCGCGCGCGTTGCGAAGGCGACGCAGGCGGACACTCGCACTCACACTCGTGACCGGATTGGCCGCAGTGTTGGTGCTGGGTGGCTGCTCATCCCAGAGTGGGTCGGCGTCGCCGACACTTACCTGGTACATCAACCCCGATGACGGTGGACAAGCGGAGATCGCCAAACGGTGCTCCGCGGACTCCGGTGGAAAGTACACGATCGAGACCTCCCTGCTGCCACGCGATGCGAGTTCGCAGCGGGAACAGTTGGCCCGGCGCCTGGCCGCCGGCGACACGTCCATGGACATCATGAGCCTGGACCCGCCGTTCATGCCGGAACTTGCCGAGCCGGGCTTCCTGGCCACCGTGCCGGCCGAGCTGGCGACCTCCTCCACCGAGAATGCCGTGGAAGGCGCCGTGAAGGGCGCCACCTGGAAGGGCGAGGTCGCCGCCGTACCGTTCTGGGCGAACACCCAGCTGCTCTGGTTCAAGAAGTCGGTCGCCCAGGAAGCCGGCCTCGACATGTCCCAACCAGTGACCTGGGACCAGTTGATGGCCGCCACCGAGCAGACCGGCAAGCAGCTTGGCGTCCAGGGCATTCGTTCGGAGTCCATGACCGTGTGGGTGAACGCCCTCTACGAGTCGCAGGGCCAGCCGATCATCCTCAACCCGGAGGCACCCGCTGAGGAACTCCAGCTCGGCCTGGACACTCCCGCCGGTGAGGAGGCGGCCCGGATCGTGGGGACGATTGGGGACAAGGGGCTGGGTGGCCCCGGCATCACCACCCAGAACGAGAACGTGACCATGGTCAACTGGCAGAGTCCAGAGGGTTCCTTCATGGTCAACTGGCCATTCGTCTACGCCGCCACCCAGAGCGCCATCGAGCAGGGCACCGTCAAGCAGTCCGTGCTCGACGACATGGGGTGGGCCCTCTACCCACGGGTCCACGCGGACCAGGACACCGCGCCGCCGTTCGGTGGCATCGTCCTCGGCGTCGGTGCCGAGAGCAAGCACATCGACCTGTCGTACGAGGCGATCAGCTGCATCATCTCGACCGAGAACCAGGCCTACTACTTCGTCTCCAACGGCAACCCGCCGGCGGACAAGGCTGCGTACGACCATCCGGACGTACGGGCGAAGTACCCGATGGCCGATACCATCCGTGACTCGCTGGACCTGGCCAAGCCGCGGCCGCAGACGCCGTACTACAACGAGGTGAGCACGTCCATCCAGCAGCGGTGGACGCCCCTTGATGCGGTGACGCCACAGACACCCGCCGAGACGCAGGACTTCGTCCTGAAGGTACTGAAGGGGGAGAGGCTGCTATGAGCACCACCACAGTGGAACGTTCAGCACCGGCGAGGTCGGCCGGCAACCCACCGCTGAGCGAACGGGCGAAGGGCGAGCGTCGGCTCGGCTGGATGCTGGCCGGCCCGGCCTTCGTCATCATGCTGGCCGTCACCATCTACCCGATCCTGCAGGCGTTCTTCGATTCCCTGTTCAGTCTCCGCCTGACCGCACCGGCCGACCGGGCCTTCGTCGGTCTGGCGAACTACGGGGTCGTCCTGTCCGACCCGGTGTTCTGGCGGTCCCTGGGCGTCACCACCTTCATCACCGTCGTCACCGTCGCGATCGAGGTCGTCCTGGGCTTCGCGCTCGCCCTGGTGATGCACAATGCGATCCGTGGCATCCGGGGCTGGTTGCGTACGATCATCCTGATCCCGTACGGCACCATCACCGTCGTGTCGGCCTTCGCCTGGTTCTACATGTTCGATATCAACTCGGGCTACATCAACTCGTGGTTCAGCTGGCTTCCGGGTATCGGGCCCGACTTCGACTGGTTCGGGTCGACCTGGCCGGCGCTGTTCGTCATCATCGCCTCAGAGATCTGGAAGACCACCCCGTTCATCTCGCTGCTGCTGCTCGCCGGTCTGGCCCAGGTGCCCTCGGAACTCACCGAGGCCGCCAAGGTCGACGGGGCGGGGTGGTGGGAGCGGATGAGCCGCGTCATCCTGCCCAACATGAAGGCGGCCATCATGGTGGCGGTGCTCTTCCGGGCCCTCGATGCGTTCCGGATCTTCGACAACGTGTTCATCATGACCAACGGTGCGTACGGCACCGAGACACTGTCCCTGCTCGCGTACCGGACGTCGATCGGGCGACTGGAGATCGGGCTCGGCTCGGCCGTGTCGGTCGTCCTGTTCCTGCTGGTCATCCTCATCTCGGTGATCGCGATCAAGGGCTTCAAGGTCGACCTGGCCAGCAGGGGAGTGAAGTGACATGAACAGCCTGTCCGCACGGCAGAAGCTGCTGTGGGCCCTGATTGCGGTGGTCGTGGTGGTCTACACGCTGTGGCCGCTGCTGTCGATCCTGGCCACCTCCTTCAAGGCATCCTCCGACATCAACTCCGGTAACTTCCTGCCCGCCCAGTGGGTCGGCGACAACTACGCGATGATTTTCACCGGAAGCGCCAACACCCTGTTCCTGCCGGCGCTGCGCAACTCGATCGGGATCTCCCTGATCTCGACGTTCATCGCGGTGGTGCTGGCGACGTTCTGTGCGTACGCGATCGCCCGGCTCGACTTCCCCGGCAAGCGGGTCGTGCTCAACACGGCACTGGGCGTCTCGATCTTCCCGGTGATCTCACTGACCACGCCGCTGTTCAACCTGTGGCGCCAGATCGGGCTGTACGACACCTGGCCGGGCCTGATCATCCCCTATCTGTCCTTGACCCTGCCCATCTCCATCTACACCCTCGCTGCCTACTTCCAGCAGATCCCCTGGGACCTCGAGCGGGCCGCGCAGGTGGACGGTGCCACCAACTGGCAGGCCTTCACCAGGGTCATCGTGCCGTTGGCCGCGCCGGGAGTCTTCACCACGGCGATCATCGCCTTCTTCATCGCCTGGAACGACTTCGTGTACGGCATCTCGCTCACCTCCACCTCGGCGGCCCGCCCGGTGCCCGCCGCGCTGGCGTTCTTCACGGGTGCCTCGCAGTTCGAGACGCCGACAGGGGCCATCTCGGCCGCAGCGATCGTCGTGACCATCCCGATCGTCATCATCGTGCTGCTCTTCCAGCGCCAGATCGTCTCCGGCCTCACCCAGGGCGCCGTCAAGGGCTGACGCCCGCCCCTACAGTCAAGGAAATCTGACATGGCACAGATCACACTCAACAACCTGAGCAAGACGTACGACGACGGCTTCACAGCGGTCAGGAATGTCAGCCTGGACATCGCCGACGGCGAGTTCATGATCCTCGTCGGCCCCTCCGGCTGCGGCAAGTCGACCGTGCTGCGGATGATCGTCGGACTGGAGGACATCACCTCCGGCGAGCTGCTGATCGACGGCAAGCGCGTCAACGAGGTTTCGCCGCGGGACCGCAACCTGTCGATGGTCTTCCAGAACTATGCCCTCTATCCCCACCTGACGGTCTTCGAGAACATCGCCTTCCCGCTGAGGTTGCGGCGCAACAGGATCTCCAACGAGGAGGTCGACCGGCGTGTCCGCGAAGCGTCGGACATGCTCGACCTGAACGAGCACCTGGACCGCAAGCCGGCCACCCTTTCCGGTGGCCAGCGCCAGCGCGTCGCGATGGGCCGGGCGATCGTGCGGCAGGCGGACGCGTTCCTGTTCGACGAGCCGCTGTCCAACCTCGATGCCAAGCTGCGCGGCCAGATGCGTACGCAGATCGCTGCGTTGCAGCGCCAGCTGGGAACCACAGCGGTCTACGTCACGCACGACCAGACCGAGGCGATGACCCTGGGGGACCGGGTCGCCGTCCTGAAGAAGGGGACGCTGCAGCAGGTGGCCAGCCCCCGTGAGCTCTACGAGCAGCCGATCAACCTGTTCGTGGCCGGGTTCATCGGCTCTCCATCGATGAACTTCCTGCCCGCAGCCGTGGAAGGGGACCGGTTGAGGACTCCGATCGGGCCGCTGCAGGTGCCGGACCACGTGCTGGAGGCCGCGCGTGGACGGGACACCGTCATCCTCGGCGTGCGCCCGGAGTTCTTCGAGGACGACTCGTTCGTGGAGGCCGGCGCACGCCGGATGGGCACCACGTTCGAGGCGACCGCGAGCCAGACCGAGTGGATGGGCAACGAGCAGTACGGCTATATCGGCTACGAGCAGGACCCGCAGTTGAAGGGTCTGATGGACGAGCTCGCCCGCGACCTCGACCAGGACGAGATGCCCTCCACGATCGTCGTCTCGCTCGACTCGGCCAGCCGGATCCGCGGCGGCCAGCCGGCCAAGTTCTGGGTCGACACGCGATCGGTGCACGTCTTCGACCCGGCCGACGGCAGCAACCTCACCCGTGACCCCGAGGCAGGCGCCGAGCTGACCGCCATGGCGGCGGAGGAGCGGGCCTCCGAGATCTCGGCGGCCCAGCACTGACCGATCCGGACATGACAGTCCGGACAATGACAGTGGCCCGGGCCAGGAGCACTGCTCCTGGTCCGGGCCATGTGGAAGGGGATCAGACCAGGCCCTCGAAGAGGATGGTGGACAGATAGCGCTCGCCGAAGTCGGGGAGGACCACGACGATGGTCTTGCCGGCGTTCTCCGGGCGGGCGGCGACCTCACCGGCGGCCTTCAGGGCGGCACCGGAGGAGATGCCGACCAGGATGCCCTCCTGGGTGGCAGCGCCGCGGGCGAACTTGATCGAGTCCTCGGTGTTCGCGGTGATGACCTCGTCGATGATGTCGCGGTTGAGGACGTCGGGGACGAAGTTCGCACCCAGACCCTGCAGCTTGTGCGGGCCGAAGCGGCCCTCGGACAGCAGCGGGGAGTCGGCGGGCTCCACGGCAACGACCTTGACCTCGGGCTTGCGCGACTTCAGCACCTCGCCCACACCGGTGATGGTGCCGCCGGTGCCGACGCCGGCGACGAAGATGTCGACGCCACCGTCGGTGTCCTTCCAGATCTCCTCCGCGGTGGTGGTGCGGTGGATCTCCGGGTTGGCCGGATTCGCGAACTGGGAGGCCAGGATGCCGCCGCGCTCGGCCGCGATCTCCTCGGCCTTGGCCACGGCGCCCTTCATACCCTCCTTGCCGGGGGTGAGGACCAGCTCGGCCCCGTACGCGCGCAGCAGGGCCTTGCGCTCGTTGGACATCGTCTCGGGCATCGTCAGGACGACCTTGTAGCCGCGAGCCGCACCGACCAGGGCCAGGGCGATGCCGGTGTTGCCCGACGTGCCCTCCACGATCGTGCCGCCCGGCTGCAGCTGGCCCGAGGCCTCAGCGGCGTCGACGATCGCGACACCGATGCGGTCCTTGACCGAGTTGCCGGGGTTGTAGAACTCGAGCTTCGCGTACACGTTGGCCGCGGTCTCGCCGAAGAGACGGTTGATGCGGACCAGCGGGGTCTGTCCGAAGGCCTGGGTGACATTCTCAAAAAGCGCCATGCACAAGTTGTATCGCAACTTATGGCGAGCATTCAAGTGTCCTATGGGTGATGTGCCGCCTGCCGGTCGTGAATCCGAGCCGCCGCCCCACGCCCTAGACTGCCGCCATGGCTGACCAGACAACAAGCGGCGCAGCAGGGGCAGAGACCCATGACACCGTGATCGTCATCGATTTCGGGGCCCAGTATGCCCAGCTCATCGCCCGCCGGGTGCGGGAGGCGCGGGTCTTCTCCGAGATCATGCCGCACACCGCCTCGGCCGCCGAGATTGCGGCCCGCAATCCCAAGGCGGTGATCCTCTCCGGAGGTCCCCAGTCGGTCTATGCCGAGGGTGCCCCGCAGGTGGACGCGGACCTGTTCGAGGCCGGCATCCCGGTCTTCGGGATCTGTTATGGGTTCCAGGCGATGGCCGCCGCCCTCGGGGGTGACGTCGCGCGGACCGGGCTGTCGGAGTTCGGTCGGACCGACACGACGGTGATGACCGCCGGCACGCTCCTGCGGGACCTGCCGGCCAGTTTCCGGACCTGGATGAGCCACGGGGACGCGGTCCAGTCGGCTCCGGAGGGATTCACTGCGCTGGCCTGCACCGCCGGTGCCCCGGTCGCGGCGTACGAGGACCTGGACCGGCAGCTCGCCGGCGTCCAGTGGCACCCCGAGGTCCTGCACTCGGAGCACGGGCAGAAGGTGCTCGAGCACTTCCTGTACGAGATCGCCGGGTGCCGGCCCGACTGGACCCCGGCGAACATCGTCGAGGACTCGGTGGCCCAGATCCGCCAGGTCGTCGGCGACAAGCGCGTGCTCTGCGGCTTGTCCGGCGGGGTCGACTCCGCGGTGGCCGCCGCGCTGCTGCGCCGGGCGATCGGCGACCAACTGGTCTGCGTCTTCGTCGACCACGGACTGCTCCGCGAGGGCGAGGCCGAGCAGGTCGAGCAGGACTTCGTCGCCGCCACCGACGTCCACCTGGTCGTCAAGAACGTCGCCGACGTGTTCCTGCGCGAGCTGGACGGGGTCACCGACCCGGAGACCAAGCGCAAGATCATCGGCCGCGAGTTCATCCGCGCCTTCGAGACCGCCACCCGGGAGATCACCGCCGACGAGGACATCGAGTTCCTCGCCCAGGGCACCCTGTACCCCGACGTGGTCGAGTCCGGCGGAGGCGAGGGCGCGGCGAACATCAAGTCGCACCACAACGTCGGAGGCCTGCCGGACGACCTGCAGTTCACGCTGATCGAACCGCTGCGCACCCTGTTCAAGGACGAGGTCCGAGCCGTCGGCACCGAGCTCGGCCTGCCCGAGGCGATGGTCTGGCGCCAGCCGTTCCCGGGGCCGGGCCTGGCGATCCGGATTATCGGCGCGGTGACCGAGGAGCGTCTCGCGATCCTGCGCCATGCCGATGCGATCGTCCGCGAGGAGCTCGACAACGCTGGCCTCTACCGCGACATCTGGCAGTTTCCCGTGGTGCTGCTCGCCGACGTCCGCTCGGTCGGTGTCCAGGGTGACAGCCGTACGTACGGTCACCCCATCGTGCTGCGGCCGGTGACCAGCGAGGACGCGATGACCGCCGACTGGGGCCGGCTCCCGTACGACCTGCTGGAGAAGATCTCGACCCGGATCACCAACGAGGTGCGCGACATCAACCGCGTCGTCCTGGACGTGACCAGCAAGCCGCCGGGCACCATCGAATGGGAGTGAGCGTCCGGCCGGGCCGCTGCGGGGAGCGGACGGCTGGATGACAGCAGGGGCGGACCGTCACGGTCCGCCCCTGCCGTCCGTTGCGGTCTGGGTGGCTCAGGTCCGGTTGCCGCCGGCGAGCAGGCCGATCAGGCCTATCACCACCAACGAGGCGGGGATGGCGATGCCGAGCAGCTCCGGGTCGATCGGGTGGACGAGCTGGCTGAACAGCAACACGCTGCCGTAGATGATGGCCATCAGCCCGATGACCAGCGACAGCACATCGGTGCGCCGCCGTCGTTGCTTGCCGGAGCTTCCCGGGGTGCGCGAGGAGGGGCTCATGGCTGGACCACCACCAGTTCGCCGACCTCAGTGGTCGCATTGATGGTCAGGGTGGGAGCGTCCGGAGGCCCCTCGGAGACGACCCGGGTCGTCTGGGTCGGCTGGTCACTGGTGAAGCTCCCGATGCTCATGCTGCCCATCGACACGTTGCCGTTCACCACAACCCGCGCCGAGTCGGGGACCATGATCGTCAGGGAACCGGCGCCCAACCGGGCGTCGTAGGTGACGTCCTGCTGGATCTCGAGTCCGCTCAGGTCGACGGTGGGGGCACCGATGTCCCAGGCATCGGCGGGCGGCAGCTCCTCCGGCGCCAAATAGACGACCGCGTCCGGAGCCACGACCGGCTCGGTCACCGGGTTGTTGTTGAAGTAGGCGCCGGCACTGGCCACGATCGCCAGCACGACGGCTGCCATCGCCAGGCCCCGCGGCCGACCGACCCAGGCCCCGATGACCAGGGCGCCGCCGACCACGATCAGGGCGGTCGTGGCCCACAGATACATCGGGATCGTCTGGCCGGCGGCAGCAGCGAGCGCCAGACCGGTCCACAGCAGTCCGAGCATGGTCAGGGTGACCAGGCCCAGCGTGCGCTTGCCGACCCGCTGCGGATCGGGGAGCCTGGCCGCGCGTGGTTTGGCGGGCGTCGGGGTGTACAGGCCGATCGGGTCGGGGTGGGTGAGGTAGGCGCTCAGCATCGGATCCTGTCCGGGGGCAGGCGCAGGCACGGGAGCCGAGGCGTACGCAGTGACGGTCGGGGCCGGCTGGGGCGCGGGGCTCGGCCCGGCTCCGTACGAGGGGGGTACATACGGCCCCGGGGGAGCGGTCGGCACGGGCCGTACTGTCGTCGGCGTGCCGGCCTCGAACTGCGCCGGCGCAGGACCGGCCTGGGGAGGTGCCGCGTAACGCGGTGCGCCGAAGGGCCGTGACTGTGGCGGCGGCATCGCGCCAGCTTGGTGGTGCGGGGAGGGGAACTGCTGCGGACCCGCGGACTGCTGGGCCCGCCGCGCAGCCCGCCGGTTGCGTGGCTGGTGCACGCCGAAGTAGTAGACCAGCCCGATGATCACTGCGGGGAAGAGCGAGGTGGAGGTCACCTGCCCTACCGGGACGGCGACGGCGAGGACGGCCACCACCAGCGCGGTGATCCGTACCCACCGGGGGACCTGGTCCAGAGCGGGGAAAGTCTCCAGCAGGGGACCGCGCTCGTGGCCCTCGCGGGGGATGAGGAGCCACGCCGCCAAGTAGAGCACCAGACCGATACCGGAGCTGACGGCCAGTAGAATCGCGGCGACGCGGATGATCAGCGGATCGATCCCCGTACGCTCGGCGATGGCAGCACATACACCTGCGATCGGTGCCCCGCTCGCAGGTCGATGCAATCTCTTATCCGCCTCCATATCACCATCCTGTCTCGCGGCCTGGGGCCGGACCATCGGGCACATCCCCCATATTGTCCTCATGATCCCGGCCGGATGGAGGGAATGTCTGTGCAGCGTGGTTTGCTGGACTCATCATGGACGTTCTTTCGGCGGCGACCCCGGGGGATCCGGTCGAGGGAGACGACACTGCTCGGGCCGGGACCGGGGGTGACGTCGCGCGCGCGCAGACCGGGAACGATTCTGCCGCCCCTGAGTCTCCACGCCGCCGCGCCTACCGGGTCGACGATGGCCGCTGGCTCGGCGGGGTCTGCGCCGGACTCAGCCAGCACCTCGGCTGGCCGGTCACGCTCCTGCGGCTCGCCTTCGTCGCCCTGACGATGACCCAGTTCGTCGGCGCGATCGTCTACGCCGTGCTGTGGGTGGCACTGCCGCCCCAGCCGCCCCGGGTCCGGGCGCCCGGTCTGGAGTCCGCTGCCCGGACCGGCTCGCACACCGTCGCGCCGCACATCCGCCGGCGTACGGATGTCGGGTCGGCGCTGGCGATGGCGCTGGTCGGCAGCGGTGTGCTGTGGCTGGTGCAGCTGTCACGGTTCGGGATGCCCTGGAACGTCTTCTGGCCGGTCATGCTGGCCAGTGCGGGGGTCGCGGTGATCTGGCGTGAGGCCGATTCGATCGGCACCTGGCACGCGCAGGGCAACGAGGGGCGAGCTACGGTGCGGCGGTCCAGGGTCGACCGGCTCGGCTCGCTGCTCGGTGCGATGGTCGGGATGGTGCTGCTCGCCGTCGCGTTCGTGCTGGTCAGCCCCTTCCGTACGGCCTCCGGAGGCAACGCCTCGCAATGGATGACGATGATCGTGCTCAGCATGGGTGGCGTCGCCGTCGTCGGGGCACCCTGGTTCTTCCGGACCCGCGCGGAGCTCGACCGGGTACGGGAGGAGAAGATCCGCTCCGATGCCCGGGCGGACATGGCGGCTCACCTGCACGACTCGGTACTGCAGACCCTGGCGCTGATCCAACGGCAGGCACAGGACCCGCGTGCGGTCACCCGTCTGGCCCGCCGGCAGGAGCGCGAGTTGCGGGAGTGGCTGTACGGTACGCCGTCGGACGACGCCACGATCGTCGCCGCGGTGAAGCGTGCCGCCACAGAGGTCGAGGACGAGTTGGACATCGACGTCGAACTGGTCGCGGTGGGGGACACCGAGCTGACGCCGAACCTGGGCTCCCTGGTCCGGGCCGCCCGCGAGGCGATGGTGAACGCGGGCAAGCACTCCGGTGCTCCCCGGGTCGACGTGTTCGTCGAGGTGTTGGACGATACGGTCGAGGTGTTCATCCGTGACCGGGGAAGCGGATTCGACCCGGGTGCCATTGACGAAGACCGGCAAGGTGTGCGTGGGAGCATCATGGAACGGATGGACAGGCACGGTGGGCGGGCGACGATCCGCTCCGCACCGGGCCAGGGGACCGACGTACGACTGGAGATGACACGATGACGAGCCACCAGCCCGAGCCTGCACGGGAGAGCGCACCGCGCGAGGGGATGCGGACCGAGCCGCTGAGGGTCGTGGTGGTCGACGACCACGACATGTTCCGCGCCGGGGTCAAGCACGAGATCGGCGCCCACGTGACGATCGTCGGCGAGGCCGCCGACGCGCCCTCGGCTGTGCAGGTGATCCTGGACACCGAGCCCGACGTGGTGCTGCTGGACGTCCACCTGCCCGGTGGCGGCGGGGTGGAGGTGCTGCGCCAGGTGCACCAGCGACATCCGGACGTCTGCTTCCTCGCCCTGTCGGTCTCCGACGCGGCCGAGGACGTCATCTCGCTGATCCGGGCCGGGGCCCGTGGATACATGACCAAGTCCGTCAACGCCGACGAGCTGATCGAGGCGATCGAACGGGTCGCCGGTGGTGACGCGGTGTTCTCCCCGCGGCTGGCCGGGTTCGTGCTGGACGCCTTCTCCGGCTCGATCGATGTCGCCAGCGTGGACGAGGAGCTCGACCGACTGTCGCCTCGGGAGCGGGACGTGCTGCGCCTGATCGCCCGGGGCTACTCCTACAAGGAGGTGGCCAAGGAGCTGTTCATCTCGGTGAAGACCGTCGAGACGCACGTGTCGAGCGTGCTGCGCAAGCTCCAACTGTCCAACCGGCACCAGCTGGCCCGCTGGGCCAGCGATCGTCGCCTGATCTGATCACCAGCGCGGTGGCCCGGGCGGCGGGAATGACAGGCGGGCCCCGACCGGAAGACCGGTCGGGGCCCGCGTGCAGCAGCGGTCAGACCCGCTTCTTCGTGATGAGTCCGTAGATGAAGAGCACGACGATGCAACCGACGATTGCCAGGATCCAGGTCCACAGCGACCAGAAGCCGCCTCCCTGGACACCGATCAGACCGCCGATCCAGCCTCCGACCAGGGCGCCGATGACGCCGAGGATGAGGGACAGGACCCAACCCATGGGGTCCTTGCCGGGGAGGATCGCCTTGGCGATCGCACCGGCAATGAGCCCGATGACGATGAGACCAAACCAGCCGACATTGAGTGCCAGTGGCACGAGGAGTGCGGTATCCATAGCCCCACGGTAGGGCAGCAGGACGTGTCCTTGAATACCCGCGCCCGGCGTTGCGGTGACAACTCGGTGAACACCCCGAGGCGTACCTGAGGGGTGGCGGGACCTTCGGCGCGCAGCAGGACGGTTGCCACCGGCGTCAGAGCAGTGGCCGGAAGGGGCGCAGCAGGGACTCGGAGAACTTGGCCATCAGCGGGCGCGCCCGCCACTGGGCCAGCGTCAGCTCCCGGCAGTTGGTGAGGTCGGTGGCGAAGATGGTCTCCATCTGCTGGGCCACCGCCGGGTCGACGAACTCGACGTTGATCTCGTAATTGCCGATCAGGCTCAGCCGGTCCAGGTTCGCGGTGCCGACGGTGGACCACTGGCCGTCGATCGTCGCCGTCTTGGAGTGCACCATCGCCTCCTGGTAGAGGAAGAGGCGTACGCCGCCGAGCAGCAATTGGTTGTAGAAGCCACGGGACAGCCAGTCGGCCTCGATGTGGTTCGATTCGGCGGGGATGATGATCCGTACGTCGACGCCCCGCACCACCGCCCTCAGCAGCGCCTCCAACAGGTCCTGGTCCGGGATCAGGTAGGCGTGGGTCAGCCAGATGCGCTGGCTGGCCCGGTCGATCGCCTCCAGGTACATCCCGCGGATCGGGTAGCTGGCCAGGGACGGGACGTTGCGGGTCACGCGGGAGCCGGTGTGCCAGGACCGGTCGCGCGGCTCCTCGAGTCGCGCCTGTCCCGGCCTGCTGATGGAGTTCCAGTAGTCCACGAAGGCGTCGGCGAGGTCGGCCACGACGGGACCGGTGAGCCGGGCGTGGGTGTCGCGCCAGTCGTTGGTGTACAGCGAGCCGATGTTGTACCCGCCGACCCAGGCACGCTCCCCGTCCACCACCATGATCTTGCGATGGTTGCGGGCGAACTTGCCGAGCCGCCAGCCTCGGGGCCAGCGCAGGTAGAGCGGGTGGTGTCGGGCGTGCACGCTGTCGGGGAACCGGAAGAACGCCGGGTCCACGACCAGGTTCGCGAAGGTGTCCCAGACGACGTAGACGTCGACGCCGCGCTCGGTGGCCTCGATGAAGGCGTCCTTGAACTCCTGGCCGAGCCGGTCGCCCTTCCAGATGAAGGTCTCGAAGTAGATGGTGTGCTCGGCCGAGCGGATCGCGGCCAGCATGTCCTCGAACAGGTCGGCGCCGTACGTGAAGATCGCCGCCGTGCCCTCGGAGGTGGCGAACTCGTCCGCCGGTGTCCGCGGGAAGTTGATCGGCCCCTGCCGGCGCTTGCGGAGCCAGGCCACCACCTGCAGGGCCAGGACGGTCACCACCTGGGCCGCCCCGACCAGGGCTGCCGTGCGTCCGATCGCCTTGCGGACCGACGGCAGCAGGTGCCGGGGGATGAGGGGGCGACTGCGCTCTGGCATGCCCCAAAAATAGCGGAGGCACCATCTAGGCTGGACGGTGCCATGAACGATGCTGATAGCCCGACCCTGTTCCCCGCCTTCGGCCTGCCCGCAGGGGCCCGCTCCGGACGCCCCGGACGGTCGCTGGGGGACACCCTGCCGGCCCCCACGGACCGTACGCCCGTGGCCCACCCTGCCCCGGAACGTACGTCGGGGGATCGTACGTCCCGGCCGGGTGGACCCGCGGCCACCCCGGGCCCGGGCGGTCGTGGCCGGCACCGTCCGACGGCCGAGGAGCTCGTCGAGGGACTCAATCCCCCCCAGCGTGAGGCCGTCCTGCATGCGGGATCGCCGGTGCTGGTGGTGGCCGGCGCCGGATCGGGCAAGACCCGGGTGTTGACCCGGCGGATCGCCTACCTGGTCGGGATCCGGGATGTCCATCCCGGATCGATCCTGGCGATCACGTTCACCAACAAGGCGGCCGCGGAGATGCGTTCGCGGGTGGTCGACCTGGTCGGCCCGCGGGCCCGGGCGATGTGGGTGTCGACCTTCCACTCCGCCTGTGTACGCATCCTGCGCACCGAGATCGGGCACTTCGACCGCTCGTCGAACTTCTCCATCTACGACGCGGCTGATTCCAAGCGCCTGATGCAGATGATCTGTCGCGACCGGAACCTGGATCCGAAGCGCTACCAGCCGCGCGCGTTGCTGAACTGGATCTCCGCATGCAAGAACGACCTGGTGCGGCCCGAGGCGTGCCTCGACCGGGCGCCCCGGGGCCAGGAGGACGTCTACCCCGGCGTCTACGCCGACTACGAGCGGCGGCTGCGTGCGGCCGAGGCGTATGACTTCGACGACCTGATCATGGAGACCGTCCGGCTGTTCCGCGAGTTCCCCGAGGTGCGGGAGAAGTACCGGCGCCGGTTCCGCCAGGTGCTCGTCGACGAGTACCAGGACACCAACCCGGCCCAGTATGCACTGGTGCGCGAGCTGTGCGGGGCCGAGGCCTCCGTGCTGCCGGAGGGGTCGGGGATCGTGCCGATGGACCCGCCGGAACTGATGGTCGTGGGCGACTCCGACCAGTCGATCTACGCCTTCCGGGGCGCGACGATCCGGAACATCCTCGACTTCGAGGAGGACTTTCCCGGAGCCCGGACCATCCTGCTCGAGCAGAACTACCGGTCCACCCAGACGGTGCTGTCGGCGGCCAACGCGGTGATCGCCAAGAATCCTGCCCGCCCCAAGAAGCGGCTGTGGTCCGATGCCGGGGCGGGGGAGAAAGTGGTCGGCTACGTGGCCGACACCGAGCACGGCGAGGCACAGTTCATCGCCGACGAGATCGACCGCCTGGTCGACGCGGGCAGCTCCACGTACGGCCAGACCGCGGTGTTCTACCGCACCAATGCCCAGTCCCGGGCGTTCGAGGACGTGTTCATCCGGGTCGGCCTGCCGTACCGGGTGGTCGGTGGCGTCCGGTTCTACGAGCGCAAGGAGGTCCGGGACGCGATCTCCTACCTGAAGGCCATCGCCAACCCGCATGACGACGTGTCGGTGCGCCGGATCGTCAACGAGCCCAAGCGCGGCATCGGGGACCGGGCCCAGGAACTGGTCCAGCGCTTCGCTGACCGGGAGCGGATCAGCTTCGGCGCCGCGCTGGACCGGCTCGACGAGGTCGAGGGGCTGGCCACACGCTCGGCGACGAACCTGCGGGGCTTCGCCACCATGATGGCCGAGCATCGGGCGATGATGGCCGACGGGGCGCCCGCCGACGAGATTCTGGCGTCGATCCTGCAGGCCTCCGGCTACCTCGACACCCTGCGCAGGAGCAACGACCTGCAGGACGAGAGCCGGCTGGAGAACCTGACCGAGTTCGTCGCGGTCGCGGAGGAGTTCGTCGCCCAGGCACACGTCCTCGACATCGACGACGAGACCGGCCGACCGATCGACCCGGAGACCGGCGAACCGCTGGAGCAGGACCCCAGCCCGGCCCCGGAGGCGTCCGAGCCTGCCTCGGTGCCGGCCGAGCTGGCGGGACTGGGGGACGGGGCGCCGGAACCCGATGATTCGCTGCCGGCCTTCCTGGAACGGGTGGCACTGGTGGCGGACTCCGACGCGATCCCGGACGGCGACGAGGACGGGGTCGTGACCCTGATGACCCTGCATACCGCCAAGGGACTGGAGTTCGACACGGTCTTCCTGACCGGCTTCGAGGATGGCGTGTTCCCGCACATGCGGGCCCTCGACGAACCGGCGGAGCTGGAGGAGGAGCGCCGGCTGGCGTACGTCGGGATCACCAGGGCCCGGAAGCGGCTCTACCTGACTCGGGCCGTCGTCCGCACCCAGTGGGGCCAGCCGTCGTACAACCCGGCGAGCCGGTTCATCGCGGACATGCCCGCTGAACTGGTGGAGTGGCGTCGGCTGGTCGAGCCGGTCCAGGCATGGGAGTCGAGCGCCGCCAGTCGTACGGCCTCGGCGCGGGACCGGACCGAGGGCGGTCGCATCTTCGGCAAGGGAGAGGTCCCACGCGGCCCGCACCTCGATGCGGTCGCCGTGGGCGATAGGGTGCTGCACACGTCGTTCGGTCTGGGCACGGTCACCGCGACCTCCGGTGCCGGCTCGAACGCGAAGGCCGATGTCGACTTCGGCTCGCTCGGGGTGAAACGGCTGTCGCTGCGGCATGCCCCGATGGAGAAGCTTTGAGCCAGGGGTGGGACTTTTCCCTGTAACGCCTCACCGTGCACGAGCAAAAGGTCTAGCGAGACCGTGATTGCAGGGCAGCCGCTATGTCCAATTCGGGCGACGGGACCGGACTAATTGCCCTCGCATACGAATGGACGGCAAATGTCAAATCGGGGTCGGTTTATCTGTCGATCAGATCGAGACGCCGCGGGCACTCAGCCAGGCGACCGGGTTGCTGGTCGTGTACGGGTTCCCCACGGTCGAGGCGTTCGGGTAGTACTCCCAGTGAAGGTGGGGGCCGAACGTCCGGCCGGTCATGCCGACATAGCCGATCAACTGGCCGGCGCTGACCTGCTGGCCGGCGCTCACGGTGGCCGAGGACAGGTGAGCGTAGAGCGTGGCGCCGCCGTCGCCGTGGCGGATGACGACATGGGTGCCGGCCCATCCGCCGCCGTTCGGCGAGGCGATGACGCCATCCCCGGCAGCGTAGATCGGGGTGCCGACCGGAGCGGGCAGGTCCTGGCCGGTGTGGTAGCGCGACCAGGAGCCGACCGCGCCATAGCGCGCACCCACGGTGTAGGTGCCGGGCTTCATCGGGCTGGCGGCCCCACCGGTCGCGGCGATCGATGAGGTGGACTCCTTGGCGGCCGCAGCGCTCAGCGTGCCAGCCGGGGGCTGGGCGGCCTGCTGGGCTGCCTGCTGGGCCTTGGCTGCGGCGTCCTTCGCGGCCTTGAGCCGGTCGTTCTCGGCCGCGATGGAGTTCGTCGAGTTGCTCAGCTGGTCCGAACGCGAGGCTGCGGCCTTGGAACGGGAGGCCTCGGCGGCCGAGTCCTTCGCTGCGGACAGCTGCTTGGCGCGCTCGTCGGCCCGCTGTACGCCCATGGCGGCGTCGAGCTCGGTACGTACGGCCGTACGGGAGGTGTCGCTGTTGCTGCGGCCCTCGAGCGCGCCGCCCTGCGAGATCTGGTCGCTGGAGTTGAGCGAGTTCAGGTCGGCACCGGCAGCGAGGTCGGATGCCGCCCGGGCGGGGGCCGGCTCGGCGACCGTGGCGGCCGACTTGCCCTTCGTCTGGGCCTCCAGGAGGGCCTGCGGGTTCGAGGCCGCGGCGGTCGAGGTCATGGTGACCGCCCCGGCGACTGCCAGGCCAAGGGCGGAGACGGTCAGCGCGGCCAGGCCGGAGTTGATCGTGTGGCGGTTGTCGTCGGTCGGTGCCTGGGTCGCCATCTCGGCGTACCGGGGGGTCAGCTCCGGCTGCTGGAGGCGGTTGCGCAAGGCAATCAGGGAGTCACGGGGGGAGCCGAGGGCGTCTCCGTGCGTCGTGTCTGCGACGGCTCGACGCGGCTGCGACGCCTTGGTCGTGATCCGTGACACTTGGACTCCTTTTTCCTACGACAGGGCTGCAGGCGGTTCTTCCGAAGGTAGGGGTTTCCCCGCCGGCCCGAAGAACATAACGGATTGGTAAACGGTGGACCGAAATCGTTTGCCGCCTTACGGGACGTTTTTTGGGAGGGTGTGCACATCGCTGGAGTGGCGGGAATCGAAATGTGAAATGTGCCACACTCCCCTGATGGAGGTGCGGTCCTGGGACCGCCGATGGCGCCGTGACCCCGATGCGGCTCAGGGGCGTCGGTGCGGCGGGGTGGTGGGTGTGTGGTGAGTTGTGAGGGCGGGGCCCGCGCCGATCGTTGCAACGCTAGGCTTTGGGTGTGGATACGAATGCACCGATTCGAGTGGTAGTCGCCAAGCCTGGCCTTGATGGTCACGATCGTGGCGCCAAGGTAGTCGCCCGCGCCCTGCGGGACGCCGGCATGGAGGTCATCTACACCGGCCTGCACCAGACTCCGGAGCAGATCGTGCAGACCGCGGTCGCCGAGGATGCCGACGGCATCGGTCTGTCGGTGCTCTCCGGCGCTCACCTGACCCTGTTCCAGGACGTGATCGACCAGCTGAAGGCGAATGACGCCTCGGACATCATCGTGTTCGGCGGCGGGATCATCCCCGAGGAGGACATCGCGCCCCTGCACGACATGGGGGCCGCAGAGATCTTCACCCCCGGCACCACGATGGAGAGCATCGTCACCTGGGTGCGCGCGAACGTGCGCAGCCACGCGGCCTGAGCCCAGCAACCACGCGGCTCGGGCGTCGTACGGTCCGGAGCGGCAGCGGACGGTGTTCGCAGGAGCAGTACCGGCGGTTTGTGCCGCGGACTTCTCGCCTAGACTCGGCGACACTGCGTCCCGCCATCGGTGTCGGGACGAGGGGCGGGGTGCAGGGCGCCCCGTCCGTCGAGCGAAAGGACCGCGATGGATCTGTACGAATATCAGGCCCGCGACATCTTTGAATCGTACGGGGTCTCGGTGATGCGGGCGGGTACGACCACCTCCGCCAGCGAGGCCCGTGGGATCGCCGAGGACATGGGCTGGCCGGCCGTGATCAAGGCCCAGGTCAAGACCGGAGGCCGGGGCAAGGCGGGCGGAGTGAAGCTCGCCCGGTCCGCGGATGAGGCCGAGGCCCTCGCCGAGCAGATCCTGGGCATGGACATCAAGGGCCACACCGTCCGGCGGGTGATGGTCACCGAGGGTGCGGACATCGCCGAGGAGTACTACTTCTCCATCCTGGTGGACCGCTCCGAGCGCCGGTACCTGGCGATGTGCTCGCGCAGCGGCGGCATGGACATCGAGACCCTTGCCGAGGAGCGCCCCGAGGAGCTGGCCAGGATCGCCATCGATCCGCTGGTCGGGATCGACGATGCCAAGGCAGCCGAGATCAGCGCCGCGGCCGGCTTCGACGAGGCCGACCGACCGCGACTGGAGGCGGCCTTCACGACCCTGTGGGAGGTCTTCCGCGACGAGGACGCCACGCTGGTCGAGGTCAATCCGATGATCAAGGCCGGTGATGGCTCGATCATCGCGCTCGACGGCAAGATCACCCTGGACGACAACGCCGACTTCCGGCACCCCGAGCGGGAGAAGTACCACGACCTGGCCGACGTCAGCCCGCTGGAGGCCAAGGCCCGGGAGCAGGGACTCAACTACGTCCTGCTCGACGGCAACGTCGGGGTCATCGGCAACGGGGCCGGACTGATGATGAGCACCCTGGACGTCGTCGCGTACGCCGGTGAGGACCTGCCCGGCAAGCCTCGCCCGGCGAACTTTCTCGACATCGGTGGTGGCGCCTCGGCAGAGGTCATGGCGAACGGGCTGTCGCTGATCATCTCGGATCCGGAAGTGAAGAGCGTCTTCATCAACGTCTACGGCGGCATCACCTCGTGCGAGCAGGTCGCCAAGGGCATCGTGCAGGCCCTTGACCTGCTGGGGGACCAGCCGCACAAGCCCCTGGTGCTGCGTCTCGACGGCAACAACGCCGCCGGCGGCCGCCAGGTCCTGAGAAGGCATCGAGAACGGTTGGCCGACTACGTGCTGGTCGCCGAAACGATGGATGGTGGCGCACGGATGGCGGCCGAGCTGGCCGCCGGAGTCGCCACCGTCGAGGACATCCGCGCTGCTCAGGAAGGCGAGAACCGATGACCATCCTGCTTGATTCGAACTCCAGGATCGCCGTTCAGGGCCTCACCGGCTCCGAGGGGCGCAAGCATGGCCAGCTGATGCTGGCCTCCGGCGCGCAGGTCGTGGCCGGCACCAACCCCAAGAAGGCCGGCGAGTCGGTGTCGTTCTCCTGGGCCGGGGGCCATGCGAACGTGCCGGTCCGGGCCACCGTCGCCGAGGCGATGGAGAAGGACGGGGCCAACGTCTCGGTCATCTTCGTACCTGCCAGCGGCACCAAGGCCGCCGTGATCGAGGCGATCGACGCCGGCATGCCGCTGATCGTGGTGATCACCGAGGGCGTACCGGTGCACGACACCGCGGAATTCTACGCCTACGCCCGCCAGAAGGGCACCAGCCGCATCCTCGGCCCGAACTGCCCGGGCATCCAGTCGCCCGGTGAGTCCAATGCGGGCATCATCCCGGCCGGGATCACCGGCCCGGGGCCGATCGGGCTGGTCTCGAAGTCCGGCACCCTGACCTACCAGATGATGTTCGAGCTGCGTGAGATCGGCATCTCGACTGCCATCGGTATCGGCGGTGACCCGATCATCGGCACCACTCACGTGGAGGCGCTCGAGCTGTTCGAGGCGGACCCCGACACCAAGGTGATCGTGATGATCGGCGAGATCGGTGGTGACGCCGAGGAACGGGCCGCCGCGTACATCAAGGAGCACGTGACCAAGCCCGTCGTCGCGTACGTGGCGGGCTTCACCGCACCTCCGGGCAAGACGATGGGCCACGCCGGTGCGATCGTCTCCGGGTCGGCCGGTACTGCCCAGGCCAAGAAGCTCGCGCTGGAGGCTGTCGGGGTCAAGGTCGGCACCACGCCCTCCACCACCGCTGACCTGGCCCGGCAGCTGGTCGCCGACCTCGGTCTCGGGCTCTGAGCCGTACCCGCAGCGACGGGGCGACAGACCAGAGGGGCTCCCGGGTGATCCCGGGAGCCCCTCGTCTGTCGTCGACTCCTTCACGCCGCCGGGAACGTCACCGCCGCGGGGTCCGAAGCGGCAGCTCCACCGAGGATCACAGGGTGGAGGCGAACCGCTGTCCGGCCCGCTCGGAGAGCGCCCGCCACTGCTCGTTGCTGAAGTCGAACGACTCACCGGTGGGGATCAGCGTGTAGATGACGTCCCGGTCGACCTGGACCAGGCCGATGCGGTAGCGCTGCTTGGTGTTCTGGTCGATCTGCTGGGTGACCACCCAGGTCTGGCCCGTGACCTCCCAGTTGTTGGCCGTGCTGGAGATCGCGTCGGTCTTGTCGATAGTGGCCGTCAGCATGTTGTTGCTGCAGCCGTCGATCGATGTGGTCAGCTCGTCGACAAGGGCGTCGGCTCCGCCCTTGTCGTCGAAGGTGAGGATGTACTCGTCGACCCCGAAGGTCCCCTCGGGGGCGGCCGCGTCCTCCTGCAGCAAGTAGGCGCGATGCTTGCGGGCCGAAGGGCCGGAGACGGAGGCAAGGTCCCGGCCCTCGCACTGGGTGCCGAAGAATTCGAAGCTTGTCGCGACCGGCGTGCTTCCCCATCGACCGGTGCCCGGGGTGATCCGGGGGAAGTCGGCGTTGGCGAGGAACTCGGGGTTCTCGGCGGTGCTCGGGGGCAGCCCACCGGCCGCGGTCGGATCGTCCGAACAGGCGCCGCCGGCGGCCTCGCAGGTGCGGCCGACCACTGCACCGAGCATGCCGGCGACCGCCGCCCCCTCGGGGGTGCTGTCGGGCCTCGAGGCGTCGATGACGTGGACCACCGACCCCGTACGGGCCAGCTGGACGGTGTGGTGGATCGAGGTCGTGTCCTGGACGACGGTGGAGACGCCGGTCGCAGCGTCGCCGACGCCGGAGACGTTCCAGCCGTTCAGGATCAGGCTGATCGGCTTGCTGCAGTCACCCAGCTGATGGGTCCACAGCTCGCTCGCGGTCGTCGCATCCTCGACCGAGTCGAACTGGACCGCCTCGTGCAGCACGTACGTACTGTCGTCACCGCCGGCCTGGATCTCCCGCACCATGGTCGCGACCGGCAGGGGCGTCCCCTCGGCGTCCGGGAGCACACAACTGGGCCGGGGAGTGGTCGCGTCCACCCGGTCCTGGGTCAGGGTCTCAGCCCAGGCCGCCTCGCCGTTGAGTGGACGTACGTCGTCGACCGTGATCATTGACGCGGCGCTGAGCACCGGAGCGGCGGTCTGGCTCGGAGTCGAGGCAGCGCCGGGGCCCTGTCCGGTGAGTCGGCCGCGCAGCAGGATCACGCCGACGATCAGTGCGATCACGACGACTGCGGCGACCAGGCCGATGATCAGGTTGCGTCGTCCACGGGGGAACTCGGATTCCAGGGCACGCGACGGACCCCGGGGTGGCCGTGGCGGTTCCGAGCCTGCCGAGGGGCGGGTCGGGCTGCCGGGGTCGGACGGTGTCGCCCCTCCGGTTGCGGAGGGCGACGACGCCGGCGTCTCGTCGCCGGGCGGCATGGCTGCGGCCAGGGGGGAGATGGGGTGACTCGGCGTGGTGGGCCAGCTCGGGGAGCCGGGCCCGGCCGGGTCGGCCAAGTCGTCGGAGTAACCCCAGCGGTCCGGGTCACCGGCCGCGTCGGAGTCGCCCGAGGCAGGGCCGTAGTCCTCCTGCGTCGGGACCGGGGCGTAGCCGACCCGGGGCGAAGCAGGCTCGTAGCCGCCCGGGGCGGTGACCGTGTCGTAGCCGCCGTAGGCCGGCTGGAGCTCGTAGTCGCCCTGGTCGTCACCGACCCGGGGCGACTCGACGTCGTGATCGGCCGCGGCCGAGTACTCGTCATCACCCTCGGTGGCGTAGTAGTAGTCGTCGTCCGGGGAGGCCGGTGCCTCCTCCGGAAGGGGGTCGAGGGCTCGGCGTGCCCGCGCCGGGGCATCCTCCTGCGGCCAGGAGGCTTCGATGGGCTCTGGAACGTCGCTGGGTGCGGGGTCAGCCGCTCGGCGAGGTCGGGGACTTCCCGGTACCTGCTCGTCCACTTCAGCCCCTTCCAAGTGTGTGGGTTCTGATCCGTAACAGCCGGTCGGCACCCACCGAGACATCCCCCCATCCCGACGGACCTTTGGCCAGATCGACATTACCCTGTGAGGCGTGTCTTAGCGACCCAAACCCGCCCCGCAGGCGAGCATGGAGGGGATATGAGCCCGCACCGGAACACCCCGTCACGTACCCGCCAGGACCGTCGGCGGCCCTCAGGTCCCCAGCGTGGCCGCCACGAGGGCCGCACCCGGACGACGGACAGTGGCCAGACGGCGATGGTCGAGGGCGTGACCGGGTTGCGTCCCCAGATGCCCGTGACGGAGGACCCCTACGTCCCGGTGGAGCGGCCCGGTTGGGTCGCTCCCGTGGCTACCGGAATCGCCTCCGCGGTGGCCGGTTGGGTGACCCTCGCCACGCTCTCCTCCCTGGCCTGGCTGAGCGCGCCCGTCGGCTCGTACCCCGGCGTGCTCAGGGTCGCCACCCAGTTGTGGCTGGCCGGCCACGGTGGTGGCTTCGTTGCGGAGGGCACCCGCTGGACGCTGGTGCCGTACGGCCTGACGCTGCTGCTGGGGGTGCTGCTCGCCCAGGGGAGTGTCGCAGTGCTGCGACGACTGGGCGGGCCGGGGGACCTCCCGCCCCGGGCCAGGCTGTTGCGCGGGACCCTCCTTGTCGTCACGTACGCCGTCGTCGTCGGCCTGACCGGCCTGCTTGCCGGAAGCCCTGTCCAAGGGGCGAAGGCATTCGGCGGGGCGCTGGCGGTGGCTGTCGCGGCCGTGTGCTGGGCCCGGTCCCGGACGGCGGACGCGGCCGGTGGCATCCGCTGGCCGCGGTGGAGCCGTCAGCTGGCCCGGGCCCTCGGCGTGGGCCTGTCCGCCCTCGTGCTGGTCGGGGCCGTAGCGCTGGTCACCGGGCTCGTGGTGCATCGTGGCCAACTGGTCGTGCTCACCGAAGCCCTCGGGGGCGGAGTGGCCGGCGGCCTGGGGGCCGTGCTGGCCCAGGTGCTGTACGTGCCGACCTTTGTCGTCTGGGCCCTCAGCTACACGGTCGGGGCCGGGATCGAGCTGGGCGACGGGTCCCTGGTCTCCCCGTCGGACACCCATGTCGGTCTGCTGCCGGGCTGGCCCGTGTCGGCTGCGGTGCCGGCCCAGGGCGGGTCCCTCGGCGACCTGGCCTGGCTGGCGGGCGCTGTCCTGGCCGGCGGGCTGGCGGCTTGGGTGTTCCTGCGCCGTACGATCTGGCGCCGGCCCGACACCGTGATGGTGTTCGGCGGGCTGGTCGGTCTGCTGCTCGGGCTCCTGGCCACCCTCCTCGGGTTGCTGACCCGTGGAAACCTCGGCGTGGCCCGACTGACAGACCTGGGCCCTCGTCCGCTGGAACTGCTCGTCCTCAGCACTCTGCTCACCACTACTGGGGGACTGCTGGTGGGAATGGTCCGGGGCATCGTGCGCTGGGTGCGGCTCCGTCGTACCGCTGCCGCCCGGCCCGTCGTGTCCGGCACCCTGGTGGCCGGCCCGGACCCGACCGCCGGATCCACGCTGGTCACCGTCCCGCGCATCGACGGTACCGGCGAGGCCGGCGAGCGCTGAGTAGGCTGCTGCCGTGGCTTTCTCCGTGGTCGTCCTGGTGTCCGGTTCGGGCACGTTGTTGCAGTCCCTGCTCGATGCCTGCGCCGACCCCGCCTGGTCGGGCGCACACCAGGTGCAGGTGGTGGCGGTCGGTGCCGACCGGGAGGATGCGTACGGTCTGGAACGCGGCCGTGCGGCGGGCCTGCCCACCTTCGTGGTGCCGCTGCGCAAGGGCGACGACCGTGCGGCCTGGGACCGCAAGCTGACCGAGGCGGTCGCGGCGTACGAGCCGGACCTGGTCGTCAGTGCCGGCTTCATGAAGCTGGTCGGCCCGGCCTTCCTCGACCGCTTCGCCGGTCGGATGATCAACACGCATCCGGCGCTGCTGCCGTCGTTCCCCGGCACCCACGGCCCACGCGACGCCCTGGCCGCGGGCGTCAAGGTCTCCGGCGCCACCGTGTTCTTCGTCGATGACGGCGTCGATACCGGCCAGATCATCGCCCAGGCCGCGGTGCCGGTGCTGGAGGAGGACACCGTCGAGACGCTCCACGAACGGATCAAGGTCGAGGAGCGACGACTGCTGATCGAGACCCTCGCCGACCTCGCCGACCGCGCGGCACGCCCCTCCGACGCCTGACCGACTGGCCTTCCGGGGCAGACCGCGCCCGCCACACCCCTACGTCCCGACCCCTCACGGAAGAAGGTTCCATGTCCTCACCCGATCGCCTGCCCATCAAGCGCGCACTGGTGTCCGTCTACGACAAGACCGGCCTCGACGAACTGGGGCGGGCCCTGACCGCCGCCGGCGTGGAGGTCGTCTCCACCGGCTCGACCGCCAAGCAGCTGGCCGCCGCCGGCGTCCCGGTCATCCCGGTGGAGGACGTCACCGGTTTCCCGGAGTGCCTCGACGGCCGGGTCAAGACCCTGCACCCGAAGATCCACGCCGGCATCCTCGCCGACCGGCGGCTCCCGTCGCACCGCGACCAGCTGGTCGAGCTGGGGGTCCAGCCCTTCGACCTGGTCGTGTCCAACCTCTACCCGTTCCGCGAGACGGTCGCCTCCGGCGCCACCGCGGACGAGTGCGTGGAGCAGATCGACATCGGCGGCCCGTCGATGGTCCGCGCCGCAGCCAAGAACCACCCGAGCGTGGCGATCATCACCGCACCGGCCCAGTACGCCGACCTCCGGCGCGCGCTGGCCGAGGGTGGCTTCACGCTCGCCGAGCGCCAGCAGCTGGCCTCCGCCGCGTTCGTCCACACCGCCGAGTACGACATTGCGGTCGCGTCGTGGATGGGGTCGGTGCTGACCGACTCCTCCGGCGGTGACAACTTCCCGGCCTGGGTCGGCGGCTCCTGGGACAAGGTCGGCCCCCTGCGCTACGGGGAGAACTCGCACCAGGCCGCCGCGCTGTACTCCGACGCCGATGGCCCGGCTGGGCTGACCCAGGCCGAGCAGCTGCACGGCAAGGCGATGTCGTACAACAACTACACCGACGGTGACGCCGCCTACCGGGCCGCGTACGACTTCGACGAGCCGTGCGTGGCGATCATGAAGCACGCGAACCCGTGCGGCATCGCGGTCGGCACCGACATCGCCGACGCCCACGCCCGGGCCCACGCCTGCGACCCGCTGTCCGCCTTCGGCGGCGTGATCGCCACCAACCGTCCGGTGTCGGTCGCGATGGCCGAGACGGTGAAGGACATCTTCACCGAGGTCGTCATCGCCCCCGGCTACGAGGACGGTGCCCTGGAGATCCTGTCCCAGAAGAAGAACGTCCGCCTGCTGTCGGCTCCCGCCTACACCCACCGCGACCGAGACCTGCGGCAGATCTCCGGGGGCGCCCTGCTGATGGAGCCCGATTCCTTCCAGGCGCCAGGTGATGATCCCGCCACCTGGCAGCTCGTCGCCGGCCAGGCCGCTGACGAGGCGACCCTGCGGGACCTGTCCTTCGCCTGGCGGGCGTGTCGGGCCGTGAAGTCGAACGCGATCCTGCTGGCGAAGGACGGCGCCTCGGTCGGCATCGGCATGGGCCAGGTGAACCGGGTCGACTCCTGCAAGCTGGCCGTCGAGCGGGCCGGGGACCGGGCCGCCGGGTCGGTGGCCGCCTCCGACGCCTTCTTCCCGTTCAGCGACGGACCGCAGATCCTGATCGACGCCGCGGTGAAGGCGATCGTGCAGCCCGGCGGGTCGATCCGCGACGAGGAGACGATCGAAGCAGCCAAGGCCGCGGGCGTCACCATGTACTTCACCGGGACGCGCCACTTCTTCCACTGATCGGGGCGCCGGGAAGGCGCGCCATCCGTGCTACTGGGGCCGGGGACCGACTGCAGGACGGTCGGTTCCCGGCCCCCGTCGTGCTTCGGCGCCGCTTACCGCAGCCCGTCGCCGGTTGCGCGGCGTCCCGGTCGGGGCGGGGGCACTAGGCTGTGGGCGTGTGTCGTACGGATCGGCCTCAGCCGTACGCCTTCCGAGCCCGAGGTGGAGGAGCAGTGCGAATGACCGCAACCAAGATGGACGGCAAGATCGCGGCGACAGCGATCAAGCAGGACCTCAAGGCCCGGGTGGCCGCCCTGGTCGACCAGGGCACCACCCCCGGATTGGGGACGATCCTGGTCGGTGACGACCCGGGGAGCCAGGCGTACGTCCGCGGCAAGCATCGCGACTGCGCCGAGGTCGGCATCGCATCCATCCGCATCGACCTGCCCGCGGATACGTCCGCAGCCCGGCTGTCGGAGGAGATCGCTCGTCTCAACGCCGACCCGGCCTGCACCGGCTACATCGTCCAGCTGCCGCTGCCGCCCCACCTGGACGACAACTGGGCGCTGGAGCAGATCGATCCCGACAAGGACGCCGACGGCCTGCACCCGACCAACCTCGGTCGCCTCGTGCTCGGCGTCGAGGCCCCGCTGCCGTGCACCCCGCGCGGCATCATCGACCTGCTGCGCCGCAACGACGTCGAGCTCAATGGCGCGGAGGTCTGCGTCATCGGCCGTGGCACCACCGTCGGCCGCCCGCTGGGCCTGCTGCTCACCCGGCGCACCGAGAACGCGACCGTCACGCTCTGCCACACCGGCACCCGCAACCTGGCCGAACACACCCGGCGGGCCGACATCATCGTGGGTGCGGCCGGCAGCCCCGGCCTGGTCACCGCCGACATGGTGCGTCCGGGCGCGGTGCTCGTCGACGTCGGCATGACGCGTACCGACGAGGGTCTGGTCGGTGACTTCGACACGTCGGTCTGGGAGGTGGCGTCCAAGGTCGCTCCGACACCGGGCGGCGTCGGTCTGATGACCCGCGCGATGCTGCTGGCGAACGTCGTCGAGCGTGCGGAGCAGCTGGCCAGGTGACGACAGGGTCGGGTGACTTCGGGTCCGGGGCGGATCGGTCCGGGCCCGGGGGTAGCGCTGGGATCCCGCTGCCGGGGCCGAACCCGATTCCGCCCGACCCGCCCGCCCCGGGAACGTTGCCGCCCACCGGCGTCCCGTTCTCGGGGCCGGAGCGGGTCCGTGCCGACCCCGGGCTGGACCTGAAGTGGCTGCTGGTCGTGCTCGCGATCATGGCCGTCGGGATGGTGACCACCGGCTTCGGTGCGTGGCAGGTCGGCGCCTGCCTCGTCGGCGGAGGCATGATCGTCGGCGCACTGGTCCGGGCGATCCTCCCGAGCGACAAGGCGGGCCTGCTGCGGGTCCGTACGAAGCCCGCCGATGTCACCTGGATGCTGCTGGTCGGCGTCGGGATCATCGTGATGGTGCTCTCGCGGCTCGGCTCGGACCTCGGACCGCTGATCAGGTCGACCTTCACAGCGGGGTGAGCCGGCCGTGGCCTGCGGCCCGACTCCACCGGTGACGAAGCGCAACAACCACGAAGGGGCGGGGACCGAATCGGTCCCCGCCCCTTCGTACGTGGCTCAGATCAGGCCGAGCTCGCGGACGGCCTTGCGCTCGTTCTCGAGCTCCTCGATGGTCTCGGCCAACTTCGCCTTGCCGAAGTCGGTGAACTCCAGGCCCTGGACGATCTCGTACTCGCCGTTGGCGGTGGTGCAGGGCATACCGAAGACCAAGCCCTCCGGAACGCCGTACGAGCCGTCGGAGGTGACGCCCATGGTGACCCAGTCGCCCTCCGGGCTGCCCAGCAGCAGGTCATGCATGTGGTCGGCGGTGGCGTTGGCGGCCGAGGTGGCGGAGGAGGCGCCGCGCGCGTCGATGATCGCGCCGCCGCGCTTGGCCACGGTCGGGATGAAGGTGTTCTCCACCCACTCGACATCATTGACGACATCGAGGGCCGGCCGGTTGGCGATGGTCGCGTGGTTGACGTCGGGGTACTGGGTGTCGGAGTGGTTGCCCCACACGATGACGCGCTCGATGTAGTTGACCGAGAAGCCGGTCTTCTTCGACAGCTGGGCCTTGGCCCGGTTGTGGTCCAGGCGCATCAGCGAGGTGAAGCGGGTGGCCGGCACGTCCGGGGCGTGGGTGCGGGCGATCAGCGTGTTGGTGTTGGCTGGGTTGCCCGTGACCAGGACGCGCACGTTGTCAGCGGCGTGGTCGTTGATCGCCTTGCCCTGCGGGGCGAAGATCGCGCCGTTGGCGGCCAGCAGGTCGGAGCGGTTCATACCCTTGCCGCGCGGGCGGGCGCCGACCATCAGGACGATGTTGGCGCCGTCGAAGGCGACGTTCGGGTCGTCGCTCATGACGATGTCGGAGACCAGCGGGGACGCGCAGTCCTCGATCTCCATCGCCACGCCCTCGAGGGCCTTCATGGCCGGCGGGATCTCCAGCAGGCGCAACTCCACAGGGGTGTCCGGACCGGCCAGCTGGCCCTGGATGATGCGGAAGAGCAGGCTGTAGGCGATGTGACCGGCACCGCCGGTGACGGCGACCTTGACGGGGGCTTGGGACACGGTGTTCTCCCTAACGTCGGGGGTTGGCGGGCAGCAGAGGGGCTGTACGGGACGACGCTAGCATCCGGTCAGGCGCCGCGCTGGCAGGGGCCTGACCTCCGGTGCCGGGGATTTCTACTGGAAGACGATCGTCCGGATCCCGTCGAGGAGCACCCGGTGCTCGGAGAAGAGCCGCACCGCCGCGGTCAGGGTCTGCGACTCCTGGTCCTGGCCGATCGACATCAGCTGCCTGGGGGAGTCCGAGTGGTCGACCCGGACCACGTTCTGCTCGATGATCGGGCCCTCGTCCAGGTCGGCCGTCACGAAGTGTGCGGTGGCGCCGATCAGCTTGACGCCGCGTGCGTGGGCCTGGCGGTACGGGTTCGCACCCTTGAAGCCTGGCAGGAACGAGTGGTGGATGTTGATCGCGCGACCCTGGAGGAAGTCACAGAGCTCGGGGGAGAGGATCTGCATGTAGCGGGCGAGCACCACCAGTTCGATGCCTTGCTCCTCGACGACCTGGACCACCCGGCGCTCGAAGTCGGCCTTGGTCTCCGGGACGACGTAGTGCGACTCGAAGGACACCCCGTAGAACTCGGACAGTTCCCGCAGGTTCTCGTGGTTGGACATCACCAGCGGCACCTGGATCGCCAGGTGACCGGCGTGGCGCCGGAAGAGCAGGTCCTGCAGGCAGTGGCCGGCCTTGGAGGCGAGCACCAGGGTCTGCAGCGGGCGCCCGACCCGGTCGATCTGCCAGGTCGCCCCCAACTGGGCGGCGACCGGGGCGAGATGGTCCACGATCATGCCCTGCGGCAGTGCGGTGGCGAACTGCAGCCGAATGAAGAAGTTCCCGGTGTCCTGGCTGGAGAACTGCTGCAACTCGGTGATGTTGCCCTCGGCGGCGACCACCGCGCCGGTCACCTTGTGCACGATCCCCGGACGGTCACTGCAGCTCAGGGTGACAACCCACTGCTCGGCGGTGTCGTCCAGTCCGTTGGCGGCATTCATCCCATCAGTCACCCGCACAGGCTAGCCGAACGGCCCGGCCCTCACAGATTGTGGCGTTCGTACGCCGGCTCCCGGGTGCCGGCGATCGCCGCGCACAGCCGCACCGTGTCGACCGCCGCGCGGGCGTCGTGCATCCGGATCACCCGAGCGCCCTGCTGGATGCACCAGGTGGCCGCGACGACCGAGCCGTACGTCCGCTCGCCCCGGTCCCGACCGATCGCCTCGCCGATGAAGTCCTTGTTGGACACTGCGGCCAGGGTGGGCAGGCCCAGCGCGACCACCTCGCCGAACCGGCGGGTCAGCTCCAGGGTGTGGCGGGTGTTCTTGTTCAGGTCGTGGCCGGGGTCGAGGACGATCTGTTCGTCGCGGAGACCCAGCCCACGGGCGCGCTCCAGCCTGTCGGCGAGGAAGGCGACCACCTCGGACACCACGTCGTCGTAGTGCGGACGCTGGTAGTGGGTGTGCGGGGCGGCCAGGGAGTGGGTGATGATCAAGGTGGCGCCGGTGTCGGCGGCCAGTTCGGCCAGACCGGGATCGGCCAGGCCGGAGGTGTCGTTGATGACCGAGGCGCCGGCGGCCAGCGCCCGTTCTGCCACCGCCACCCGGGTGGTGTCGACCGAGATCACCACGTCGCTGGCGGCGGCCACCTGTTCGACGACCGGGATCACCCGATCGATCTCCTCGGACTGGTTGACCTCCTGGCTGTCGGGACTGAACGGCACCCCGCCGATGTCCACCCAATCGGCCTCGGCCTCGACCGCGGCGAGGGCGGAGGCGACGGCGGCCTCGAGCGCGTACGTACGGCCGCGGTCCCAGAAGGAGTCCGGCGTGCGGTTGACGACCGCCATCACCGCCGCCTGGCGGTCGAGGTCGAACGTACGCCGCCCGATGGTGCGGGATCCGAACTGGGGGAGAGTGGTCACGAACCGATTGAAACAGACTCGGGCGAGGACGCCGTCCCGTTCCGGGGTCGCAGGGTGCGGATGCGCCGCCGGGCGAGGGGCGAGCTGTCCCTATGATGGGGCTCGTGCTCGAACAACGCCGCAGAGGTGCCCGCCCGTGAACGACCTCGTCCGCGAGATCCTGCTGGTCCTGTTCTTCACCCTCTGTGGCGGGTTCTTCGCGGCCGCGGAGATGGCCCTGGTCTCACTGCGGGAGAGCCAGATCAAGCGGCTGCGGACCCGTGGTCGCCGGGGTCGCCGGGTCGCCGCGCTCGCCGCTGATCCGCAGCGCTTCCTCTCGGCGGTCCAGATCGGCGTGACCCTGTTCGGGTTCCTGTCCTCCGCCTTCGGCGGGGCGACGATCGCCAACCGCCTCACCCCCGTCCTGGCCGGCTGGGGCCTGCCCCCCGGGGTGGCCGACACGGCCTCTCTGGTGCTGGTCACCATCGCGATCGCCTACGTCTCCATCGTGCTGGGCGAGCTCACCGCCAAGCGGCTGGCGATGCAGCGCGCCGAGTCCTTCGCGATGGCCCTCGGCCCGGGCATCGACGGGATCTCCCGCGTCCTCACCCCGGTGATCTGGCTGCTGGAGGTCTCCACCAACGCGGTCGTACGCCTCCTGGGCGGCCGTCCGGAGGCGTCCCGGGAGGAGGTGACGGACGAGGAGATCCGATCCATGGTGTCCGACTCGGCCACGCTCGGCGAGGAGGAGCGCCGGATCGTCGACGACGTGTTCGAGGCGGGGGACCGTTCGCTGCGCGAAGTGATGGTGCCCCGGACGGAGGTCGAATTCCTGCCCGGTGACACCCCCACCTACAAGGCGGTCAGGGAACTGACCGGGGCGCCGCACTCGCGCTACCCGGTCACCGGGACCTCGGTGGACGACGTGCTCGGCTTCGTCCACGTCCGCGACCTGTTCGACCCGGACAGGGCGCAGCGGGCCACCCCGGTGGAGGAGCTGGTGCGTCCGGTGGCGAACTTCCCCCAGACCGTGAACGTGCTGTACGCCCTGGCCGAGATGCGCCGGGTGTCCAGCCACATGGCGATCGTGCGCGACGAGTACGGGGGCACTGCCGGCATCGTGACCATGGAGGACCTGGTCGAGGAGCTGATCGGTGACATCACCGACGAGTACGACATCGTCGCCCAGCGCTCCGAGACCGCGCCGAACACCCGGGAGGTCGACGGACTGACCTCGCTGGAGGACTTCGCCGACGAGGTCGGGCTGGACCTGCCGGAGGGACCGTACGACACGGTGGCCGGCTGGTTCATGGCCTGCATCGGTGCGATCCCGAAGGTCGGGGACAGCTACGAGGCCGAGCTGTTCCTCACCGAGGAGCCGTCCCGCACCAGGCGGGTCACCCTGACCGTGCTCGAGATGGACGGGCGCCGGGCCGCACGGTTCCTGCTGGAACGCACCAAGGCCCCCTCCGCCGTGCGCACCACTGCGACCCCGACCGGTGAGGCGACCGGAGGGTCCGTCATCGGTCCGCCGACGGACGAGGCCGAGGGCGGCGGGCGATGACCGCCGACGAGCGGGACAGCGGCGCGCTGCTGGGCACCCCGGCCGTGGCCGACGTGCTGGTCGCCGCGGTCCGCGATGCCGGCGGGGCCCTGCTGCGCTGGCGGCTGGACCATCTGGACCACCAGCCCGGCCGTGGGGCAACCGCCACCTACCGTGCGCAGGTGGCCTGGGACTGGGGTGAGGCGATCGAGATCATCGGGGTCTCCACCGGCGCCGGGCACGTCGACGGCAACGACACGGGCCGGCGCTACCGTGACCCCCAGGGCAACGACGTGACCGTCTGGATCTACCCGGCCGACCCGGAGCTGCCCGGCCTGGTGGGCGCCGCGTACGCCGAGGGAGTCACCCAGTTGGTCAATGACCTGGGTCTCTGGTCGGCGCAGGACGGCGCCCTGGCCGGTCCACGCCCGATCATCCGGCCCACCGACGTACGCCTCGATGTGGTGGGCTACCGGCCCCGGCAGCGGGCCGTGCTGCGGGCGGACGTGCAGGTGGGGGAGGAGCGACGGCGCTTCTACCTCAAGGTGCAGACCGCGGCGGAGGCCGCCCAGACGGTCGAGCGACACCGGTTGCTGCGCGGTGCCGGGATCCCGGCGCCCGAGGTGCTGGCCCTGACCGAGGACTGGGTCGTGGTGCTCGAGGGCCTGCCGGGGCTGCCGTTGGCCACCGCGCTGTTCCGCGAGGACTTCCCCTGTTCGGCCGAGGAACTGATCGCGTTGCTGGATGCCTTCCCGCCGGCGGTGGCCGCCCTACCGCGCCGCCAGCCGTGGACCGACTCGGTGCACTACTACGTCGACGTCGTGGCGCGGGCGATGCCGGAGCTGGAGCCGCGACTGCTGGTCCTCGCCGACCAGGTCAGCCAGGGCCTGGCCGGGCTGCCGGCCGGTGACGAACCCACGCACGGCGACTTCCACGAGGGGCAGGTCCACGTCTCCGGTGGACGGGTGTGTGGCGTGCTGGACATCGACGCGATCGGGCCCGGTCGCCGGGCCGACGACCTCGGCTGCCTGCTCGCCCACCTGTCGACCATCCAACGGATGGATGCCGCCCAGGCGGCGCACCTGCAGGGACTGTTGGAGTCGTGGACCCCGGTGTTCGACCGGCGGGTCGATCCGACCGAGCTGCGGCTGCGCGCGGCCGGGGTCGCGATCAGCCTGGCCACCGGTCCGCACCGCAGCCAGGAGCAGCATTGGCAGGCGGAGACGAACGCCATCATTGCGGCGGCGGAGGCCCTGATCCGCCAGATCGAGTGACCCGCGACACGCCGGCCCGGAACCTCGGGGCCAACTGCGGGAGTGGCCCCACGCAGGGGCCTGCGCACCGGTAGGCTCCGCTCCATGAGTGGAATTGGTGAGACCGAGTCCGGGACTCCCTTCGAGGCGGTGTATTCGGCTGATGCACTGGCCGATTGGGACCCGAGCAGCAAGCTGGGCAACCCTGGGGAGTACCCATTCACGCGTGGCGTGTACCCGAAGATGTACACGACCCGTCCGTGGACGATGCGTCAGTACGCCGGCTTCGGTACGGCAGTGGAGTCGAACGAGCGCTACAAGGCGCTGATCGCGGCCGGCACGATGGGCCTGTCGGTCGCCTTCGACCTGCCCACGCAGATGGGTTACGATTCCGATGCCGCGATCTCGCGCGGCGAGGTCGGCAAGGTGGGCGTGGCGATCGACTCGATCGACGACATGCGCATCCTCTTCGACGGCATCGACCTGGGCAAGGTCTCGACCTCGATGACGATCAACTCGCCCGCGGCGGTCCTGCTGCTGCTCTACCAGCTCGTCGCCGAGGAGCAGGGCACTCCTGCCGACCAGCTCACCGGCACGATCCAGAACGACGTGCTCAAGGAGTACATCGCCCGCGGCACCTACATCTTCCCGCCGGCCCCGTCGCTGCGCCTGATCTCGGACATCTTCGCCTACTGCCACGACAACATCCCGAAGTGGAACACCATCTCCATCTCCGGCTACCACATGGCCGAGGCCGGGGCCACGCCCGCCCAGGAGGTCGCGTTCACGCTGTCCGACGGCATCGCGTACGTCGAGGCCGCTCTCCAGGCCGGTCTGAAGGTCGACGACTTCGCCCCCCGCCTGTCCTTCTTCTTCGTGGCACGCACCACCCTGATCGAGGAGGTCGCCAAGTTCCGCGCGGCCCGCCGGGTCTGGGCCAAGCTGATGAAGGAGCGCTTCGGCGCGCAGAAGCCGAAGTCGCAGATGCTGCGCTTCCACACCCAGACCGCCGGTGTGCAGCTCACCGCCCAGCAGCCGGAGGTCAACCTGGTCCGCGTCGCCGTCCAGGCGCTCGGCGCGACCTTCGGCGGCACCCAGTCGCTGCACACCAACTCCTTCGACGAGGCCATCGCGCTGCCGACCCCGAAGGCCGCCCGCCTGGCGCTGCGCACCCAGCAGGTGATCGCCTACGAGTCCGACGTCACCCGCACCGTCGACCCGTGGGCCGGCTCGTACGTCATGGAGAGCCTCACCGACGACCTCGAGGCGGAGATCTGGAAGCTGATCGGGAGGATCGACGACCTCGGGGGCGCGGTCAAGGCGATCGAGCAGGGCTTCCAGAAGGGCGAGATCGAGGACTCCGCGTACGAGTACGCCCGGGGCATCGACTCCGGTGAGCGGGTCCAGGTCGGCGTGAACAAGTTCACGATCGACGAGGAGGAGAAGTACGACCCGCTGCGTGTCGATCCGACGATCGGGGAGCAGCAGGCCGCCCGCCTCGCCACGCTCCGCGCCGAGCGTGACAACGCGGCCGTCGATGCGGCACTGGCCAGGATCCGTACCGCCGCGGAGGGCAGCGACAACCTGCTCTACCCGATGAAGGAGGCGCTGCAGGCGAAGGCCACCATCGGCGAGGTCTGCAACGCGCTGCGCGACGTGTGGGGCGTCTACACCCCCGGGGACGTCGCCGGCGCCTGACCCTGCAGGACCCCGACGGGCCACCCCTCCGCGGCGGTGGCCCATCGGGGCGTGCGGACGGCTAGGCTGGTCCAATGACGTTCGCACCCACGCAGCCCGAGGTGGATCCCGGTCCCGCCATTGCCGCGGCGACGGCGGGCCTGCGAGAACGCATGATCGCCTTCCGCCGGGACCTCCATGCCCATCCGGAGCTGGGCCACCATGAGCGCCGTACGACCAAGCGGGTGGCCGACGCGCTCGAGGCCCTCGGCCTGGAGCCCCGGATCCTACCGGCCGGCACCGGCCTGACCTGTGACATCGTCGGCGAGGGCTGGGATCCGAGCCGCGGCATGGTGGCGCTGCGGGGCGACATGGACGCGCTGCCGCTGGATGACGCGAAGGACGTGCCCTACGCCTCGAAGAACCCGGGCATCGCCCACGCCTGCGGCCACGACGTGCACACCACCGTGGTGCTCGGCGTCGGCCACGTGCTCACCGAGCTGCGGGACCGGGGGCTCCTACGGACCGGGGTGCGGCTGCTGTTCCAGCCGGCCGAGGAGTCCAGTCCCAGTGGGGCCCCGGACGTGATCCGGGCCGGCGCGCTGATCGGGGTCCGCGAGGTGTACGCCCTGCACTGCGATCCCCGGACCACCGTCGGGCAGGTCGCGGTGAAGCGTGGGGCGATCACCTCGGCCGCGGTCCGGGTCAACGTGAACCTGCGCGGTGCCGGAGGCCACACCTCCCGCCCGCACCTGACCGCCGACATCATCGGCGCGCTGGGGGCACTGGTCACCGAGACCCCGTTCGTGCTGTCACGCCGGCTCGATCCGCGCAGCGGCGCCTCGCTGATCTGGGGCCGGGTCTTTTCGGGCAGCGTCGAGAACGTCATCCCGCGCACCGGTGCGCTCGGCGGCACCCTGCGAGTCCTCGACGTCCCGGGGTGGAAGACGGCGGTCGCCCTCCTGCCGGACCTGCTCACCTCGATCGTCGCCCCGTTCGGCGTCGAGGTGGACGTCGACATCGACTCCGGCATCCCGCCGACCGTCAACGATGTCCGGGCGGTGGCCCGGATCGTCGACGCCGCCGAGCGCCAGCTGGGCGAGGACTCGGTCGCCCGCACCGCGCAGTCGCTCGGGGGCGAGGACTTCGCCTGGATGCTGCAGGTCGTCCCCGGGGCGATGGCCCGGCTGGGCGTACGACCCCGCGGCGTCGCCGAGGCCGACTGGCCGGATATCCACCAGCCGGGCTTCGACGTCGACGAGGAGTGCATCCCGGTCGGGGTCAATCTGCTCAGTCGGTTGGCGGCCACCCCGATCCACTACCAGGACCCCCTGGAGCAACGGCGACAGCAGCGGAGTATGCGGTGACCGCACCGACCGGTGCCGGGGCGAGCAGGATCGACTGGGCCGGCCTGCGGCGTGCCGCCCAGGACGCCTGCCGCCGGGCATACGCCCCGTACTCCCGATTCCCCGTCGGTGCCGCTGCCTTGGTCGACGACGGCAGGACGGTGACCGGCTGCAACGTCGAGAACGCCTCCTACGGTCTCAGCCTGTGTGCCGAGTGCGGTCTGGTCTCCGACCTGGTCGCCAGCGGTGGGGGTCGACTGGTGGCGGTGGCCTGCGTCGATGCGACCGGCGGCCCCTGCATGCCGTGCGGACGCTGCCGCCAGCTGCTCTGGGAGCACGCCGCGCCGGGCCTGCTGGTCCACAGCGGCGACGGCCCGATCCCGATCGCCGACCTCCTGCCCCGCGCCTTCGGCCGCGACGACCTGGACCGGGTCGCCGCGCACACCGCCGACCACTGACCACCCCGACCCGAGGACCCCCTGATGACCACCTCTCCGGCCGACCGTTTCCTCGACCAGGCGCACCTGCGCGCCCTGCCGAAGGTCGCCCTGCACGATCACCTGGACGGTGGTCTGCGCCCGCGCACCCTGATCGAGCTGGCGGGGGAGGTCGAGCACCGCCTGCCCGCGGACACCCCGCAGGAGCTGGCGGACTGGTTCTTCGAGGCAGCCAACTCCGGATCGCTGGAGCGGTACCTGGAGACGTTCGACCACACGGTGGCGGCGATGCAGACCGAGGAGGCACTGCACCGGGTGGCGTACGAGTTCGTCATCGACCAGGCCGACGACGGGGTGGTGTACGCCGAGGCGCGCTGGGCCCCGGAGCAGCACCTGCAGCGCGGGCTGACCCTGGACCGGGCGGTCCGGGCGGTGGGCCGCGGGCTCGCGGACGGCATGGCGGCGTCCCGTCGCGACGGGCACCCGATCATCGTCCGCCAACTCCTGACCGCGATGCGACATGCCGACCGGGGCCTGGAGATCGCCGAACTCACCATCCGCCACGAAGAGGACCTGGTCGCCGGGTTCGACATTGCCGGTGCCGAGGGCGGGTACCCGCCGAGCCGCCAGCTGGAGGCGTTCCGGCTCCTGGAGCGCGAAGGCGTCCCGTACACCATCCACGCCGGGGAGGCCGTCGGGCCCGAGTCGGTGTGGGAGGCCCTCGAGGTCTGCCACGCCGCCCGGATCGGCCACGGCGTACGGATCATCGAGGACATCGACCTGACCGGGCCGGTCCCGGTGCTCGGCGAGACCGCGACGATGGTCCGGGATCGCGCCGTGCCGCTGGAGGTCTGCCCGTCGTCGAACCTGCAGACCGGCATCGCCGAGCGGATGGCCGAGCACCCGGTCGACGCCCTGCACCGCTTCGGCTTCCGGGTGACCATCTCCTGCGACAACCGGCTGGTCAGCCGGACCACGCTGAGCCGGGAGTACGCCCGCCTGGTCGAGACCTTCGGCTGGACGCTGGACGACATCCGTGCGACCGTCGACCGCGCGGTGCAGGCGGCCTTCGTGGATACCGACACCAAGGAACGGATCGCCGAGCACGTCGCGATGACCTGGCCGCGCTGAGCCGCCGACGCGTTCACCAATCGTTCATCCGGACGGGCTTACCTGTCGGTTCCCGGGCCCTCGGTGCGGCCCCCTTATCAGGTAGGCATGAGACATGCGATGTGGTCGGATCCTCGGTACCGTCGGCGCCGCCCTTGCCCTGGCCCTCGGGCTGACCGCCTGCGGTGGGGGTGCGGGCGGATCGGCCCCGGACCGTACGCTGCGGATCGTGGCGGGATCGGAGCAGCGGGCGGTGCTCGACCAGATCGTGGTCCCGTGGTGCGAGTCGCAGCGCTACACCTGCGAGTACACGTTGATGGGGTCGGTCGACCAGGCGCGGCTGCTGCAGTCCGGCTCGACCGACTACGACGCGTACTGGTTCGCGTCCTCGGTGTTCGCCCAGGTCGGCAACACCGACGGGAAGCTGCGGGACGTGCAGTCGATGTTCACCACCCCGATCGTCTTCGCCGGGCGCGAGTCGGCGATGCGGCAGGCCGGCCTGGTCGACCGCACCGATGTCACCGTCGGCGACGTCCTCACCGCGATCGAGGACGACCAGCTGCAGGTCTGGTCCACCAACCCGACCCAGTCGAACTCCGGTGCGACGACGCTGTTCGCGTTCATGAACCACTTCGCCGGCAACGGCCCGGGGCAGCCGCTCACCGAGGCCCAGCTCGACTCGACCGAGGTCGAGCAGGGCATCACCACGTTCGTGCAGGCGATGGACCGTACGCCACCCTCGACCGGCACGATGATGGAGGAGTGCGTCGCCAACACCGACCTGTGCGACACGCTGTTCACCTACGAGGCGCTGGTGATCGAGCAGAACCAGCAGCTGGTCGCGCAGGGCCGGGAGCCGTTCTACGCGGTGTACCCGCAGGGGGCGCTGGCGATCACTGATGCCCCGCTCGGCTTCCTGCCGACCGGGCAGGACGAGCAGGCCAAGCACCAGGTCTTCACCGAGCTGCAGACCCACCTGCTGCGGGACGAGGGGGCGCGCGCCGAGCTGCTGTCCCTCGGGCGCCGCCCGGCCGATGCCATCGGCCTGACGCTGGACAACCCTGACACGAACGTCTTCGACCCCGCCTGGGGCATCCAGACCGACATCCGTGAGCAGGGCATCAGCTACCCGGCGGCCACGGTGATCGAGGAGGCGCTCGACCGCTACCACACCCGCTACCGCCGGCCGGTCGACACCTACTACTGCCTGGACGGTTCCGGCTCGATGGGCGGGAAGGGCTGGGAGGGCGTGCAGGATGCCGCGCACCAGGTCTTCAACCCGGAGCAGGCGCGGGTCAACCTGTTGCAGACCGGCCCCCAGGACCGTACGACCGTGCAGGTCTTCCACGACAGCCGGGCAGCCGGGCCGTACACCGTCGAGGGCAACGATCCGGACCAGCTGGGGCAGCTGGAGTCGGACGTGGTGTCGTACGAGCCGAAGGGCGGCACCGACATGTACCGGTGCCTGCAGGACGCGGCCACCGACCTGTCGGGCGACGATTCCCGCAAGAAGCTCATCGTGCTGATGTCCGACGGCCGGTCGAGCGGCGACGAGGACCGTGGGCAGGCCAGCGTCCGGACCGCCGGGGTGCCGGTGGTGGCCATCGCCTTCGGCACGGCCGACCCCGACCAGCTCCAGGCGGTCGCCGCGGCCAGCGGTGGTGCGTACGTCGAGTCGGATGACCTGGTGTCGGCGCTGCGCGAGGCGGCGGGCTACCGGTGATCCGCAGGTACGCCGCACCGCTGGCGATCCTGGTCGCGATCGTCCTGTTCGGGGTGCTTTTCGTCCTGTTGGCCGGCGCGAGCCCGCTGCTGCGGTTGGGGGCCCCTGCGGTGCTCGCGGTGCTCGGCGCGACCGGCACCTACCTGATGCTGGGCCGCTCCGACGCGCAGCTGCAGGCCGACGACTACTCGGCCGACGCCCGCGCCAAGGTGGTGGAGGTGTCGGCGACCCTGAGGCAGGTCACCGCGGAGGCCCGCCGGATCCGTGACCCGCAGATCCAGGCCGCGCTGGCCCGGGCGACCGAGGTGATGCCCGAGCTGCTGGACCGGATCGCGGAGACCCAGCCAAGCAGCCTGTACTCCTCGGCGGCCAGGCTCGGCGGCCACATGAAGAGCCTGTTGGGACTGGTCCAGCAGTTCGCCGACATCGAGGAGCACCCCGAGTACTACCACGACGCTCCACGCCTGCTTGCCGACGGGCGGGCCGCGGTGGAGCGCTTCGACCAGTTCGCGATCGACAGCATCCGGCTGGTCAACCAGGGCGACATGGCCGAGTACCAGGCGAACCTGGACACCGTGGCGCCCCCCGAGATCCCGACGTTGGAGGGTTGAGATGCGTAATCGCGGCAGGTTCTTCGCCGGCCTGGCCATCCTGGTGGCCGTACTGGTGGTCGCCGGCTACCTCGTCATCCGCCAGCAGGCCCTGGCCGCCACCGTGACCATCAGCTGCGTCGGCGGCTCGGAGAAGGCCGACTTCATGCACGATCCGGAGGTCGTGGGGCTGCTCGAGGACCGCTACGGACTGACGGTCGAGTGGCAGTCGATGGGCTCGTACGACCAGGTGCTGATGCCGACCGACGAGATCAAGCAGCGTGGCTGGGACTGCCTGTGGCCCTCCAGCGCCTCCGCCCAGCACGTCTTCGAGTCCAAGCACCCCGGCGAGTTCGACGACTACCGCGCCGAGACGGTCCTGCAGTCCCCGGAGGTCGTGTACGCCGGCCCGCAGGGCACCGACGCGCTGGTCCGCGCCGGCCTGGTCGAGCAGCGCAACGGCACCCACTACATCGTCGACACCCGGGCGGTGCTCCTCGACCACACCCTGCAGGGCAAGACCTGGCAGGACCTGGCGGCCGGGAACCTGCAGGGGCCGATCACCATCTCCTCCACCGATCCGGTCAAGTCGAACTCCGGCTTCACGCTCGCCCAGTTGGAGCTGACCATGGTCGCCACCCCGGACGCGTCCCGGCCGCCGACCCCGCAGGAGGCCCGCGCGGCCCTGCCGACGATGCGGCAGCTCTACGACTCCCAGGGCCTGCAGGCGACCACCTCGGACAACGGCTTCCGCCAGTGGCTGACCCAGGGCGGTGAGTTCCAGTCGCCGCTCTACGCCGGTTACGAGAACCAGGTCATCCAGCAGGTGCGGACCGGGCCGAACTCCGAGGCGGTCCTCAAGGACGTCCGGATCCTCTACCCGGAGCCGACGATCTACTCCGACCATCCGGTGCTCGCGCTCAACGGTGATGCCGCCAAGCTGATCGAGGCGCTGAAGGACGAGGACCTGCAGAGGCTGGCCTGGCAGAAGTACGGCTTCCGCTCGGCGACCAATGCCGGGCTGAACGACGTCGCCGAGTTCTCGCAGGTCCCGCTGGCCGCGCAGTTCCGTACGATCGCCGCCCCGAACTCCGAAGTGACCCTGGCCCTGCTCGGCTGCCTGCAGGACCGTACGACCTGCGGCTGAGCCGGCCTGCGCCGGTCGGGCCTGACCGGGTCCGGACGACCGCTACCTTCCACCCCTCGACCCGACAGGAGCACTCCCATGTCCGAAATGTCCATCGACTTCGGTGCCCTCACCGGCGGCGAACCGCCGAAGGCCGGCGCTGCCGACTCGGCCCTGGCCACGGTCGCCGACCAGTTGCTGGCCCAGCAGAAGGCGGGGGGCTCGTCCGACCTGCTCATCGGCGGGGAGTCGGCCTCCGACGTGGCCCTGCCGGGGCAGGCGCCGGGCCAGATCAGTTGCCTGCTGATGCTGTCCGAGGCACAGCAGGAGCAGGCCCGGGCCGCCGGCAAGCAGCTGTTCCCGAAGATGCTGAACAACACCGACCTGATGGCCGAGTTCGGCACCCAGGCCATCGACGCGGTCAACCAGCAGGTCAACCGGATCTTCCGCGAGCTCGGCCCGATCGAGATCCCGGAACTGACCGCGATGATGAAGGCCATCAACGACACCATGCGGTCGTTCCGGGACAAGTACGATCCGAACGCCCCCGACGTCCGCGAGGCCTTCGACCGGTTCATGGACTCGGTGCGTGGGGTGTTCCGCCGCGGACGCAACATCGTGGAGATGCTGTTCGAGGAGTCCCGGACCGTGGAGCAGCAGCTGGACCGGATCGCCGGCCGGCTGGTCGAGAAGCAGCGCGAGCTGAAGCGCAACGTGGTGCTGTGCGACGAGCTGTACAAGGCCAACGAGAAGTCGATCAGCCAGCTGGTCGGTGCCATCGCGGTCATGGAGACGGTCCGGGACGAGGCCGTGGAGGCGATCCAGGCCATCGTGATCGAGCCGACCGACCCGGACAAGCGGGACAAGGAGGAGCTGCGCAACCGGATCGTCGAGTTCGTCGAGGCGATGGAGGTGCGGATCAGCGAGTTCCAGCAGCGACTCTTCGTGGCCTGGTCAACCTCGCCGCAGGTCCGCAACACCCGGTCGCTGCACTACGGGCTGGGCCAGCGGCTCGCCCTGCTGGTCAATCTGACCCTGCCCACGATGAAGCTCACCATCGCCCAGTGGGGCCTGCTGCTGCAGGCCAAGCAGGCCGCCGAGATGCAGGAGGTCGTCGCCGCCGGCGCGAACGACGTGCTGCAGGCGTACGCCCGGGCCTCCGGTGCCGCCGTCGGCGAGGTGGCCCGTACGATCCAGACCCCGACGCTGCGCCCGGAGACGATCCTCGAGGTCGCCACCTCGCTGGACCGGCAGGCCGAGTCGATCATCGACGCGGTCAAGTTCGGGCACCAGGCACGCCAGGACGTGGTCAACGCGATCATCACGGCGCAGCACTCGATGACCGACTCGTCGGAGAAGATGACCAGCACCGTGGTCCAGCTGGTCACCCAGGCCGAGGAGCCGCTCGCCCTGCCGGGGATGCCGGAGTTGCCCGACGTGGTGCTGCAGCAGGCGCCGAAGCTGGCCCAGCCGGCGCTGCGCTAGTCAGGCGGCCCGCGGTTTGGGCGGGCGGGAGTCGCGGCCCAGGCTGGCCCGCCCGTCGGACAGCTCGGTGATGGCGGCGGCCAGCTCGGGCTGCTTGGTGTCGGTGACGACCACCGGCCAGCGCTGGGCGGTCATCCCCTCGCCCGCCAACTCCAGGTAGCTGCCCGACTTGTGCAGCCAGGTCAGGTGGAACGTCCCCCATTCCCGGTGCAGGACGGGCTTGTCGCGCCCGGGATCCAGGTGCAGGCCGGTCCGGTCGAGGGTGAACAGCGTCGGCGGGCCCTCCTCACTGATGTCGGTCTTCTCCCGGATCCCGAACGACACTCCGGCACCGACGCCCAGCAGCACGAGCAGGATCCCCGGCACGACACCGGAGCGGCCCTCGCCGAGGATCGCGGTGAGGATCAGGATGGCGCCGCCGCCGATGCCGATCAGGGCGGATCCGATCAGGCCGGTCCGGCTGTTGCGACGCATGTCGGCCCAGCGGGATCGGTCGATGTGAACGACGTACCTATCCATGCGCAGAGTATGTCAGCGTCCTTGCCCGCAGGGGGAAGCTGCCCGGGCGGTGTTCCGTCGGGCCGGGGGATGCCCGTCGGACGCTAGGGTGTGCCCATGACGTCCTCACGTGTGCTCACCGCAGTTGCTTGGCCGTACGCCAACGGACCACGCCACATCGGGCACGTGTCCGGTTTCGGTGTTCCCTCCGACGTGTACTCGCGGTACATGCGGATGAGCGGTCACCAGGTGCTGATGGTGTCCGGCACGGACGAGCACGGCACCCCGATCTCGGTGCAGGCGGAGAAGGAGGGCGTTCCGGTCCGTGAACTCGCCGACAAGTACAACCGGGTCATCGTCGAGGACCTGCAGGGCCTGGGCCTGTCGTACGACCTGTTCACCCGTACGACCACCAGGAACCATTACCGCGTGACGCAGGAGATGTTCCTGTCGCTGCACCGCAACGGCTACGTGGTGGCCCGTCCCTCGCGGGGCGCGATCAGCCCGTCGACGGGTCGTACGCTGCCCGACCGCTACATCGAGGGCACCTGCCCGATCTGCGGCTACAACGGGGCCCGCGGCGACCAGTGCGACAACTGCGGCAACCAGTTGGACCCGGTCGACCTGATCGAGCCTCGCTCCCGGATCAACGGCGAGACCCCGAAGTTCGTCGAGACCGAGCACTTCTTCCTCGACCTTCCGGCCCTGGCCGGCTCGCTGACCGCGTGGCTGCAGAGCCGCGAGGACTGGCGGCCCAATGTGATCAAGTTCTCCCAGCACCTGGTCGACGACCTCAAGCCCCGGGCCATCACCCGCGACCTCGACTGGGGTGTGCCGGTGCCGCTGGACGGCTGGCGCGACGAGCCGATGAAGCGGCTGTACGTGTGGTTCGACGCGGTGATCGGCTACCTGTCCGCGTCGATCGAGTGGGCCGCCCGCTCGGGGGATCCCGAGGCCTGGAAGCAGTGGTGGCAGGATCCGGAGACCACCGGCTCGTACTTCATGGGCAAGGACAACATCGTCTTCCACACCGTCATCTGGCCCGGCATCCTGCTCGGCCAGAACGGCCAGGGTGACCGCGGTGGCGAGCCCGGGGCCTTCGGCGTGCTGAACCTGCCGACCGAGGTCGTCTCCTCGGAGTACCTGACTATGAGCGGGTCGAAGTTCTCGACCTCGCGGGGGCGGGTGATCTACGTCGGCGACTTCCTGCGCGCGTTCGGCCCCGACGCGCTGCGCTACTTCATCGCCGTGGCCGGTCCGGAGAACCAGGACACCGACTTCACCTGGGACGAGTTCGTCCGCCGCAACAACACCGAACTCGCCGCCCAGTGGGGCAACCTCGTCAACCGCGCGGTCTCGATGGCCCACAAGAACGTCGGCGCCATCCCGACCCCCGGTGAGCTGGCCGACGTGGACCGTACGCTCCTCGAGGCCTCCGAGGCGGCCTTCGCGGTGGTCGGCCAGGCGCTCAGCCACAGCCACTTCAAGCAGGGCATCGGCGAGGTGATGCGGATCGTGGGGCTGGCCAACCAGTACCTGTCCGAGACCGAGCCGTGGAAGCAGAAGGATGACCCGGCCCGCCGCGACACGATCCTGTGGACCGTGCTGCAGGTCGTGTCGGACTGCAATGTCATGTTCACGCCCTTCATGCCCCACTCGGCGCAGAAGATCTACCAGATGCTCGGCGGTGAAGGCGTGTGGTCGGGGCTGCCCGAGATCCGTACGGTCTCCGAGGAGGGCGGCCCGGACTACTCGGTGATCATGGGGGACTATGCCTCGGCGAAGGCCGTGTGGGAACGCCAGCCGATCGTGGCCGGCACGCCGCTGTCGAAGCCGGAGCCGCTGTTCGCCAAGCTCGACGACAAGCTGGCCGAGACCGGCCCGGAGTGGGCCCCGATCGTCCGCGACTGACGGCGGCCGGGCCCGCTGCTCGTCGACCCGCCCCGGGCCTGCTGGCCGTCACCCATGGCCGCGGACAGTATCGACAGCCGCGGACGTCGTGTCCATTTCTCGACGTGCCGCGGATGCTGTGATCAGCAGCGGACAACACGACTGCAGCGGCTGAACCGAAGGTCCGCGGCAGCTCCGGTAGGTCCGCATTCGCCCTTAACGTCCGCGGCGTCTGGCACCTCTACGGGCGTCCGGAACATCTACGGGCGTCCGGAACATCTACGGGCGTCTGGAACGTCTACGGGCGTCTGGAACGTCTACGGGCGTCCGGAACATCTACGGGCGTCTGGAACGTCTACCGGCGCCCTTAACGTCCGCGGCGCCCGGAAGGACGTCCGCGACGGTGTTGTCCCTCGCCCGGTAGGTGTTGTCCGTTTCGGCCTCGGTGTTGTCCGTTCACCCGATCAGCCCTCTGGACGCTCGTGGATGCGGTGGCATGGTTCCATGAACGCTTCCCCGACACCCGCCATCCCCCAGACTCCCGGACAACTCCTCACCGTCCGCAACGCGGTGGCCTTCGGCCTCGAGCCCCGCGAGCTGGCCGCCGCCTCCCGCGCCGGAACGCTGCCTCGCTTGCGGCGAGGGGCGTACGTGACACCGGGGGACATCGATCCCGTGGTGCGCCACCAGCTGCTCATCAACGCGGCCCGCGAAGTTCTCCGCCCGGACGGGGTCCTCAGCCATTGCTCGGCGGCGGTGTGGCTCGGGCTCGACCTTCCTTGGGGTGCCCTCGACCAGCGGGTCCACATCACTCGGGGTGCGACCGGTGGGAGCCTACGGCCGAGACTCGCCACGCACACGGGACCGGTACCTGAGGGGCAGTGGCTCACGGTCGACGGGATGCGGGTGACCACGGTGGCCCGTACTGTCGTGGATGTTGCCCGGACCGCGGGGTACCAACACGCGGTGGCGCTGGCCGATCACGCCCTGCGGGAGCACGGAGGCGAGGTGCTCCGCAGGGAGATGGGCGCCATCGCCTCGGGCCTGAAGGGCAGGAAAGGGATTCGGGCCGCACTCCGAGCGATCGACTTCGCTGATGCTCGGGCCGAGAGTGGTGGTGAATCCGTGAGTCGCGTCGTGTTGGCGGCCATGGGCATCCCGAAGCCGGTCCTGCAGTTCGAGGTGTTCGACCAGGGTCGGTTCATCGGCCGCACCGACTTCGGCTGGCCCGAGCTCGGCACCCTTGGCGAGTTCGATGGTCGGGTCAAGTACCGGGAGCTTCCGGCACGACAATCACGGATGGCCGGGGAGGTGGTGTACCGGGAGAAGGTCCGCGAGGACCTCCTGCGTGACGCTGGTTGGGAAGTCGTGCGATGGGTCTGGTCCGATCTGGATCAGCCGCAGGCACTGGCGGGGAGGTTACGGGCTGCTTTTGCTCGGGCCGACGCGAACCGTCCAGCGCAGGTACGCCGTGACAGCCGGTGATGGCCGTGGACGTGTGGCGACTCGGGGTGCCTTGTCGCGGACCTTGTCGCGGACATTGTGTATCCGTGGCGGATCTTCGATTTCGCTGCGGACACCGTAGTTGCAGCAGCTGGACAGAGCATCCGCAGCAGGCAACTCACCGAGTCGCAAGGTCCGCAGCGGCCCCGAACGTCCGCGGTTGGCGTACGGGCTGCTGGGCTGTGCCGGCTGGCGTACGGGCTGCTGGGCTGTGCCGGCTGGCGTACGGGCTGCTGGCCTGAGCCGGCTGGCGTACGGGCTACCGGTCCTGAGCGGCCCCACCAGACGTAGCGGCACGCCGACCGAACAGCCCCAGCCCGGCCATCACCACGGCGGAGACCCCGATCGCAGCGACCGAGGACCCCAGCCAGGTCGGAGCGGTGAAGCTGATCGCCGCCGCGAGAGCGGTCCAGGCGTCCGACCACCCGGGGATCTCCCCGGGGTAGACCAGCTGGTAGGTGACGAAGCCGGCGGCCCAGGCCACGATCGGCGCCCATCGCACCGGGGCCCGGTCCGAGACGTCCCACCGGCGCCGCTGGACCAGCACGAAGTCGACCACGGCCACGGTGAACAGCGGGACGAAGAACGACCCGATCAGGAACAGGAAGCTCTGGTAGCGGGAGAAGTCCATCAGCCCGGCGAGTAACGTCGCGACCCCGCCGATGACGACCGAGACCACCCGCCGGTCCAGTCCAGGCAGGATGTTGTGCACCGACATGGTGGTCGAGTAGATGTTCGCGAACGCCTCGTCCACCTCGTCCACCATCAGGATGAACAAGGCGATGCCACCGGCGGGCAGCGCGACCAGCGCGCCGATCAGGTTGGCGCCGGTGAGGTCGCCGGACAGGTGAGCGACCGCCAGCACGCCCAGGGAGTAGTAGGCGATGGCTGCCAACCCGTACCCCAGCCCGGCACCGGCGAAGGCGCTCGAGGTGGATTTCGAGTGGCGCGAGTAGTCCGAGGCGAGGGGGGCGAAGGACACCACGCCGGCCACGGCCAGGTCGACGGCCGGCCAGAAGCCGATCACGTTCGACTGGTCGATCGGGTGGGCGGGCTGGCCCAGTACCACCACGAACAGGTAGATCGAGCACAGCAGCACCAGCCAGACCATCACGTGGCGCAGGATCCGGACCGAGCCGAGCGGGCGGACGGCCATCAGAGTGGTAACGATGCCGGTCAACACGACGAACGGCCAACGCCATTCGGAGCCCAGGATCGAGGCGGCGGTGGTGGAGATGACGATGATCTCCATCGTTCCCCAGCCGATGTTCTGCAGGATGTTCAGCACCGTCGGCACGATCGAGCCGCGCCGACCGAGCAGGCCGCGCAGCGCCACCATCGACGGGGCACCGGTGACGGCGCCGAACATGGCCGAGCCGCCCAGGATCAGCGCGCCGATGGTGCAGCCGAGCACGACCGCGAGGATGGCGCCGGTCACCGAGCCGACCGACAGCGCGATCAGTGCCCCGGTCAGTGGCCCGAACAAGGAGATCCCGAGGTTACCCCACAGGGCGGTCTGTCCCCAGAACCCGAGCGTACGGGGCGGCTGGGTGCTCAGGGTGAGGGGCGCCTCGACCGTACGATCCGAGCGGTCCGTGCGACGGGACCGATCCGGGTCACGCGGTGTCGAGACACGTGATGAATCAACGCTCATGATGACCTACTCCCTACGCCGGCATGATCCGGTCAGGTTCGTCCGGTCGGTCGACCAGCCCTTCGGCGCTCGACCCTCTCAGCCCGCCATGTGGTGCGGACTCCCGGGATGTGAAGTGTCCTGACGCTACCACGACACGCCAACCATGATGCTTGTGGGGGAAATCACAAGCATGGTGAGCCTTGCTGCGTTGACCGTGCCACCGGGGGCCGGGATGGTGGGCGGCGCGGTCTGTGCGTACGTCTCTCGCGCTCAGTCGGCGCGACGGCGCGGTGCCGCGCCCGGATCATGCCCGCCGGTCCACTCCAGGTCCAGGCCCGGATCGAACGCCCAGTGGTTCCCGTCGGCGCCCTTCCCGCCGGTGACCATCGGCGAGCCCGGGGAGGCGCCGCGTCGGCGCACCCAGAGCGGCCGGACCACCAGGCCCCGGCGGACCAGCAGCACCGCCAGGCCCACGGTCCAGGCCAGCATCACCGCGACGGTGACCGGGCTGGCCTCGGGGCCGAAGGAGCCACCGGTGAGGGCGTCGGGGCCGATCGGCTCGCTGACCAGCAGCCCGGGGGAGGGGGCGTCGGCCCCGGAGACGACGGCGCCGAAGAGCATGCCCTGGGTCAGGTTCCAGGAGGCATGTACCCCGATGACCAGCCACAGCGACCGCGACAAGGAGTAGAGCAGCCCGAACCCGATGCCGGCGCCGAGCATGATCGCCATCGAGCCGACCGGACCGCCGTTTGGGTTGGCCAGGTGCATCCACCCGAACACGGCGCCGGAGGCAATCGCCGTGACCCAGGTGCCCAGCCCCTGTTCGAGCAGCCGATGCAACCCGGTGCGGGCCAGGATCTCCTCCACCACGCCCGCCTGGAGTCCGAGGACCAGGGAGGGCACCAGCCACGGACCGGCGGTATCGATCCCGGTGATCCGGTAGGCGCCGAGCAGCAGCAGGATCCCGAAGCACAGGGAGAACAACATCGTCCCCAGGAGCAGGCCCCACAGCAGGCCCAGCAGCCGTCGCGGATCGAGTTCGATCGGCGGGCGCCGCCCCTCCACCCCGATCGCGAGGACCAGGTAGCCGATGACCGCACCGGTCACCGTGCCTACGACGACCCAGGCCTCGTGCCAGACGCCCAGCAAGGCGATCGCACGGCCCAGGAGCATGCCGGCCCCGACCAGGACCAGCAGCAGGACGGCCCGGACGACAGGATTGTGCCAGAAGCGGTGCGCGCCGGACGGGGAGTCGGGCCCCAGACCGTCGATGCGCAGCGGAGGCGAGACCAGCGAGGCAGGCTGACGAGGGAACGTAGGGGGCGGATCGAGTCGGCTCTCGATGGACATGCTTCGATTGTCGCGCCCTGCGAGCCGGCACCCGGACCAATGGGACGCGCCGGCATCAGCCGAGCCCGAGCGCTGCGGTCATCTCGATCCGCAGGGCCGCCAGCCGGTCCGCGGCCCCCCGCCGGGCCGCCGCCAGGACGACCGATTCCTGGGGCGAGGCGCGTACCTCGAGGTAGCATTTGAGCTTCGGCTCGGTGCCCGAGGGGCGGACCACGACCCGCAGCGTACGGCCCTCGAGGACGACCGCGTCGGTGGGCGGCAGGCTCGCCGAGCCGAACTGCAGGTCGGTCGCGCGGAGCGGCTCCCCGCCGAGCATGGTCGGGGTCAGGGTCCGTAGCCGTTCCATCGCCCCGCTGATCACCTCGGCCCGGTCGGAGCGGAAGGCGATCTGGTCGGTGGCGTGCAGCCCGTAGGTCACCATGACCCGGTCCAGCAGGTCGGTGAGCGTACGCCCCTGGTCGGCCAGCCGTCCGGCCAGGTCGAGGACCCGCACCAGGGTGGTGATGCCGTCCTTGTCCGCGACCGCGGCCGGGTCACAGCAATAGCCCAGCGCCTCCTCGTACCCGTACGCCAGGCCGGCCACCCGCCCGATCCACTTGAAGCCGGTCAGGGTGGTGACGTGCCGGGCCCCCGCGGCCCGCGCCATCGTCCGCAGCTGGGTGGAGGACACCACGGAGCTGGCGTACGTCCCCCGCACACCACGCTCGAGGAAGTCGGCGCCCAGCAGGACCCCGAGCTCGTCCCCGCGCAGCACCCGCCAGCCGTCCGGGCCCGGTACTGCGACCGCGCACCGGTCGGCGTCAGGGTCGTTGGCGATCACCAGGTCGGCGTCGATGTCGACGGCCAGGGCCAGGGCCAGGTCCAGCGCGCCGGGCTCCTCCGGGTTGGGGAAGGCCACGGTCGGGAAGTCCGGGTCGGGGACGGCCTGCTCGGCGACGACGTGCGGGGCGGGCAGTCCGGCGGCCGCCACCACCTGCCGGACGGTCGCCAGCCCGACGCCGTGCATCGGGGTGTACACCCAGCGCAGTTGCCGCGGTGCCGTGGTGTCGGGGGAGACCGGTCCGCCAAGGGAGGCGGGAAGGGTGTCGATCAGCGAGACCGCCCGGGCCACGTACCCCTCGAGCAGCTCCGGTCCGGCGGTCCGCCACCGGTCGGCCCGGTGCAGGGTGGCCAGGGCCCGCTCCCCGGCATCGGCGATCCGGGCGGAGATCTCGGTGTCGGCCGGCGGCACGATCTGGGAGCCGTCACCGAGGTAGACCTTGTAGCCGTTGTCGGCGGCCGGGTTGTGGGAGGCGGTGACCACCACCGCCGCGACACAGTCCAGCGCCCGGATGCCGTACGCCACCACCGGGGTGGGGGCCGGGCCGTCGACCAGCACTACCTCGAGGCCGTAGCCGGCCATCGTCCGGGCGGTGTCGAGGGCGAACACGTCGGAGTCGTGCCGGGCGTCATGCCCGATCAGCACTCGACCACCGACGTGCCCGGTGTCGCGCAGGTATGTCGCCAGGCCGGCGCTGGCCCGGGTGACCACCACCCGGTTCATCCGGGCCGGTCCGGGGCCCATCGGGCCGCGCAGCCCGGCGGTACCGAACTCCAACGGCCCGGAGAACGCCGAGCGCAGCTCGGCCAGGGCCCGCTCGTCACCGCCGCGCGCCTCGATCACCAGGGCGTCCAGGGCTGCCACGGTCCGCGGGTCCGGGTCATCCGCACGCCAGGCCGCGACCTCGTCGAACAGGTCCGTCCGGTCCGTCATCGCAGCGTCCCCATCAGCTCGGCGAGCAGCGCCCGCAGCTCGGGCTCAGCGGCCCGACCGGCGGCGAGGACCTCGGCGTGGTCGAGGGCCTCGGTGGTCGTGCCGGCCGCAGGATTGGTGACCAGGGACAGCCCGAGCACCTCCATCCCCGCCTCGCGCGCGGCGATCGTCTCCAGCGCGGTGGACATGCCGACCAGGTCCCCACCGATCCGGCGGGCGTACTCCACCTCGGCCGGGGTCTCGTACTGGGGGCCGCGGAACTGGACGTAGACCCCCTCGGGCAGTCCCGGCCGGACCCGGTGCAGGGCCTCGCGCAGCCGCGGGGAGTAGGCGTCGGACATGCTCACGAACGACGGCCCCCGCAGTGGCGTGGTGCCGGTCAGGTTGATGTGGTCGCGGATCACCACCGGGGTACCCGGCGACCAGTCGGGGCGTACGGAGCCGGCCCCGTTGGTCAGCACCAGCGTGCCGGCACCGCACGCGGCCGCGGTGCGGACGCTGTGCACGACCGCCTCGACGCCGCGCCCCTCGTACAGGTGGGTGCGACCGGTGAACAGCAGGGCGATCGCCCCGGCGGCGGTCCGGACCGCCACGACCTGACCGCCGTGCCCGGCGACCACTGGGGCGTGGAACCCGGGCAGCCGTGCCAGCGGCACGGAGGCCAGCTCGGTGCCGAGGGCATCGCGGCCCCCGGCCCACCCCGACCCCAGGACGACGGCGAGGTCGGCCCGGTCGATGCCGAGGGCCTCGCGCAGGGCGTCGGCGGCCAGGGCGGCCTCTTCCTGGGCGGCCTCGGTGCCGGGGACCGGGCGGCTCTGTGGGCGTGCATCGGTCTCGCGCATGGCCTGAGTCTGCCATGCCCCCGGGGTCCCCGGACCGGTGGTCGCCCGCCGCTGTGGACGCCGGTGGCCTGGCTCACCTCGGCCGCTCTCGGCCGTGGCACCCGCGGACCCGCGAGGCATGGAAGAATGCGGACCGTGACCAAGGTTGTGATTATCGGTGGCGGACCAGGCGGATACGAAGCGGCCCTCGTGGGTGCCCAGCTCGGCGGGGAGGTGACTCTGGTCGACAGCGATGGGATCGGTGGTTCGGCCGTCCTCACGGACTGCGTGCCCTCGAAGACACTGATCGCCACGTCCAACGTCCTGTCGGCGATGGAGGACGCGAGTGGTCTGGGCCTGCACCCGGCCAGTGGGGGCGATGACCTGACCGGCACGGTGATCACCGACCTCGGCGCGATCAACACCCGTGTCCTGAACCTTGCCGCCGCCCAGTCCGGCGACATCGCCACCGCCCTGGTGGAGGCGGGCGTGCGCATCGTCCGCGGCCGGGGCCGGTTGGAGGGCCCCAGCACCGTCGTGGTCAGCTCCGACCTGGGCGAGGAGCGGCTGGAGGCCGAGGTCGTCCTCGTCGCCACCGGTACGCACCCGCGGGTGCTTCCGGACGCTGTCCCGGACGGCGAGCGGATCCTGGACTGGACCCAGGTGTACAACCTGACCGAGCTGCCCGAGAAGCTGATCGTGGTCGGCTCGGGTGTCACCGGTGCCGAGTTCGCCAACGCGTACGACGCGCTCGGCGTGCCGGTGGTGCTGGTCTCCTCGCGCGACATGGTGCTGCCGGGGGAGGACCCCGACGCGGCACGCATCCTGCAGGACGTCTTCGAGCGCCGCGGCATCGAGATCATCAACCGGGCCCGCGCAGTCTCGGCCCGATGCGAGGGGGACGGTGTGGTCGTCGGGCTGGAGGACGGCCGCGAGGTGCACGGCTCCCATGTCCTGATGGCCGTCGGATCCATCCCCAACACCGCCGACCTGGGCCTGGAGAGCGCCGGTGTCGCCCTCGACAAGCGCGGCTACGTCCAGGTCGACAAGGTCTCGCGCAGCTCCGCGCGCGGCATCTATGCCGCCGGCGACTGCACCGGCGTGTTCGCCCTGGCCTCGGTCGCCGCCATGCAGGGCCGGATCGCCATGTGGCATGCCCTCGGCGACGCCGTTCCTCAGCTGGACCAGGAGACGATCGCCTCCAACGTCTTCACCGCTCCCGAGATCGCCACGGTCGGCGTCACCCAGAAGGACGTCGACGAGGGTCGCTCCGGCGCCGAGATGCTGATGCTGCCGCTGGGGTCGAACGCCCGGGCGAAGATGCAGGACTTCACCGACGGCTTCGTCAAGTTGTTCTGCCTGCCGGTCACCGGCATCATCGTCGGCGGGGTGATCGTCGCCCCGACCGCCTCCGAACTGATCCACTCCGTGTCCTTGGCGGTATCCCAGCGGATCACCGTCGACGACTTCGCCCACGCGTTCACGGTCTACCCGTCGCTGTCCGGCTCGATCGCGGAGGTGGCACGTCGCCTCCACAACCACGGCAGGATGGCGAGCACCTCACTCACCAACTGACACCGCCCTGGCCGCACCCCCTCCAGCTCGGCCACTGCCCGCGATCCCTCGGAGGAGATGAGCATGGCCCTGTCCACAGCCCTGGGTAACCTCGCCGGCGGACTGACCGCCATCGTCCTCGTGCTGCTGCAGACCTGGCTCGTGATGACCGCGGTACGCCGGGTGCTCGGCGTACGTGTCGGCTGGTTCCGGGCGGTCCTGGTCAGCCTGGCGACCGTGGTCGGCATGTCCGGCCTGATCCAGTGGATCGTGGTGGTCAACCAGTTCGACGTCGACATCCTCGCCTACCCCATGGGGTTCATGCTCGGCATCGCGCTGGCACTGCTGTGGGCATTCGCCATCGGCACCCTGGTCCTGGTGGTGCTCGAGGTGATCATGCCCACCGGCAGCCTGCCACCGCTGCGATCGCTGCTCTTCGGCTGGCGGAAGCGCTGGCGCCTCGCCCGCCGGTACGCCAGTGTGATGGTGATCGCGGCCAAGCACGGACTCGGCAGCCAACTACGCGGGGCCGGCCGCCGCCACGTCGACCCCTACGAGGTGCCGCGGACCGCCGTCGCCCTGCGCCGGGCGCTGGACGAGGGTGGCGTCACCTTCATCAAGTTCGGCCAGATGCTGTCGACCCGAGCCGACCTGCTGCCCGAGCCGTACGTCCGCGAGCTCGCCAAGCTGCAGAGTTCGGCCGACCCGCTGCCGTGGTCCACCATCAGGTCGGTGATCGAGGACGAGTCGGGCCGCCCGTTCGAGGAGGTGTTCGCCTCGGTCGACGAGGAGCCGCTCGCCTCCGCCTCGGTCGCCCAGGTGCACCGGGCCGTGCTCACCGATGGCCGCGAGGTGGTCGTCAAGGTGCAGCGGCCCGGCGCGCTGCCGCAGGTCGGACTCGATCTCGACATCATCCACCGACTGGCCGGCAGCCTCGAGCGCAATACCCGCTGGGCCCGCCGCCTCGGCGTGGTCGGGCTGGCGAACGGCTTCGCCGCGTCGCTGCGCGAGGAGGTCGACTACCGCCTCGAGCTGGACAACATGGCGAGCATGCGGGCCTCGCTGGGCGACCGCGGCGTACGGATCCCGTGGGTCGCCGAGGAACTGAGCACCTCCCGGCTGATCGTGATGGAACGCTTCGACGGCACGCCGGTGGTGCAGGCCGCCCCGCTGGTCGCGGCCCTGTCCGACGAGCAGCGTGCCCGGGCGGCCGGCACCCTGCTGCAGGCGGTGTTCGCCCAGATCACCCAAGACGGCATCTTCCACGCCGACCTGCACGGCGGCAACGTGGTGATCTGGCCCGACGCCACCGTCGGGCTGCTCGACTTCGGGTCCGTCGGCCGCCTCGATGCCGTGTCGCGCCGCTACCTGGGGATGCTGCTCTGGGCGGTCGACGCCGAGGACCCCGTCGTCGCGACGGACTCGCTGCTCCAGGTGCTCGACCGTCCGGCGGGCCTGGACGAGCGGGCCCTGCAGCGCTCGATCGGGATCCTGATGACCCGCTTCCGCGGCGGGCTGGGGGCCGGCGCCACCCAGGAGATCTTCACCGAGCTGTTCCGGATCATCATCGACCACGGGTTCACCGTGCCGCCGGCGATCGCCGCCGCGATGCGTTCACTCGGCGCGCTGGAGGGCACCCTGCGGCTCATCGACCCCCGCCTCGACCTGACCGGCGCGGCGCGGGAGGCAGGACGGGAGGCGATGGGGGAGATCACCCCCGAACGCTTCCAGAACGAGCTGACCGTACGGCTGGTGCACCTGCTGCCGCTGTTGGAGACGCTGCCGCGCCGGGTCGGCAAGATCGCCGAGGACCTGGAGAGCTCCCGGTTCACCGCGCACGTGCGGGTGCTCGCCGATCGGGACGACCGGGAGTTCGTGTCCGGGTTGGTCGACCAGTTGGTCGTGGCGGTCCTCGCTGGGTTCGCGGTGCTGGGCGGGGTGGGGCTGCTGGTCGCCGGTGGTGGACCCGAGCTGATGCCCGGCCTGACGCTGTTCCAGGTGGCCGGCTACCTGCTCACCTTCGCCGGCTTCGTGCTGAGCCTGCGGGCGGTGGCGCAGGTCTTCGGCCGGCGCTGAGCCGGGGCGGGGGCAGCGGGTGGGTCAGCTCTCCGGGTCGTGGGCCGGCCGAATGGTCAGCGACTCGATCATCGCCTCGGGTGAGGCATCGACGGCCGCCCGCACCGCCGCGGCGACGGCGCCGGGAGAGATGTGCTCGCCACGGTCGTACGGTCGGCCCAGGCGTTCCTGCAGGGCCATCTGCATGTCCGTGTCGACCGGACCGGGATGGATCGAGGTGACCCGTACGCTGCCGCGCTCCTCTTCCCGCAGGGAGTCGGCGAGCGCCCGCAGCGCGAACTTCGAGGCCGCGTAGACGGAGCCGCCCGGCCCGGACCGGAAGCCCGCGTCCGAGTTGATCAGCACGACCTGCCCGCCGGCCTTGCGCAGCAGCGGCAGGAGGCGTCGGGTCAGGTGCGCCACCGCGAAGACGTTGACCCGGAAGACCTGCTCCCAGACTGCGGTCTCGGTCTCGTCGATCCGGCCACCGGCAGCGACGCCGGCACAGTGGACCAGCAGGTCCAGCCGCTGGATCCGGGAACAGGCCGCCCCGACCGCGGAGTCATTCGCCAGGTCGACCGGCCAGGCGCGCGCCGACGGGTAGGATGCGGCGACCTCGGCCGTACGCTCCGGGTCGGTGCCACCGATCAGCAGGTGGTGGTCGATCGCCAGGGCATCGGAGACGGCCCGTCCGATGCCGCGGGTCGCGCCGGTCACCAGGGCCACGGGCCGGACGCCGCCCGAGCCCGCCCCCTGGGGGGACGTGGCCTCGAGCGGCGTCCAGCTCAACGTGTGGTGGGTCATCTCACTCGGCGTCGACGATCTCGCACATGGCCTCACCGGACTGGACGGTCTGGCCGGCCTCGACCGACAGCATCTTCACCACACCGGTGCGGTGGGCGGTGATCGGCTGCTCCATCTTCATCGCCTCGAGAACCACGACCAGGTCACCCTCGCTGACCTCCTGGCCCTCGGTGACGGCGACCTTGACCACGGTGCCCTGCATCGGTGCGGTGACCGAGTTGCCGGAGGCTTCCTTGACGGCGGCCTTCGACTTCTGGCGCTTCGGCTTCTTGGCCGCGCCGGAGCCGCCGCTCATCGAGCCGAGGCCGGCCGGCAGGCTGACCTCGACGCGCTTGCCGTTCACCTCGACGACCACGGTCCGCTTCTCGACGGCCTCGGGGGTCTCGCCCGGGGTGCCCTCGTACTGCGGGATCTGGTTGTCGAACTCGGTCTCGATCCACCGGGTGTGGACATCGAAGGTGCCGTTCTCGCCGGTGAAGGCCGGGTCGTCGACGACGACCCGGTGGAACGGGACGGCCGTCGGCATGCCGCTGAGGACCAGCTCGCCGAGCGCACGACGCGAGCGCTGCAGCGCCTGCTCACGAGTGGCGCCGGTGACGATCAGCTTGCCGACCAGCGAGTCGAAGGAGCCGGGCACGGTCATTCCGGCACGGTAGCCGTCGTCGAAGCGGACGCCGGGGCCCTGCGGGGCGACGAACTCGGTGACGGTGCCGGGGGCAGGCATGAAGTTGCGGCCCGGGTCCTCGGCGTTGATCCGGAACTCGAAGGAGTGGCCGCGAACCTCGGGGTCGTCGTAGCCGAGCACTGCGCCGTCGGCGATGCGGAACATCTCGCGGACCAGGTCCAGGCCGGTGACCTCCTCGGAGACCGGGTGCTCCACCTGCAGGCGGGTGTTGACCTCGAGGAAGGAGATCATTCCGTCCTGGGCGACGAGGAACTCGCAGGTGCCGGCACCGACGTAGCCGGCCTCCTTCAGGATCGCCTTGGATGCCGCGTACAGCCGCTCGACCTGCTCCTCGCTGAGGAACGGCGCCGGGGCCTCCTCGACGAGCTTCTGGTGGCGGCGCTGCAGCGAGCAGTCACGGGTGGAGACGACCACCACGTTGCCGTGCTGGTCGGCGAGGCACTGCGTCTCGACGTGGCGCGGCCTGTCGAGGTAGCGCTCGACGAAGCACTCGCCGCGGCCGAAAGCGGTGACGGCCTCACGGGTGGCGGACTCGAAGAGCTCCGGCACCTCCTCCAGGGTGCGGGCGACCTTCAGGCCGCGACCACCGCCACCGAAGGCGGCCTTGATCGCGATCGGCAGACCGTGCTCCTTGGCGAACGCGACAACCTCGTCGGCGCTCGCGACCGGATCGGGGGTGCCGGGGACCAGCGGTGCCCCGACCTTGAGTGCGATGTGGCGGGCGGCGACCTTGTCGCCCAGGTCGCGGATGGCCTTGGGGGAGGGACCGATCCAGATCAGCCCGGCGTCGATCACGGCCTGGGCGAAGTCAGCGTTCTCAGCCAGGAAGCCGTAGCCCGGGTGCACCGCATCGGCGCCACTGCGCTTGGCCACGTCGATGATCTTGGCCATGTCGAGGTACGACTCAGCAGGAGTGGCCCCGCCCAGCGCGTACGCCTCGTCGGCCAGACGGACGAACAACGCGTCGGCGTCCGGCTCGGCGTACACCGCTACACTCGCGATCCCCTCGTCTCGGGCTGCGCGGATCACTCGTACAGCGATCTCGCCACGATTCGCGATGAGCACCTTGCTGATGGGCACTATTCCTCCTGGGTTCCACTTTGAACCGCCCGACGGCTCCAGGCCACGACGGCACTGTCTTTGGCCGCGAGTCTACGGCCTGGAAGCCCCGCACCGCGGTGGCTTCGTCAACCGTGAACCGGCCGACACGCGGGCAGCATATCGCCCTTGGGTCACATCCCGCGCCGCGGAAGCCGAGCTGACCCCGCAGTGTGACCGAGCTCGCGCAGCGCCTTGATGACCGCCGGGGCCGTGATCGGGTCCAGGTGCAGTGACACCGTGTTCTCCGTACGACCGTCGGCGGCGATCCTGCCGACCGAGGTGCGCATCCGCTCCACCGAGGTGGCGGGGTAATCGGCGATCACCCGCAGGCCGGCCTCGACCGCCATCTCGACCATCGGCGAACTGTGGTGCAGCACCAGCGGCAGGTCCGGGTCGTACGCCGCGACCGCACGCAGGATCGCCTCGGCATGGTCCTTGCGCCGGCCCGCCATCCGCGAGAGCGCACCGGTGGGCCGTACGTACGACAGACGTCCGCTCTCGGTGAACGCGAGGGAGTCCAGGGCGCCGATCTGGTAGAGCAGCTCGGCGTAGAGGTCCTCGTACGCCACGTCGATGTAACGGTCACCGCCGCCGAGGAAGTCGCGGTAGCCCACGGCCACCCCCAGTCGGGCATCGGTGACCAGGGCGCGGCGGATCGCGGTGAGCGCGCTGCGCGGGGTGCCGGTGTGCATGCAACCGGGGATGTTGACACTGGAGACGTACGTGAGTACAGCCTCGTCGGAGCGGAGGGACTCCGGGCGGAGTGATTCGCCGAGACTCGCGTTGAGGTCTACTTGCACTGCATCAGCCTTCTCATCCGGCCAGCCGCGTCTGCGGCGAGCCCCATCGGTCATCTGAGGATACCCCGGATACATGTCCGTATCCTGCGTCCCTCCTGGGCACGAACGCAGGATCCCACTCAGAACGGCAGTTTGCGAAAGATCGGCTGCGGAACCAGGCGCAGCACCATCATCACCAGACGGAACAGCTTCGGGACCCAGACCAGCCCTTGGCGGGTCCGCACCCCCTCGACCACCTGCGCGGCGACCTCCTCGGGCGTGACCGCCAGTGGTGCCGCTGCCCGGCCCTCGGTCATCTTCGACCTCACGAAGCCGGGACGGACCACCAGGACGCCCACCCCGGAGCCGCGTAGCGCCTCGCCGAGCCCCCGGTAGAAGCCGTCGAGACCGGCCTTGGTGGAACCGTAGACGAAATTGGACCGGCGGATCCGCTCTCCGGCGACACTGGACAGCACCACGATCTGGCCGTGGCCCTGGGCCCGCATCCGGTCGGCCAGCATCACGCCCAGGTGCACCGGTGCGGAGTAGTTCGTCTCGGCCATCTCCAGCGCGTGCTCGGGGTCCTGCCAGGCCCGCTCCGCATCACCCAGGATCCCGAAGGCGACCACGGCCATGTCGATGTCGCCGGCGGCGAACGCCGCGGTGATGGTCGCCTCGTGCGTCTCGGGTGCCCGGGCGTCCAGGTCGATCTCCCGCACGACCATCCCTTCGGCCGTGAGTGCCTCGGCGGTGGCGGTCCGGCGCTCGGTCGGGCGGGCCGCGAGCACGACCTTCAGCCCTGGGCTCTCCTTGGCGTACGCGCGGGCGATCGCCACGGCGATGTCGGAGGTGCCCCCCAGCAGCAGCAGGGAACGGGGATTGGCGGTGGCATCCAGCATGTCGGGCTCCTAGGGGTCAGAGGAAGACGGCGAGGCCGATGGTCACCAGCCAGATCAGGCCGAGTGCCAGGAGCACGCGGTCGTGCACGACGACGTCCTCGGGGGCGCCGCCCTCGCCTCGGTCGATCCGGAAGGCATACTGCAGCATCGCCAGGGTGAACGGGAAGATCGAGATCGCGGCCCACAGCATCCGCTCACTGCCGCCGGCGCGCTGCTCGAACGCCCACAGGCTGTAGGACATCACGACGGCGACCGCGGCGAGCTCCCAGACGAACTTCAGGTAGCTCTCGGTGTAGGACGCCAGCGACTTGCGGGTACCCGCATCCGGGCCGAGGGCGCGCATCTCGGCGTACCGCTTGCCGGCCACCATGAACAGCGATCCGAACGAGGCGACCAGCAGGAACCACTGGCTCAGCGGGATGTCACTGGCCACGCCGCCGGCGACGGCCCGCAACAGGAACCCGGACGCCACCACGGCCAGATCGATGACCGGGAAGTCCTTCAGGAAGAACGAGTAGAAGAACTGGACCAGCAGGTAGCTGACCAGGGTGGTGCCCAGGGGCACCGACACCGCGAAGCCGAGCGCCATCCCGGCCGCGCCGAGCACGACGGCCAGCACCCCGGCGACCCGGACCGACAGCTCGCCGGCCGGGATCGGCCGGTACCGCTTCTTCGGATGCTGGCGGTCGGCCTCGATGTCGTGGATGTCGTTGAACAGGTACACCGACGAGGAGACCGCGATGAACGCCACCAGCGCCGCCAGCGTCGCGACCAGCACGTTGGTCTCGAACACCCGTCCGGCGGCAAGTGGGGCGGTGAGCACCAGGCCGTTCTTGATCCACTGTTTGGGGCGCAGGGCACGCAACCAGGCCGGCAGCACCGTACGTGGTCGCGCCGCCGCGGGATCCGGTGCGGTCTCGGGAGCGGGGGCGTCCCCGGGGTCGGGAGAGGTCATGATGCGCCCAGCCTAACGCCAGAGCCGGATCCAGCTGATCCCGAGCGAGGCGAGCAGGTCGCGCAACAGTGGCAGGCTGATCCCGACCACATTGTGGGGATCGCCGTCGATACCGGCGACGAAGGCCCCGCCCAGCCCATCGAGGGTGAAGGCGCCGGCCACCCGCAGCGGCTCGCCGGTAGCCACGTACGCCGCGATCTCGTCGTCGGTCGGGCTGCCGAAGCGGACCACCGTGCTGCCCACCGCGGCGGCCGACCGTGCCGCGGGCAGGTCCCCTCCGGTCAGCACGACCACGTGGTGGCCGGTGTGCAGGATCCCCGTCGACCCGCGCATCCGGCGCCATCGCTCGGTGGCGACGGCGGCGGTGCCCGGCTTGCCGTACGCCAGCCCGTCCTGCTCCAGGACCGAATCGCAGGTGATGACGATCGTGGGCCGGTCGACCATTCCGGCGCCCACCCGGTCGACGACGTCCTCGGCCTTGAGACGGGCGAGCAGCCCAGCGAGCTCGGCAGGGGAGTCGGCGGTCACGCCCTCCTCATCCACGCCGGAGACGACCACCTCGGGGTCCAGCCCGGCCGCACGCAGAGTCGACAGACGGGCCGGTGAGGCCGATCCCAGCACGACGCGGTGACTCGGTCGCAGGGTGGCCTCCTCGGCCCGTCTGGTGGTGTCCGGATTCACGCCCGACAGACTAGATCACGTCCGCCGGACCGGACGGCGGGACTAGAACTGCCGCAGCCCCGAGTTCCAGGTCTCGCGACCGGTGAAGAACGACCGACGGATGGCCCGCCAGTACGAGTTGAACCGGGACGAGCGTGGCTGGGTGCCGGTGCCGGCCGGCTTGTCCGGCCCGGCGAGTGTGGCGAACACCACGGTGATCGCCGCCAGTTCCTCCTCGGTCGGCGATCCGGCGATGACCTCGAATGCCGGGGCCTTCTGCTCCTCGGACACGATCTGCTCCTCCACGGTGCTCACAGCGGGATGTTCCCGTGCTTCTTCGGCGGCAGGCTCTCGCGCTTGGTACGCAACAGCCGCAGCACGCGGACGATCTCCTGGCGGGTGTCGTGCGGCTGGATGACCTGGTCGACGTACCCGCGCTCGGCCGCCACGTACGGGTTGGCCAGCGTGTCGTTGTAGTCGTCGATCAGCTTCTTGCGCAGCGCCTCCGGGTCGGAGTCGCTGGCCAGGGCCTTGCGGTGCAGGATGTTGACCGCGCCCTCGGCGCCCATCACCGCGATCTGCGCGGTAGGCCAGGCCAGGTTGATGTCCGCGCCCAGGTGCTTGGACCCCATCACGTCGTACGCGCCGCCGTAGGCCTTGCGGGTGATGATCGTGATCAGCGGGACGGTCGCCTCGGCGTAGGCGAAGATCAGCTTCGCGCCGCGGCGGATGATGCCGTTCCACTCCTGGTCGGTGCCGGGCAGGAAGCCCGGGGTGTCCTCGAAGGTCAGGATCGGGATGTTGAAGCAGTCACAGGTGCGGACGAACCGGGCGGCCTTCTCGGAGGCGTCGATGTCGAGACAACCGGCGAACTGGGTCGGCTGGTTGGCGACGATGCCGACCGTACGACCCTCGACCCGGCCGAAGCCGACGACGATGTTCTGGGCGAAGAGCTCCTGGACCTCGAGGAACTCGCCGTCGTCCAGGACCGCCTCGATCACGTTGCGCATGTCGTACGGCTGGTTCGGGGAGTCCGGGATCAGCGTGTCGAGCGAGAGGTCGGTCTCGCTCAACGACAGGTCGGCCTCCTCGTCGTAGTACGGCGGATCCTCCAGGTTGTTCTGCGGCAGGAAGGAGACTAGGTCGCGGACGTACTCCAGTGCATCGGCCTCGTCGGCGGCCAGGTAGTGGGCGTTGCCGGACTTGGTGTTGTGGGTACGGGCACCCCCCAGCTCCTCCAGCGAGACGTCCTCGCCGGTGACCGTCTTGATCACGGCCGGGCCGGTGATGAACATCTGCGAGGTCTGGTCGACCATGACGGTGAAGTCGGTCAGCGCCGGGGAGTACACGTGGCCACCGGCCGCGGCACCCATGATCAGCGAGATCTGCGGGATGACACCGGAGGCCTGGGTGTTGCGGCGGAAGATCTCGCCGTACAGGCCGAGGGAGACCACGCCCTCCTGGATCCGGGCGCCGCCACCCTCGTTGATGCCGATCAGCGGGCAGCCGGTCTTCATCGCGAAGTCGATGATCTTGACGATCTTCTCGCCGTACACCTCGCCGAGGGCGCCACCGAAGATCGTGACGTCCTGGGAGAACACGCACACCGGGCGGCCGTGGATCGATCCGATCCCGGTGACGACACCGTCGCCGTACGGCCGCTTGGCCTCCAACCCGAACGAGGTCGAGCGATGGCGGGCGAACTGGTCGAGCTCAGCGAACGATCCCTCATCCAGCAGCGCCTCGATCCGCTCCCGGGCGGTCTGCTTGCCCTTGGCGTGCTGCTTCTCCACAGCCGCCGCCGAGCCCGCGTTGACGGCCTCGTCGACGCGCCTCTTCAGATCTTCCAGCTTTCCCGCTGTCGTGTGGATGTCGACGTCCATGTACAAACCTTCGCCTCGAGGTGCCTACAACGATGTATCTGCCTCCACAACAGGCTCCGGGCGCGCTCGGCACCGGCCTGGTGGGCGGGCTAAACGCGACTGTATCGTCTCGGGGGCCGGTCCGCTGCGCACCCGAGAAATCCGTGGACACCGCTACGCTGGCCGCCATGCCACACTCTGCACCCACGGATCGGGTCCGTCTCCGCGAGCGACTGCTGGGCCCCGCCCCCGGTCCCGCGGACCCAGAGCGTGCCCCGCTGTGGCGTACGGTCGAGGTGGTCGAAACCACCGGTTCGACGAACGCCGACGTCGCCCAGCGGTTGCGCGCCGGCACTGGGGAGGGGCTGGTGCGGGTCGCTGACCACCAGACCGCCGGTCGGGGCCGCTTCGCCCGCCGCTGGCAGGCGCCCCCGTCCACCGCCGTGGCTGTGTCGGTCGGGGTGCTGCCGGATCGCCCGATGCCGGAGTGGATGTGGCTGTCCCTGCTGACCGGCGTCGCGATCGCCCGGGGGATCCACCGGGTCACCGGCGTGGACGCCACCCTGAAGTGGCCCAACGACGTGCTGGTCGACGGCCGCAAGATCTGCGGCATCCTTCTGGAGCGGGTGGACGCACCCGAGGGGGCCGCCTGTGTGATCGGCTTCGGGATCAACGTGTCGCTGGACGCGGGCGAGCTCCCGGTACCGACCGCCACGTCACTGGCCCTGTGCGGGGTCGACCGGGTGGACAAGGCCGACCTGGTCGCCGAGGTGGTGGCCGTCTGGGCCGACATGTACCGGTTGTGGAGCGAGGGCCGGCTGGCCGAGCTGCGGACCGCGTACGAGGACAGCTGTTCGACGATCGGCCGCGAGGTCAGCGTGCTGCTCGATGGCCCCGAGGGGGTTCGCCGGACGGTCACCGGCCTGGCGGTGGGGATCGGGGTGTCGGGAGAGGTGCTGGTCCGGACCCACGAGGGGGTGCGGGCCTTCGCCGCCGGCGACGTCACCCACCTGAGGTGAGGGCTCCAGCCAAAGGACGCCCAGGCCGGCCCCACGCCGGCGGGCTAGGCTGACCGGGTGACGAACCCCGGGGCCGGCCAGACCGAGGAGGCTGAACAGGCACTCCAGCCGGCGCCCGACGTCGAACGGGTCGGGCTCGTCCAGCAGGTCATCCGCTACTTCGGCACCGGGGTGATGTCGGCGGTCGTCGATTTCGGACTGCTGCTGATCCTGATGGCCCTCGGGGTGGGGTACAGCCCGGCCAAGGCGACGTCCTTCGTGGCCGGCACGGTCACCGCGTACACGCTGAACCGCCGCTTCACCTTCAAGGCGCAACCCTCCGGGCGCCGGTTCGTGCTGACCATGCTGACCTACGCGCTGACCTTCGGCCTGCAGGTCGGGATCTTCAGCTGGCTCTTCCCGATCCTTGCGGCCGGACACCTGCCGCAGTTCGTCGTGCAGGCGGTCTCGTTCTTCTTCGGCCAGGGCGCGGCCACCGTGGCGAACTTCTCGATGCAGCGGTGGGTGATCTTCCGGCCCACAGCCGGGAGCGACGAGACGTCGGGGTCCCAGACGCAGCAGGCCTCGGACGGGGATCCCCCCTCCGAGGCCCGGTGACCCACGGCCTCGGCGCAGCGGCCTGCGGTCAGTAGTAGACCATCCCGAGGGCTTCCTTGACCTCCGCCAGGGTCGCATCGGCCATCTCGTTGGCCTTCTCGTTGCCGGCGCGCAGCACGGACTCCAGATAGGACGTGTCCTGGCCGAGCTCCAGGCGCCGAGCCCGGATCGGCGCGAAGTGCTCGTTGACCGCCTCGGTCACGGCGTCCTTCAGCGCCTTGCCGCCCTTGTCGCCGATCGCGGCCGCGAAGTCCTCGGGCTCCTGGTCGGTCAGCAGGGCCCCGATCTGCACCAGCGAGGACACCTCGGGCCGGTTCTCCGGATCAAAGGTGATGTGGCGGTCCGCGTCGGTCTTGGCCTTCCTGAACAGCTTGGCGGTCTCGTCGGCGGTATGCGAGATGGAGATGAAGTTGTTGCGCGACTTCGACATCTTCTCCCCGTCGATGCCGAGCACCAGCGGGACCGGGGAGAGCAGCGCCTGCGCTTCGGGCAGCACCGGACGACCGCCGGCGTAGCGGTCGTTGAACCGGCGGGCGATCACCCGGGTCTGCTCGACATGCGGCAGCTGGTCGCGACCGACCGGGACCAGGTTGCCCTTGCAGAACAGGATGTCCGCGGCCTGGTGGACCGGGTAGGTGAGCAGCAGCCCGTTCAGGGTCTTCTGGCCCGACGCGGCCAGCTCGGACTTCACCGTGGGGTTGCGCTGCATCTCCGGCAGGCTCACCACCGACAGGAACGGCAGCATCAGCTCGTTGAGGGCCGGCACCATCGAGTGGGTGAAGATGACCGTACGCTCCGGGTCGATCCCGCAGGCCAGGTAGTCCTTGAGGATCCCGTACACGTTGCGGTGGATGTCGCCCGGGTCCTCCCGGTCGGTGATGACCTGGAAGTCGGCGATGACCAGCACGGTCGGGATGCCGGCGTCCTGCAGCTGCACGCGACGCTGCAGCGTGCCCAGGTAGTGCCCCAGGTGCAGCGAACCGGTCGGGCGGTCGCCGGTGAGGATGCGGTAGGCCTCCGGTCGGGCGAGGACGTCCTGCTCGCGGGCGACCAGGCCCGCCGGCTCCCCCGCGGTGGTGGCGTCGGGGACCGGTCCGGTGGAGGAGATGGAAGCGGTCTGCAGCGTGTTCTCGGTCATCGGCTGAATCGTCTCACACCTGCGGCCCCGTACGGTTGGTCCGTCCGCCGTACGATGCCGGGTAGCCTTGTTGTTCGTGAATGATGCGCGACCCTTCGTGGTGGGAATCATCGGCGGCGGCCAATTGGCCCGGATGATGTACGGGCCGGCGACCCGGCTGGGACTGCACGTCAAGCTGCTGGCCGAGGCCCCGGGCGTCAGCGCCGCCCAGGTCGCCCACGACGTCCGGTACGGCGACTACACCGACCCTGCCACCGTGCTCGAGTTCGCCGAGGGCTGCGATGCGGTGACCTTCGACCACGAGCACGTGCCGACCGAGCTGCTGGACCGGCTCGAGCAGCGCGGGGTGGCCGTACGCCCCGGGCCCGCGGCCCTGGTGCATGCCCAGGACAAGGTAGTGATGCGCAACCGCCTCGACGCGCTCGGGGCACCCTGCCCGGCCCACCAAGTGGTCGGCTCCGCCGCCGAACTGGTCGGCTTCGGGGACCGGATCGGCTGGCCGGTGATCGCCAAGACCTCCCGCGGCGGCTACGACGGCAAGGGCGTGTGGCGGATCGACGGTCCGGAGCAGGCCGCCGAACCGTTCGAGGCGCTCGCCTCCGGCGCGGCAACCGGCGGCACCACCGCCGGATCGGGCACCAGCGGTGAGGTGCGGATCCTCGCCGAGGAGTTCATCGACTTCACCCGCGAGCTGTCCGCGCTGGTGGTGCGCGGGCCCTCCGGGCAGGGGGTCGCCTACCCGATCTCGCAGACCTACCAGGACCGCGGGATCTGCGCCGAGACGATCACGCCGGCCCCCGGGCTGGGCGAGGAGCGCACCATCGAGACCCAGCAGCTCGCGCTGCGGATCGCCGAGCAGCTCGACGTGGTAGGGGTGCTGGCGGTGGAACTGATGGAGGTCCGCGACGGCCGCATCCTGGTCAACGAGCTGGCCATGCGCCCGCACAACACCGGACACTGGTCGATCGACGGCGCACACACCTCGCAGTTCGAGAACCACCTGCGGGCCGTGGCCGACCTGCCGCTGGGGGACCCGGCCGCCCGGGCCCCCTGGACGGTGATGGAGAACGTGCTCGGCGGCTCCCGCGAGGACCTGGCCGGTGGGCTGCTCCACGTGCTGTCGCGTGATCCGCAGCTGAAGGTCGAGCTGTATGGCAAGACCGTCCAGCCGCGCCGTAAGGTCGGCCACGTCACGGCGTACGGGACGGACCTGGAGGACGTGCGGGCCCGGGCCGGGCACGCAGCCCGCTACCTGATGGGAGAACTGGAATGAGTCAGCAGCCGCGCGTCGGGATCGTGATGGGTTCCGACTCTGACTGGGCCGTGATGGAACCGGCCGCGATCGCGCTCTCGGAATTCTCCATCGCGTTCGAGGCCGACGTCGTCTCCGCGCACCGGATGCCCGAGGCCATGGTGTCGTACGGCCGCCAGGCGCACACGCGTGGCCTGGAGGTGATCATCGCCGGGGCCGGAGGGGCCGCCCACCTGCCCGGGATGCTCGCCGCGCTCACCCCGCTGCCGGTGATCGGCGTGCCGGTCCCGTTGAAGTACCTGGACGGGATGGACTCACTGATGTCCATCGTGCAGATGCCCTCGGGGGTGCCGGTCGCCACCGTCGCCATCGGCAACGCCCGCAACGCCGGCCTGCTCGCGGTCCGGATGCTGGCCGCCGGCGACCCGACCCTCACCCAGCAGGTGCTGGACTTCCAGGACGAGCTGCGCGCGACCGCCGAGTCCAAGGGCGAGAAGGTCCGCAGGCAGAGCAGCTGACCAGCTCTCAGTCCAGCGCGTCGAACCGGTCCAGCCCGGTCGTGTTGCCGGTCTTGAACGCGGTGAACACGACCTCGGACTCCGCCTCGTCCCACAGCACCGCCTCACCGGCCGGAGTTGCGTAGGCGGTGTCGGCGACCGGCACCACGAAGTTGTGGCCGCGTCCCGACCCGACCGAGCCTGCCCCGTAGACCAGCGCCACCGCATCGAGCGGGCCGGTGTCCTTGCCGCGGGCGATCGCTCCGCGCGCGGCATTGTTGAGGCTGATCCAGCGCACCGGGTTGATCACCGTCAGCGGTGACATGGCCTTCTTGGCCGTGGCCCCGACCATCTCGCGCTGCCGCTCGACCCGGCCGATGTCGCCGCGCGGGTCGGCGTAGCGCATCCGTACGTAGCCCAGGGCGTCAGGGCCGTCCAACACCTGGCAGCCGGCGGGCAGGTCGATGTGCGCCTTGTCGTCCTGGATCGGGGCCGGCAGGCACATCTCGATCCCGCCGACCGCGTCGATGATGTTGACGAACCCGCCGAACCCGAGGCTGACGTAGCCGTCCACCCTGACCCCGGTGCTGGCCTCGATCGTCTCGGCCAGGAGCTGGGGGCCGCCGATGGCGTACGCCGCGTTGATCTTGTCCTTGCCGTGCCCCGGGACCGTGACGTACGAATCGCGGGGGATCGACAGCAGGGTCGGCCCGCCGATCACCGGCACGTGCAGCAGCATGATCGTGTCGGCCCGCTCACCCTCCACGCTGCCGGTGCCGAGCCGACGCTTGTCCTCATCGCTCAGTCCGGCCCGCGAGTCCGAGCCGGTCAGCAGCAGCGTGGTGCCCGGCTGGAAGCCGGGACGATCGGTCTGCGGGGTCGCGTCGACCCGGTCCGACCCGAACCACGCCCACAGCGGGAACGCGACCAGGTAGACCAGCACGAGGGCCACCACCAGCGAGATCCGGCGTCGGATCCGCCGGCCAGGCCCGCGGGCCGAGCGGGGCGAACGCGGGACCGGCGCGCCGCGACCCCGGCGGCGGGAGGACGGCCGGGTGGGCGGCGCCGGCGGTGCCTGTGACGCCCGGTACGGGTCGTCGGCCAACGACTCGGGACGCGGCGCAGGGACCGGGCGGACGCCGGGATCCGGGTGCGGCAGGGCACTCGAACGGGAACCCTGCGGTGCCGACGACCGCCGTGGCGGTGCCGACCTCTGCGGCGGTGCGAAGGCCTCGGTGCCACGCGGACCCCGATCCTCGTGACCCCAGTCATCGTCGCGAGCCCGATCCTGCGGCGCCGGGTCGCCGGGGGACGGGTCCTCGCCGAAGGCTCGGGAGAAATCCGGTGCCTTCTTGTCCCTGCCGTGCAACCACTCCAGGTCGTCAGGTCCTGCCATGCGACGAGGGTACTCGTCGTCCCGGAACGCCTCGGCGGCCTGGCCTTCGCCCGGCGTGGCGTCGCCGGGTGCCACGACCTCGTCACCTAGTGTCGGCAGTGATCCACGACCACCGATGAAAGTCCCTGCCGTGTCCCATGTACCGAGTGCCCGAGCAGACGATCCCCAGGAGGCGGCCGAAGCAACACGGGTCCGCCGGGGGGTCGGGCTGTTGGTGCTGAGCGCACTCGTGCCCGGATCGGCCCAACTGGCGGTCGGGCACCGACGGGTCGGATTGCTGGCCCTGCGGATCTGGGGCGTGCTGCTCGGACTGCTCGCGCTCCTGGTGGTGATCGGGCTGGTGTCCTGGTCCGCCCTGCTCACCGTGGTCGCCAATCCGCTGGTCATGGCGCTGCTCATCGTCGCACTGGTCGGTGGCGCCCTGGGCTGGATCGTCCTGTTCATCGATGCCTGGCGACTCGCCTACCCGCCTGCCATGCGGCGGGAGCACCGGCGTGGCTTCGCAGCCGTCACTGCGGCCGTCGTGCTGTTGGTCGGCTCGGTGTACGGATTCGGGGCCAGGACGATGCTGAGCTCCACCCAGGCGCTTGGCGCCGTCTTCGCCGGCGGCGGCAGCGGCCGGGCGGCCGACGGTCGGGTGAACGTCCTGCTGCTCGGCGCCGATGCGGGTCAGGGGCGGGTCGGGTTGCGGCCTGACTCGATCAGCGTCGCCAGCATCGACGTCCGGACCGGTCGGACCGTGCTCTTCTCCCTGCCACGCAATCTGGAGGAGGTCCCCTTCCCGGACGACTCCCCGATGCACGGCCTCTACCCGGGCGGCTTCACCTGCCCCGACCACGAGTGCCTGCTGAACGCGGTCTACACCAAGGCGACGGATGCTGCGGCCCAGGACCCGAACCTCTACCGGGGCGTCAACGACCCCGGTGCCCAGGCCACCAAGGAAGCCGTCGAGGGAGCCACCGGGCTGGAGATCAACTACTACGCGATGGTGGACATGGCCGGGTTCACCGACCTCATCGATGCGCTCGGCGGTATCACCCTCGACATCGCCGAGGACGTGCCGATCGGGGGTGGCAGCTCGCCGATCCTCGGCTGGATCGAGGCCGGCGAGAGGGTGCAGCTCGACGGCTACCACGCCCTGTGGTTCGCTCGGTCCCGGCAGGGCTCGAACGACTTCGAGCGGATGCAACGACAGAAGTGCGTGTTCTCCGCGGTCCTGCAGCAGGCCGACCCGGTCACGGTGGTCACGAAGTTCGAGGAGCTGGCTCGAGCAGGGGGGAAGGTGGTCGCCACCGACATCCCGCGCAGCGACGTCGGCCGGTTGTCCGAGCTGGCCATGAAGGCCCGCGACCTGCCGATCACCAGCATCAATTTCGTCCCGCCGCTGATCTATCCGGGCAACCCGAAGTACGACGTGCTGCGCGACACCGTGAAGCAGCACATTGAAACGGCCGAGGAGCTGGACAAGGAGGCCCGCCGGAACCCGACCCCGGATCCGTCGGCCACGACGGCGGAGTCCGGGGAGCCGGCGATCGAGACGGAGCCGGTCTCCGCCGTCGCGCCGCAACCGCCTGCCGCCGTGGAACCGCCTGCCGCGGCGGAAGCTGTCGAGCCGACCGCCCCCACTCCGTCCATCGCGCCGGAGACAGACGATCTCTCCGTGGTCTGCCGGGTGGCCTGAGCCGGGTAGCCTCAGCCGCGGTAGCCTGAACGACGGCCAGCCGCGACCAGTGAGGACGATTGATGAGTGAGAGCCCGCAACCGGCGGAGCAGACCTACCCGCCGGTGAGCGTCGTGATGCCGGTGCGCAACGAGTCCCGTCACTTGGAGCACGCTGTCGCGCGGGTCCTGGGCCAGGAGTACCCGGGGCCGATCGAGGTCGTCATCGCCGTCGGCCCGAGCGAGGACGACACACGCCGAATCGCCGACCGGATCGCTGTCGGCGACGACCGGGTACGGGTGGTCGACAACCCCACCGGACGTACGCCCGCCGGCCTCAACCTCGCCATCGCCGCTTCCCGCTTCGGCATCGTGATCCGCGTCGATGGCCACGGCGAGCTGGCCGACGGCTACATCACCACCGCTGTGGAGACGCTCCAGCGCACCGGGGCCGCCAACGTCGGCGGGATCATGGACGCCCGTGGGCAGACCCCGTTCGAGGAGGCCGTCGCCGTGGCCTACACCAGCCGGCTCGGGCTGGGCGGCTCCACCTTCCACCTGCGTACGTCCCAGGAGGGGCCGGCGGACACCGTCTTCCTCGGCTGCTTCTGCAAGGACGCGCTGGAGGCGGTCGGTGGCTACGACGAGACCCTCCACCGGGCCCAGGACTGGGAGCTGAACTATCGGCTGCGCCAGCGCGGCGAGACGGTCTGGTTCACCCCGGAGCTGCGGGTCACGTACCGGCCCCGCTCCACGGTGCGGGCGCTGGCCAAGCAGTTCTATGACACCGGCAAGTGGCGTCGCGAGGTCATCCGTCGCCACCCCGATACGCTCAACGGCCGCTACCTCGCGGCACCGCTGACCGCGCTGGCCGTGGTCGGGGGCCTCGCGGTCGGCGGCCACGGCAGCTACCACCGGGTCGGCTGGATGCGGCTCGGCTGGATCGCCCCGATCGGCTACCTGGCCGCCATGGTCGCGGGGGCGGCGCTGATGCGCCGCCGGATGCCGGCTGCCGTACGGGTCCGGCTGCCCCTCGTCCTGGCCACCATGCACATGTGCTGGGGGCTCGGCTTCCTGGCCGGGCTGCGCGGCGACGAGCGGCCCAACGGCTCCGACCTGCCGATCTGATCAGTGCTCGGCCCGCTCCGCGGCGGCGATCTGCGCGACCGCGTCCGCCTCGACCGGGCCGTCCACGATGACCGCCGAGCCGTCCCCCAGTACCGGGGCGACCAGTGCCGCCAGCAGCGTCGGCAGCGCCGTGGTCGGCCGCACCACCCGGCGCCCGTACGTCCCGTCCGGCCCGAGCAGCGCGGTGGCCCGCCCGTTCAGCTCCGTCCAGTCCAGGGTCCGGGTACCGTCCTGCCACAGCAGCGCGCCCGGGGTGGCGGGCGCCGCGATGTACACGTCCGGCTGGGACGGCACCTCGGCGCCGTAGTCGAGCACCCCCGGCCCGGTTCCGCGCGGGAAGCCCAGCCCGAACGGGTGCAGGGCGCACGCCACGACGGCGCGGGCGCCGCTGGCCCGGGCGGTCGGGAAGTCGTCCGGGTACTCCTCCGGGCCGGCCACGACCAGATCGGGGCGGCCGGGGCCGGTGCCGAGATCGGGGTCGTGCACCAGTGCCCCCACCTGCCAGAGGGCGGCGATCCAGGCCAGCGTCGTCCAGTGCCCCGGGTGCGCCGCGGCCAGCGGGAGCAGGGCGACGTCACCCTCGACGATGTCCAGCTCGTCGGTCGCCAGGTTGGCCGTCTTGTCGACCCAGTTCACGAAGGTCCGCGGGGACATCTCGATCCGGACCCCGGTCGAGGGCGAGTAGTAGGTCAGCAGCGGGTCACCACCACGGTCGCCGACCCGTCGGCGCAGGGCATGGTCGAAGGAGAGGTAGTTCCCGGTAGTGCGCATGACGTCACGGTAACCACAGCGGCTCGGCCGGCGCCACATCCGCCCAGCGGGCGCCACATCCCCTAGGCTGGCGCCATGCGTCATGTCGTCATCGTTGCTGGAGGCTCAGGGACACGGCTGTGGCCGCTGTCCCGCAAGGGGATGCCGAAGCAGTTGCTTCGCCTCGTCGGCGACAAGAGCCTGCTGCGGATGGCGTACGAGCGGGTTGCGCCCGTCGTCGGCGACGACAACGTGTGGGTGTGTACCGGGCAGGCCTACCGGGGCGAGGTCGAGTCGGAGCTGCCCGAGATCGATCCGGCGCACATCCTGGGTGAGCCGGTCGGACGGGACTCGCTCAACGCGATGGCCTGGCCGACCGCCGTGCTGTCCCGGCTGGACCCCGATGCCAGCGTGGCCGTGGTCACCGCCGACCAGATCATGCGTCCGACGCACACCTTCCGGGAGCGTCTCGAGGTCGGTTTCGACGTGGTCGAGGCCGAGCCCGACGCCCTCGTGACGTTCGGGGTGGTGCCGACCAGCGCCCACACCGGCTACGGCTACCTGCACCGCGGCGAGGACGTGCCCGGGTTCACCGGGGTCACCGGGGTCCGTGAGTTCCGCGAGAAGCCGGACCGCGCCACGGCCGAGGAGTACCTGGAGTCAGGGGAGTACTGGTGGAACTCCGGGATGTTCGTCTGGCGTGCCGCCACCTTCCTGGCCCAGCTGCAGTGTCTGGTGCCGGAGTCGTACGACATCGTCACCTCGATCGCGACGGACCCGTCCCGGGTGGACGAGCTCTTTGCGCAGGCACCCAAGATCAGCGTCGACTACGCACTGATGGAGCCGATCTCGCGCGACGGTGGCACGGCCCGGGTGCTGGCCGTGTCCCTGCCGATCCAGTGGTATGACATCGGCGGTTTCCCGTCGCTGGCCGACCAGCTGCCCCATGACAGCGACGGGAACGCCGGCGAGGGCCGGGTGGTGCACCTCGACACCCGCGACACGCTCGTGATGAACCGGACCACCGACGGCCACCTCGTCGCCACCGTCGGTCTGGTGGACATGGTCGTCGTCCGTACCGCCGACGTCACCCTGGTGTGCCCGAAGGGGGACACCGAACAGATCAAGAACCTCGTCGCCACCGTCCGGGAACGGGCGGGGGAGTCGTACGTCTGACCACGGGGCCCGCCCCGACCACCACTCGTCCCGTCGTTCCCCGCCCGCCAGATATCCCGAGGAGTTGCCGTGCCCGACGTACTGGAGCAGGTGCGCAAGCGCCGCGGACCGTTCACCCGGATCGTCATCGGTCTGGTGGTCGCCTGGATGCTGCTCGGGATCGGACGCATGGTGCTGGCCTACCGGGGCGGGGCCGATGCCCTGACGGCGCTCGGCCAGCACGCCGAGGACCTCGTGTCGGTGCCGGTGCTGCTGGTGCTGCTGCTGTTCGTCATCGCCGACGTCTGGGTCAAGCCGCGCCTGGACAACGCGTACTCGCTGGCGCTGACGGCCACCTGGGTCAGCTCGTTCGCGGTGGTGCTGGCGATCGGGGCCGGGGTGGCCGGCCTCTGGTCCCCTGGGCTGAAGCCCGGCGACCGGGCGTTGGAGGTGGCCAACATCGTCGTCTCCGTGGTGGTACCGGTGCTGCTGTGCGTCGCGCTCGGCACCGTGGCCGGGGCCGCGAAGCGGGCCGGGCAGCAGTCCGCGATCGAGGGGTCGGGGCAGGCGGCGATCGCCACGACCGAGGACCAGGGTCCCGCCCCCGCTAGCGAGGAGCCGACCACGGGGGACAGCCGGGTCGGTCCGTCGGCACCGGAGGCGCCGACGTGGACACCGGACGAGTCCGCGGGCGCCGCCTGGTCGACGGCGGCCGATGCGGCCAAGGGTGGGCCGGCGGCGGCGTGGGGGGACACCACCACGCCCTTCGGCTGGGAGCCGCCGGCGAACGGCAGCGGGACCGGGGAGAGCCGGGGCGCTGCGGCCGACGGGAAGCGACCGCACGAGCACACTGCGCCGGAGCAGCTCGATCGGGGCCTCTGGGAGAAATCGCCCAAGAACGAGTAATCCGGAAGGTGCCGGGCGGGGTTCGGTGGTGTATCCGACGGGGTTGACTATTCGACACGCGGACGATGCTCGAGTTGTTGCTGGGGGAGCGTTGCCAAGCTTCTTCGCGGTGGCGTAATATCGGCTTCAGAGGGCAGAGATTACATCGATGTAACTTAGACGCCGGGCGACGGGTGTGGAAACGCCCACCGCGCGGCGTCTTGTGCACAGGGAAACCATCCGATAAGGCATCCGGTGCTTGCGAACCCATTCTCGGGTACCGACCACACGTTGACGAGCTTTGGCGGCCGGTGCTCCAGTCCGGCCCGAACATCATCGATTATCCGAGCGCTCCCGGACCTCCATCCGGGACTTCAGGAGGAACGCATGGACGAGTGGCTGACCGTGATTGACGGCGGGGACGACGAGGGGATCCTGGGCTGGCAGGAGCGAGCTCTCTGCGCCCAGACCGATCCTGAGGCATTCTTCCCCGAGAAGGGTGGATCGACACGCGAGGCAAAGGGAGTATGCCAATCGTGTGAGGTCCGCTCCGAATGCCTTGACTATGCCCTGGTCAATGATGAGCGCTTCGGTATCTGGGGCGGTCTGAGCGAGCGGGAGCGTCGCAGGCTCAAGAAGGGCATTGTCTGAGCGTTCTCAGTCCTCGGAGTCCAGTCCTTCGGGACTGATCTCGTCGGGGGTGAGGCCGGTCAGGACCGCCAACTGCTCGACGAGCGTACGCAGCACCAGGATCTGCAGGCCCTCCCTGGTGGCGGCCCGCAATTCCAACGGCCGGCGATAGACCACGACCTGGGCCGCCCGCCCGTCGGGGGACTCCACGGCGGCGGCCAGCGGGACACTGCGGTGGAGCCAGGCCGCAGGCAGGTCCGGGACCTCCTGCATGGTGACCGTGATGCCCTCCAGGGCCTGCGGGCAGCTCGTGGCGATCTGGGAGATGGCCGCGCTGAGCGCGTGCTGGAAGAACTGCCGGTCGTCAGGCCGGCGGACCACCCGGACCGGGCGTCCGGTCCAGTGGTTCGGCAGTGCCATCGGCCCGCGCATGCCGCGCTGGTGCCGGTCGCGTCGTCGGGATCCGTGCCAGGTGCTCGACATGCGGTCAGGATAGTCCGGCGCCCGTCAGGATGATCCGGCGCTGCGGCTGCCCGATCATCGCCGGTGGCGACGCGGGTCCCGTGCCGCACTGGGGGGCGACACGACCGCCAGGTCTCCCGGTTGTCGCTGGGGAGGAGTAGCGTTCACTGAGTGACTACCAGGCAGTGTTCGCGAGCGGGCTGTGGTGGATCGGCGGTGGCGACCCTGACGTTCGCGTACGCTGATCAGCAGGTGGTGCTCGGGCCGCTCTCGGCACGAGCCGAGCCGGCCGCGTACGACCTGTGCATCGAGCACTGCAGCCGACTGTCCGCACCCCGCGGATGGGACATCATCCGACTGCCGCTGACCGGCGAGGCCGACCAGCACGACACCGATGACCTGATGGCGCTCGCCGACGCGGTGCGTCGCGTGGGGCTGGCGCAGGACGAGGCGATCCCGGCGGGGGAGTACGCCGACCGCCCCGATGTGCGCGAGGTCGCCCACAAGGGACACCTGACCATGATCAAGGATGCCGGCACCGAGCGTGGTTCGGGGTCCTCGCGGGGGCCCCGGCGCCGTTGACCTCCGCTGCCCGCTGCCCGGTTCTGGCTGGTGGCCGCGCCGATGACCCGGGAGGGATAGCATCACCGGGATGCTCCACGACACGATCTTCAAGGCCAATGACATTCGCGGCGTGACGGCCGGGGACCACCCCGAGTGGGATGCCGCCGGTGCCCTCGCCCTCGGCGTGACCTATGCGCGCCTGATGGCCGGGCCGGACGCCACCCCGGTGGAGTTCATCGTCGGCCGGGACATGCGCGCCAGCGGCCCGGAGCTGGCGGCGGCCTTCATCGCCGGCGCCCGCAGCGAAGGGGCCCGGGTGGTTGATGCGGGACTGACCTCCACCGACCAGCTGTGGTTCGTCTCCGGGGACCTGGGCCTGCCGGGGGTGACGTTCACCGCCTCGCACAACCCGGCCCGGTACAACGGGATCAAGTTCTGCCTGTCCGGCGCCCGCCCGGTGACGCCCGACTTCCTCGTCCGGCTACGGACCGAGTCGATGGCCCTGGACGCCTCTGGTCCGGACCTCGCGGCGATCCGGGCGGCCGGTGCCGAGCAGGGCGCGTACCGCCAGCAGGACTTCCTGGCCGAGTACGCGGCCCACCTGCACTCCTTGGTGCCGCTGGACGGGATCCGCCGGCTGAAGGTCGTGGTGGATGCGGGCAACGGCATGGCCGGCCACACCGCCCCCAGCGTCCTCGGCCCCCTGGGACTGGACCTCGACGTGCTGTACGGGGAGCTCGACGGCTCGTTCCCCAACCACGAGCCCAATCCGCTGGTCCCGGAGAACCTGGTCGATGCCCAGCGGCGGGTCGTCGAGACCGGCGCGGACCTGGCCCTGGTCTTCGACGGTGACGCCGATCGCTGCTTCGCGATCGACGAGACCGGGTCGGTGGTCGATCCGTCGGCGATCACCGCCATGATCGCGGTCCAGGAGCTGCAGCGCGAGCCGGGCGGCACCATCGTGGTCAACACGATCACCTCGGCCTCCGTGCCCGAGATCGTCGCCGAGCACGGCGGGCGCACGATCACCTCCAAGGTCGGCCACACGTACGTGAAGGCTCTGATGGCCGAGCACGACGCCGTCTTCGGGGGCGAGCACTCGGCGCACTACTACTTCCGCGACTTCTACTTCGCCGACACCGGCATGTTGGCGGGGCTGCACGTCCTGTCCCTGCTGGGACGCTCCGACAAGCCGCTGTCGGAGCTGGTGGCGCAGTACGTCCGACGGGTCGGCTCGGGGGAGATCAACTCCGACGTGGCCGACCAGCAGGCGTCGATGGACGCAGTTGCCGAGGCCTTCGCCGGCCGCGGCGAGCAGGACCGGATCGACGGGCTGACCATCCGGGGCGACGGGTGGCGGATCAACCTGCGCCCGTCCAACACCGAGCCGCTGCTGCGACTCAACGTGGAAGCCCCGGACGTGGCCACCACGGAGGCACTGCGTGACGAGGTGCTCGGCATCGTCCGTGGTTGAGACCCTAGACTGACGTACACACCCGGTCCGGCACCCACTGCGCGTCCGGCGAACACGACGCCTGCCTGAGGGTGGGCAGAGGAGGTAGAGATGGCCGTCGACCTGGATCCGGCACTGCTCGACGTGCTGGCCTGCCCCAACTGCCATGCGCCGCTGGCGGTCGACCACGACAAGGACGAGTTGGTCTGCACCGGCAGCGGCTGCGGGCTGGCCTACCCGGTCCGGGACCGCATCCCGGTGCTCCTGGTCGACGAGGCGCGCAACCCGCGCGGCATCGACACCAGCCAGCACGCGCACGGCCGGCCGGGCGAGTAACCCCGATGGCCGACTTCGAGGACTCCCGGCTGGAGAACCGCCAGGTCCTGCAGACGCACGACGGGCCGCTGCGTCACCTCGCCGAGTGCGGCGCCCGGTTCCGGACCGAGTGGTATGGCGCCGCGACCACCGTGCTCGGGCTGGAGGAGGAGCAGCGGCCGCGCGCCGTCATCGCCGTCGGCTCCGAGGGCCGGCTGATCCGGGCGGTGCTGGAGCCGATCTGCCCGGTCCCGTTCGTGGCATGGCCACGGGAGGGCCTGCCCGGCTGGGTCGGCCCCCTGGACCTGGTGCTCATCCTGGCCTCGGAGGGTTCCGGTCCCGCACTGATCCGGTCGGCCCAGGAGGCCACCCGGCGCGGCGCACGGATCCTGATCGCCGCCCCCGCCGCGTCCTCCGTCGCCGAGTTCGCCGCCTCCCGGTCCACCACGCTGGTCCCGACCACCACCGGCGACCCGTTGGCCGCGGCGATGCTGGTGATGGCCGCGCTGCACCAGCTGCGGCTGGGCCCGTCGGTCTCGGTCGAGTCGGTCGCCGACGCCGCCGACATGGTCGCCGAGGCGGCCTCGCCCTTCGTGGACCTGTCGTCCAACCCGGCCAAGGGCCTGGCCTGTGCCATGGCCGACGCCCAGCCGCTGGTCTGGGGCGGGTCGGTGCTGGCCGCCCGCGCCGGGCGGCGCATCTCCTCGGCCCTGCGGTCGGTGACCGGGCGGGCCGCCCTGTCCGCGGATGCCGACGACCTGGTCGCGGTGATCGAGGCGACCGATCCGATCGACACGTTCGCGGACCCGTTCGAGGACGGGCCGAAGGCCGATCGGCGCCCCTACCTGCTGATCCTCGACGACGGCGATCCCGGGGCGGATGTCGCGCGGGCCGCACGCCTGCTGCGGGAGGCCTGCACCCGCGGCGACGTCCGCAGCCAGACCCTGGAGGCGCCGGACGGGGAGGATCTGGCCCGCTACGTCACGCTGCTGCAGCAGGGCCGATTCACCGCCGCCTACCTCGGCATCGGCCTCGGCGCCACCCTGGAGGGCTGAGTCCCGTCCACCGTCCGGGCCCGGACCCGTACGGTGGACCCATGCAGAAGGTCCTCGTCCTCAACGGTCCCAACCTCGGCCGGCTCGGCAAGCGCGAGCCGGAAAAGTACGGCGTCACCACATACCCCCAACTCGTCGAGCTGTGCCGGGCCGCCGGGGCCGAACGCGGCCTCGACGTCGACGTCCGCCAGACCGACGCCGAGCACGAGATGATCGCCTGGCTGCACGAGGCGGCCGACCACGCGTACCCGGTCGTGCTCAACCCTGCGGCCTGGACCCATACCTCGGTCGCGGTGGCCGACGCCGTCGCCCAGCGCACCGCCGACCTGGTCGAGGTGCACCTGACGAACGTGCACGCCCGGGAGGAGTTCCGCCGCTATTCGTACGTCTCGCCGTACGCCTCCGGGGTGATCGCGGGTCTGGGCACCGGCGGGTACGTCGCCGCGCTGGCCTGGATCGCCGAGCGCCGGGCAGGGTGAGCGAGGACCTTGCCGTCGTCCGGAGCGCAGCGAGGGGCCGTCCCCTCGCTGGGAGCGAGTAGCATGACCGACCATGGACTACCGCGTCGCTGACCTTTCCCTGGCCGATTTCGGCCGCCGCGAGATCACCCTCGCCGAGCACGAGATGCCCGGCTTGATGGCGATGCGGGTCACGTACGGCCCCCAGCAGCCGCTCGCAGGCGCGCGGATCGCCGGCTCGCTGCACATGACGATCCAGACCGCGGTGCTGATCGAGACGCTGGTCGAGCTGGGCGCGCAGGTGCGGTGGGCCTCCTGCAACATCTTCTCCACCCAGGACCACGCGGCCGCCGCCATCGCGGTCGGCACGGGCACCCCGGAGGCCCCGGCGGGCCAGCCGGTGTTCGCCTGGAAGGGCGAGTCGCTGGACGAGTACTGGTGGGCCGCCGTCCAGACCTTCAGGTGGCCCGACGGGCAGCTGCCGACGATGATCCTCGACGACGGCGGGGATGCGACGCTCCTGGTCCACCTGGGTGCCCAGCACCAGGGTGCCGGAACGCTGCCCGACCCGGCCGAGGCGGCCTCGGACGAGGAGCGGGCACTGTTCGGCGCGCTGCGGACCTCGATCCAGGACGGTATCGTCGACTGGTGCGCCGTGGCGGAGTCCCTCCGGGGCGTCACCGAGGAGACCACCACCGGTGTGATGCGGCTCTACCAGTCCGAGAAGGACGGCAGCCTGCTGTGGCCGGCCATCAACGTCAACGATGCGGTCACCAAGTCCAAGTTCGACAACATCTACGGCGTACGCCACTCCCTGATCGACGGGATCAACCGGGCGACCGACACGCTGATCGGCGGCAAGGTGGCGGTGGTCTGCGGGTACGGCGACGTCGGCAAGGGCTGCGCCCAGTCGCTGCGCGGCCAGGGCGCCCGCGTCATCATCACCGAGATCGACCCGATCTGTGCCCTGCAGGCCGCGATGGACGGCTACCAGGTCGCCACCCTGGACGACGTGGTCGGGGTCGGCGACATCTTCGTGACCGCCACCGGCTGCCTCGACGTCATCTCGGCCGACCAGATGAGCCGGATGAAGCACCAGGCGATCATCGGCAACATCGGCCACTTCGACAACGAGATCGACATGGCCGGGCTGGCGGCCTGGGACGGGGTGCGACGGGTCACCATCAAGCCGCAGGTCGACGAGTGGATCTTCCCCGACGGCCACGGGGTGCTGGTGCTGTCCGAGGGCCGTCTGCTCAACCTGGGCAACGCCACCGGCCATCCGAGCTTCGTGATGTCGAGCTCCTTCACCAACCAGGTGCTCGGCCAGATCGAGCTGTGGACCAACCACGACGCCTACCCGGTGGGCGTGCACCTGCTCCCCAAGAAGCTCGACGAGCTGGTCGCCAGGCTGCACCTGGACGCGCTCGGGGTGCGCCTGTCGAAGCTGACCCAGAAGCAGGCCGACTACCTCGGCGTTCCGGTCGAGGGCCCCTACAAGTCGGACCTCTACCGCTACTGAGGAGCCCGGCGATGAGCCCGCAGGGGGGTGCGGGGAGTCCGGGCGACGGTGCCGGCGAGGCGTACGACGAGCTGCGCGCCCCCGACGGCACCCTGCGGATCGGCTGGGACGAGCTGTCGGCTCTGGCCGAGGCGTCGATCGACTGGACCGCGGTCCAGGCCGAGGTCGACCGGCGCCTGGCCGACGACAACGTCACCTTCCGGCCGTGGGTGATCGGGGACGTCGGAGACCTGCACCGGCCCGACGACGACGATG
>JBIQHF010000013.1:0-4466 GCA_044508675.1 Propionibacteriaceae bacterium | reverse complement strand
GTCGGCACCACCCTGGGCCGGGCCGGCGACGGCGCCTGGCGGGTCACCGGCCAACAGACCCAGGCACCGGTCGGTGCCGGCTACGCGATGGAGAACCGGCGGGTGCTCTCCCGGGTGCATGCCGAGCTCTACCGGGATGCGGAGCTGGTGCGACTGACCCCGTTCTACCAGGCGATGCGGGCCGCGCTGGTCGAGTGGGCCCCCAGCGACGTCGAGGACCCGCACGTCGTGGTGCTGACCCCGGGCACCCACTCACCGACGGCGTTCGACCAGGCGTTCCTGGCCAGCCGGCTGGGCTTCCCGCTGGTGGAGGGCAACGACCTGGTCGTCCGGGACGGGCGGGTCTGGTTGCGTTCCCTGGGCCGGCTGGAGCCGGTCGACGTGATCTTCCGACACGTGGCGGCGCGCGCCACCGACCCGCTGGAGCTGAAGCCCGGATCGCGGACGGGGGTGGCCGGCCTGACCGAGATCGTCCGCCGCGGCGCGGTGTCGGTGGTCAACGCGCTCGGCACCGGGGTGCTGGAGAACCCTGGCCTGATGGCGTTCGACGACCGGATCTGCCACCGGCTGCTCGACGAGCCGCTGCGACTGCCCTCGCTGCCGACCTGGTGGTGCGGCGAGGCCCCCTCGCGCAGCCACGTCCTCGCCGGCCTGGACCGGCTCCGGGTGGCCCACATCGGCACTGGCCAGGTGTGGGAGGGGTCGTTGCTGGCCGCCGAGGAGCGTGACGCCCTGCGGCGCCGGATCGAGGTCGAGCCCCACCTGTACGTCGGCCACGAGCCGATGCCGTTGTCGCTGGCACCCTCGGTCCGGGACGGACGGCTGACACCCGAGCCGTTCCAGCTGACCGGCTACCTGATCCGCCATGGCGCCACGTACGCGGCCCTGCCGGGCGGGCTGGGGGTGATCCGGTCGGCGCCGTCCGTCGGCCAGGGACCTTCTGCCCTCTCCGGCGGCGCCACCAAGGACCTGTGGATCGTCGCCGGGGGTGACCTGCCACCGGCCTCCGGCCCCGAGCCGGACGTGGTCGCCGAGATCATTGCCGGGAACCGGGCGATGGTGCCGCGGGTGCTGGACGACCTGTACTGGATGGGGCGGTACGCCGAGCGGGCCGAGGCCACTGTCCGGCTGGTCGGTGCCACCCACCACGTGCTGGTCGAGCAGAACATGGTCCGCCGGCCCGGCTCCCCGGTCGACACCCTGCTCGAGGCGCTGTACGCGGTGACCGGCTCGCAGCGGCCCGGCGACGAGGTCAGTTCCTTGCGCCAACTGCAGACCCTGGTGGTCAACCGGTCGCGACGCGGCACCGTCGCGCGCTCCCTGGCCCTGCTCAGCCACGCCGCCGACGGGGTCCGGGACCAGCTGTCCCCGGACGTGTGGGTCGCGCTGGCCGGGGCCGAGCGGGCCGTCGACACCCTCCGGCGCCGGCCGATCGATGACTCCAGCGCTCTGGGGGACGCCGCGGAGCACAGCCTGATGGCGCTGCTCGCGCTGGCCGGGATCACTGCGGAGAACATGGTCCGCGACGCGGGCTGGCAGTTGCTCGACTCCGGACGCGCGCTGGAACGGGCCATCCAGGTCGTCGGGCTGCTGCAGGGCTGCTTCACCGCCCCCGCCCTGGCCGCGGGCGTTTCCGCGGACGACCACGGGAGCTGGTCGACCCCGCCGGACCGGATGGTCCTCGCTGCCGCGATGACCGCGGCGGAGAGTGTCGTCACCCATCGACGCCGGCACGGCGGGCGCACCGAGCTGGTCACGGTCCTCGACCTGCTGGTCGCCGACCGGACCAACCCGCGCTCGGTGGCCTTCCAGGTGCACCGGATCGACCGCGCCCTGGGCCGACTGCCCAACGCGCCGACCAGCGGCCGCCCCCAGCGACTCCTCGCCGACCTGGTCGAGCTGACCGGCCAGAGCGCGGTGCAGCGGGTCAGCCACGGCGAACCGGCGGTGCTGCCCACCCGGGACGAGGCAGGCGGCGAGGTCGCTCCGGTGCTCGCTCCCGCCCGGAACCCGGTGCAGGGCGTCGATGAGTACCTCACCGACCTGCGGCTGCGGCTGTTCCGGCTCTCGGAGGCGATCTCCGAGGCCTACCTGACCCGTGAGCCCGAGCCCCGTCCGCTCTGGGTCGCCGCGGACCTGCCCCCGGGCCCGGCCGGGAGCGGCATGTGAGGACGTTCCGGATCCGTCACGAGACGGCCTACCACTACCAGGGCGAGATCACCTCCAGCTATGGCCTCTACCACCTGTCGCCGCGGGAGATCGACCGCCAGCACGTGCTCGGCCACCGAGTGGACGTCAGCCCCCTGCCCTCGGACCGGGCGTCGTATGAGGACGTGTACGGCAACCGGTGCACCTGGTACCACGTGACCGAGCCGCACACCGAGCTGGCCATCGTTGCCACCACTGACATCCGGATCGGACTCCAGCAGGTCGACCCGGACCTGCTGGCCCGGCCCTGGGACCAGTGCCGCCCGGACCTGCGCCGCGACGTCCCCGACTGGTGGGAGGCGGTCGACTTCACCCTGGCCTCCCCCCGGGTCGACCTGCCGCCGGAGGTCGCCGACTATGCCGCGGCGTCGTTCGCCCCGGCCCGCCCGCTGGGGGAGGCGGTGGAGGACCTGAACCACCGGATCCACGACGACTTCACGTACGATCCGCGGGCCACCTCGGTGACCACCCGGGTCGGTGACGTGCTGCGACTGCGGGCCGGGGTGTGCCAGGACTTCGCCCAGTTGATGGTGGCCTGCCTGCGATCGGTCGGTCTGGCCGGCCGCTACGTCAGCGGCTATCTCGCGACCGTGCCGCCGCCGGGCAAGCCGCGCAACATCGGTGCGGATGCCACGCACGCCTGGGCCGGGGTCTGGGTGCCCGGGGCCGGCTGGTACGACCTCGACCCGACCAACAACCGCCCGGTCGATGAATCCCACGCCACGGTGGCCTGGGGGCGCGACTACTCCGATGTTGCTCCGGTCCGCGGCGTGATCTACGGCGCACGGGGCGGCTCGTCGATGACGGTCAGCGTGGACATGGCGCCGAGCGAGCAGTCCACGTTTCCCGCTCCCTGAGCCCCCTCTCGCAGTGGCTCACCCCAGGCTGGAGCGGGCGGTCGATATCCTTCGGTTAGCCGAAGATTTGAGCGACGCCAACTACGCGTGGGTGAGTGATGACGACGGAAACCGACAGCAAACGCAACGACAAGCCGGAGAAGGAACCGCCGAAGCCCTGGCGGACCGAGGGACTGGAGCCGGCCGGCGACCAGGGCGAGCAGCCGCAGGGCCCGAGCTGGCGCAACCTGCTGCTGTGGGGGCTGGTCTTCTACCTGGGCTTCTTCCTGGTGTTCTCCCTGCAGGACCTGAGTCGCGGACCCCAGAGCATCTCCTACACCGAGTTCCAGGCGCAGGTGCAGGCACAGAACGTCGCCGAGGTGTTCTCCCGCGGCAACACCATCCAGGGAGAGCTGAGGCAGCCGCGCCCGCTCCCGGGATCGGACCCGGTGAAGGAGTACTCGCAGTTCACCACCGAGCGGCCGACCTTCGCCCAGGACGACCTGATGACCCAGCTCACCGATGGCGGTGCCGTCGTACGGGCCACACCGGTCGTGGAGCAGCGCGGGCCCCTGGCGAACCTGCTGCTCGCCTTCGCGCCCTGGCTGCTGCTGATCGTCTTCTACGTCTGGATGTTCCGTCGGATCAGGAGAGGAGGAGGCGCCGGCGGACTCGGCCGCATGATGGGTGGCGGCAAGAAGGCCAAGCCGGTTGACCCGGGCACGGTCCGCGTCACGTTCGACGACGTCGCCGGCATCGACGAGGTCGAGGACCAGGTCGCGGAGATCGTCGACTTCCTCCGCAGCCCCGAGAAGTACCGCAAGCTCGGCGCCAAGCCGCCCAAGGGCGTGCTGCTGACCGGCGCCCCGGGCACCGGCAAGACCCTGTTGGCCCGCGCGACCGCCGGCGAGGCCGATGTCCCGTTCTTCTCCGCCAGTGCCTCCGAGTTCATCGAAATGATCGTGGGCGTCGGCGCCCAGCGGGTGCGCGAACTGTTCGAGGAGGCGCGCAAGGTCGCCCCGTCGATCATCTTCATCGACGAGATCGACACGATCGGGCGGGCCCGGGGCGGGGCCCACTCCGTCGGCGGCCACGACGAGCGCGAGCAGACGCTGAACCAGATCCTCACCGAGATGGACGGCTTCGACGGCAGTGAGGGTGTCGTGGTGATGGCCGCGACGAACCGGGCCGACGTGCTCGATCCGGCACTGACCCGTCCCGGGCGCTTCGACCGCCAGATCACCGTGCACGCGCCCGACCGGAAGGGCCGGGTGGAGATCCTCAAGGTGCACAGCCGCGGCAAGCCGCTGGCCGATGACGTCGACCTGGAGGCCGTGGCGCGCGCCACGCCCGGCATGACCGGCGCTGAGCTGGCCAACCTGATGAACGAGTCGGCCATTCTGGCGGCCAAGCGGGGGGCGA
>JBIQHF010000012.1:0-88111 GCA_044508675.1 Propionibacteriaceae bacterium | reverse complement strand
AGGCAGCCGTCCCAGTCCATCCCTGCCGCCGAGCGCAGGATGGCGCCGACGTTGGATGCGGTCACAGAGTGTTCTGGAGCGTTTCGGACCCGTTCGCTCAGTTCCTTCCGGTCAACACGCCGATGAACTGAGCATTACGTCTCCGCAGGTCAGAAGGCAAATACGGCCGCTCGGTCGTCATTGTCGGCCGGCTTGGAGTGTTCAATAAACCCTATGCACCTCGCTCCCCCACGCACTGCCATGCTGCGACTGCGCAGCAGCGACCTGGGTTTGGGCTGATGGCGCTCATAGGACTCGTCCGGGTCGGGGCAGACCCTCAGGACGCGAGATCGCAACGGCAGGCACTCGAGCCGATCTGCTCGCGTCTCTTCGAGGAGACTGCATCGCGTCGACGCCTGATCAAGAACCGCCCCGGGCTCCTCGCTGCTGTGGCGGAGGTCGGCGACGGGGATGCACTCACCGTGACCCGCGCACGGAGCCTGAGCGCGAGCATGGTCGACGGGCTCGAGACATTGCTGGACCTCGTTGACCGAGGAGTAACAGTGAAGGTCCTCGTGGGGCTGGCCGCGGGCGAGCACACCGGAGACTCGGAGCTCCTCGCGGACATCCGCGAGCTCAGACAACTACGTCGAGAGCTTCAAAGCTCCCGCATCCGGGCTGGCATCCGCACAGCGCGGGAACACGGAGGCAGCCACGGCCGACCACGCTCCATTAGCGACGAGACGCAGCGCGAGATTAGGATGCGGAGAGATCGAGGCGAGTCGTTGCGCAGCATCGCCGGAAGCGCTGGCGTGTCGATCGGAACCGCCCACCGCGTGCTGACGCAACGAGGCCCTAGTCAGGGGGCGTTGTCCCCTCGGCCGTGAGCTGAGTCGGTAGCGCCATTGCCGCGTGGTGGAGCAATAGCTAGGAGACGGATGACCGAGGATGAGGCACGCGCGGCAGCGCGGGCATTGCGCCCCCACGGCGGGAGCGATCCGCTGACGCTGGCGGAGCTCGAGCAGTACCTCGCCGCGGCGGCTGACCTGCTGCGCGGCAGCATCGACCAGGCCGATTTCAAGGCTTACATCTTCCCGCTGATGTTCTTCAAGCGGATCAGCGACGTCTATCTCGAGGAGTACGCCCAAGCGCTGGACGAGTCCGGGGGCGACCACGAGTTCGCCCTGTTCGCGGAGAACCACCGCTTCGCCATCCCCGAGGGCAGCCTGTGGGACGACGTCCGCAATTGCACCGAGAACATCGGCACCGCGCTTCAGACCGCGTTCCGGGAGATCGAGAAGGCCAACCCCGAGACGCTGTACGGCATCTTCGGCAACGCCAGCTGGACCAACAAGGACAAGCTGCCCGATCGGAAGCTCGCCGATCTCATCGAGCACTTCTCGAGTAAGGCGCTGACCAACGCCGCTGTGCCGCCCGACGTGTTCGGCAACGCGTACGAGTACCTCATCAAGAGATTCGCCGACCAGTCGAACAAGAAGGCCGGTGAGTACTACACGCCGCGCTCGGTGGTCGGCCTGCTCGTCAACATCCTCAACCCCACCGAGGGCGAGACGGTCTACGACCCGGCCTGCGGCACCGGCGGCATGCTGATCGAGGTCATCGAGCACGTGAAAGATGCCGGCGGCAGCCCCAAGACCCTGTGGGGCAAGCTCTACGGCCAGGAGAAAGTGCTCGCCACCTCTGCGATCGCACGGATGAACCTGCTGCTCCACGGCGTCGAGGACTTCAAGATCGTCCGCGAGGACACGTTGCGCAACCCCGCCTTCTACACGGGCAATAATCTTGCGCAGTTCGACTGCGTCGTCGCCAACCCGCCGTTCTCGCTCAAGAACTGGGGCGAGCCGGAGTGGGCGTCCGACAAATGGGGCCGCAACGCGCTCGGCGGTGTCCCGCCGAAGGGGTACGCCGACTGGGCGTGGGTCCAGCACATGATCACCTCCGCGAATCCGAAGACGGGCCGTGTCGCCGTCGTCCTGCCCCAGGGCGCACTTTTCCGGCAGGGTGCTGAGGCGCGGATCCGCACCCACGTGCTCAAGTCTGACCTCGTCCACGCGGTCATCGGCTTGGCCCCCAACCTGTTCTACGGCACTGGCCTCGCCGCCTGCGTGCTGATCCTTCGACAGGAGAAGCAACCAGACGAGAAGGGCAAGGTGCTCTTCATCAACGGTGAAGACCTGTTCAAGCGCGGACGCAACCAGAACACCCTCGAACCCGAGCATGCCCAGCAGATCCTCGACGCCTATGAGCTCTACGCTGACATCGAGGGCCGCTCCCGTGTCGTCGGCCTGGCCGAGATCGAGAGCAACGACTACAACCTCAACATCCCGCTGTACGTCGCGCCTCCTGACAGCGGCGAGAAGCTCACGCTCGCGGACGCGCTCGCGAATCTCGAAACGGCGCACGCCGAGGCGACCATGACGCGTGCTGCGCTGGAGGCCGAGCTGGCGAAGTGGGGGCTGTCCGTATGAGCACCAGAATCACGCAGCGAGAGCTGGAGAACTACCTGTGGGGCGCGGCGATCGTGCTCCGTGGGCTGATCGACGCGGGCGACTACAAGCAGTACATCTTCCCGCTCGTCTTCCTGAAGCGGATCTCCGACGTCTACGACGAAGAGCACGTCGCCGCGATGGATGTATACGAAGACGAGGAGCTCGCCGACCTCCCAGAGAACCACCGCTTCGCCATCCCCCACGGCTGCCACTGGAACGACATCCGCGGCGTCACGCAGAACATCGGCGCGGCACTCCTGCACGCCATGCGCTCCATCGAGAAGGCCAACCCTGACACACTCCCCGGCGTCTTCGGCGACGGCGACTGGGGCAACAAGGACCTGCTCCCGGACTCGACCCTGGCGGACCTGATCGAGCACTTCTCCACCAAGACGCTCTCGATCGCCAACCTGCCTGAGGACGAGCTCGGCAACGGCTACGAGTACCTGATCAAGAAATTCGCGGACGACTCCGGTCACACCGCGCAGGAGTTCTACACCAATCGCACGCTGGTGCACCTGATGACGATGATGCTCGAGCCCCAGCCGGGTGAGTCGGTCTACGACCCCACTTGCGGCACGGGCGGCATGCTCATCTCCACCGCCGCCGAACTGAAGCGGCAGGGCAAGGAGTGGCGGAATCTGCGCCTCTACGGTCAGGAGCTCAATTACGGGACTTCTGCCATCGCGCGGATGAACCTGTTCCTGCACGGCATTACAGACGGCCACATTGCCCACGGTGACACCTTGAGCCGACCGGCATTCCTCGACGGCAAGGGCCGTCTGCAGACGTTCGACGTCGTGCTGGCAAACCCGCCCTACTCCATCAAGGCGTGGAACCGCGCTGCGTTCGCCAAGGACCCCTATGGCCGCAACGTCTGGGGCGTGCCGCCGCAGGGACGTGCCGACTACGCGTTCTTCCAGCACATCGCCAAGAGTCTCGATCCCGATACGGGCCGCGCTGCGATCCTCTTCCCCCACGGAGTGCTCTTCCGGCGTGAAGAGGCGGCCCTGCGTGAAGCTCTGGTGAAGTCCGACCTCATCGAGTGCGTTCTCGGGCTCGGCGCAGGGCTCTTCTATAACAGCCCCATGGAGGCCGTGGTCGTCACGCTCCGCGCCACCAAGCCCACCGAGCACAAAGGCAAGGTACTGTTCATCAATGCCGTGAACGAGGTCGCCCGCGAACAGGCACAATCATTCCTCCGCGAAACCCACCAACGGAAGATCCTGGACGCCTATCGCGCCTTCGAGCCACAGGACGGGTTCTCAGCAGTCGCCACCCTCGACCAAATCGCTGAGAAAGGCCACAGCCTCGCGCTTCCGTTGTACGTCGCCGGCGAATCCGCCAAGGAATCAGGCGGGCACATCGACGTCATCGATGCCGTAGCGCAGTGGCGAACTACCGCGCAGGCGTCGGACGAGGCAATCGCTGACGTTCTCGCGCTGTTGCGAACGGAGCTGAGCGCGTGAGCCTGAACCTCGACAAGTCGCACTGGAAGCGAGTCGCCTTCGGCGACGCGATCCAAAATGTAACCGAGCGGATCAACCCCGCGGAGGCCGATGTCGATCGTTATGTCGGACTAGAGCACCTCGATCCAGGGGTGATGACCGTCCAGCGCTGGGACAGCCCCGACGTCGTCGAGGGACAGAAGCTCCGCTTCCGAGCGGGCGACGTCATTTTTGGACGTCGACGCGCATACCAGAAGAAGGTGGCCCTAGCGGAGTTCGACGGCATTTGCTCTGCTCACGCACTCGTCCTTCGGGCTCGAGAGGATTTCGTCTCGCCTGAGTTCCTCCCCGTTTTCCTCTCAAGTGACCAATTCCTCGAACGCGCGATCGCTATCTCAGTCGGCTCCCTCTCTCCAACTGTGAACTGGCGCGATCTCAAGGTGCAGGAATTCGACCTCCCGCCCCTCCAGGAGCAGAAGCGAATCGCCGACCTCCTGTGGGCTGTCGAGCGTCACAGGTATGCACTCGGCAAGCAGGCGGCAGAACTCGCCACCATAGCGACCGAGACGTTCGAATCCGTGGCCGCTCCGTCTGAGGTCACGCGACTCCACGCCTGGGTGGAGAGGATCGACGCGGGCCGGAGCCCGCGCGCGGCGACGGAGCCCGCGGAGGACGGGAAGCTCGGTGTACTGAAGGTCAGTGCCGTGGGACGCGATCTGTTCGTTCCCGAAGAGAATAAGCGCCTGTTGGACGCCGCTGACTTTCGTCCTGGCGACATCGTTCGTGCTGGCGACGTCCTTGTTACTCGCGCCAATGCCGTTGTCGACAATGTCGCCCGACCTTGCCTAGTCGATCGTGATTTTCCCAACCTCATGCTAAGCGACAAGACTCTGCGACTCGTTCCACGAAAGGGCTATCCCGGCCGACTGCTGCTGGCCGCTCTCAGATCCCCGGCTTATCGCTCGTATGTGCGTGAGGTAGTCAACGGAACCGAGGCCAAGAACATCTCGCAAGCGAAGATCCTGGCCGGCCCCGTACCTGCATTGGCGACTTCCGAGATCGTGGCGATTACTGAGTCCCTGACTTCACTAGACACGGCATCAGCAACCTTGGGGTCAGAGGCCGACACCCTGACCGCAGTTAAGCGTTCAATCCTCGCCGAGGTATTCGGAGGCATCTAATGGCGCAGTTCAACGAGGCGAACTCAGTGCGCGACTTCATCCGCGACCTGGTGAAGTCGATTGACGTCCAGTTCGTGCCGGGTAACGAACTGCCGCGTCGTACCGACGAGGTGCTGCTGGAAGGTGTGCTCAAGGGCGCACTCATCCGCTTCAATCCGGAGATCGAGGCGGACCCTGCGAAGGCAGATGAGGTCATCTACAACCTCCGCGCCATCCTGATCGCCGCCCGCAACAGCCCGCATCCGGTGGTCGCCAACGAGGAGTTCATGGCCTGGCTGACCGGGCAGAAGTCGATGCCGTTCGGGCCGAACGGCGAGCACACCACGGTCCGGCTGATTGACTTCGACCATCTCGACGAGGACTCGTCGAACCAGTGGATCGTCTCGACAGAGGTGACCTTCAAGCAGGGTCGGCTGGAGAAGCGGTTCGACCTGGTGCTGTGGTGCAACGGTCTGCCTCTCGTGGTGGGCGAGGCGAAGACGCCGATCCGGCCGGCGTACACCTGGATCGACGGGGCCGCGCAGATCCACGATGACTACGAGCAGAGCGTCCCACAGTTCTTCGTGCCCAACGTGTTCTGCTTCGCGACCGAGGGCAAGGACTTCCGCTACGGCACCATCGGCATGCCGGTGGAGCTCTGGGGCCCCTGGCGCGAAGACCCCACCGATGGGGATGCGCCGGCGAAGATCGGTCTCGTAGCGGTCCAAGAGGCCGTCGAAGGAGTACTCAATCCCCGTGCGGTCCTGGATTTTCTGCGGTTCTTCACCATCTACGCGACTGACAAGAAGCACCGCAAGATCAAGATCATCGCGCGATTCCAGCAGTTCCAGGCGACCAACCTCATCGTCGACCGGGTCCTGCTCGGCAAGGTCAAGCAGGGCCTGATCTGGCACTTCCAGGGCTCGGGCAAGTCACTGCTCATGGTCTTCACCGCGCTCAAACTGCGCGCGATGGCCGAGCTCACGAACCCAACGATCCTGATCGTGGTCGACCGCATCGACCTGGACACCCAGATCACGGGCACCTTCAACGCCTCGGACGTCCCGGGCTTGGTGTCGACGGACTCGAGAGCGCAACTCCAGACGCTGCTCAGCCAGGGCGCGCGGAAGATCATCATCACCACGATCCACAAGTTCGGCGAGGCACCTGGCGTCCTCGACGCCCGGCAGAACATCATCGCGATGGTCGACGAGGCCCACCGCTCGCAAGAGGGCGACTACGGGCAGAAGATGCGTGAGGCTCTGCCCAACGCGTACCTCTTCGGTCTGACAGGCACGCCGATCAACCGGCGCGACCGCAACACCTTCAAGTGGTTCGGCGCACCCGAGGACGAGGGCGGCTACCTGTCGCGGTACTCATTCCAGGACTCCATCCGCGACGGTGCGACCCTTCCGTTGCACTTCGAACCACGACTCTCAGAAATCCACATCGACCAGGAGGCGATCGACGCGGCGTTCGAGGAACTCGCCACGGATCGCGATCTGTCCGAGAGCGACAAGATCACCCTCTCGAAGAAGGCGGCCTCGATCGAGGTGCTGATCAAGACGCCCTCGCGCATCGCAAAGATCGCCGCCGACATCGCCGCCCACTTCCAATCCAAAGTGGAGCCCCAGGGTTTCAAGGCGCAGGTCGTCGCGTACGACAAGGCCTCCTGCGTCGCGTACAAGAACGAGCTCGACAAGCACCTCGGGCCCGAGGCATCGACCATCGTCATGTCGAAGACCCGAGGTGACTCGCCCGACTGGGCCAAGTGGACCCCAGGTGCCGAGGAGCTTGAGCAGGTCGTCGCGCGGTTCAACGACCCGACCGACCCGCTCAAGATCATCATCGTAACTGCGAAGCTGCTGACCGGGTTCGACGCTCCGATCCTCTACTGCCAGTACCTCGACAAGCCACTGAAGGAGCACACGCTGCTCCAAGCGATCACTCGCACCAACCGCGTGTACCCGCCGGACAAGACCCACGGCCTGATCGTCGACTACCTCGGCATCTTCGACGACGTCGCCCGATCCCTCTCCTTCGACGAGCAGGCTGTTCGAGAGGTCGTCTCCAACATCGAAGAACTGAAGGCTCAGCTCGCGCCGGCGATCGCTGCCGCACTCGCGTTCTTCCCCGGTGTCGACCGCACGGTCGGCGGGTACGAAGGCCTCGTCCAGGCACAATCCGCGATCGCCGACGACGTGACGAAGGACGCCTTCGGGGCGGCCTACAGCGTGGTGTCACAGCTGTGGGAGGCACTCAGTCCTGACCCCATGCTGGGCGAACATCGCGACGACTACCGATGGCTCACGGATGTCTACGAGTCAGTACGCCCCTCGGACATCACGGGGCGACTCGTGTGGCACGCGCTCGGAGCCAAGACAATCGACCTGATCAACGAGCACGTCGCCGTTGAGATCCCGCAGAACACCGAGACGATCGTGCTCGACGCTCAGACGATCGAAGACCTCATGACCGGTCGGCGCACCGACATCCCCACCGAAGAGATCGAGCGTCAGATCACCGCACGCATCGCCAGGCACCTGCACAATCCGGTCTTCATCGAGCTCGGGCAACGACTCAACGACCTCCGTGAGCGCTACGCCGACATCCAGCAGTCCAGCCTCGACTTCCTGCGCGAGCTCCTCGAGCTGGCCCGGGACACCGTCGCGGCCGAGAAGGCAGCAGACGAGGTACCCCGCGAAGAACAGGGCAAAGCGGCCCTGACGGAGCTGTTCGATGCCCTCAAGGGCGACGAGACCCCGATCATCGTCGAGAACGTCGTGAACCGGATCGACGAGGTTGTCCGCGGGGTGCGCTTCGAGGGCTGGCAGTCCACGATCCGCGGCGACCAGGAGGTCCGCCAAGCCCTACGTAAGACGCTCTACGTCCAGTTCAAGATCCGCGACAACGACGTCTTCGAGAAAGCCCTCGGTTACGTCCGGGAGTACTACTAGCTGGTAACAGGCCGACTGAGCTTGGTGTCTTCGGCTCGGCATTCGACCGAGATCAGCGTCGTATCACTTGCCGGTCCTCGGGCGGTCGGCGGCGCGCCCGCCATCGAGGTCGTCGAAAAGGGGCGAGCTGTTGCACGGCCACAGCGGAGCGCCCCGACCCGACACGAGGCTTACTTCAAGAGCGCGGCACTGTCGACGGCCCGACGCACTTCGGCAGCCATGCCGAACAGATCGGGGTACATAGTTGCGGGGTTGTACCCGTAGTCCCGTTCGAGTCGACGACGAATCCCAGCCTTTGCTTCTGCGGCAATTCGAATCGTGAGGGTGGGCTCGGTACCTTGTTGTAGAGCCTTCCCGGAGCGATCGACCATCTTGGTGGGGAGAGAGGTGGCTCGTCGCACCTCATCGATGCGCCATAACTCTCCTGACGTACCGGGGGCCTTCCGGTACTGGGCGTTCCCACCGCCGTAGACCTTCGGCACTCCCGCGAGCAGGAAGCCAGACTGCTGCGCAGGGATGCGTTCATTGTAGGAGGGTGGCCTCCACAGCAATGGCAGATCTCTGCACCAACGCGTGTTTCTGCCCGACTCACGCCAAGGAATGTCGTACGTATTCCACTTCTCGTCCAGTTGTACACGGCGATTCGTGACGTCGAATGCGAAGATTCGCCCGTCCGCGCTGTCCAACTCGCCATGCTGCTCCTCGACGGCGAACCAGAGAGCGACCAGCGGACTGAGCGAGACATCAAGCATCCGTGTCGGCCCTCTAAAGTGTTGTAGGTTCGCCAGCAACTCCAGATAGGGCATCTGGTCGAAACGCCACTCTCCTCGCACGAAGTGAGCGATCTTCTCTTCCGCTCGAAGCAGATCGTCTTCCTCTGGTGCCGGTTGCAATCCCGATCGCGCGTCAAGCAGTCTCCTGTACAGCCCGCTGTGGAGGCTCCAACGAGCGTCGACCTGTCCGCGCCAACCGACGGCGCGCTGCTGCCCAGTTCGCTTGAGAACTGACTCGATCTCACTAAGAGCTCGCGCGGATAGGACGGCGTATGGATCAGGGGCACCGGGCAGGACGAGAGTCCCACCGGTAGCGCTTCCAGGACTGCCGGACCAGGCGGCGGATGATGATGATCGCGCTGGCCAGCGCCACCCAGGCGTTCTGCACGCACCCTTGCCGGTCGGTCACCCTCGCCAGCGCCGAGAACCCTCTGTTGTGCCATGAGTTGGTCCGCTCGACGACCCATCGACGAGTGTGGTTGATAGGCAGGAATACCCCCTTGGGAGTGATGTTCGGGGTGCAGCCCAGCTCGGAGAGAAGATCCCGGGTCCGAGCCGAGTCATAGCCCGCATCCAGGTGAACCGTGATGACCTCAGGAAGCCTGAATCCGACCACGGCGAGGGTCTCTAGCGTCGGACGCAGGAGCGGAGAGTCGTTCCTGTTGGCCCCGGCCAGCACCCATCCGATCGGTATCCCGCCGCCGTCCACGAGCACCGATCTCTTGAGACCCAATTTGCCGCGGTCGACAGGGCTGCGGCCGGTGTTCTCTCCTCCGCACGGTGCCTTGACGATGCATCCGTCGACCACGAGGTTGTCCAGGTCGAGGCCGACAGCCTGGTCGTAGGCTTCCAGCGCCAGGTGGTGGAGCCGCTCGAACACGCCGGCACGGATCCACTCGTCCCGGCGGGCTCGCATCGTGGTCGCCGAGCAGGTCTCATCGGCGTGCTGCTGGTAGGTACCTCCCAGGACGAGGCGGGCCAGAAGCTTGTCAAAGACGACCCGGTCTGGGATGCGCGGGCGGTGACACCCCAAAGGGTGGTTGATGTTGCGTTCGGGCAGCAGGGCTCGGAACTGTTCCCACAGAGGGTCGGCGATGAAGCCGGGCAGGACGGGCACGTGGTCTTGTGATCGTCGTCGTCGAGAAGAAGGGCGGGGCCGCCGCGCCGTACCCGTCCGGGCGCGGTGCGGCGGCCCCGGTCCTGCTACCCGACCTGCGGCTGCCCCGCCGCGGTGGACGGCGAGCGGGAGATGACCACGGCACCGACGACCAGCCCGATAACGGCGAGCACCGCAGCGACCACGAACGGGTCCCCGGAGTGCAGGGCCGGTGCGAACCCGAGGCCGACGTAGACGGCCACCCCGGCTGCTCCGCCGAGCTGGTCAGATGCTCGCTGGACGCCGGAGGCGATCCCGGCGTCCTCCTCGGTGGTGCCGCTGACTGCGATGTACTGCAGACCCACGAGCCCGAAGCCCATGCCCGCTGCGATCAGTAGCATCGCCGGGAGCAGCCACACCGCTCCACCATCCAGGACGGCCACGAGCGCGACCACGCCCATCGCGCCGGCAGCCGCTGCCAGGCCGACCAGCACGCAGGCGCGTGCGCCCCAGTGTCCCAGCAGCCGAGGCACGAGCACCGAGGCCACGATCAGCGCCACGGCCAGGGGCAGCATCGTCAGGCCTGCCCCCAGAGGCCCGATACCGAGCCTGTCCTGCAGGTAGAACGTGAACAGCAGGAACGAGGTCGACAACGCACCGCTGAGCAGCATCGTCGTCAGGTTCGCCCGCAGCCGGGCCCGATCGGCGAAGAAGGTCAGCGGGACCAGCGGGTTCGGCGACCTCGACTCGACCCGCACGAACCCGGCAGCAGCCAGCACCGCGCACACCAGCGCGACCCCGCTGACCCACAGGCCGGTGGCAGGCTCGCCCGCCTCGACCGCGGCGTAGACGAACAGCAGCGGGCACGCGGTCAGCAGGAGCGAACCGGGAAGGTCCAAGCGGCACCGTCCCCCGGACGCGGGCCGGTCGGCCGGTACCAGGAGCAGCGCGGCCACGATCACGACCAGGATGAAGGGCACCGAGACCAGGAAGACCCAGCGCCAGCCCAGGTGGGCGGTGATGATCCCTGACAGGGCGAACCCGAGAACCAGGCCGCAGCTGGCCACGGCCGCCCACACGCTCAGGGCCCGTGAGCGGCGCGGCCCCTCGGGGAAGAGCAGCACGATGGTCGCCATCGCCGCGGGCAGCGCGACAGCCTCGCCCGCGCCCTGGAGCAGGCGGGCCGCGACCAGGACCGGAAAGGACGGGGCCAGGCCAGCCAGCAGGGAGGCCGCGCCGAAGACGCTCGTGCCGACCAGGAGGGTGCGGCGGCGGCCGAGAAGGTCACCGAGCCGACCGCCGAGCATCAGCAGCCCTCCGCCGGTGATGGTGTAGCCGACCACGACCCAGGTCAGGGAGTGTCCCCCGACGCCGAGGTCCGCGCCGATCGAGGGCAGCGCGATGTTGACCACGGTCACGTCGACCGCGATGAAGAACTGCAGCATCGACATCGCGCACAGCACGAGCCATGCGCGCACAGGGGCGGGACCGATCCCGCATGAAGTGGTGGAAGTGCCTGAAAGCATCAATTGCTCCGTCGCTCTGAAGAGTTTCCGAGCAGCACGAAGGGCCGCTCCGGTCTGATCACGAAGCGGCTGGACGTTCCAGGTGAGGTGTTGCTGTGTGCCGGACGTCCCGCCGCTAGCGGGACGTCCTGGTCACTGCCGCGCAAGCGGCCGAGCTCGAAGCGCCTGACATGGTACAGATGCTAGCAGCGGGGAATATTCGCCCCCGGACCTGTCCCTCCTATCCGCGCGAGCTCTAAGGGCGCTCTCCCAAGACGTGACCGGATCGCCCTCCCACGGGCCGAAGAAGTCTGCCCCTCGCACTCGTTTGGTTCCTCTCGCTAGCTTTGACATTTCCGACCAGGTCTACCGCGTCGCGTAGAACGCCACTGCCGCCGACGCCGCAACGTTCAACGAGTCCACCCCGTGCATCATCGGGATCGTCACCCGTCGGTCGAGCCGACGGTCGGCCTGGCGCGTCAGGCCGTGGCCTTCTGTCCCGAACACCAGCGCGAGATGCGGGTGGTCCTCCGCGACCAGCTCGTCGAGCGTGATCGCGCCCTCTCCCAGGGTCATGCCGGCGACGACGTACCCATGCTTTTTAATCATGTCGATGTCCGCAGGCCATGAGTCGATGCGCGCCCAGGGGACCTGGAACACCGTTCCCATCGAGACCCGGATCGACCGACGGTACAGCGGGTCCGCGCAACTGGGGGTGACGAGGACGGCGTCCACGCCGATCGCCGCGGCTGACCTAAACGCGGCTCCAAGATTCGTATGATCGACGATGTTCTCGAAGATCGCAATCCGCGAGCGGCTCTTCGTATTCGAGGCAGAACTATCTCCTCGGCCCGCTGGACTCGCGCCGGGAACTGCCGTCCTGCGCCGCTCCTCCCCGCTGGACACGCCAGGGTTGAGCTCGAACGTATCGTCGAACTCGCTCTTCGCTACCTTGGGCTGCCAAGGTCGGCTCGTATCCGAGGAGACATCGCCGACCTGCGGTGGTTTGGAACCGCCCACGTTGGTGTGGTCGACGATGTCCTCACAGACCACCAGGCGCTGCAGGCCCAGCAGGTCGGGCATGGTCCACCGGGTCCGGCGGAGCATCGAGGCGAGGGCCCCGCGGTGGACGTGGAAGCCGGTCACCTGCTCGGCCAGTGCCTCGCTGACGACGTAGACCGGCACGTCGGGGTGGGCAGCCAACCGGTCGGCCAGGGAATCGATCCAGCGGGGGGCGAGCAGGAAGGACCGCGGCTCGTAGTCCGCCTCGAGAGCCCGGCGGATGACCTTCTCCCCCTCGGCGATGAACAGGCCCTGCTCGGCCTCCAGGGTCTTCCGCAGCGACACGTCACGCAGGCGCACGTAGTCGGCGACGCGTTCGTCCTGCGGATCGGTGATGGGGACGAGGTTCAGTTGGGCTGTGGACACCGTCCCAGTCTGCACCCGGCCGTCGGGGGTCAGGACCGGACGGGACGCAGGGTCATCCAGAAGGTCCAGGCCGCCACCAGCGCGGCGGCCGCGGCGAGCCACCAGTGCTGCGGCGCCAGGGACGCCACCACTGCGCCGATCGCGCAGGCCCCGGCGCAGGCCAGGGCACGGCCGTCACGTTGCAGCAGCTCGATCATCAGGGCCAGGACGACGCCGGTGAGCCACAGCGCCCACGGGTTCAGGAAGAACCAGTCCTGCAGGTGCATCTGCATCTAGCGGGCCCTGGCCGTGAACCGCCCCTGGCTCATCAGGAGTCGCAGCGGGATGTCGAACGTCTCACTCATCAGCGGCTCGGTCAGCACGTCGCGGGCGGGCCCGGCGGCCACAACGCGCCCCTTCTTGAGCAGCATCGCATGGGTGATGCCCTGCGGGATCTCCTCCACGTGGTGGGTCACCATGACGCTGGCCGGGGCGGTGACATCGGCGGCGAGGTGACCCAGCAGCTGGACCAGGTTCTCCCGACCCGCCAGGTCGAGACCGGCGGCGGGCTCGTCGAGGAGCAGCAGCTCCGGGTCGACCATCAGCGCGCGGGCGATCTCCACCCGCTTGCGCTCCCCCGAGCTCAGCGTCCCGAAGGTCCGGTCGCGCAGCTCCAGCATCCCGAACCGGTCGAGCAACGCGTCGGCGCGGTCGTGGTCGTAGTCCTCGTACTCTTCCTTCCAGCGACCGACCACCGCGTAGCCGGCCGAGACGACGAGGTCGTGCACGGTCTCGTTCCGCGGCACCCGCTCCTGGAACACCTGGGACACCAGGCCGATCCGGGGGCGCAGGTCGAAAATGTTGACCGCGCCCAGCACCTCGTCAAGGACCCCGACCATGCCGGACGTCGGGTGCAGGTCACCGGTGAGCAGGCGCAGCAGTGTGGTCTTGCCGGCGCCGTTGGCACCCAGGACCACCCACCGATCCGATTCCCCGACACGCCAGTTGATGCCGTCCAGCAGCATCGTGTTCCCACGCCGGACGCTCACGTCGACCAGCTCCACCACGGTGACCATGGTCCGAACCTACATCCTCCCGGCACCCGAGCGCGCAGGGGCCCAGCAGCTGCTCATCGCCGCTGTCGGCGGCCGCTCGAACCAGTCCTGCGGGATGGTCCGGTGCCGTACGGTGGGGGCTGTGAGCATGCTCGCTGCCATCCGCCTGGTCACCCACCTGAACGTGCTCCGCCACGGGGCCGACCCGCTGGTCGCCGCCACCGGCGTGCCCAGCATCGAGGTCGCGGCCCGAACGGTGCAGGCAGGGGATGCCGCCCACCATGCCAGCAGTCCGGACGCGCTGCTCGGGCTCCGGCCGGACGGGTCCAGCCCACTGGACGAGGCGATGGCGGCGGCACTGCGCCATGACGGTTCGGACTGGTTGCTGGCCCTGCCCCGGCCCGGGAAGCTGGGGCCGCTGCGTGGCCCGGCCCCGTTGACGCGGGCGGCGCTGGCGGCCGGCGCGGCGGTGGTTCCCGTCGCCGGCGGCCCGGCCTGGGTCCCGACCCGGGTCGGACCGGCCATCCAGTGGCTGCTGACCAGCGCCGAGAGGCCGTTCCCGCCGCCGTCCGCCGCCGAGCAGGAGCACGCCCTGACCCTCGCGATACGGCAGGCCACCGGCGTGCTGGCCGAGCTGGGCATGGTCTCCGGCCAACGCCCCGAGAGCACCGGCCTGCTGCTGCCGGCGGCCTACCCGGCCCGGCAACGGCACTCGGCGGACCGGGCGCTGCGCCTGGTCGAGGCCTGTGAGGCCGGACTCGCGGACGAGTCCGGCCTGCTCCATGCGCATGCGGTGGAGCTGCGTGCCCGTACGCTACGGACCCTGCTCAACGCGGCACTGGACAGCCTGGAGGCATCCTGCGCCTGGCCACCGGACGAGGGCCGGTGACCGGTGGGGGATCTCAGGCGCCGGTGGCGTGCAGCCCGCCATCGACGTGGATGACCTCCCCGGTCGTCATCGGGAACCAGTCCGACAGCAGCGCGACGACGGCCTTGGCCGTGGCGGTCGCATCGGTCGGGTCCCAGCCCAGCGGGGCGCGGTCGGCCCACACGTCGTTGAACTCCGAGCCACCCGGGATGGCCTTCTTCGCCAAGGTGTCGATCGGGCCGGCCGAGACCATGTTGGTCCGGATGCCATCGGGCCCGACGTACCGGGCCAGGTAACGGCTGGCGCCCTCGAGCGCGGCCTTGGCCACGCCCATCCAGTCGTAGGTGGGCCAGGCGACCGAGCCGTCGAAGGTCAGGCCGACCACGCTGGCCGGACCGGTGATCAGCGGCTTGCACGCCCGCACCAGGGACACCAGCGAGTAGGACGAGGTGTGCAGGGCGGTCGCGACGTCGTCCCATTCGGTCGACAGGAAGTGGCCGCCCAGAGCGGTCTGCGGGTTGGCGTAGGCGATCGCGTGCACGACACCGTCGAGGCGGTCGATCCCGGCCCCGCGCAGCTGGTCGGCCAGGCCGGCGAGCTGCTTGGCGTCGGTCGCGTCGAGCTCCAGCACCGGCGGCTCGGGGTCGAGCTTCTTCACCACCCGGCGGGTCAGGCCCATCGCCCGACCGAAGTTCGACACGACGACGGTCGCACCCTCGGCCTGGGCGATCTCGGCGACCCGGTAGGCGATGGAGGTGTTCATCGTCACACCGGTGACGAGGATGTTCTTGCCTTCGAGGATTCCCATGTCCGCTCCTGTTCTCAGTGACCCATGCCGAGGCCGCCGTCGACAGGCAGCACGGCCCCGGAGATGTAGCCCGCGCCGTCGCCGGCGAGGAAGCTGACCGCGTGCGCGATGTCCTCGACCGCGCCGAGGTGGCCGGCGGGAATCCGAGCGTTGTACTGGGCGACCAGCTCGTCGCTCAGCTCGGCGGTCATGTCGGTGGTGATGAATCCGGGGGCGACCAGGTTGGCGGTGATGCCACGGGAACCCAGCTCGCGGGTGACCGAGCGGGCCAGGCCGACCAGCCCGGACTTGGACGCCGCGTAGTTGACCTGACCGGCGCTGCCGAGCAGTCCGACGACCGATGAGATCAGGATGATCCGGCCGAACCGCCCCTTCATCATGGCGCGGCTGGCGCGTCGTACGACCCGGAAGGTGCCGGTGAGGTTGGTGTCGATGACGGCGTTCCAGTCGTCGTCCTTCATCCGCATCAGCAGGGTGTCCTTGGTGATGCCGGCATTGGCCACCAGCACCTCGACCGGGCCGAGCTGCTGCTCCACGGTCGTGAAGGCGGCCTCGACCTGATCCTGGTCGGTGACGTCGCAGGGCACTCCGAGGACGCCGTCGGGGACCTGCCCGCTGCGCGAGGTGGCCGCGACCCGGTAGCCCTCGGCCACCAGGCGTTCGGTGATGGCACGACCGATACCACGGTTGCCGCCGGTGACGAGGGCGACGCGGCCGACCGGGGACGCATCTGCTGCTGTGTTGCTCACCGGATCAAGCTAGCAGCCCACAGTGCCGCCCTTCGGATCGGTCACAGCCGGCGTCCCTGTCACCAACCCGTCGCGGAACCTATAGTGGCGGCGTGGCAAACCCGGGCAGGCGCCGTCGTAGGTCGCGCAAGCATGCGGTCCTCATCACCAGCGCGCCGGTTTCCGCCGAGGAGGACCTGAGTCGGCGCCAGATGGAGTACCTGGCACTGATGTCGCTGCGGGTCATCTGCTTCATCGCTGCGATCTTCCTGCACGGGGTCTGGCGATGGATCGCAGTCGGCGGAGCGGCCTTCCTGCCGGGCATCGCCGTCCTGATCGCCAACGCGATCGACCTGCGCGCCCGCCGCGGCAACGACGTACCAACGGTGACCCAGCAGTTCAGGGCGATCGAGGCGCCCCCGCGCCCGGAGCCGCCGATCATCATCAGCGGCGACACGCAGGAGATCGAGCCGACGCCGGACCCGCCCCGCCCCGGGTCCGAGGGGCCTGACCACGGCGAGGACGCGGACGGGGCCCGGGGCCCCGAACGCACCTGAACGGACCCGGTCAGCCGCCGATCGCGGACATCGGCCGATCGGGTTGCAGGAAGCTCGGATCGTCGATCCCGTGTCCGGGACGCTTGCCGGCAACGGCGCGGACCCACTGCTCGGCGATGGCCCCGTCACCGGCCCCGGCCCGCAGCGCACCCCTCAGATCATCCTCGGTGCGGGAGAACAGGCAGTTGCGCAGCTGCCCGTCGGCGGTCAGCCGGACCCGGTCGCAGGCCCCGCAGAAGGGGCGAGAGACCGAGGCGATGATCCCGACCAACTGGTCGGTGTCCCCCACCCGGAACAGCTCCGAGGGCGCACTCCCCCGCTCGATGCCCTCCTCGGCGACCGGGTGCAACCGCAGGCCCGACAGGGAGGCCAGCACCTCGTCGGCGGTGACCATGGTGTCCCGCCGCCAGCCGTGCTGGGCGTCGAGCGGCATCTGCTCGATGAACCGGATCTGGACCCCCTCCGGCCCGGCCCACTCGACCAAGGCGGGGGCCTCGTCGTCGTTGATGCCGCGGACCAGCACAGTGTTGACCTTCACCGGGGACAGGCCGACCTTGCGTGCGGCCCGGATCCCGGCCAGGACATCGGCGTGTCTCTTGCGCCGGGTGATCTGCCGGAAGCGGTCCGGATCGAGGGTGTCCATGGACACGTTGATCCGGTCCAGGCCCGCCTGCCGCAGGCGCTGGGCCCGCGCCGCCAGGCCGATCCCGTTGGTGGTCAGCGCGATGGTGGGCCGGCGGGGCAGCCCGGCAAGGGCGGCGATGATCTCGGGCAGGTCGGGCCGCAGCAGGGGCTCGCCCCCGGTGAGCCGTACCGTACGGATGCCCAACTGTTCGACGCCGATCCGGACCAGCCGGACCAGTTCGTCATTGGTGAGCAGTTCCTCGTCCGGCATCCAGTCCAGGCCCTCGGGAGGCATGCAGTACGTGCAGCGCAGGTTGCATCTGTCTGTCAGGGAAACCCGCAGGTCCGTGGCGACCCGCCCGTAGGCGTCGGCCAACGGCTGCATGGCTCGGGCGGTCCGTACCGGCAACATGAACGGAGTGTATGCCAGCCCACAATTGCCTCATCGGGACCCCACCCGATTCGGCCCTCCGGGCCCGTGCCATGATCGGAGCACGTCGGCAAGAGGAGAATGATGACGGAGGAGTGGGCGAGTCTCACCGACTGGATTGACATCCTGGCGCACCACATCGACACCGGGGACTACGAGCTGAGCAAGGACGACATCCTGACCCTGCTCGACCTTGCTCGGGACGCCTCGCACCAGGTCGAGCGCCCGGCATCGCCGCTCACCACTTTCCTGGTCGGGGTCGCGGTCGGTCGGGGCGGCACCCTGGGCCAGGTCGCCGCCCAGACCACGGCACTGGTCCTGAGCCTCGAGGAGGCCGGCCCCGGTCTGGGTTCCGTCGACGCCGACGACACCGACGACGACATCCAGTAGCGTACGGCCCGATTTCACCGGCACCGACCTCCAGCGGGGAGCGGCTAGGCTCGCGTGGTGGGCACGTACTGGAAGCGCTGGGTCGGACTGGTCATCTTCGCCGTCGTGTTGGTGGCTGCCTTCGTCCGGCTCGGCGACTGGCAGCTGGATCGGCGCGAGGTCAAGCGCGAACGCAATGCCACCATCGTCGCCCAGCAGCAGGCCCCGGTCGCGACATTCGGGGAAGCCTTCGGCGACCCGATCACCGCCGAGGACCAGTACCGCCGGGTCCGGGTCCAAGGCACCTTCGACCCGGACCACCAGTTGCAGGTGCGCTACCGCACCAACGAGGGCACCAGCGGCTACGAGGTGGTGGTGCCGTTGCGGACCGCCTCGGGCGAGTGGCTGCTGGTCGACCGCGGATTCGCCCCCCGCCCCAAGAACGGACCGCTGCCCGATGCCAAGAGTCTCGCCGTACCGCCGACCGGCGTGGTGACGGTCGAGGGCTACGTGATGGCCTCCGAGACCGGTCCCCAGACGGCCACCACCCCCGAGGCCGGTTCGACCCGACTGATCAATACCGCGGCGATCGGCGAATGGTCCGGCCTGCCGCTGGTCGACGGCTACCTGAGCGCCACCGCGATGGACCCTGCCCAGGACGGCGGGCTGGTCCCAGTCGCCCTGCCCGAGCTGTCGGAAGGCCCGCACATGTCGTACGCCGTGCAGTGGTTCAGCTTCGCGGTGATCGGCATCGTCGGCACCTTCATCCTGATCGGCAAGGACACCCGGGAGATCATCGCCGGTCGACGCCGGCGGGAGCGCCCCCTGCAGGCCGACACCGACAGCCCCGAGTCCGCCGACTCCACCCACCGGTGATGCCGTGCTCGCCGACGTCGTCGACCTGCTGACCTGCCCGCAGTGCCCCCGGGACGGGGAGGCCCCCCTCACCCTCACCCCACCTCCCCGGAGCCCTGGCACCCTGCGCTGCCCCCGCGGCCACGCGTACGACGTGGCCCGGCAGGGGTACGTGAACCTGCTCACCCACTCGGCCCCGGCCCATGCCGACACCGCCCAGATGGTGGCGGCCCGCGAGCGGTTCCTCGGCTCCGGTGCGTACGCACCGATCCGGGACGAGCTGGCCCGCCGCACCGGGTCGGCGACGACCGTGCTGGAGGCCGGGGCAGGGACTGGCTACTACCTGGCCGGGTGCCTGGGATCCGGCCCTGGGTCCGGCCGACGCGGCCTGGCGCTGGACATCTCCCCCGCCGCCGCCCGTCGGGCCGCCCGCGCCCATCCCCGGATCGGTGCGGTGGTCGCCGACACCTGGGCAGGCCTGCCGGTACGGTCCGGCAGCATCGACACGCTGCTGGCGGTCTTCGCCCCGCGCAACCCCGCCGAGTTCGCGCGGGTGCTGGCCCCGACCGGCCGGGCACTGGTCGTGGTACCGCTGCCGGACCACCTGGCCGAGGTCCGGGCGGCGCTCGGCCTGCTGGGGATCGAGGCGGACAAGGAGGCCCGCCTGCTGGCCACCGTCGAGGGCCACCTGCGCCCCACCGGCCGGACGGACGTACGCTTCGGCCTCGACCTGGCGCCCGCGGACGTCCGGGATCTGGTGGAGATGGGCCCGAATGCATTCCACGACCGTGCGGCCGATCCGGCCGTCGAGGACCGCACCACGCACGTCACAGTCGCGGTCCGGGTGTACGAGTTCGCCCGGGCCTGACCCGCCGGGCCTCAGTGGTCGGGCACCTCCGCGAACTGGGTGCGGTACAGCTCGGCGTACGCCCCGCCGAGGGCCAGCAGCTCGGAGTGGGTGCCCCGCTCGATGATCCGGCCGCCCTCGACAACCAGGATCTGGTCGGCGTTGCGGACCGTCGACAACCGGTGTGCGACCACCAGGCTGGTCCGGTCCTCCATCGCCACGTCGAGGGCCTGTTGGACCGCCGCCTCGGACTCGGAGTCCAGGTGCGCGGTGGCCTCGTCGAGCACCACGATCCTCGGGGCCTTGAGCAGCAGCCGCGCGATCGCCAGCCGCTGGCGCTCACCGCCGGACAGCCGGTAGCCGCGTTCCCCGACCAGGGTGTCCAACCCGTCCGGCAGCGAGCGCACCAGGTCCGCGATGTGAGCCGCCTCCAGCACCTGCCACAGCTCGTCCTCGGTCGCCTCGGGCCGGGCATAGCGCAGGTTCTCCCGGACCGTGTCGTGGAACATGTGGGCGTCCTGGGTCACGTAGCCGACCGCCCCCTGCAGCGCGGAGAGCTTCAGGTCCCGGACGTCGACGCCGCCGACGCGGACGGTGCCGGAGGTCACGTCGTAGAGGCGGGCGATCAGGTGGGTCAGGGTGGTCTTGCCGGACCCGGAGTGCCCGACGACGGCGGTGGTGCTGCCCGGCTCGACCCGGAAGCTGATCCCGCGCAGGACCGGTTCGCCGGGGACGTGGTCGGGGACCGCGACCGATTCCAGCGAGGCCAGTGAAACATCCTCGGCGCGCGGGTAGGAGAACCACACGTCGTCGAACTCGACCGAGGCCTCCTCCCCCGGGTCCTGGCCGTCGGGCTTCTCCTCGATCGCCGGGCGCAGGTCGAGGATCTCGAAGACCCGTTCGAACGAGATCAGCGCCCCCATCACGTCGATGCGGATGTTGGTCAGGGCGGTCAGCGGGCCGTAGAGCTGGCCGAGCAGACCGGCCAGCGCGGTCAGGGTGCCGACGGTGAGGGCACCCTCGATCGAGCGGAGGCCACCGACGCCGTACACCAGTGCGGTGGCCAGCGCGGCGACCAGGGTCAGCGAGGTGATGAAGAACCGGCCGTTCATGGCGATCCTGACCGAGACCTCGCGGACGCTGCCGGCACGGGCGGCGAACCGGTGGTGCTCCTCCCGCGGGCGGCCGAACAGCTTGACCAACAGCGCACCGGAGACCGAGAACCGCTCGGTCATCATCGCCGACATCTCCGCGTTGTCGTTCATCTGCTGGCGGGTCAGGTCAGCCAGCTTGCGGCCGACCAACCGGGCCGGGATGACGAACAGCGGCAGCAGGACCAGCGCGCCCACGGTGAGCTGCCAGCTCAGCGCGAGCATGGCGCCGAGGGTGAGCAGCAGCCCGAAGACGTTGGAGACCACCCCGGACAGCGTGGTGGTGAAGGCGCGCTGCGCGCCGATCACGTCGGAGTTGAGGCGGGAGACCAGCTTGCCGGTCTGGGTCCGGGTGAAGAACGCCAGCGGCATGGCGGAGACGTGGTCGAAGACCTCGGTGCGCAGGTCGTAGATCAGCCCCTCACCGATCCTGGAGGAGCACCAGCGCTGCCACAGGCCCATGGCCGCATTGGCCACGGCGACCCCCGCCACGACCAGCGCCATCCGCACCACGACCTGACGGTCACCGGCCAGCACGCCGTTGTCAATGATTTCCCGGAAAAGCAGGGGTGGCATGATCGCCAGGGCCGCCTGGATGATGACCACCGCCACGAAGACGCCGATCAATCCCCAGTAGGGACGGGCGTACTCCATCACCCGGCGCAGGGTGCCCTTGGTCAATCGCTTGTCGCCGACCTCGTCCCCCTTCGACATCATCCGCATGACGTGGACCGGGGAGGACATGCTCACTTCTTCGACTTCTTGGACTTGGCCTTCTTGGCCGCGGCCTTGCCGGAACCGGCCTTGTCACCGTTCTTCGCACGGCCCTTGGCACCGGCCTCGGCCTTGGCGAGGGCGACCTTCTCGGCCCGGTTCGCACTGCCCTTGTCCCGCCTCCGGACCAGCACGCCGAGCGGCGGGGTCGGCAGGTCGGTCTCGGCCAGACTGCTCGGCGAACGGGCCAGGTCCCGTCGCCCGGCCGGGGGGGCGAACTCGTCCGAGGGCTCGAAGGCGGGGCCGGTCTCGGGCCCCCGCGGGCGCAGCGAGACGCCGGCCTCCTTGAGCAGGCGCCGGACGAACTCGTCACTCTGCCCGGTGTCGGCGGCCAGAGCCGGCACAGACTCCCCGGCACGGTAGCGGCGTACATAGGTGAGCATCAACTGCTCGCGCTCGCCGCCGGTCATCCTCGGCCCCTCGGCCATCGCTCCCGTGCCCCTTCCTGCCGGTCCAGTCGTGGGCGCCATGGTAGCAGCGCAGCCAAGCGGACGGCCGACGGAACGTCCGGTCTGCCTCAGGCCAGCGAGACCAACTCGGCGTACTCCGGGCTCCACAGGTCCTCGTCCCCGTCGGGGAGTAGCAGCACCCGGTCGGGGTCGAGCGCCTGGACGGCGCCCTCGTCGTGGGTGACCAGCACGATCGCGCCGGCGTAGGTGTTGATCGCGCCCAGTACCTCGGCGCGCGAGGCGGGGTCCAGGTTGTTGGTCGGCTCGTCGAGCAGCAGCACGTTCGCCGCGGACACCACCAGCATGGCCAGCGACAGCCGGGTCTTCTCGCCGCCGGACAGCACGCCGGCGGGCTTGAGCACGTCGTCGCCGGTGAACATGAACGAGCCCAGGATCTTGCGGACCTCGGTGTTGTTGAGGTCCGGCGAAGCGGACACCATGTTCTCCAGGACCGTACGGGACACGTCGATGGTCTCGTGCTCCTGGGCGTAGTAGCCGACCCGGGCCCCGTGGCCGAGGACGACCTGGCCGGTGTCCGGCTCCTCCACCCCGGCCAGCATCCGCAGCAGGGTGGTCTTGCCGGCACCGTTCAGCCCCAGGATGACCACCTGGGAGCCCTTGTCGATGGCCAGGTCGACGCCGGTGAAGACCTCCAGCGAGCCGTACGACTTGGACAGGTTCTGCGCCCTGATCGGAGTCTTGCCGCACGGGGCGGGCTCGGGGAAGCGGATCTTGGCGACCCGGTCGGTCTGGCGCTCCTCCTCGAGTCCGGCCAGCAGCTTCTCGGCCCGGCGGGCCATGTTCTGCGCGGCGACGGCCTTGGTGGCCTTGGCGCGCATCTTGTCGGCCTGGCCCATCAGCTGACCGGCCTTGCGCTCGGCGTTCTGGCGCTCCCGCTTGCGGCGGGCCTCGTCGGCGGCGCGCTGGGTCAGGTAACGCTTCCAGTCCATCGAGTAGATGTCCATCACCGCGCGGTTGGCGTCCAGGTGGAAGACCTTGTTCACCGTCGCCTCGAGCAGGTCGGTGTCGTGGGAGATCATCATCACCGCGCCGGAGTAGCCCTGCAGGAAGCCGCGCAGCCAGATGATCGAGTCGGCGTCCAGGTGGTTGGTCGGCTCGTCGAGCAGCAGCGTGTCGGCGTCGGAGAACAGGATCCGGGCCAGTTCCACCCGTCGCCGCTGGCCGCCGGACAGGGTCTTGAGCTGCTGCACCAGGACCCGCTCGGGCAGGGCCAGGTTGGAGGCGATCCGGTAGGCCTCGGATTCGGCTGCGTACCCACCGGCGGTCAGGAAGGCGGTCTCCGCCTTGGCGTACGTCGCCATCGCGGCATCCCGGACCTGGTCGTCGGTCGCCTCCGACATCTCGACCTCGGCCCGCTTCATCCGGCGCAGGATGTGGTCCAGTCCGCGGGCGCCGAGGATCCGGTCCCGGACCAGTTCGTCCGGGTCGCCGGAACGGGGGTCCTGCGGCAGGTAGCCGATGTGGCCGGTCCGCTGCACCTCGCCGGCAGCCGGCAGCGACTCGCCGGCCAGGATCCGGGTCATCGTGGTCTTGCCCGCGCCGTTGCGGCCGACCAGCCCGATCTTGTCGCCGGGGCCGACCTGGAACGAGATGGGCTCCAGCAGGAGGCGGGCTCCGGCACGGACTTCGAGATCGCGGGCAGTCAACACCGCGCCATACTATGCGCGGCCCCCCGGAAGCACCGATTCGTCGTGCCCCTGCCAGCGCTGGCGACCTCCGCCGGTCAGGTTCGAGCCCTTGGCGACCGCGGTGGCCCCGGCCACGAAGAGCAGGACCCCGGCGCTGGACCACGGGGCGCCCGGGTGGAGCACCATCCCGTTCGCCCGTACCAGTTCCAGGCCGGCCATCAGCACCAGCATGCCGGCCAGCACCAGCCCGGTGGACACCCGAGACCCGGCCGGTGGGCTGAGGGCCTGTTCGACCCGGCCGATCCGCGGGATGAGCAGCACCAGCAGGGGCACCGCGACCAGATAGACGAACGGGGTGGTCAGCAGCACCTCGAGCGGCCGGCCGGCCACCAGGGTGGGGACCAGCAGGATCCCGACCGACAGCGCAATGATCGGCAGGTGCCACAGATAGGTGGTTACCGCGGTCGCGTTCGCGACACCGAGCACCCGCTGCAGGGGCGCGCTGCGGCGCAACCGGTCGCCGGCATGCCGCTCGACCAGCGCCAGCACCGCGAACTGGGCCAGGGCCAACATCGCCATCGGGGTGGTCGGCGGGGCCAGGTTGGAGACCATCTGGTCGCCGAGGCCGACCGCAGTCGTCGGATAGGGCGCGACGGCCAGCAGCGCCAGGATCGCCGCGACGGCGCCGGCCAGAGTCAGCCAGCTGAGCAGCTCCGGTTGGTGGCGCAACCCGCCACGGGCGTACGCGATGCCGAGCTGGTGGGCGAAGGGCCAGACCAGCAGCAGGTTGAGCTCCCGCAGCTCGAGGCTGCCAGTGGCGAAGCTGGCCGCATCGACCAGCAGGGAGCCGGCCAGCAACAGGGCCGCGACCGCGATCCCCCACCGGTCATGGGCACGCACCATCGCCGGGGCAAGCAGGATGATCACCAGGTAGATCGCCAGGAACCACAGCACCCGGGTGGCCAACGCGGTGACGGCCACGCCCACCGCCACGCTGCCCACCCAGGCGATGATCGTCCCCACGACCGTGCAGAAGCCCAGGTACAACCCGAGCGGGCCGACCAACCGGCCGGCGCGCCGGGCCAGGTAGTGGCCGTAACCCTGCCCCTCACGGACGTGACGGTCCACGACCAAGGTGTTGGCGAAGCCACCGGCGACGAAGAACAGCGGCATGATCTGCAGGAACCAGCTGCCGATCCAGCCGACCGGCCCGAACCCGCGCATGCTCAGGGTCAGGCCGACCAACCCCAGCAGTCCGGTGCCGTCGCCGGGGGCCAGGGAGATCCTGAAGAACGACAGGTGAAACCACACGACCACCAGGATGGCCAGCGCCCGCGCCAGGTCGACGGTGACGTTGCGCTGCCCCTCGTCGCTCATCGGGCTCCTGATGGTCGTACGTGTCGGGTCGTCCAGGTCGTACGTGTCGTCCGGGTGCCCCCACGGGTGTGTGGGGCGGGTGGATCAGACGTTGAAGCCCATCGCCCGCAGCTGGTCGCGGCCGTCCTCGGTGATCTTGGCGGCGGTCCACGGCGGCATCCACACCCAGTTGATGTGCATCCCGTTGACCATCCCCTCCAGGGCCGCCTCAGCCTGGTCCTCGATCATGTCGGTGAGCGGGCAGGCCGCGCTGGTCAGGGTCATGTCGACCACGACCGTGGAGTCGTCGTCCACGTGTACGCCGTAGATCAGGCCCAGGTCGACGACGTTGATCCCCAGCTCGGGGTCGACGACGTCCTTCAGGGCCTCCATCACGTCCTCATTGGTGGGCTTGGCCGACACCGGGGCGGGCGCCGAGACGGCCTCACCCATCAGTTCCCGGTCCTGCACCTTGTCGGCAGGGGCCTCGACGGCCTGGTCATCGCGGGTCTCGACTGTTTCACTCATGCCCGGTCCTCCTTCGGGTGGGGCTCGGTCGTGGAGGTCGCACGCATCAGCGCATCGCGCAGCGCGGACCAACTCAGCAGCGCGCACTTGACGCGCGCAGGGAACTTGGCGACACCGGCGAACGCGATGCCGTCCTCGAACTCGTCCTCGTCGGGCTCGATCCGGCCCCGGGACTCCATCATTTCCTTGAAGTGGTCGTACAGCACCTGGGACTGCTCGATGCTGCGACCGATCACCAGGTCGGTCATCACCGAGGTCGAGGCCTGCGAGATGGAGCAGCCCTCGCCCTCGTACGACACGTCGCTGATGGTCTCGCCGTCCAGGTTGACCCGCAGGGTGATCTCGTCACCACAGCTGGGGTTCACGTGGTGCACCTCGGAGTCGTACGGATCGCGCAGACCGCTGTGGTGCTTCTCCTTGTAGTGGTCCAGGATGATCTCCTGGTACATCATCTCGACGTTCATCGGTGCTCTTTCCGGCGGGTCCGCGAGGACGTCCGCGGCCGGTTGAAGAAGTCCCGGGTGTAGTCGAGGGCCTCGACCAGCACGTCGATCTCGTGCTCGGTGGTGTACAGGTAGGCCGAGGCCCGGGTCGAGGACTGGACCCCGAAACGGTCGTGCAGCGGGCGGGCGCAGTGGTGTCCGCCGCGCACGGCGATACCACGGGAGTCGAGCATGGTCATCACGTCGTGCGGGTGCACGCCCTCCAGCTCGAAGGCGATGGCACCTCCCCGGTCGACCGCCTCGGTCGGCCCGAGGACCCGCAGCCCCTTCACCTCGGCGAGGCGGCCCAGGGCGTACGAGGTGATCCGGTGCTCGTGGGCGGCGATCCGGTCCATGCCGATGTCGTTGAGGTAGTCGATCGCCGCGCCGAGCATGACCGCCTGGGCGATCGGCATCGTGCCGGCCTCGAAGCGGTGCGGTGGGGGCGCGTAGGTCGAGCCCTCCATCCGGACGACCTCGATCATCTCCCCGCCACCGAGGAACGGCGGCAGCTGCTCCAGCAGTTCGTAGCGGCCCCAGAGGATACCGATGCCGGTCGGGCCGAGCATCTTGTGGCCGGTGAAGGCGACCATGTCGGCGCCCCACTCCTGCACGTCGGTGGCCATGTGCGGCACTGCCTGGGAGGCGTCGACGACCAGCACGGCCCCGACGGAGTGGGCCATCTCGGCCAGCACCCCGACCGGGTTGATGGTGCCCAGCACGTTCGACTGCCGGGTGATCGCCACGATCCGGGTCCGGTCATTGATCAGGCCGTCGGCGACGCTCTTCTCCAGGTCGAGACGGCCCTCCTCGGTCACGTCGAACCAGCGCAGGGTCGCCCCGGTGCGCTGGCACACCAGCTGCCACGGCACGATGTTGGAGTGGTGCTCCATCACCGAGATCACCACCTCGTCGCCGGGCTTCAGGCGCGAGCCCAGCGTGTTCGCGGCCAGGTTGAGCGCCTCGGAGGCGTTCTTGGTGTAGATCACCTCGGCCGCGTCGGCCGCGCCGATGAAATCGGCGATCGTGGCCCGGGCGGACTCGTACGCCTGGGTCGCCTCGGCGCCCAGCATGTGCATGGCGCGGGCGACGTTGGCGTTGTGGTGGGCGTAGAAGTCGGCCGCCTGGCGGATCACGCTGCGCGGCTTCTGGGAGGTGTTCGCCGAGTCCAGGTAGACCAGCGGGTAGTCCCCCACCATCCGGTCAAGGATCGGGAAATCCGCCCGGATGGCGTCGACGTCGTACGCGCCGGTGACGGCCTCGTCGACCTGGGTATCAGGCATCTGCGCGCGCCACCTTCAGGTACTTGTCGTAGCCCTCCGCCTCGAGCTCTTCGGCCAGCTCGGGGCCGCCCTCGGTGACCATGTGACCGTCAACGAAGACGTGGACGACATCCGGCTTGATGTAGCGCAGGATCCGCGTGTAGTGCGTGATCAGCAGCACCCCGCGGTCACCCTGCTCGATGAAGCGGTTGACGCCGTCGGACACCACGCGCAGGGCGTCGATGTCCAGGCCGGAGTCGGTCTCGTCCAGGATCGCGACCTTGGGGTTGAGCAGCTCGAGCTGGGCGATCTCGTGGCGCTTCTTCTCTCCACCGGAGAAGCCCTCGTTCACCGAGCGCTGGCCGAAGGACGGGGCCAGGTCGACCCGGCCGAGCGCGTCGTTGACCTGCTTGGTCCAGGTGCGGATCTTCGGGGCCTGGCCGTCGACCGCGGTCTTGGCCGTCCGCAGGAAGTTCGCGACCGACACACCGGGCACCTCGACCGGGTACTGCATGGCCAGGAACAGGCCGGCGCGGGCCCGCTCGTCGGCGGTCATCGACAGCACGTCGTCGCCGTCGAGGGTGACGGTGCCGCCGGTGACGGTGTACTTGGGGTGACCGGCCAGCGTGTAGGCCAGGGTGGACTTGCCCGAGCCGTTCGGACCCATGATCGCGTGCGTCTGGCCCGACCGGATGGTCAGGTCGACGCCCTTGAGGATGGGCTTGGGGCCGTTGTCGGTGTCGACCTGGACGTGCAGGTCGTGGATCTCGAGGGTTGCCATGGGTGGTCTCCTGTGGTGCTGAAGTCGTGGGGGGTGGTCAGGCGGTCTCGGGCGTGCCGACGAAGTCGCGCAGCTCCGCGGTGACTGCCTCGGTGAGCCGCTGCTCGATGTCGGGCACGCCGACCTTGTTGATGATCTCGGTGAAGAAGCCGAACACCACCAGCTTGCGCGCCTCGTCCTCGGGGATGCCGCGGCTCTGCAGGTAGAACAGCTGCTCGTCGTCGAAGCGGCCGGTCGTCGCCGCGTGCCCGGCACCGGCGATCTCACCGGTCTCGATCTCCAGGTTCGGCACCGCATCGGCGCGGCAGCCGTCGGTGAGCACCAGGTTGCGGTCCGACTCGTACGTGTCGATGCCCTCGGCGCCCTTGCGGATCAGCACGTCACCGACCCAGACGGTGTGGGCGCCCTTTCCCTGGAGCGCGCCGCGGTAGTCGACCCTGGAGACCGACTTCGGGGTCGCATGGTCGACCAGCAGGCGGTGCTCCAGGTGCTGGCCGGCATCGGCGAAGTAGATGCCGTACTGGTGCAGCTCGCCGCCGACCGCAGCGTAGTCGGTGGTCTGGGTGAGGCGGACCAGGTCGCCACCGAACGTGGCCGTCACCGCTGTGACCGAGGCGTCGCGGCCGACCTGGACCGAGGTCTGGCCGGCGTGCACCGCGTCGTCGTCCCACAGCTGCAGCTCGACCAGGTTGACCTGGGCGCCCTCGCCGACGACCACGGACACGTATGCGTCGTAGGTGGCGGATCCGACGTGCTCCAGGGCGAGGGTGACCTCGGCGTGGTGACCGATGGTGACGACGACGTGGCCGTGCACGACCTGGTCGGCGCCCTCACCGGTGAGCTTCACGACGACCGGCTCGTCCAGCCGGACCTCCGCCGGGACGTCGATGTGGAGTGCCCCGCCGGCATTGGCCACGGCCATCACGGCGAGCCGGTCCATCGGCGGGCGGCCGCCGAGCGCCTTGGCCTGCTCGGTGCTGGTCTCGGTGACGCTGACCCCCGCCGGCACCGACACGTCCCGGGCCAGCCGCCGGCCGGTCGCATCGGCCTCGAACAGCCCGCGCAGGCGCTTGATCGGGGTGAAGCGCCAGATCTCCTCCCGGCCCTTGGGGACGGGGAAGTCTGCCGGGTCCCAGGAGGGGGTGGAGTGCAGGTGGGAGGCGATCGTGGCCGGCGGCGGGTTGACGCCTGCGGGGGTCGCGCTAGCGGTATCGACGGACAACGGGGTCACTTTCTCGTGGCGTACGGATTGGCTGGGCGGGCGGCGGGTCAGCCGACGGCCCCCTCCATCTGGAGTTCGATCAGGCGGTTGAGCTCCAGGGCGTACTCCATCGGCAGCTCCTTGGCGATCGGCTCGATGAAGCCGCGCACGATCATCGCCATCGCCTCGTCCTCGGCCATGCCGCGCGACATCAGGTAGAACAGCTGGTCCTCGGAAACCTTGGAGACGGTGGCCTCGTGAGCCATCGACACCTCGTCCTCGCGGACGTCCACGTACGGGTAGGTGTCGGAGCGGGAGATGTTGTCCACCAGCAGCGCGTCACAGCGCACCGACGACTTCGAGTGGGCCGCGCCCGGCTCGACCTGTACCAGGCCGCGGTAGGACGAGCGGCCACCGCCGCGGGCGACGGACTTGGAGACGATCGAGCTGGAGGTGTTCGGCGCCAGGTGGACCATCTTGGACCCGGTGTCCTGGTGCTGGCCCTCACCGGCGAACGCGATCGACAGGGTCTCGCCGCGGGCGTGCTCCCCCATCAGGTAGACGGCCGGGTACTTCATGGTGACCTTGGACCCGATGTTGCCGTCGATCCACTCCATCGTCGCGCCCTCCTCACAGACGGCGCGCTTGGTGACCAGGTTGTACACGTTGTTCGACCAGTTCTGGATCGTCGTGTAACGGACCCGGGCGTTCTTCTTCACGATGATCTCGACCACGGCCGAGTGCAGCGAGTCGGACTTGTAGATCGGGGCGGTGCAGCCCTCGACGTAGTGCACGTACGAGCCCTCGTCGGCGATGATCAGGGTCCGCTCGAACTGGCCCATGTTCTCGGTGTTGATCCGGAAGTAGGCCTGCAGCGGGATCTCGACGTGGACGCCCTTCGGCACGTAGATGAACGAGCCGCCGGACCATACCGAGGTGTTCAGCGCCGCGAACTTGTTGTCGCCGGAGGGGATGACCGTGCCGAAGTACTCCTCGAAGATCTCCGGGTGCTCCTTGAGGCCGGTGTCGGTGTCCAGGAAGATCACCCCCTGGCGCTCCAGCTCCTCGTTGATCTTGTGGTAGACGACCTCGGACTCGTACTGTGCGGCGACGCCGGCGACCAGGCGAGCCTTCTCCGCCTCCGGGATACCGAGGCGGTCGTACGTGTTCTTGATGTCCTCGGGCAGGTCCTCCCAGGACTGGGCCTGCTTCTCGGTGGAGCGGACGAAGTACTTGATGTTGTCGAAGTCGATCTCGTCGAGCTCGGCACCCCAGGTCGGCATCGGCTTGCGGTCGAAGAGCTTCAGCGCCTTCAGGCGACGCCGGAGCATCCACTCGGGCTCGTGCTTCAGGCCGGAGATGTTCGCGACGACCTCGGCGCTCAGGCCGCGCTCCGCCATCGCGCCGGCGCTGTCCGGGTCGTGCCAGCCGTACTCGTACTGGCTGAGGGCATCGATCTGTTCGGCCTGCGTGAGCTGCGGCTCGTTGGACACCTGGGTCATCGGTCAGCCCTCCTGAAGGGTGGAGTTTCGGGTGGAGCGTGCCGCTGGTGCGGCCGCGGTGGTCGGGTCGGTGGTGGGGCGGGGTGCGGCGACGACATCCGGGATGTGCGTGGTGCAGATGCCGTGGCCGTCGGCGATGGTCGCCAGTCGCTGCACGTGCCCGCCGAGGAGCTTGGAGAACACCATGGTCTCCGCGGCGCACAGTTCGGGGAACTCGACCGCCACCTGGGCCACCGGGCAGTGGTGCTGGCACACCTGCTCGCCGTGCTGGACCGGCTGGGTCGAGGCGACGTACCCGTTGTCGTTGAGCGCCCGGGCGAGGACCTCGGGCGGGTCGAGGAGCTCATCGGCGTCCTCGGCCGCCTCGGCGATGGCCCGGTAGCTGCGCACCACGCCGGCGACCCGGTCCTCGGCAAACTTCTCCAGGGCGCTGTCGCCGCCGGCCGCCTGCAGGGAGTGCAGGGCCTGGATGGCCAGCTCGTCGTACGTCGAGGGAAAGTGGGCCCGCCCGGCATCGGTGAGCAGGAAAACCTTGGCCGGACGGCCCCGTCCGCGGGCCCCGTAGACCCGCTCCTCCTGGCTGGTCAGGTCGCCCTCCTCCTCGAGGACGGTGAGGTGGCGGCGCACCGCTGCGGGGGTCAGGCCGAGTCGCTCGGCGAGCTGGCCGGCGGTGGAGGGACCGTGTTCCAGGATGGAACGCGCCACGAGCTCGCGGGTCGAGTGGTCGGCCTCCCGGACGCTGGGAGTGGGCAAGGGGGAACCCGCCGCCGCGGTGACCCGCCGGTCACCGGACGGACGCACAGTGTCCACCCGAGATGATTTCACAACGCCATTGTTGCCTTAATGCAGGGTGAATCCAAATCCCTCACACGAAAGTTGCCGAATAGCGGAACGGTTCCGGGCCCGCCACAAGGCACAAGGGCCCGGATCCCGGCCTGGTGCGGCCGGGCCTCCGGGCCACCGCACCACCGCCGATCGGGGCTGTGGCGCGGCGCGGGGCCTCCCGAGGGAGGCCCCGCAGTCCTTACTTCTCGCTGAGGAAGTTGTCCACCAGCAGGCTGAACTCGTCGGCCCGCTCGATCTGGGTCCAGTGACCGCACCGGGAGTAGACGTGCAGCTGGCTGTCATCGATCCAGTCCAGCAGGGTCAGCGAGGTGATCAGCGGGATGACCTTGTCGTCACGGCCGTGCACCATCAGCGTCGGGTGCGGGATCGCGCGGACCTCGGCCTCCGGGTGGGCCATCGCGTCGACCCAGCGCTGGCGCGGCGCCGGGAACATCGCGGAGAACGCCTCCTGCATCCCCGGTCGGATGCTGGCCTCGTAGCGCATCCGGATCAGGTCCTCGGTGATCAGCGACGAGTCGTACGCGAAGGTCTCCTTCATGATGGAGCGCATGTTCTCCATCGATGGCTCGTAGCCCCACACCCGGTCCAGACCCTCGGTGATCTCGTGGGGCACCCCGACCGCGCCCATCATGATCAGCTTGTTGACCCGCTCGGGGTGGTGGATCGCCAGGGCGAGCGCCATCGAGCCGCCGAACGAGTTGCCGACCACGTTGGTCTTCTCGATCCCCATCGCGTCCAGGAAGTCGACCGCCTGCTGCAGCCAGACCTGCTGGTTGAACTCGGTCCCCTCCGGGTACTCGGTGAACCCGAAGCCGACGAAGTCAGGAACGATGACCCGGTAGCGCGGGGACAGGTTCTGGACGATCAGCCGCCAGTTGGCCCAGCCGCTGACACCGGGGCCCGAGCCGTGCAGCAGCAGCAGCGGCTCACCCTCGCCCACGTCGTGGTAGTTGGTCCGGAAGTCACCGGTCTGGATGAACTGGCCGATCTCGGGGTTTTGCTCGCTCACTCTTGTTCCTTTGGCTCGTGCAGCGCGATCCTGCGTTACCCCGACGGTCTCGGGGCCCGACGCGACGGTGTCGTGGGCTCCGCGCGGCGCTCTCGACTCTTTCACCCCTCCCCGGCGGTGTCGACGGGTTTACCGCGCCGAGGAACACCAGTTCCTCGGCGCGGTAGAGGTCCGGACCGACCCGCTCCGTTCGATCGGTTCGATCGGTTCGATCGATCAGATCGGCAGGGCGAGCTTGGCCAGGGCCTCGTCGACCACTGCGGTCTGCTCGGCGGGCGCCGCCTGGGCCTGCTCGAGCCGGCCGATCTTCACCGAGCTGTTGACCACCAGGCGGCACCGCTGCTCGCGTCGGGCGGTGAACGCCTCGAGGGCCCGGGGCACGTCACCGTCGGCCTTCTGGAGCTCCTCCGCGACGACGATCCCGTCCTCGACCGCCATGCCGGCCCCGGAGGCCAGCTGCGGGGTGGTCGGGTGGGCGGCGTCGCCGACCAGCACGACCCGGCCGACGTGCCACGGTGCCGGCAGCACGAAGGCCTCGAGCGGACGGAAGTTCACCTCGGTGTCGTCGGTGATCGAGTCGCGCACCTGGCCGGCGAAGCCGCGGTAGCCCTCCAGCAGCTTGCGCATCTCGGCGGGCAGGGTCTCCGGCTCGCGCCAGACCTTCTCGGTGCGCTGGTTGATGAACATGTACATCTCGGTGTCGGAGACCGGGGTGAAGCCGACCTTGTTCTTCCCACCCAGGTAGAAGTGCCGCTGGTCGACGCCCTCGGGGCGGGGGACGAAGATGCGCCACACGCTCTGGCCGGTGTACTCGGCCTTCGGTGCGCCCGGGAAGATCTGCTCGCGGGTCCGGGAGCCGACCCCGTCGGCGCCGACGACCAGGTCGTAGCGGCCGGTGCTCCCGTCGCTGAAGGTGATGTCGACGCCGTCGGCGTCCTGCTCCAGCGTGTCCACCGAGATCCCCAGGCGGACCTTCGTGCCCACCTCCAGCACGTGCTCGGACAGGATGTTGTGCAGCACCGGACGGGTGATGCCACCGCAGCCCGCCACTCCGGCCTCGGCCGGGATCGGGGTCGGGATCTCCCGGATGAACTCCCCCTCGACCGAACACACCCGGATGCCGTCACCGACGTAGCCCTGGGCGGCGATCTCGTCGTACACGCCGATCTGCTTGAGGGCGCGCAGGGTGGCGCCGGTGATGGTGATGCCGGCGCCGAGCGGTCGCCAGTCCTCGGCGATGTCGATCAGCTCGACCTGGGCGCCGAGCCGGCCCAACGTGATGGCGCTGCACATGCCGCCGGTGCCGCCGCCGATGATGAGGACCTTGAGGCCTTCGTAGTTGGTCATGGTGTCACTCCTGTGTGATGCCGTTGTCAAAGGGGGATGGGTGGGTCAGTCGGGTGCCCTACGGGGCGTACGGGTCAGCTGGAGGGGCCGGTCGCACGGCGCCAGACCAGGCGGGCCGTACGGGCCTCGGGGGTGCCGTCCTCGAGGCGGGCCTCCAGGGCGAGCGTGCCGTCCGGGCGGAACACGAACCGTCGGCGCTGGTCGCCGCCGATCCAGTTCGGGAACAGGCTGATCATGACGTGGTGGGTGACGACGTCGTCGGCCACGTCGTACGTGCCGGCGTAGGCGAGCATCGAGGAGTAGGCGCCGGCCTTCTCGGCCTCATCTGCGTTCCACTGCCCGCCGGTGGTGAACCGGGGACGGTCTGCCCGCGCGATCATGCAGGACATGTCGCCGTCCGCGGTGTAGTGGATGGAGCCGTGCAGCTCCTCCCCCATTGGGAACAGCAGCCGGCCGTCGTCGTAGTCCTGCTCCCAGCTGAGGATGTCCCAGCGGCCGGTGATGTCAGGCATGGTGGTGTCAGGCATGGTGGTGTCAGGCATGGTGGTGTCAGGCATGGTGGTGTCAGGCATGGTGCGCCTCCTGGTCGGTAGGGATGTGGGTCTGGGCCAGGAAGTCGATGACGACCCGGTCGTGCTCCTCGGCGCTCTCGAACTGGGCCCAGTGGCCGGTGTCCGCCGCGCAGTGGAAGCGGCCGTCCTGCACCCGGTCGGCCAAGTACTGCCCGTACGTCGGGGGCGTGCGGTTGTGGTCGCCCCAGTAGACGAGGGTCGGGCAGGAGATCCGGGTCGCCATCTCGTCCGAGACGCGGTGCCGGCGGACCGCCTCACCGGTCTGGTACGCGGTGATGAACCGTGCCGACACCTCGGCGAGCTCGGGCCGGCGGTACAGCGCCTGCCGGATCAGGATCGCCTCGTCGGTGATCCGGTCGGGCCGGGCCAGGATCCGGGTCATCCGGGCCCGGACGTTCTCGTACGTCGGGTTGCGCAGGGTTTCGAGCGAGCCGGCCAGGTTGGAGGCCCAGTCGGGCTCGACGAATCCGGGGATCGCATCCTCGGCCGGGTCGAAGCCCATCGTGGTGGTCAGCACCAGCGCGTCGACCCGGTCGGGGTGGCGCAGCGCGAGCTGCATCGCCACCCAGCCGCCGAGCGACTGGCCCTCGACCGCCGCGGAGTCGATCCCGAGCCGGTCCATCACGTCGATGATCTGGTCGACCAGTGGTGGGATCAGTTCGGGGTCGAACCCCTCGGTCTGGGACCTGCCGTGCCACAGGAAGTCCGGGGCGACGACGTGGAAGTGCTCGGCCAGTCGGGGGATGTTGCGGACGTAGTTCTCCAGGTGCCCGCCGGTGCCGTGCAGGAGCAGCAGGGTCGGCCCCTGCCCGGCCTCCAGCACCCGGGTGCGGTAGCGGCCCCGGACGATCCGGACCTCGGTGTCGATCAGGTCCACCCAGGTGGTGGAGCGTACGGGCACGCCGGATCGCACCGGCGCGGTGGCTCGTTCGGTCATCTGGGCGGTCCCGGGTCAGCTGGGGATCTGCGCCGGGGACTCCGGGTCCGCGGCACGGCTGCCGGAGATCGGACCGCGCAGGGTGCCGTCGGACTTCTCCAGGCCGAAGGTCCACTGGGAGAAGATGTGGGCCTCGGCCGCGAAGTCCTGGGGCTCCCACTCCTCGGTGACCATGTCCTCGTCCGCGGCGTACTCCCAGGAGCCGCCGAAGGGTGTGAGGAAGTACCAGAAGCAGGCCGAGGAGACCAGGTGTCGGCCGGGACCGGCGAACGTCTCCCAGCCCTTGGCCTCGAAGGCCTGGCCGCCGAGGATCACCTCGTGGATGTCGCGGACCTTCCAGGCCAGGTGGTTGAAGCGGGTGCCGGGCTGCTTGGCGTTCATGAAGAACACGTTGTGGTGGTTGCCCTCGGCCGAGCAGCGGGTGAAGATGCCGCGGTTGGCGTAGCGGTCCGAGACGTGGAAGCCGAGGCGCTCCAGGTAGAACTGGGAGGCGGCCCAGGCGTCGTCGACGGCGATGGCCAGGTGGGAGACCTCGTACGGTCGGGCCTGTTGGTAGCGGGGGCCGCGCTGGTCGACCCGGGCAGGTCGGCGCGGTGAGTTGTAGCGGGTGAGCTCGTAGTCGACGTCGTGCCGCTCGGTGACCCGGAAGGCCAGCCGGAAGCCGAGGTCGTCGTAGCTGCGGAGCACGCCCTCGTCGTCGATCACGGCCTCGCGGTCGGTGGCCAGCTCGGCCCGGAGGGCCTCCAGGTTCTCGGGGTAGTCGACGCCCCAGGTGATGCCGACCAGCCCGTTGGCGTCGCCGATCGGTGTGGTCATCGGGTCGGAGGTGTCGGTGCGGACGAACTCGACGCCCGACCCGTCCTGGGCCCGGAATCGGACCGGGTGGCCCTCGACCGGGGCCAGGCCCCAGTCGGTGGCGAACCGCTGGGCGGAGTCGAGGTCCTCGACGGCGAAGCGGAGTTCGTCGATTCCGTTGAGACCGAAGTCCTTCGTGGTGGTCATTGTCGCCTCCTGGGCGCAGTGAATCGTGGTGCGGGAGTGGTTCGGCTCACGCGCTGGGCGGGGTGAGCACGGGCCGGTTGAGCAGGCCTTGGTCGGCCACGATCGACTGGCCGGTCATGATCGTGTTGTGCCGGGAGGCCAGGAAGGCATAGACGGGGCCGTACTCCTCGGCCGTGGGGAGTTCGTGGAGCAGTGAGACCCGGCGGAAGGTCTGCAGGAAGGCGTCCTTGGGGATGGCGTCCTGGGTCGACTCGTCGAGCCCCAGGGCTCCGGGGCCGGCGAGCCTGCTGCCGGCGATGCCGGCCGGGGCGACGCAGTTGACCCGGATGTCCGGGGCGAACTCGAAGGCGAGCTGGCCGACCAGGCTGCGGATCGCGCCCTTGGTGGCGGTGTAGACGGCCCCTCCCCCGTCCGCGGCATACGCGGCGGTGGAAGAGGTGAGAACCAGGGCGCCGTGCTGCTCGGCGAGGGCGTCCCGGAAGACCCGGGCGACCAGCAGGTGCCCGAGCACGTTGACGTGGAAGACCTCGTCGAACAGGGCCGCCAGGCGTTGCGGCTCGACGTCGGCGAGTGGGACCTGGCCGTCGAAGATCCCCTGGCAGGCGATGACGGCGTTGACCTTCCCGTACGCCGCCAGGACCTGGTCGCGGGCCGACTCGACGTCGGCGAGTTCGGTCACGTCGCCCCGGATGGCCAGGACGTCGTGACCGAACTCCTCGCACAGCTGCTCGACCTTGGCCCCGGAGACCTCGAGGACGGCCACGCGGGCGCCCTCGGCGAGGCAGTGACGTACGACGCCGAGCCCCAGCCCGGAGCCCCCGCCGACGACGAGGACGACGTCACCGTCGAGCATCTGCATGGTTGTTGCCTTTCAGCTTGGGTAGAGACGGGATTAGAGCGGAGACGGGATCAGAGGAAGACGCCGAGGTTGGGCGTGTGGAGGATGGCGGTGGCCAGCAGCGCGTGGCGGCGCAGCAGCTTGGGCCCGTCGTCGGTGATCCGCAGTTGGTCGGTGCGCCGGACCGGGATGATGTCGCCCAGCTCGTCGTGGCCGCGCTGGCGGTAGAGCAGCACGGCGCTCTCGACGTTGATCACGTCGGGGGTCTCGCCGGGTTCGACCAGGACGCTGCCGACGACGCGGAGCGTCCGGGAGGGGCCGACCTCGGCCCAGGCCTGGCCGGTCTCCAACCGGGCCACCCGCATGGTCAGCAGGTACTTGTCGTCGCGGATGCGGAAGCCGCCGCCGTTGGTCTCCTCGTCGAAGTCGAACTTCTGGGCGCGGATCGGCACCTCGTAGAGGATGTCGTCGTCGATGAGCTCCAGCCACTTCCGGTAGCGGCGCTCGTCGAGCAGCTTCGCCTCGCGGGCCAAGAAGTCCTCGGCCAGGTGGCGCATCTGCTCGGTGGTCAACTGGACGCTTTCGGTGGTCATGCCATGGCCCCCTTCGGATCGGTCTCGGTCACGGGCTCAGTGGACGGCGGGGTCGGCGCGGCCGACTCGGCCTGGGTCTCGCCGGCCTTGATCCCAGCGGCCCTGGTCTCGGCGGCCTGGACCTCGGCGGGCTGGGTGGACTTGTTCGCCCGCATCTCCTTGACCCACCGGCGGTAGAACTCCTCCTGGAGGTACTCGCCGAGGATCGACTCGTAGTACGTGCCCGGGCCCTGCCAGTCGGGGTCGGCCCCGTCGCGCTTCTGCTTGAAGTGCAGCCGCATCCCGGCCTCCCGCGCCCAGGAGCTCTTGCCGGCCTTGGCGATGCCCTCCCAGACCACGGTGTCGTCCTGCTCGAAGACGCCGCCGGAGCCGAAGCCGTACTGCCCGGCCAGGTAGGCCTTGTCCTTGTACTCCTGGGGGGCACACTTGTACTCGAACTCCCAGGTCCACAGCTCCATCACGCCCGGGGCGACCGGCTGCCAGACGCGAATGTTGGTGAACGGGATGGGCCACTCCCCCTCCTTGAACGGCTGCGGGAAGCGCAGGTAGCTGAGGTTGGGGAAGATCGTGCCGATGGTCGGCGGGCGGTTCTCGACCATCTCCCGCTGCACGTCGTCCAGCCGGTCGAGCTGGAACCGGCTGCGTACGTCCTCCGGGTAGCCCCACATGGTGAACGGCGGGGCGATCAGCTCGTGGATGGAGTGGCCGATGAAGCTGTTGCCGTTGCCGAAGTCGTAGCCATGGGCAACCACCGCGACGTTGTTGAGGCCGGGGATGAACCCGTCCAGGGTATTGGAGTAGTGCGTGGTGCCGACGTGGTAGGCGTCGCCGGCGAAGTTCTCCGCGCCGTTCTTCCAGTCCGCCTTGACGGTGAAGACCTCCGGCGGGCCGAGCGCCTCCACCCCGTCCGGGTGCAGGTCGAAGATCGCCTCCAGCGCCCACACCGCGTCACCGAGTGCCTCGCGCAGCGGCGGGACGTCGGCGGACAGCGAGGCGAAGATGAAGCCGAACAGCGTCTCCACCTTGGGGGCGCGCAGCAGGCCCCACTCGCGGGCGTCGAGCTTCTCGCCGTACGCGTCCTTCATCAGCGGGGCGCCGGCCCAGTCGCCGTCGTTCTTGTAGGCCCAGCCGTGGTAGGGGCACTTGAACACGGTGGCGTTGCCGCTGTCCTCGTGGCAGACCTCGGTGCCGCGATGGCGGCAGTGGTTGTTGAGTACGCGGATGGTGCCCTTGCTGTCGCGGACCAGGATGACCCGGTCGACGCCGATCCGGCGCATCACGAAGTCGCCCTTGTGGGGGATCTCGGACTCGTGTCCCATGAAGATCCAGTTCTTCGTGAAGATGCGCTGCATCTCGGCGTCGAAGATCCGGTCGTCGTTGAAGATGTCGACGGGCAGCAGGCTCTCCTCCAGGGAGGCCTCGACCCGGTCGACGACGGCGTCGATGTACGAGGTGTCGTCAACGCTCGGTGTTTGGTACCGATGCATGATGGGGTTCTCCTTTGAACCGATCGGGTGGGTTGGCGGGTCCGTCGTCCGGAGGTCGACGGTGCGGTGGGTGGCCAGGTGTCGGCGGCTGGTTCGTACGGGCGAGGCGGGTCAGGCGGGAGCGGAGGCCGCGGTGAGCCCGGCCTCGGCGAGCGCCTCGTCCCAGCCCGCCCCCTTCTGCAGCAGCTTCTTGTAGCCGCGCAGGGAGCGCTGGCAGCCCCGGGAGACGATCGCGTCGAACCGGCCCTCGCGGCCGAACAGCACCAGGAACTCGTCGTCCTCGAGGGTGCCGATGGCCAGCCGGGCCTCGTCGTCGTCACGGCGGCGGCCGTAGGAGTGGTACTTGTGGCCGTACATGTCGGTCCAGAAGTAGGGGACCGTCCGGTAGGGGGTGTCGGTGTCCCGGGCGATGTTCAGGCCGATGACCCGGCCCTGCTCGACGGCATTGGTCCAGTGGTGCACGCGGACGTACTCGTCGTAGAGCGGGTGGAAGAAGTAGGCGACGTCGCCGGCCGCCCACACGTCCGGCAGGTTGGTCCGGCCCGCGGCGTCGGTCACCACGCCGCCGTCCAGGGCGATGCCGGAGCCCTCGAGCCATTCGACGTTCGGGGTGATGCCGATGCCGGCGATGATGCACCTGGTGGCATGGGTGTGCTCGATGCCGGCGCGGTCGGTGTAGCGGAGCAGGTACGCGCCGGGCCGGCCGCCGATCCCGGTGACGAACGTCTCCGAGTGCAGGTCGACCCCGTGCGCACGGTGGTCGTCGCGGATCAGGCCGGCGACCTCCGGGCCGATGATGTGGTCCATCGGCAGCGGGTGGGCTCCGAAGAGAGTCACGTCCCGCCCGCGTTCGCGCAGGCTGGCGGCGACCTCCAGGCCGATGAACCCGGCGCCGACCACGGTGACGGCCCTGCAGGAGGAGACCTGGTCACGGATGGTGACGAGGTCCTCGGCGGTGCGCATGGTTGGCAGTTCCAGCCCGTCGTCGGTGGTCAGGGTGCGGTTGCGCGTGCCGGTGGCGATGACCAGCGCGTCGTACCCGAACTCCTCGCCGTCGTCGGCGACCACGACCTGGCGGTCGGGGTCGAGGCGTGCCGCGGTCACGCCGGTACGGACGTCGTAGCCCTTCTCGGCGAAGTGCGTCGGCTGACGCAGGGCCCGGACCTCCGGCTCGCCGCTGCCGGACAGCAGCGCCTTGGACAGCGTCGGCCGGTCGTAGCCGGCCCGCTTCTCGGCATTGAGGATGGTGATGGGTCCCTCGTAGCCGCCCTCGCGCAAACCGTCGGCCGCACTGAGGCCGGCCGCCGAGCCGCCGACCACCAGGACGTTCCTGGGCGCGGTCATGACTCAGGCACCACCGGCGGTCAGGGCGAGGTTGGCCAGCGCGATCGCCTGGGCAGGGCAGCTGCGGACCGCCTCCTCCAGGTCCTCGAGTTCGTCCTGGTCCGCGACGTCACGCAGCAGCACCGCTACGGAGCTACCGGAGGGGACATCGAACACGTCGGGAGCGATGCCGACGCACAGCCCGTAGGCCTGGCACTTGCTGGTGTCGAGAGCGATCGAGATGCTCATGGGCTTCGTTGCCTTCCTGTTCAGCATCGGCGGGTTCGGCGCTTCCCTGCGCCGGCCGATAGGAAGACCGTAGGAGGTACGTCACATTTTGGGAAACGTTTTTCAGCGATCATTGGCATTGAGATGATCAATAATTAACCGAAAGGCGCTAGCCGGCGGGGATCCCGGCGGGGCTATCGAAGGTGTCGGCCCATCGGAGCCGTCGCCGGGTACGGCACATTGTTCGGCCATGTGGTTAGCGGGTCCGGCCGGTGACCGTAGGAGTCCGCCATGACTTCCGTCGCCGATCCTGCAGCGGACGCTGTGCTCGGTGGCGGACGTTCTCGCCCGCCTGCACCCCTGTGGCGGACCCTATGGACGGATGCGGACGTCACGACTGCAGCGGCTGAGCAGAGGATCCGCCGCAGGGTCACAACGTCCGCAGCCACGATGCCGCGTACGGGCAGGACCGGTCAGATGGTCGCGAGCAACGCCTCGAAGGAGGCGGCCATCAGTTCGGCGTGCTCCTGGCGGTCGCCTCCGGTGATCTCGATCTGTCCGAGGCGGCCGGAGTTGTTGACCACCATGGCGCAGCGGTCCCAACGGCGCTCCTCGAACGCCGTGAGGGCCTCCTCGACGTGGGCCCCCGAGCACAGCTCCTCGGCCAGGACGATCGCGTCCTCGATCCCGATCCCTGCCCCCGAGGCCAGGTGGGGGGTGGTGGCGTGCACGGCGTCACCGATCATCACGACCCGGCCCAGGTGCCAGGGCGTGGAGACCAGCAGCCCCTCCAGCGGCCGGAAGGAGATCAGCGAGTCCTCGTCGAGCTGCTCCCGGGCGCTCACCAGGCGTGGATCGGCGAAGCCCTCCAGCAGCGCCCGCAGCCGGGGCAGCAGTTCGTCCTCGGGCACCCGGCGGTGCTCGGGGAGGTTCTCGTTGACGAACAGGTACATCTGCGTGTCCGACACCGGGTTCAGGCCGACCTTGCGGTCCCCGCCGACCCAGAGGGTCGTCCGGGTGATGCCCGGGTGCAGCGGGAGCACGGCCCGCCACACGCCCTGCCCGCTGTACCGGGGACCGGGCACGTCGGGGAACAGCGTGCGACGCGTACGGGAGTAGAGGCCGTCGGCGCCGACCACGACGTCGTAGCGGTGCACGGAGCCGTCGGTCAGGGTGGCGGTGACCCCCGAGCCGTCGTCGACCAGGTCGGCGGCGGTGCTGCCCAGGTGCACCCGCACCCCGGCGGCACGGGCGGCGTCGGAGAGGATCCGCTGCAGCACCGGGCGCATGATGGCACCGTTGCCAGGGACGTCGCCCCCGGCGACACGCGGGCTGGGCAGGGCGGCCAGCGGCACCCCGTCGGCGGTCAGCACGTCGGTGCCGTCGAAGGCGGCGCCCTCGGCGAGGTAGCGGTCCAGCACGCCCAGGGTGTGCAGGGCTCGCAGGGTGGGGCCGCCGATGCTGATGCCGGCACCGTAGCTGCCCCAGTCCTGGTTGATCTCGACCAGGTCGACGCGTACGCCGCGCCTGGCCAGTTCGAGGGCGGCGGAGGTCCCGGAGAAGCCTCCACCGATGACGAGGACAGACTCAGGCCTTGCGGTCATCGGAACGACCTCCTTCGAAACCGGGCTGATGCGGGTGGACGGGGACGTGCAGGTCGACCACCGGCTCGGCGTCGACGTCCGGGTGGATCGGGTCGTACAAGGCGTCGGGCTCCGGGTCCTTGCCGCCGGCGCCGACCATCAGCACGGCGGTCAGGACCGCCGCGACCAGACCGGCGACCGCGGCGACCATCAGGCCGCGGGAGAAGCCGTCACCGAGCGCCCGGAGCGCGATCTCGGCCGCGCCCGAACCGGGCGCCCCCTGCGGGATGCCGTTGACCACCAGTGGGCCGGCGACCTGGCCGATCTGCTCCGCGGCGCCCTGGTCGGCCGGAGACAGGCCGGCGGTGGACACGTTCTGGGCGAAGGCGCGGCCGGCGTAGCTGAGCGAGACCGAGCCGACGATCGCCGGACCGAGCACGAAGCCGAGGTCACGGATCATGTTGATCGTGGCGCTGCCCATGCCGACCAGGTGCATCGGGACGTTGTTGAGTGCCACCGCAGTCATCGAGTTGAGGGCGAACGCGAAGCCCACCCCGACGACCAGGCACGGCACGATGAACGTGGCGAAGGAGGTGTCGGTGACGTCGAGGCGGCTGAGCAGGAAGGCCCCCAGGCCCATCAGCAGGAAGCCGGCGGCGAGCAGCCAGGCGGGGTTGACCACGCGGAGCAGGCGGGCGATCAGCGGGACGAACACGAACGTCGGCGCCTGGACCACCAGGAAGGCCAGCGCGATCATCACCGGAGGCTGGTGCTGGACCGGCCCCATCCACATGCTGATGCCGTAGCCGACGCCCATGAAGGTGAACATGCCGACGATCGAGACCAGCGAGGTCACGGCGAACGCGCGGTTGCGGAACAGGCTGAGGTTCAGGATCGGCGACTCGACCTTGCTCTCGATCACCAGGAAGGCCGCCAGCAGCAGCGTCCCGATGACCAGGGCCGCGATGATCCGGGGGCTGCCCCAACCCTCCTCGGCACCCTGGATCACGCCGTAGAGGACGAGCAGGAGGCCCAGGGCGAAGGTGATCTGGCCCGGGACGTCGAGCCTGCGGCCCTCAGGGGCCGAGGACTCGACCGCCAGCAGGGCGGTCAGGACCAGTGCCACGACGGCGATGCCGGCCAGGAACCAGTACGACAGGCGCCAGTTGCCGCCCGAGGAGATGATGCCGCCGGCCATCGGGCCGAAGGCGGCAGCCAGGGACAGGGCGCCGGCCCACAGGGCTACGGCCTTGGCCCGCTGCTCCGGGGAGTGGGTGATCGCCGCCACCAGGGACAGGGAACCGGGGAACATGGCGCCGGCCCCCAGGCCGTTGATCGCGGCACCGACCCAGAGGATCGCCACACCGGGGGCGGTGGCGGAGACGATGCTGCCGACGATGGCGAGTGCCGCGCCGCCGAGCACCAGCTTCTTGCGGCCGAACATGTCGCCGAGGACGCCGAAGGTGAACTCGAAGACCACCACGCTGACCATGAAGGCGGCGGTGATCCAGGTCAGCTGGAGGCCGGAGATGTTGAGGTCGGCCTGGAACAGGCCGTTGAGCGAGGCGGGCAGAGCGCTGATGGCCTGGGAGACGAAGACCGCCGAACAGGCGGCGATCATCGTCCCGGAGTAGCCGACGACGGGGGGCCCGGCGGTGCCCTCCCTGGTCGCTGTGGTGGTGCGGGTGGTGCTCATGGGTGTCTCCCTTGCGGTCGGGCGCCTTCAGCCGATCGGCGATTGGTCTGCCGATGAAACTAGGCGCCGCCGAATGTGACGGGAAACACATGTCTTCGATGCGGTCTATTGACCGGATCGTTCCTCCCCCGACACCAGGGTCATCGACGCGGCATGGTCGGCGAACACCTTCCGCATCCATCGATGGCTCGAGTCGTCATCGTTGATGTCGGTCCACAGCAGGGTCTCCGAGAGTCCCCCGACGTCGACCGGCGGCTCCAGCACCCGCAGCTCCCGACGAATCAGCGGGTAGTCGGCCAGGCGCGACGGGATGATCGACAGCAGCGGTGTCCCTCGCACCACGAACGGGGTGATGCCCATCGTGGTGATCAGCTCGGTCCGCCGCTCGACCCCCAGCCCGTCCAGCCGCAGCTCCACCAGCGAGGGCAGCCCCGCCGACCCCCAGGCCAGGTAGGGCAGGGTGCTGAGCTGTTCGATGGTGACCGTGCCGTTGACCTCCGGGTTGTTCTTGTCGACCACGCACACGTACCGGTCCCGGAACAGCACCTGGTTGCGGAAGCTGCGGTACCCGGGCACCGCCTCCTTGGGCACGACCACGGCATCGACCCGGCTGCGGCGCAGCTCGTCGACGAAGGACTCAGTGGGCGGGTGGATGTTGAAGCGTACGTTCGGGGCCTCCTCGGACAGCCGCACCAACAGGGGCTGCAGGAAGGTCATCACCACGAAGTCGCTGGCCAGCACGGTGAAGGTCCGCTCGTCGACGGCCGGATCGAAGCCGTCGGCACTGGACAGCACCCGCTCCACGTCGGCCAGTACACGGCGGACCGGCACCTCCAGGGAAGCACCCAACGGGGTCGGCACCAGAGCGCGCCCGTCCCGGACCAGCACGGGGTCGTCGAGCAGCTTGCGCAGCCGGCCCAGGGTCGAGCTCATCGCCGACTGCCCGACCGAGAGCCGCTCCGCGGCACGGGTGACGCTGCGCTCCGACAGCAGGGCATCCAGCGCCACCAGCAGGTTGAGGTCCACGCGTTTCAGGTCCATGCCGCCAGTATGGGCGGATAGATCGATGAGATCAATACAGAGAATCATCAGGGATTGTTTGTGGTGTAGTTCCCATTCCACCTAGCCTCATCCCATCACAGCACCAGCCGCGAGCCCCTCGCACAGACAGCGAGCGCAATCCTCAAGGAGGAGGAGTACCCATGCAGGAACCGTTCCGCCCCGTCAGCCACGTCCGGCACGTCGCCCTGGCCGTCCCGAACTACCGCGAAGCGGTCGACTTCTACCAGGACCTGTGGGGCCTGGAGAAGGTGGCCGATGACTCCGGGCTGTCCTTCTGGGGCACCCCCGCCGATCCCGAGCAGTACGTCATGCGGCTGCGCGAGGACGAGCAGAAGGGCATGGACCTGGTCGCGTACGCCGCCCACAGCGCCGCCGACGTCGACCGGCTGGCCGAGCGCCTGATCGCCGGCAACGTCCGGATCGAGCGCGAGCCCCACTGCCTGGACACGCCCGGCGGCGGCTACGGGGTCCGTTTCTATGACCCGGACGGTGTCCTGGTCGAGGTCTCGGCCGACGTGGTCGCGAAGCCGCACCGCCCGCTCGAGGAGCGCGAGTCGGTCCCACAGAGCCTCAGCCACTTCGTGATCAACACCCCGAACATCGACACGATGCGCGACTTCTACCAGGAGTACCTGGGGCTGCGGGTCACCGACTGGCTGGGCAACGTGCTCTGCTTCATGCGCTCCGGCTCCCAGCACCACATCCTCGCCCTCGGCCGCGGCCGGCACACCGCGGTCAACCACATCTCCTTCGAGATGCGCGGGATCGATGAGTACCTGCGTGGCTCCGGACGCCTGCTCCGCGCGGGCCGGGAGATGCTGTGGGGCCCGGGCCGCCACACCGCCGGTGACAACAGCTTCGCCTACTACCTCGATCCCAACGGCAACGTCCACGAGTACACCACTGCGCTGGAGGTCGTCGACGACGAGAACCACGAGCCGCGCACGTACGACATGAAGCCGGAGACCCAGGACCAGTGGGGCCTTGGCGGGGCGATCACCGAGGCGATGATCGCCGCCCAGGCCAACGATCCCGACCAGAAGCTCTGGGCCTCCTCGCCCGTCTGAGCCGCCCGAGGAGGCACCGTGTCCCACAGTCCCATCACCACCCCCGCCGGCAGCCTGCGGATGCTGAGCGCCGCCGACGTCGAGCAGCTCGCCGACTGGCGCGGGGCGATCGACGCCCTGCGTGACGCGTACGGTCGCCATCTCACCGACGAGATGGTCCCGATGCGCTCGATGGCCCGCGACACCGGCATCTGGCTGCGCGGCATGACCGCGATCTCGACCTCCGGCCAGCACGTCGGGGCGAAGATGATCACCGTCAATCGGCAGAACGTGAAGGCCAGCTACACGATCGTGCTGATCGACCGCGAGGTCGCCACCTTGAAGGCACTCGTCGATGGCAACCACATCACCGGCCTGCGGACCGCAGCCACTTCCGCGGTATTCGTCGACGCCGCCGCCCCGGACCGACCGCTGCGGGTCGCGGTGGTCGGTTCGGGCTTCGAGGCCTACAACCACTTCATCGCCGTCTCGAAGATCCGCCAGATCGCCTCGGCCACCGTGTTCAGCCCGCGCCAGACCTCACGGCAGTCCTTCACCGAGCGGGCCCTGTCCGAGACGGGCGTGGCCGTCACGCCGGCGGCCAGCGCCGAGGAGGCCGTACGCGACGCCGACGTCATCCTCTGCGCGGCCCGCTCCCGCGACGAGTCGCCCACCCTCGAAGGCGCCTGGGTCGCCCCCGGCACCACCGTGGTGTCGATCGGCTCGACCCTGCCAGAGCAGCGCGAGGTTGGCACCGACCTGCTGGCCAGCGCCGCCCGGATCGTCGCCGACATGGTCGAGGAGGTCAGCGAGGACACCGGCGACTTCCTGGCCGCCAGGGCCGAGGGCATCGACTTCGACGGACGGCTGATCTCGTTGGCCGACGTTGCCTCCGGCCGGCACCCGGCCCGCTGCGGCCCCGACGAGATCGTGGTCTACAAGTCGGTCGGCTCGGCGCTGCAGGACATCGTCGTCGCCGAGCAGCTGCTCGAGAAGGCCGAGCAGCTCGGCCTCGGCACCGTCGTCGACTCCCCGATCCAGCCGATCGACAAGTAGCACCCCACCACTGAGCCACCAGCGATCACAGGAGATACAGCATGGACTACCAGAAGAACGAGGCGCGGGACTGGGCCCGGGAGCACCTGGTCGGCGTGTCCGGGGTGAGCAATCCCTCCTTCACCCCCGACCTGAAGCAGCTCAACCGCAACGCGATCGCGTACGACATCAACAAGATCGCCGAGCTCGGCTACGACTACACGCTGGTCATGGCGGAGACCAACATCACCCCGGAGGAGAACGCCGAGTTCACCGCCGTGGCGCGCGAGGCCTCCGCGGGACGCACCAAGCTGTTCTTCCACGCGGCCTTCCCAACCCTGGAGGAGAACATCTACGCGGCCAAGCTGGCCGAGAAGGCCGGTGCCGACATCGCCCTGCTATCCTACCCGGCCCAGTTCTGGCCGACCAGCGAGCAGCAGATCTACGACTACACCAAGGCCTTCTGCGATGCGGTCGACCTGGCCGTGATGCTGTTCCCGATCCCGCTGTGGGGCTTCGAGCGCGTCCACCCGGCCGGCATGTCGGTCGCACTGATCCGCAAGATGATCGACACGATCCCCAACGTGGTCGCGATCAAGGCCGAGCAGGGCTACCCGCAGCCGATCGGCATCGTCGAGATGATGCACCACTTCAAGGACGACATCGTCGTCAACCACCCGATCGAGAACCAGTGCCTGCCGCTGATGGACGTGCTGGACATCCAGTTCTCCGGCACCTCGAACACCCAGTGGATGAGCGACTACTACCCCAAGGCGTTCGCGATGGCCCGCAACGGTCAGTGGGAGCAGGCGATGGAGTCGTTCTGGGCCACCATGCCGGCGCGCCTGGCCAATGACGCGGTCGGCTCCTCGTACATGCCGGGCATCTCGACGCTGAACCGTACGTCCTGGAAGTACCAGGACTGGCTGGCCGGCTTCAACGGCGGTGCGCTGCGCCACCCGATGACCCGCCTGCCCGACAAGCACATGAAGGCGCTGCGTGCCGGCCTGAAGGCCGCCGGGCTGCCCTGCACCGACGACCCGGACGAGGCCTTCATGGCCGGTCGCGTCCAGGCCTGAAGAAGGAGAACGACGATGAGCACCGAGACGATGAGCACCGAACAGTCGGTCCGGGGCGCCGGGACGATGACGGCGTACGAGCGGGCCATGGCGGGCCAGCAGTACATCGGCGGCCAGTGGCGCGACGCCTCGAGCGGAGCCACCTTCGGCGTCGAGGACCCGGGCACGGCACAGGTCTTCGCGCAGGTCGCGGATTCTACCCTGGAGGATTGCCTGGCAGCGGTGGCCGCCGCAGATGCGGCGGCCGCGGACTGGGCCGCCACCGCCCCCCGGACCCGTGGTGAGATCCTGCGGCGGGCGTTCGACCTGATGATCGCCCACCGCGACGACATCGCCAGGCTGATCTCACTGGAGTCGGGCAAGGCGTACGCCGAGGCCCAGGGCGAGGTCGACTACGGCGCCGAGTTCCTGCGCTGGTTCTCCGAGGAGGCCTGCCGCGCCGGCGGGACGGTCACCACCGCCCCCACCGGGGACTACAACATCGTCACCACCCTGCACCCGGTCGGCGTCTCGCTCTTCGTCACCCCGTGGAACTTCCCGGCCGCAATGGCGACCCGCAAGATCGGCCCGGCCCTGGCCGCCGGCTGCACCACCATCCTCAAGCCGGCCAAGGAGACCCCGCTGACCGCACTCGCGATGGCGGCGGTCTTCGAGCAGGCCGGTGTCCCGGCCGGCGTGATCAACGTCGTCACGCCGTCGAGGTCGTCGGCCACGGTCGCGGCGATGATGGCCGACCCCCGGGTCGCGAAGATCTCCTTCACCGGGTCGACCGGCGTCGGCAAGGTCCTGATGGGGCAGGCGGCCAAGCGCGTCCTGCGGACGTCCATGGAGCTGGGCGGCAACGCCCCCTTCATCGTCCTGCCGGACGCCGACCTGGACGTCGCCGTGGCCAGCGCCATGGTCGCCAAGTTCCGCAACGGCGGCCAGTCCTGCACCGCCGCGAACCGCTTCTACGTGCACGAGTCGGTCGAGGCCGAGTTCGTCGAGCGGTTCGCCGCAGCCATGGGTGGGCTGCGGGTCGGCCACGGCCTGGACCCGGACAACAACCTCGGCGCGATGGTCACCCGCAAGGAGCGCGACGGCATGCTCGAGCTGATCGAGGACGCGAAGGCCCGCGGCGCCGAGCTGGTCTGTGGCGGCGAGGCGGTGGACTCCCCCGGCTACTTCCTGCAGCCGACGCTGCTGCGCAACGTGCCGCGCGATGCCCGCTGCATCCGCGAGGAGATCTTCGGCCCGGTCGCCCCGATCGTGACCTTCACCGAGCTAGAGGACGTGATCGAGCAGGCCAATGACGTCGAGGTCGGCCTGGTCGCCTTCGTCCAGACCACCGACCTGGCGCAGGGCATGGGCCTGGCCGGCCGGATCGAGGCCGGCATGGTCGGTATCAACCGCGGCAAGGTCTCCGACCCGGCGGCCCCGTTCGGCGGCTGGAAGGAGTCCGGGATCGGCAAGGAGGGCGGCCACGAGGGCCTGCTGGAGTACCTGGAGAGCAAGTACACCGCCGTCTCCTGGTGAGCGGCCCGGCACGAGGAGAACGACATGGCTGACGACATCCCGGCCTTCATCGGCAGGTCCTTCGACCAGATCTGCTTCGTGGTCGAGGACCTGGACATCGCGATCGAGCACTGGCGTACGGTCAGCGGCGTGGAGCGCTGGTCCAAGGCGTACGACCTGGCAAGGCACCAGGTCGACAAGGAGTACTGGGGCGAGCCGGAGGACTTCCAGTTCAGCTGTGCGTACGGCTTCGCCGGCGACACGCTGATCGAGCTCGCCGAGCACGACGGTGGTCGCTCCATCTACCGGGACTGGCTCGACGAGCACGGCACCGGACCGCACCACATCGGCTTCCGGGTGCAGGACCTGGCCGAGTTCGAGGCGGCCGAGGCGCACTACGCCACCAAGGGCCTGGTCAAGGCGATGGCCGGTTGGTTCACCGCGGAGGCCGGCAACTGCAAGTGGAGCTACTGGGACACCCGCGAGGCCATCGGCTGCTACACCGAGCTGTACTACGTCGACGGCGTCGCCCTGGAGGCCCTGGAGGGCTTCCAGGCCGGCACGACCGACGACTTCATCCCCGGCGCCCCGCACCAGCGCCCGACCCCGAAGGGTGCCTGAGATGGCCGGTCTGCCGCACCTGCAGTCGTACGTCGCCGGGCCCGAGGGGGCGCCATGGGTGACCTTCGTGCCCGGCATCGGCAACGACGCGACGTTCTGGGCCCGCCAGGCCGAGGAGCTGTCCGCCACCCACCGGGTGCTCCGCTTCGAGCCATGGGGCTGCGGCGAGAGCGAGGCCCCTCCCCCCGACCTGCGGATCGAGGGGGTGGCCGCGGGCATCGTGCAGCTGTGGGACGAGCTGGGCATCGAGCGCTCCAGCATGGTGGGGCTCGGCTTCGGCGGGTCGACCACGCTGGTGCTCGGCCTGGAGCATCCGGACCGGGTGGAGCGGATCGTCGCCTGCTGCTGCCGCCCCCGCCAGCCGGAGGGCCGACGCGACTTCTGGCGCGACCGCCAGGCGTACGCGCGCGACCACGGGCTGAACGAGCTGGCCGGGGCCACCGTCGACCGCTGGTTGTCCGCCGAGTTCCGCGCCGCACACCCCGAGGTCGCCGAAGCGCTCAGGGCCGGCTTCCGCCACAGCTCGGTCGAGGGCTACGTGGCCTACGTCGGCGCGTTCATCGAGATGGACTTCGAGGACCGGCTGCCGGCCCTCGCCGTACCGACCCTGCTCGTGGCCGCCGAGCACGACCACGGCGGCGGCCCCGTCGACGCGATGACCGCGATGGCCGACCGCCTCGACCACGCCGATCTGCGGGTCGTCACCGACAGTGGCCACATCTGCAACCACGAGGCCCCCGAACAGATCCGAGGCCTGCTCGCCGAGTTCCTGGGGTGACCGTCCCCTGTTCTCCCCCCACGGGCATGGGGGGAGGATAGGAGCATGACAGCCTACGAAAAGGCCCTGGAAGGCAAGCAGTTCATCGGCGGCGAGTGGCGCGGCGCGTCGGACGGGAGCACGTTCCCGGTGGAGGATCCCGGCAGGGGCACCCCCATCACCGAGATCACCGACTCCACGATCGACGACTGCCTGGCCGCGGTGGCCGCCGCCGACGGCGCGGCGGCCGAGTGGGCGGCGACCCCGCCGCGGGCGCGCGGGGAGGTGCTGCGACGCTCGTTCGAGCTGATGATCGCCCAGCGTGACGACTTCGCGAAGCTGATCACCCTGGAGAGCGGCAAGTCCCTGGGCGATGCGGTCGCCGAGGTCAACTACGCGGCGGAGTTCCTGCGGTGGTTCTCCGAGGAGGCCTGCCGGGTGCAGGGCACCGTCACCACCGCACCCGCCGGCGGCTACCGGATCCTCACCACGATGCACCCGGTGGGGGTGTCGCTGTTCGTCACCCCGTGGAACTTCCCGGCCGCGATGGCGACCCGCAAGATCGGCCCGGCGCTGGCCGCCGGCTGCACCGTCGTGCTGAAGCCGGCCAAGGAGACCCCGCTGACCGCGCTGGCGATGGCGCAGGTCTTCGAGGAGGCCGGCGCCCCGGCCGGGGTGGTCAACGTGGTCACCCCCTCCTCGTCCTCGTCCACCGTCGCGGCGATGATGGCGGACAAGCGGGTCCGCAAGCTGTCCTTCACCGGCTCGACCGAGGTCGGCAAGATCCTGATCGGACAGGCCGCCCAGAACGTGATGCGGACGTCGATGGAGCTGGGCGGCAACGCCCCGTTCATCGTGCTGGCCGATGCCGACCTGGATGTCGCCGTGGCGAGCGCCATGGTCGCCAAGCTGCGCAACGGCGGCCAGGCCTGCACCGCCGCGAACCGCTTCTACGTGCACGAGTCGGTCGAGGCCGAGTTCTCCCGCCGCTTCGCGGAGGCGATGTCCAGGCTGACCGTCGGCCACGGCCTGGAGCCGGGCGTGGACCTCGGCGCGATGGCCAGCCGCAAGGAGCGCGACGGCATCCTCGAACTGATCGCCGACGCCGACGACCGCGGTGCCGCGGTCGCGACCGGCGGCCACGCCGTCGACTCCCCCGGCTACTTCCTGCAGCCGACGCTGCTGCGCAACGTGCCCCTGGACGCCCGGGCGATGCAGGAGGAGATCTTCGGGCCGGTCGCCCCCGTCGCCACGTTCACCGACGTCGACGACGTTATCGAGCGGGCCAACGCGGTCGACGCCGGACTGGTCGCGTACGTCATGACGCAGGACCTGACGTCCGGCCTGTACATCTCGGACCGGCTCGAGACCGGCATGGTCGGCATCAACCGCGGCGTGGTCTCCGATCCGGCCGCCCCGTTCGGCGGCTGGAAGGAGAGCGGATTCGGCCGCGAGGGCGGCCATGAGGGCCTGCTGGCCTACCTGGAGAGCAAGTACACCGCGGTCTCCTGGTGACTGTCTCCTGGTGACTGGCGGGGTGGCCGGGGCCCGGGGTCCAGCGCCCGGGTCCCGCCGCTCTCCCCGCTGACAGGCGCCTAGACTCACCACGTGCCAGATGTCCCAGCCGCCCTCCGGATCGACGACCTCGTCGTACGCCTCGGCGGGCGCACCATCATCGACGACCTCTCCCTGGAGGCCCAGCGCGGCCAGGTGACAGCGCTGCTCGGGCCCAACGGCGCCGGCAAGACCACGCTGATCCGCTGCTGCACCGGCATCCTCGTTCCCGACTCGGGCACGATCCGGATCATGGGGACCGATGCCGCCACCGCCGGCGCGCACGGCCGGGTCGGGCTGATGCCGCAGAGCGCCGGAGCCTGGTCCGGGATCAGGCCGCTGGAGCTGCTGCGCTACCTGGCCTCCCTGCACGCCAACCCGCTGCCGGTCGAGCCGCTCGCGGACCGGCTGGGCCTGCACGACTTCGCCTCGACCCCGTACCGCCGGCTCTCCGGTGGCCAGCAGCAGGCCGTCAACCTGGCCGGCGCCATCATCGGCCGCCCCGACCTGGTGTTCCTCGACGAACCGACCGCCGGGATGGACCCGCACTCCCGCCGCTCGGTGTGGTCGCTGGTCCGTGACCTGCGCGAGGCCGGCGTCTCGGTGCTGCTCACCACCCACCTGATGGACGAGGCCGCCGAGCTGGCCGACCAGATCTGGATCATCGACCACGGCCGCATCGCCCTGTCGGGAACCCTCAGGGAACTGACCGCCGACGGCGGCACGCTGGAGGACGTCTTCCTCGCCCACACCGACAACCGGATGCGCCCTTAACGGTTCCCAACGGCTGGAGCCGGGGGATCTCAACCTCAAGCAGCACCCGAAGCCTCGAAAGGAGGTTCCGTATGTCTGACGCTCTCAACAGAAGTGTGGCCCCGTTCTGCCACAGCCAGGATCACCCTGGCGGCGTTGCGGTCCCGCTCCTCGACCAATCCGCAGCAGGGACACACGAAAGTACGTTCGTCCAGCATCAGCCGCTTGGTTCTCGCAAAGCATGCACTGCACGTCATCGTCGTGTAGGCGGGCTGCACCAGCACCACCTTCCGGCCAGCCCGCTCGGCATACTCGACCAACGTCCGCTTGACAATTCCGATGGCAGCGTCAGCGGCCTTGCGAGCCATCGTGGACCTGGCCAGGAACTTCGGCCGAAAGTCCTCGATCGCGATCAGCTGGTGGTCGGTGACAATCTTTCGGGCCCACACCCGGCCCTCATGGGTGTTACGGCGTTGGGCTCTCTTGGTGACCCTGGCTGCTTCGCGCCGGGCACGCCGGTAGCCCTGCGACTGGGCCTGTCCCTTGGGCCGGTGTCGGCGGGACATCTTTCGCTGCGCGGTTGCGAGATCCTTCGCGGCGGCCTTCCGCGCCCCAATGTGCGGCAGGTCGTAGCCCGGATCGGTCGTGGTCGCAGTAGTGGACACGCCCCAGTCGATCCCGATGGCCCCGTCCACCTCGGGCAAGGGTTCAATCTCACGGCGCACCACGAAGGAGGCGTAGCAATGCCCCAGCGAGTCCTGATAGACCCGGACACTGGTCGGCTCGGAGGGAAGCTCGCGGGACCACACCACCGGGATCAGCGTTCCCTTCGGCAGCCGCAGTCGCCCATCGATGATGGCGAACCCGTTGCGGGAGAACTCCAACGACGGCCGCGAGCCCTTGCGCTTCTTGACCCGGGGGCGCCCTCGCCCCTTCACGCTGAACGAGTGATGCAGCGCGGACGAGAAGGCTCGCAGGGTGGCCTGCTGTGCGTTCTGCCAGCCATCGCGCAACCACGCATTCGTTTTCCTCGCTTCGGTCAGCAGCCGGCTGAGCTTCGCCAGGGTTGGCTTCCGTCCGGACCTGAACTGGTGGACAGCCTCGTTCCACAACCACCGACACCGGCCCCACTCCGCGAGCAGCGCACACTCCGCTTGCACGCCAGGACGCAGCCTGTACGTGTAGCGCACAACTTCGCTACGGTGGGACACAGCCCCAACCCTTCTTGTCAAGGTGTTGCGGCTAGGCCCTCGTCGAGTCCGGACCGCCAAGAACGGACTCCGAGGGCTGCCCACACCCTACTGCACCACACGCACAGCCACCCTCTCCTCCCCACGGCTGAAGCCAGGGAATTCTCGGGCGGTATTCGATGACCGGAGAGCCCGTGACCACCCTCGACTACTCCCCCGCCCCGGGCGCGGCGCCGACCGGCCGCCGGATCCGGAACCACGCCCTCACCGAGGCGAACCTGCTGGTGCGCAACGGCGAGCAACTCCTGCTCGCGCTGGTGATCCCGATCGCCTTCCTGGTCGCCGGCAGGTGGTTCGGGCCGCAGCTCGACCTCGACTTCGACACGCTCGCCCCCGGCGTGATGGCCCTGGCGATCTGGTCGACCTGCTTCACCTCGGTGGCGATCAGCGTCGGTTTCGAACGACGCTACGGGGTCCTGGAGCGGCTCTCCCCGACCCCGCTGGGTCGCGGCGGGCTCCTGCTCGGCAAGGCGCTGGCCCTGGTGCTGGTGTCGCTCGGCCAGCTCGCGATCCTGGCAATCATCGCCCTGGCCCTCGGCTGGCGACCCCAGGGCGGGGTCCTGCCGACGGTGGTGATGCTGGCCACGGTGGTCCTCGGCGGGATCGCCTTCGCCGGCCTGGGCATGCTGCTGGGCGGCACCCTGCGCGCAGAGGTCACCCTCGGCCTGGCGAACCTGATCTACCTGGTACTGCTGATGGTCGGCGCCGTGGTGCTACCGGTGGCCTCCTACCCCGCCCTCGTGCAGCCCGTCGTCGCGCTGCTCCCGACCGCTGCGGTCGGTGAGTCACTGCGCGCCTGGTCGCAAGGGGCGGTCTCCTGGGGGTCGCTCGTCGTAGGCTTGGTCTGGTCGGTACTGGCTGTACTGACGGCACGAAAGGCATTCCGATGGACTTCCTGACCCGGCTGTTCGGAACCGGGGGCGCACTGCGCGGCTGGTCCCTGGCGAACCTGATCGCCAACAGCGCCATCATCCTGACCGGCGGTGTCGTACGCCTCACCGGTTCCGGCCTCGGCTGCTCCGAATGGCCCAGATGCACCCCCGACTCGTACGTCACGCTGCCCGAGAACGGCATCCACGGGGCAATCGAGTTCGGCAACCGGCTGCTGACGTTCGTGCTGATCATCATCGCGATCGGCAACCTCATCGCCGCCTGGCGCACCCGGGTGAACGGTGCCCCGGTGCCGCGGGTGCGTACGCTCACCGGGCTGGTGCTCGGCGGCATCGTCCTGCAGGCAGTCATCGGCGGCATCACGGTCTGGGTCGACCTCAGCCCGTACATGGTCTCGATCCACCTGCTGCTGTCGGTGGCGCTGATCAGCATCTGCACCTGGATCGCCCACATCACCTGGCGCCGGCCCACACACGTGGCCCCGGCCGGTCCGGTGGCGTTGACCAGGGTGGCGTACGTCCTGACCTGGATCGCGATCTACCTCGGCACCCTGGTCACCGGCTCCGGCCCGCACGCCGGCGACATCACCGCACCGCGCACCGGGCTGGACCTGGAGACGATCGCCAAGGTCCATGCCTGGAGCGTCTGGCTGCTGGTCCTGATCACGATCTACCTCATCGTACGGCTGCGCAGCCGCCAGACGTGGACGCTGCTGGTAGTGCTGCTCCTGCAGGGCGCGGTCGGCTACTTCCAGTACTTCACCGGCCTGCCCCGCGGCCCGATCATCCTGCACCTGCTCGGCATCTGCCTGGTGACGATCGCGGCGACCGACCTGATGCTGTCCTACCGCCGGGGGACCGAAGTGCACCCTGCCGAGCAGGCCTCGCGCGAAGTCGCCGCCTGACCCGGGGGCGGGCGGGGGCTGCGCTCACCAGGGCGCGATGACCCGATTGAGCTCCAGTCGGCCCTGGACCAGGCGGGTGAGCTTCGGCGGGTCCACCACCGTGAACTCCGGGTGCAACGCCTGGAGCACCCGCAGGACGTCGTCGGGGCGGACCAACGGCTCGTTGTGGGCGATCACCAGGTCCAGCACCGGAATGCCGTCGGTGGCGTAGGCGCTGATGCCCTTGACGTCGGCACGCGCGTCGAACCGGCGCGGCCCGTGCTTGGTCATCCGTTCGGTCTCGACACTGTCGAGCTCGAGGAACTCCCGGACCGCGGCGGCCATGACAGGGGCGTCGGCGCCGGGCAACTCGACCCGCCAGACCGACGCCTCGAGGCCGTCACCGACCTTGCCGCCCTCCACTTCGCGAATCTCGCGCAGGACCAGCCCCTCGGGCATCGCCTCGTTGAGCGAGGCCAGCACCTTCTGCGCGTCGCAGACCTCGGCCAGACCGATCTCCAGGTACTCGGCCTCGGTCGCGGCACCGGTCGGCGAGGAGTTCGCGTACGAGATACGGGGGTGGGGATTGAAACCGGACGAATAGGCCATCGGCACGTGGGCACGCCGGAGGGCACGCTCGAACGCACGGGTGAAGTCGCGGTGCGACGTGAACCTGCCGCGGCCACGCTTGGCGTAACGGATCTGGAGCCGTTGCACCGGCGGGGCCTGCTGTTCTGGTTGCTTCTGTGCCACGTTCGGTCACACTACCTGCCGCCCGACCCCATGATCGGCCACGGACGTGACCGGTGGACCTCGACGGTGACCGATGCCACACGATTGCCATTAGACGCAACACCTCCCACATGTCAAGGGTTCAGCACGTATTATGTTTCCCGTGGTGGTTTCCCGCCGCCTGCAGTGTTCACCGGTGCACACGCGACTTTCCCCACGTGGGAGGGCCCGGCCCTCCGCACCGACGACAGGAGCAATCCATGGACCTCGGAACCTTCCGCACCTACCAAGGCCGCCCTGCCCTGCGATTCATGCTTCACCACCCCGCCTCACCGGAGCGCGTGTGGCTGTCCCTGACCGAGACCCGTCGCCTCGACAACTGGTTCCCCGGCCACGTCTTCATCGAACCCCGCGAAGGTGGTCTGGTCGTGTTCGGCAACGAGGGCACCGAGCCGCTGCTGGGAGAGGTCCTGGCGTACGAGAAGGCCGAGCGCCTCGGCTTCACCTTCGGCCCCGACGAGGTCTGGTTCGACCTGATCCCGGACGGCGGCGCCACGATGCTGACCATGACCATGTTCCTCGCCGAGAAGGACATGGCGGCCCTCAACGCGGCCGGCTGGACCAATTGCCTCAGCCGCCTGGAGCTCTGCCTGCGCGGTGAGGAGCTGGAGGACCTGTACCGCTGGCAGGACGTGTACGACGAGTACGTCCTGGCCGGCCTGCCCGCCGCCGGTGGCATCGCCGGCCTCACCGGCCCCCAGTGACCATCGCCGGCCTGCCCCCAGTGGCCGCGATCCTCCTACGGGTGGTGTCGTAGCCCTCGCTAGTGTGGACTCCATGGGGAACGCACCGTACGAGTTCATGACAGGGCCCGAGGGCGAAGAAGTGCACGTGCATGTCCGGGGCCGAGCCGTACTGGCGCTGCCGATGGTCAACCAGGGCACCGCCTTCCGACACTCCGACCGCGAGGCCTTGGGGGTCACCGGCCTGTTGCCGCCCGGGGAGACGTCGATGAACTCCCAGCTGAAGAAGGTCTACGAGCAGTTCCACGAGCAGCCGACGGCCCTGGCCAAGAACAATTTCCTCGAGGCGATCCACGACCGCAACGAGGTGCTGTACTACCGCCTGCTCTCGGAGCACCTGGAGGAGATGCTGCCGATCGTCTACACCCCGACCATCGGTGAGGCGATCCAGAAGTACAGCCAGTGGATGCAGCGTCCGCGCGGGGTGTTCCTCTCGATCGAGCACCCCGACGAGATGGCGGAGGCGCTGGCCTCGTACGGCCATGGCTCCGATGACCTCGACCTGATCGTCGTCACCGACTCCGAGGGCATCCTCGGGATCGGCGACCAGGGCGTCGGTGGGGTACGGATCACCGTCGGCAAGCTAGCCATCTACACTGCTGCTGCGGGGATCCACCCGCAGCGGGTGCTCCCGGTCGTCCTCGACGTCGGCACCGACAACCTTGCCCTGCTCAGCGAGGAGGCCTACCTGGGCGTACGCCACGCCCGGGTCCGGGGCGAGCGGTACGACGCCTTCGTCCGGCAGTTCATGGAAACGGCCAACCAGATGTTCCCGCACGCCATGATCCACTTCGAGGACTTCGGCGCCGCCAACGCCCACCGCGTGCTGGATACCTACCGACACGACTACTGCGCCTTCAACGACGACATCCAGGGCACCGCCGCGGTCGTCGTCGCCGCCATCATCTCCGCCCTCCAGATCGAGGGGTCGACCCTGGCCGACCAGCGGATCGTGGTCCACGGCGCCGGCACCGCCGGGATCGGCATCGCCGAACTGCTGCGCGACATGATGGTCGAGGAGGGGCTGAGCCGGGAGGCGGCGAACCAGCGCTTCTGGGCGCTCGGCTCCAAGGGTCTGCTGCGGGAGGGCCTGAACGGCCGGATGCGCCCCTTCCAGGAGGAGTATGCGCGTGGCGATGCCGAGCTCGCCGGCTGGCGGTTGGACTCCCCCGGGCAGGTCGGGCTGGCCGACGTGGTGCGCAACGTGCACCCGACCGTCCTGATCGGCGCCTCGGCCCAGGGCGGGGCCTTCACCGCGTCGATCATCCGGGAGATGGCCTCCCATGTCGAGCGGCCCATCATCATGCCGCTGTCGAATCCCACCGTGCGCGCCGAGGCAGAGCCTGCCGACCTGCTGGAGTGGACCGAGGGCCGAGCCCTGATCGCGACCGGCTCCCCGTTCGAGCCGGTCGCCTACAAGGGCCTGACGTACGACATCGCGCAGGCCAACAATGCCCTGGTCTTCCCCGGCATCGGCCTGGCCGTGACGGCCTGCCGGGCCGCACGGATCTCCGACGCGATGATCGCGGCCTCCGCGCGCGCCCTGGCCAGCCTCGGCCAGGCCAAGCGGCTCGGGTCCTCCCTCCTGCCCGGCATCCAGGAGCTGCGGTCGGTGTCGGCGACAGTCGCGCTGGCCGTGGCCGAGACGGCCGAGGCCGAGGGGCTGGCGTCCCGGCCGCTGGCGGACCCGGTGCAGGACATCTTCGAGTCGATGTGGTTCCCCACGTACGCGAAGGTGGTCGCCGACTGACGGTGGGACATGGCGCCGGCGAGTGGGCCGGGCGCGCCGGTGCCGATGCGCTCGGCCACCCGGACAAGGTGGCGGCCTTCGTCCGGGCCGCCAAGGGCCTCAGTCCGCGACGAGCGGATTGCGCACCGGAGTGAGCGGCAGCAGCGCCCGGCCGGTCGGGCCGACCTGGATCTCGGAGTCCATCTGGGGGCAGACGCCGCAGTCGTAGCAGGGGGTCCAGCGGCAGTCGTCGACCGGCCGCTCGTCGAGGGCATCCTGCCAGTCGTCCCACAGCCAGTCGCGGTCCAGGCCGGAGTCGAGGTGGTCCCAGGGCAGCACCTCGTCGTAGTCGCGCTCCCGGGTGGTGTACCAGGCGACGTCGACCGGCGCCTCGGCGAAGACCGTCTCGGCCGCGGCCATCCACCGCTCGTACGAGAAGTGCTCGCTCCAGCCGTCGAAGTGGCCGCCGTTGCGCCACACCTCCTCGATCACCGCGCCGACCCGGCGGTCACCGCGCGACAGCAGGCCCTCGACGATGCCGGGCTTGCCGTCGTGGTAGCGGAAGCCGATCGAGCGTCCGTACCGCTTGTCGGCCCGGATGATGTCCCGCAGTTTCTGCAGCCGCACGTCGGTGGTCTCCGCGTCGAGCTGGGCGACCCACTGGAAGGGGGTGTGGGGCTTGGGGACGAAGCCGCCGATCGAGACGGTACAGCGGATGTCCTTGCGTCCCGAGACCTCCCGACCGGTCTCGATCACCCGCCGGGCCAGGTCGGCGATGGCCAGGACGTCGTCGTCGGTCTCGGTCGGGAGGCCACACATGAAGTACAGCTTCACGTTGCGCCACCCGTTGGAGTAGGCGGCGGCAACCGTACGGATCAGGTCCTCCTCGTCGACCTGCTTGTTGATCACCCGGCGCATCCGCTCCGACCCGCCCTCGGGGGCGAAGGTCAGGCCCGAACGGCGACCGTTACGGGACAGCTCGTTGGCGAGGTCGATGTTGAACGCATCCACCCGGGTCGAGGGCAGCGACAGGGACACATTGGACCCCTCGTACCGGTCGGCGAGCTGCCGGGTGACGTCGGCGATCTCGGAGTGGTCGGCCGAGGACAGCGACAGCAGCCCGACCTCCTCCAGGCCTGTCGCCTCGAGGCCGGCCTGCACCATCGCGCCGATGGTCTCGATGCTGCGCTCGCGTACCGGACGGGTGATCATCCCCGCCTGGCAGAAGCGGCAGCCCCGGGTGCAGCCGCGGAAGATCTCCACCGAGTAGCGCTCGTGCACCGTCTCGGCCAACGGCACCAACGGGTGCTTGGGGTAGGGCCAGTTGTCCAGGTCCATCAGCGTGTGCTTGCGGATGGAGTACGGCACGGTCGGCCGGTTCGGTGCGATCCGGCGGATCCGGCCGTCGGGAAGGTGGTCGACATCGTAGAACTTCGGCACGTACACGCCACCGGACTCGGCCAGCCGCAGCAGCAGGCCGTCGCGTCCGTCCGGACGTCCCTCGGCCTTCCACTCGCGGATCACCGCGGAGATCGCCAAGGAGATCTCCTCGCCGTCACCGAGGACCGCGGCGTCGATGAAGTCGGCGATCGGCTCGGGGTTGAACGCGGCATGGCCGCCGGCCAGCACGATCGGGTCCTCCTCACCGCGGTCGACCGCGTGCAGCGGCATCCCGGCCAGGTCGATCGTCTCCAGCATGTTGGTGTAGCCGAGCTCGGTGGAGAAGCTGAAGCCGAGCACGTCGAAGGCCCGCACCGGGCGGTGCGTGTCCAAGGTGAACTGCGGCACGCCCGCACCGCGCATCAGCGCCGCCATGTCGGGCCACACCGTGTAGGTGCGCTCGGCGAGGATCCAGTCGCGCTCGTTGAGGACCTCGTACAGGATCGCGATCCCCTGGTTGGGCTGGCCCACCTCGTACGCGTCGGGATAGGACAGGCACCAGCGGACCTCGATGCTGTCCCAGTCCTTCACCACGGAGTTGAGCTCGCCGCCCACGTACTGGATCGGCTTGCCGACCCGGGCCAGCAACGGCTCGAGCCGGGAGAAGAGGGACTCAGGGCCGGTCGTCGGCGCCGTGCTGGGGGTCGTCGCGATGCTCATAGACGTCTAGAGTAACCCGCCGAGCCGATTGGTCCGAGTCTGTGTGCGGTGCAGTGGTTCCACTCGAGGTGTCCGCCTCGGGGTCCGTGGCGCAGACGGACCCCGGAGCCGCCGCCCCATCCACCCGCGGGGCCTGGAGCTCGGCGAGTCCCGGTGCCGAGACCCGCGCGATCCCGCGGCGGCGGGCCAGCTGGCCGGCCACGAAGACCAGGGCGATGCCCAGCACGATCGGCAGCAGAGTGGTCCAGTTGCCCACACCGGCACTGCGGTCCATCGCGCCTCCGAGCTGGTCGGTCAGGATCACCGGAGTGAGCGCGACGACATTGTTGACCGCGTGCAGCACGACCGCCGCCTCGAGCCCACCAGTGCGCCAGGTCAGGGCCATGAAGACCAGCGCCAGGAAGAAGTAGAAGACATTGAGCCACGGGTCCTGCGCCAGGTGCGAAACCATGAACAGCGCCGAGCTGAGCACGGCCGCCACCGCCAGGCCGACTTTCGCATTCGGCACCATCGCCGCGATACAGCGCGGAATGAAGCCGCGGAAGCCCCATTCCTCACCGGCGGCCTGCAGCGGTGTGGTGACCAGCATCAGCACCAGCAGCACCAGTACCGGGGTGGACAGCACCACCGTGGCCCCCACGCCGCCGGCCACGAACAGCTCGACGAGCATGGCCACCAGCCAGGGCAGGCCGATCGCCAACAGGCACCAGGCCAGCCACCGCCAACGGAAGCGGCCGCTCACCGAGGAGAGCCAACCACCCCGCTGCCCGAAGACCAGACGGTTCACCAGGACCGACAGCGGGATCAGCCCGGCCAGGGCCAGGTTGTTGCCGATGAACAGGCCGGGCCCCATCGGGAGCACGCCCTCGGCGATCTGGTCGGCGCTGAATTGCTCCGGGGTGACATCGCCGCGGACGAGGTCGACGATGATGCCGGCGGTACCGAACAGCGCACTGAGCAGGAAGAAGCCGACCAGGAACAGCACGATCCCCAGCAGTCCCTTCCACCACCGGAACCGCTCGGTGCGCAGCATGCCGTAGTAGTCCTGCGGGCTGAGCGGGAGGGTGGGTCGGGGGCCTGGTCGATGCTGGGTCAGGGCGGACATGACCCCACTCTTTCAGCCGGCAACAAACGTCGAACGCCGGGTCTGCCCTCAGCGCTCGACGTGGCGGTTCTCCCCTGCTGCCCGGACGTCGTCCGGTGCTGCCTGGTTCGCCGTCCGGGTCGGTTCCGTACCCGGGCCGGACCGTTCGTCGGAGGCCGGGGTCGGGCCTTCCTGGTGGGCGGAGCGCTCGGCCGCGGCGCGAGTACGGACAGCGATCGCGTCCGCCAGTTCATCGGCCACCAGCGAGGAGGGCTCAACCAGGCCGGCCCGGTAGCCGGTCCGTGCGACCACGTGGGACGACAGCGTCACCGTCATCATCTGCAGGATCGTGATCAACGCCAGGAGGAACGTGGCGGACAACGTCCGCACGTGCAGCGCGACACCGACCAGCAGCACCAGGATGCCCAGGCTCTGGGGCTTGGCCGCAGGGTGGATCCGGGACACCAGGTCGGGGAAGCGGACCAGTCCGACGGCCGCGGTCAGGCACAGCAGCGCCCCCGCCAGGCACAGCAGCGCGGCGGCCAGGTCCATGACGGCATAGATCATTCCGAACCTCCCACGGACGGGTCGTCCTGCCTGTGCCGGTACCCGGAGGACGGAGTTCGCGGGGCACCCGTGGAACCGGGCCGTTCGCCCCGGACGACGGGACCGCGGGCATCGCCGTGCCGGCGGGTCCGACGGACGTCCCGGCGACTGGTTTCCGGCCGGTCATGCACGAACCGAGCCATGGACACGGCGCCGATGAACCCGACCAGGGAGATCGCCAGCATGATCGGCAGGGTGGTCACCCGGTCCGAGACCACCACGTGCAGGGCGAACGCCCCCACCGCGATACCGACGATCAGGTCGCTGGCGATGATCCGGTCCAGGCTGGTCGGGCCCTTGCTCAACCGGTAGAGGGTGAACGCCGCGGCGCCTGCCAGCGTGCCGATGCTCAGCAGCACCACCACCAGCTGGGCCGTACGGACGACTTCGACCGGACTCATCGACGCTCCTCGGGTCCGTGGCTGTTGTCCGTGCTGCGCACGCCCCGCGACCCTGCCTGCCACCCAAGGTGGGGCTCCACCAGGGTCGGCTCGTCCTCGCGCGGTGGTCCCTGGTTGACCAGGGCGACCTCCTTGTCGGTGCCGAAGGCACGGATGACGCGCTCCTCCACACCCCGGACCATCGCGTACGCTCCCTCCAGCTCGGAGCCGTCCTTCACGTCCAGCACGTGCACGTACACGCGGGAGGACGTACGCATCTGCTCGATCACCACCGATCCGGGCACCAGTCCGATCAGCTCGACGATCATCGCCACCAGCAGGTCGGAGTTCGTGCGCAGCTTCACTCCCACGATGGCGCTCTTCACCGGCCGACGCCAGCTGACCGCCAGGGCCGCGACCTGGGTCGACGAGACCACCAGGTTGATCACGGTCACCACGGTCAGCCGCAGGACTCCCCAGGGGCGGATCCGGCCGCGGTAGCGGATCGCCGGCAACGGGAACATCAGGGCTACGCCCCAGGTGATGGCCAGGCCACCGAAAATGGTGAGCAGGTCGATCTTGCCCCACAGGATGCACCAGATCAGCACCCCCACCAGTGACGATCGCCAGCCGATCTTACCGAAACGTGAGGGGGCCCGGTCGACGTCGGGGACATGGCCGCGCTCCGGAACAGGACGCTCGGGCATCACCGCACCCCCTCAGGGAACACGGCGGCGATATAGCCCCCATTGCGGGTATCCGTGGCGGCCCGGTCGGTGTAGCCGTACAGCGGACCGGCGATGACCGAGATGGACAGGCCGATGGCGACCAGCACGCCCGCGACGACGGCCATCGAGGCCTGCATGGGCTGGCCGGCCTCGACCAGTTTGCCGTCCTCGTTCTCGACCAGCGGCATGCGCTGCCAGAAGGCCCGGTTCCACACCTTCGCCATGGCGAAGAGGGTGAGCAGACTGGTCAGTAGCACCGCGGCCACCCCCAGCCCGGCCAGCCAGTCCTCGGCCGCGACGCCGGCGCGCAGCAGGCCGACCTTGCCCAGGAAACCCGACATCGGTGGAATACCGGCCAGGTTGAGGGCGGGGACCAGGAAAAGAGCCCCCAGCGCGGGGGACGCCGCCGCCAACCCGCCCAGTTCGTTGAGTGAGGTCGATCCGCCACGTCTCTCGATCAGCCCGGCGACCAGGAACAGGGTGGTCTGCACGATGATGTGGTGGGCGGTGTAGAAGATCGCGCCGGACAGGCCGCCATCGGTGTCGAGGGCGATGCCGAAGACCATGTAGCCGATGTGACTGACCAGGGTGAACGACAGCATGCGCTTGATCTCGCCCTGGGCGATGGCACCCAGGATGCCCAGCACCATGGTGAGGATACCGATCACCATCATCGGCACGCGCATGTCGTTCTCCGGGAACAGCACCGTCTGGGTCCGGATCATCGCGTAGACCCCGACCTTGGTCAGCAGGCCGGCGAAGACCGCGGTCACCGGGGCCGGCGCGGTCGGGTAGGAGTCCGGCAGCCACGCCGAGAGCGGGAACACCGCTGCCTTGATCCCGAACGTCGTGAGCAGCAGGAGATGGATGACCTGCTGGACCTCCTGCGGCAGTTCTGCCAGCCGCACCCCGGCCTGCGCCATGTTGACGGTGCCGGTGGCCCCGTACACCGCGGCCAGGGCGACCAGGAACAGCAGCGAGCTGACCAACGAGACCACCACGTACGTGGTGCCGGCGCGGATCCGCTCGCCCGTGCCGCCCAGCGTGAGCAGGACGAAGGAGGCGAACAGGAGCATCTCGAAGCCCACGTACAGGTTGAACAGGTCGCCGGTCAGGAACGCATTGGACACGCCCGCGGTCAGCGCCAGGTAGGTCGGGTGGTAGATCGAGATGGGGGTCTCGCGCTGCCGCTCCTCCTGGTCCTGTCCGAGGGAGAACAACAGCACGAGGAGGCAGATCAGCGCCGAGACGAACAGCAACAGCGACGAGAGTCGATCCGCCACCAGCGAGATCCCCAGTGGTGCCGGCCACCCGGCGATCCACAGCACCTGCGGGCCACGGGTGTCGGCCAGGTACATCAGGGCCCCGGCGACGACCAGGATCAGGGACAGCACCGTGACCGACACGGCGCGCTGCCCGTTCGGGCGACGACCGAGGATCAGGGTCAGCCCGGCACCGAAGAGCGCGAGCAGCACCGGCATCGGCAACAACCAGGTCCAGATCATGACGTCACCTCCCCGGTCCCGGCCGCTTTCCCTACCTGCGTCGGTGTGGTTGCCCCTGCCTGGTGGTCGTCCGCTGGCGTCCCGGGCGTCGCGTCGCCTCCGCCGGGCCCAACGAACCCCTCCGACGACCCACCCTGTTGCGGCGCCTCCACGGCCGCCCTGCCATCCGCCAGGGGCGGTACGTCGTACCAGCCCGGGCGGTCATCCTCTTCCGCGTCGTCCTCGCCCTCGTCGGGCTCCCGCTCCCAGTCGTCGAAGAGGTCCGCGCCGGCCTCCTCGCCCGGTTCCCCGGCATCAGCACTGGCCTCGAACGACTCGGAGGCCTCGTCGAAGGCGGCCAACCGGCGGATGACGGCGTCCTCGACGTCGTCCTGGACCTCGTCGTGCCCGTTCACCTGGACCGCCCGGTAGGCCATGGCGAGCAGGAACGCCGTCGTGGCCAGGGTGATCACGATCGACGTCAGGACCATCGCCTGGGGCAGTGGGTCGGTGATGTCGGACTCCGGGTACATGCCCACGAACGCGGGTTGTCGGGCCTGGCCGGCGACCACCGGATAGAGCAGGTTCACGCCGTTGGAGGCGAGCATGATGCCGATCAGGATCCGGGTCAGTGACCGCTCCAGCAGCAGGTAGACGCCGCAGGCGATGAGGAAGCCGGAGACCAGCACCAGCGTGAGGTTCGGCTCCATCAGACCTCGCTCTCCTGCGGCTCCTCGAACGGACGGGCGGGCAGCCGGACCGCACTGCGACCACCTCGCACGCCGCCACCGACGACCGGCAGCGGGGCCCGGTCCTGCTCCGCCTGCACGTCGATGCCCGCGCCCAGGGACCGCGCGATGTCGAGCAGCAGGCCGATCACGACCAGGTAGACACCGATGTCGAAGAACACCGACGTGACCAGGTGGATGTCCCCCAGAAGGGGCCAGGTGGCGCCGAACGTCGTCACCTCGGCGATCGCCGGCAGGTGGATGTCAATGGCGTAGGACTGCAGCACCGTCCCGCCGAACGCCAGCGGCACCACCGCGGACAGGACGGCGACGACCATGCCCGCGCCCAGCACCGTACCGGCATCGACCGGGGCGGCGTCGTCGAGCTCGTGTCGGCCGCCGGCCAGGTAGCGCAGGACCAGCGCCAGGCCGGCGATCAGGCCGCCGGCGAATCCTCCGCCCGGGGCGTTGTGGCCGGACATCAGGATGAAGAACGAGGCGATCATCATCACCGGGAACAGCAGCCGAGTGATCACCTCCATCACCAGCGACCGGCGCAGCGGCGAGAGGGTCTGGCCCCCCCTCAGCCAGGAGTAGCGGGGCGGGCCGGCGGCGAGCTGCTGGGAGTTGGAGAGGTCGCGCTCCTCCGCCGGAGGCCGCCGCGTGTAGCGGGCACGGATGAAGATCAACGAGGCGACGCCGGTGGCCGCGATCAGCAGCACGGTGATCTCGCCCAGGGTGTCCCAGGCACGGGTGTCGACCAGGGTGACGTTGACGATGTTCTTGCCGTGGCCGAACTCGAACGCCTCCTTGTAGAACGCCACCGAGACGGGGGTGGCGATGCGTGCCGTGGTCGCGACGAGGATGCTCATCACCACGGTCGCCCCGACGGCGACGGCCAGGATGATCCGCCACCAGCGCATCGACGTCAGCGGACGGTCGGTGAAGTACTTGGGCAGCTTGCGCAGCACCAGCACGAACACCACGATCGACACCGACTCGACGAGCACCTGCGTCAGTGCCAGGTCGGGCGCGCCGTGCAGCAGGAACAGCAGGGCCAGCCCGTAGCCGGTGACGCCGACCAGGATGACCGCCTTCAGCCGGCCGCGCGAGTTCGCCGCCAGCCAGGCGGCGACGCACATCACCAGGCCGACGATCGCCTGCACCGGGCTGTCCCAGGCCCGGACCCCGGCACCGAGCCCGGTCTGGGTGAACGCCGCGGTACCGGTGAACAGCACCAGCACCCCGAGGATCGCCCCCAGGTAGATCGGCAACGATCCCGGCTGCACCCGCGCCGTCACCTCCACCGCGAGCCGGTCGAGCCAGCGGATGAAACGATGGTAGGCCTCGTTCGCCGGCATGATCGCCGGCATCGTGCCCTGGAGGTCGTAGACACGGTTGCGGGCCAGGAACATCGCGGCACCGGCCACCCAGCAACTGATCGACAGCGCGAGGGCCGGGGTGAGCCCGTGCCACAACGCCAGGCCCTCCGGCTCGTGGCCGTCGGCCATCGACGCGGCGTACGGCAGCGTCGCCGCCGTCCACTCGGGCCCCAGGGCACCCAGCAGGACACCGGTCACGCCGAGGGCCACCGGTGCCAGGGCGAAGCCGATCGGCACCTCATCCACCCCGGTCGTCTTCGGCACCGACGACTTGCGGGCGAAGGCGCCCCAGAGGAAACGCAGCGTGTAGGCCATCGTGAAGATCGAGCCGACCACCAGCAACCCGACCATGACGACCGCCGGACCCGGCAGCATCCCGGTGCCGTCCGCACCGGGGAACCTGACCCAGTTGGTCGCCGCCTCGAACGCCGCCTCCTTGGCCAAGTACCCGGCGGTCGGGGGCAGTCCGGCCATCGACATCCCGGCGAAGGTCGCCACGGCCGCCACCCACGGCATCTGGCGCCCGACCCCGGACAGCTCCCGCAGGTCACGAGTACCGGTGGAGTGGTCGACGATGCCGACGGTGAGGAACAACGTCGACTTGAACACCGCGTGCGCCACCAGCAGCGCCAGCCCGGCGAAGGCGCCGGCCCGGGTCCCGCTGCCGAAGAGCACGAACAGGAAGCCCAGCTGGGAGACGGTGCCGTACGCCAACAGCAGCTTGATGTCGTGCTGGCGCAGGGCGCGGTAGCCGCCCAGGACCATGGTCAGGGCACCGATGGTCATCAGCAGCGGGCGCCAGCCGGGCACGTCGGCGAACCCGGGGGCCAGCAGCGCGATCAAGTACACGCCTGCCTTCACCATCGCGGCCGAGTGCAGGTACGCGGAGACCGGGGTCGGCGCGGCCATCGCACCGGGAAGCCAGAAGTGGAACGGCAGCTGGGCGGACTTGGTCAACGCCCCCAGGAGGACGAGCAGGGTCGCGCCGACCACGGACGGGCCGCGGGGGGCCGCCTCGATGATCGCCGCGATCGAATAGTTGCCCGCGGCCGCGCCGAGCATCACGAAGCCACCCAGCATCGCCAGTCCGCCGAAGCTGGTGACCAGCAGGGCGGTCAGTGCGGCACCACGGTTGGCGGCGCGCAACGGATTGTGACCGACCAGCAGGTAGGAGAAGACCGTGGTCAGCTCCCAGAACACGTACAGGAACAGCAGGTTGTCAGCGCTGACCAGACCGAGCATGGAGCCGGCGAATCCGACCAGCAGGCCGGCCACTCGGCTCTGGGGCCGGTCGGCAAGGAAGTACCAGCGGCAGTAGAACAGCACCAGCGCACCGATCACCGACACGACCAGCCCGAGGACCCATTGGAGCAGCCCGATCCGGAAGTGGATCATCAGGTCGATGGTCGGGACCCAGCTGCTGCTGACCTCGTACACGCCCCCGGCCAGGATCGTGGGTGCCAGGTTCAGCAGCCAGACCGCCGCCGCGGCGGGGGCCAGCGCGAAGAGCAGGAAGACTCGTTGACCGAGCAGGCGGGTGAACGCCGGCGCGAGGATCGCCAGCCCGAAATGGACGGCGAGTATCGCTGTCACTGACCGCCCGGCCAAGCGGCCAGCTCAGGGAACCACAGGCCGATCTCGCGGGCGGCGCTCTCCGGGCTGTCGGAGCCGTGCACCAGGTTGGCCTGCTTGGACAGCCCCCAGTCGCCGCGGATCGTGCCGGGGGCGGCCGTGCGCCCATCGGTCGTACCGTTCAGGATGCGCACCGCCTCGATGGCGGAATCCCCTTCGAGCACCAGGGCGACCAGTGGCCCGGAGGTGATGAAGTCCCGCAGCTCCGGGTAGAAGCCGCGCTCGAGGTGCTCCGCGTAGTGCTGGTCCGACAGACCGGCATCGATCTGCCGCAGCTGGAGGGCAATGACGCGCAGGCCCTTGTCCTCATAGCGAGAGAGAATCGCACCGGTGAGACCTCGAGCGACGGCATCAGGCTTTATCAGGACGAGGGTACGCTGCGCTTCGGTCATGGCTGCCACCCTACCGGACCCCTCCGACCCCCACCGGCGAGCCCGCTATCGCGTCCTCGGGCCGAACGGGGTCGTCTCAGCCGGCCGCCGGACCGGTCTCGATCCGGCGCCCGAGGATGAATGCGGTCAGGTAGAGAGCGGCGAAGATGCCCCCGACGACGAACATGACCGGGGTGACGAAACCGAGCGCGATACCGGCCACCTGTGCCACCCAGCCGAGCACTTGGCCGTACGTCTTCTTGATCGTGGCGCCCGCCACCAGGGCCAGCAGACCGGCGACGCCGGCAACGATCCCGGCGACGACCGGCCGGGTGCCGTCCACCATGATCATCACGGCCACGGACAGACCGAAGACCACCACCTCGAAGTACAGCATCAGCATCAGCGCCCGGATCATCGGGTTGTCGTTGCGCAGCACGGTCACTCCTCGTCCTCGGCACCCCAAGTGGTGCTACCGATCTCCAAATGGGCCCCCGCCGCGCCGGCCGTCCCCGTGGACCCGGCACGCGTACGGTTCTCGCCGGCGGCCCGCTCCTCGGGCACCAGGATGGCGCGGGCCTCCCCGATCCCGATCACGGTGCCGGTGACGATGATGCCGGGGGTGGGCGGCAACTCGTCCTCGGTGTGCAGCAACTCGGGGGCGATCTGCTCCTCGAGGAGCCGGTCGGCGATCATCGTGGCCTGCTCCAGGGCGTCGGCCATCGTCGGGGCGACCGTGACCCGGTCCCCGCCGAACACCTGTCGGGCGATCTCTCCGAGGTCCTCCGCGTCGTACGCCCGATCGGTGGTGGCCACCGTCGTCACCACGATCTGGTGCATCACCGGTTCCAGGGTCTCCAGCACCTGCTCGACGTCCTTGTCTCGCATCGCGGCGACGACACCGATCAGCGGCGAGAAGGTGAACGACTCGGTGATCGTACGGGCCACGGCGGCAGCACCGTGCGGGTTGTGCGCGGAGTCGAGCACGACGGTCGGCGAGGTGCGGACGACCTCCATCCGGCCGGGGGCGACCACCTGGTCGAAGCCGTCCTGGATCACGTCGGGGGCGAGCGGCTGCGACCCCAGGAAGGTCTCGACGGCTGTGATCGCGAGCGCCGCGTTGTGCGCCATGTGCTCGCCGTACAACGGCAGGTGCAGGTCCCGGACCGGCCCGCCGGTCGCGTCCACGGCGATGACCTGCCCACCCAGGGCGGTGGTCCGCTCCAGCAGCCGGAAGTCGATGCCCTCGGCGAGCAGGCGAGACCCCATCTCCTCGGCCCGCGCAGCCAACACCCGGGCGGTCTCGAGCTCCTGTAGGGCGGTGACGACCTGGGTGCCGTCCTTGATGATGCCGGCCTTCTCGGTGGCGATCTCGGTGAGGGTGTCGCCGAGCAGGTGCATGTGGTCGTAGCTGATCGGGGTGAACACCGCCACCGCGGCGTCCGCCACCGAGGTGGCGTCCCAGGTGCCACCCAGACCGACCTCGACGACCGCCACGTCGACCGGGGCGTCGGCGAACGCGACGTACGCCATGGCGGTGATCACCTCGAAGAACGTCATCGGGATGCCGTCGATCGCCTGCTCGTCGACCATGGCCACGTACGGGGCGATGTCGGTCCAGATGTCGGCGAAGCGCTCGGTGCTGATCGGGACGCCGTCGATGCAGATCCGCTCCCGTACGTCGGTGAGGTGCGGGGAGCTGAACCTGCCGGTGCGCAACCCCAGCGAGCGCAGCAGCGATTCGATCATGATGGCGGTGCTGCCCTTGCCGTTGGTGCCGGTGATCTGGATCACCGGCATCGCCCGCTGGGGGTCGCCGAGCAGCTCGCAGAGCGCCGAGATGCGCGCCAGCGAGGGGCCGACCCGGTGCTCGGGCCACCGGGAGGTGAGTTGCGCGGTCAGCTCCGCGTGGTGCGCCTCGGCGGCCTGTGCCGCCGGGTCGTGCAAGATATCTGTCATGTCGCAGACGATCCTATGCGCTGCCGATCCTGCCGGTGCCGCCGGATCAGTGGTGGATCGGGCGGTGTGACCGGTGCGTTCGACAACGGAACCTCACGTAGACTTCGGGTCATGACAGCCCAGCCGACCGCCGCCGACCCGGCGGCACCCGCGGCGCGGTCCCGTACGTTTCGCGGCTGGATCGGCCTTGGCTGCCGGCTCGTCCTCGGGGTGGTGCTGATCGTCGCCGGCGCGCTCAAGGTCACCGACCTGGACCAGTCGGTGCTCGCGGTCCGCGGCTACCAGGTCATGCCGTACGACCTGGCCGTCGTCGTCGGGTACGCGTTGCCCCCGCTGGAGATCATCGTCGGGTTGCTCCTGGTGGTCGGCCTGTTCACCCGATGGGCCGGCCTGCTGGGCGCCCTGCTGATGGCGGCGTTCATCGTCGGCATCGCCCAGGCGTGGATCCGGGGGCTGACCATCGACTGTGGCTGCTTCGGCGGAGGGGGCCAGGTCGCCGAGAACGAGACCAAGTACGGCCTCGAGATGCTGCGCGACCTCGCCCTGATGGCGATGGGCCTCTTCCTGGTGGCCTTCCCCCGCACCCCGTTCGCGCTGGAGGACCGACTGTTCGGCCCTCCGCCCGTGGACGACGATTCCCTCGACGACCTGGAACCCGCCCGCGGCACCGACTCCCCCAGCGACCAGACCCACTGACTCGACCAGCACAGCCAGATAGAGGAACAGAAGGACTCCCGATGAGCAGCAACCGGCCGGCAGGCTCCACGTCCAGCTCCAATCGTCGCGCGCAGCTGCGTGCGGAGGCCATTGCCGCGCAGAAGCGTGCGCGGCGGCAGAAGATGGCGATCACCGCAGCGGTCGTGGTCGTTGTGGCCGCCCTGATCATCGGTGGCCTGGTGTGGGCGCAGGGCCGCGACCAGCCGGCACCGGTGGCCGGTGGCGCCTTGCCGCCCAACATCACCGCGGCCGAGGACGGCATCATCGTGAACCCGGGCAAGGCCGAGGGCAAGCCGCTGGTCGAGCTCTACTTCGACTACCAGTGCCCGGGCTGCGGGGCGCTGGAACGCTTCGCGGGTGCGGACATCGTGGCCGGCGCCGAGGCCGGCGAGTACCAGCTCGTCTACCACACCATGACCTTCCTGGACACCAACCTGAAGAACGACTCGTCGGTCCGCGCGGCCAACGCGGCTCTCTGCTACGCCGAGGTCGGGGACTACGCCGCCTACCATCAGCTGATCTTCGACAACCAGCCCGCCCAGGAGGGCGCCGGCTACTCCGACGAGCTGCTCCGCAACCGGCTGCCCGCCCAGCTGCGCACCAACGGTGACCGGCTGACGCAGTTCCAGACCTGCTACGACGAGGGCAAGTTCATGGCCCTGGCCGAGCAGATGAACACCGAGGCGGCCCGCGCCGGGGTCACCAGCACCCCCACGGTCCGGGTCGACGGCAAGGACATGCGCGTCGCCGACCTGAAGTCGCCCGACGACTTCCGCCCCTCCGTCGCGGCTCTTGCCGCCTCCAACTGACAGCCCGACGCCTCCGGGGGACCGCGGGCCGGCCCCTTGGCCGGTGGTCTCGCCCCCACGCACGATGTGCGTGGGGGCGAGACGTTTCCGTAAGATGCACGCCATGAGTGATCCCGCCCAGACGCCCACGTCCAGCCCGACCCCGCAGGAAGCAGGCGACGCGGTCGTGGCGGTCAGGGTGCCCGAGAAGCCGGCCCTCGAGGGCCTGGAGGACAAGTGGGGCACCCGCTGGGCGGACGAAGGTGTGTACGCCTTCGATCGCACCGCCCCCCGCGAGTCGGTCTTCTCCATCGACACGCCACCGCCGACAGTGTCCGGCTCGCTGCACGTGGGCCACGTGTTCTCGTACACGCACACCGACCTGATCGCCCGTTACCAGCGGATGCGCGGCAAGCATGTCTTCTACCCGATCGGCTGGGACGACAACGGGCTGCCGACCGAGCGGCGCGTCCAGAACTACTACGGCGTGCGGTGCGACCCGTCAGTCCCGTACGACCCGGACTTCACGCCGCCGGCCAAGCCGGACCCGAAGCGGCAGGTCCCGATCAGCCGACGCAACTTCGTGGCCCTGTGCAATGAGCTGACCTCCGTGGACGAGAAGGTCTTCGAGGACCTGTGGAAGCATGTCGGGCTGTCGGTCGACTGGAACCTGCTCTACACCACGATCTCTCCCGAGGCCCAGGCCGTCGCCCAGCGCGCCTTCCTGCACAACTACGCCCGCGGCGAGGCGTACATGTCGGAGGCGCCGACGATGTGGGACATCACGTTCCAGACCGCCGTGGCCCAGGCCGAGCTGGAGGCCCGTGACTACCCGGGCTTCTACCACGCCCTCACTTTCCACAAGCCCGACGGCACCGACGTGGTGATCGAGACCACCCGTCCGGAGCTGCTCCCGGCCTGCTGCGCACTGGTCGCCCACCCCGACGACGAGCGCTACCAGGACCTGTTCGGCACGACGGTGACCACCCCGGTCTTCGGTGTCGAGGTGCCGGTGCTGGCCCACCGGGACGCCGAGCCGGACAAGGGGTCGGGCATCGCGATGTGCTGTACGTTCGGTGACCTCACCGACGTCACCTGGTGGCGTGAGCTGCAGCTGCCGACCCGTACGGTCATCGGGCGCGACGGCCGGATCCTGCGCGAGACCCCGGACTGGGTGGTCGACACCGAGGCGTACGAGCGGATCGCCGGCAAGACCACCTTCTCGGCCCGCGAGGAGACCGTCGCCCTGCTGCGCGAGCGTGGTGAGCTGGTGAAGGACCCGGAGCCGACCCAACGCAAGACGAACTTCTACGAGAAGGGCGACAAGCCGCTGGAGATCGTCTCCACCCGCCAGTGGTACATCGCCAACGGCGGCCATGACGAGGACCTGAAGGCTGCCCTGCTGCGGCGCGGTGAGGAGCTGGAGTGGGTTCCCGCGCATATGCGCCACCGCTACGAGGACTGGGTCGGTGGCCTGAACGGCGACTGGCTGATCTCGCGCCAGCGCTACTTCGGCGTGCCGTTCCCAGTCTGGTACCCGCTGGACGACGAGGGCGAGCCGGACTACGACCACCCGATCACCGCGGACGAGCAGGCCCTGCCGGTCGACCCGGCGGCGGACTGCCCGCCCGGGTTCGAGGAGTCCCAGCGCAACCAGCCCGGTGGCTTCGCGGCCGACCCGGACGTGATGGACACCTGGGCCACCTCCTCCCTCACCCCGCAGATCGCCTGCGGGTGGACCCGGGACGACGACCTGTTCGCCCGGACCTTCCCGATGGACTTGGCCCCCCAGGCCCATGACATCATCCGGACCTGGCTGTTCTCCCGGATCGTCCGCTCCCACCTGGAGTTCGACCAGCTGCCGTGGAAGCGTACGACCATCTCCGGCTTCGTCGTTGACCCGGACCGCAAGAAGATGTCGAAGTCGAAGGGCAACGTGGTGGTGCCTTCCGAGATCCTCGACCGGTTCGGTGCCGACGCGGTGCGGTGGCGCGCGGCGATGGCCCGCCCGGGGATGGACTCCCCCTTCGACGAGAAGCAGATGAAGGTCGGTCGCCGACTGGCGATGAAGATCCTCAACGCCTCGAAGTTCGTCCTCGGCTACGGCAGCTCGACCGACGCCGCCAAGGTCACCGATCCGGCCGACCTGGCGATGCTGACCGCCTTGGCCGATGTCGTCCGCCGGTGCACCGAGGGCTTCGAGGCGTATGACTACTCGGTGGCGCTGGAGACGGCCGAGAAGTTCTTCTGGCAGTTCTGTGACGACTACCTGGAGCTGGTCAAGGAGCGCGCCTACGGTGCGCGTGGCGAGAAGGCGGCGGCCTCGGCGCAGAACGCGCTGGCCCTGGCCCTGCACACCCAGCTGCGGCTGTTCGCCCCGTTCATGCCGTTCGTCACCGAGGAGGTCTGGTCCTGGTGGCAGTCCGGCTCGGTGCACACCGCGTCGTGGCCGACCCCGGAGGAGTTGACCGGCTCGTTGGCCGGCACCGGTGACCCGGAGCTGCTGACCGACATCGCGGACGCGCTGGAGGTGATCCGCGGATCCAAGTCGTCGGCGAAGCGTTCGATGAAGACGTCGATCGTCGCGATCACGCTCGCCGGCCCGGACGATGCGATCGAACGCCTGCAGGGCATCACGGCGGACCTGCGTGCCGTGGGTCGCATCACCGGCGACATCACCTGGCAGGGTGGCGCCGAGGAGGTCTCCGCCCAGGTCGAGCTGGAGCCGGAGGCCGCCCCCGACCGGGCCTGAGCACCCGGCCCGGGAACTGTCCCGAGAACCAAGCGGTCCCCGCCGAACGATGATCGTTCGGCGGGGACCGTTGCTGTTGCCCGCGCGTTGCTCGTGCGTGTGGTCAGGCGCTCCGCTCGTGCCGTTGGCCACGCTTGGTGGACTGTGCCCGGGTGAGGAACTCCGGCCGGGCGCCGGACGTGATGACGTCGCCGTTCACCACGACCTGGGTGATGTTCTCATTGGAGGGCACGTCGTACATGATGTCCAGCAGCGACTCCTCCAGGATCGCTCGCAGACCACGGGCACCGGTCCCCCGCTCCAATGCACGGGCGGCGACCGCAGCGATCGCGTCGTCGGTGAGCTCCAGGTCCACCCCGTCCAGCTCGAACAGTCGCTGGTACTGGCGCACCAGCGCGTTGCGCGGCTCGACCAGGATGCGCTCCAGCGCCGGGCCGTCCAACGGCGAGACGGTGGCGATCATCGGCAACCGGCCGATGAACTCCGGGATCAGGCCGAACCTGTGCAGGTCCTCGGGCCGGACATCGGCGTACGGGTCCGGGTTCTTCGTCATCCGTGCGGCCAGGTCGTTGTTGAAGCCGAGCGGCCGCTTGTCGACGCGGTCGTTGACGATCTCCTCCAGCCCGGCGAACGCGCCACCCACGATGAACAGCACGTTGGTGGTGTCGATCTGGATGAAGTCCTGGTGCGGGTGCTTGCGCCCGCCCTGCGGCGGCACGGACGCCACCGTCCCCTCCAGGATCTTCAGCAGGGCCTGCTGGACACCCTCACCCGAGACGTCCCGGGTGATCGACGGGTTCTCCGACTTGCGGGCGACCTTGTCGATCTCGTCGATGTAGATGATGCCGGTCTCGGCCCGGTGGACGTCGAAGTCGGCGGCCTGGATCAGTTTCAGCAGGATGTTCTCCACATCCTCCCCGACGTACCCGGCCTCGGTCAGGGCTGTGGCATCGGCCATCGCGAAGGGCACGTTGAGCATCCGGGCCAGCGTCTGCGCAAGGTACGTCTTGCCACAGCCGGTCGGACCGATCAGCAGGATGTTCGACTTGCCCAGTTCCACCCCCTCCTCCTCGGCGGCGCGCCGAGGAGTGGGGGCGTTCTGGGCCTGGACCCGCTTGTAGTGGTTGTAGACGGCCACCGCCAAGGTTTTCTTGGCCGAGTCCTGACCGATGACGTACTCGTCGAGGAACTCACGGATCTGCTGCGGCTTCGGCAGGTCGTCGAAGAAGCCGGTTTCCCCGGTCTCGGAGAACTCCTCCTCGATGATCTCGTTGCACAGCTCGATGCACTCGTCACAGATGTAGACCTGAGGCCCAGCGATGAGCTTCTTGACCTGCTTCTGGCTCTTCCCACAGAAGGAGCACTTCAGCAGGTCACCGGTTTCCCCGATGCGCGACATGTTTCGCTCCCTTCCCCTCTGCGCCCTACGCGTCCTTCAGGGAGGTCAGGACATCGTCGATCAGGCCGTACTCCTTGGCCTCGGCAGCCGTGAGGTACTTGTCACGGTCGACGTCCCGGCTCACCTGCTCGACCGACTGACCGGTCGCATCGGAGAGCATCTTCTCCATCAGGGCCCGGATGCGCAGGATCTCGTTGGCCTGGATCTCGATGTCCGAGGACTGGCCGTACGAGGTCTGCCCCATCGCGGGCTGGTGGATCAGGATGGTCGAGTTGGGCAGGGCGAGGCGCTTGCCCTTGGTCCCCGCGGCGAGCAGCACGGCGGCGGCCGAGGCAGCCATGCCCAGGCAGATGGTCTGCACGTCGGGCTTGATGTACTGCATCGTGTCGTAGATCGCGCTCATCGCCGAGAACGAGCCACCCGGGGAGTTGATGTAGATGCTGATCGGACGATCCGGTTCCATCGACTGCAGCACCAGCAGCTGCGACATCACCGCATTGGCGATGTCGTCGGTGACCGGGGTGCCAAGGAAGATGATGCGGTCCTCGAACAGCTTGGTGTAGGGGTCCACGCGCCGCACGCCGTACGACGTACGCTCCTCCCACTGCGGGATGAAGTAGTCCATCTGTGGGCCGAGCGGGGTGCTCCCGCCAGCGCCCAGCGGCGCGGTGGGGGCGGTCAGTGCCTCCTGGCGCTGCTCCATGTTGAACCGAGCGAGATAATTCTTGTCCATGTGGGTACTCCTCACTGGTTCGGGGAATCGGCGGCATTGTTGGTGATCTGCGACGCACGTTCGAAGACGTGGTCGATGAAGCCGTATTCGAGGGCCTCCTGGGCGGTGAACCACCGGTCACGGTCGGAGTCGGCCTCGATCCGCTCCAGCGGCTGGCCGGTGTGCTCGGAGATGAGCTTCGCCATCTCCTTCTTGGTGGCCAGCAACTGCTCGGCGTTGATCTTCACCTCGGTGGCGGTACCCCCGATCGCCCCCAGCGGCTGGTGCATCAGGATCCGGCTGTGCGGCAGCGCGTAGCGCTTGCCCCGGGTCCCGGCACTGAGCAGGAACTGGCCCATCGAGGCCGCCATGCCCATCGCCACCGTGGCGACGTCGTTCTGGATCCACTGCATGGTGTCGTAGATCGCCATGCCGGCGGTGACCGAACCGCCTGGGGAGTTGATGTAGAGGTAGATGTCCTTCTCCGGGTCCTCGGCATTGAGCAGGAGCATCTGTGCGCAGATCGCGTTCGCGTTCTCGTCGCGGACCTCGGAGCCGAGGAAGATGATCCGGTTCGCCAGGAGGGACTGGTAGACGTTGTCCGCCATGCCGAGCGGGCTCGTGCCATTTGCAGCCAGCAAGGGGCTTCCCTGATTCACGTTCACGTCTCGAACCTACCGGTCCCCCGCGTCAAATCGGAGCCAATGGTCGAGGTGTTCGCTGATGGCAGACGAGCCGACAACAGCGGCCGCTCCCCCTAGGGGAACGGCCGCTGCTGCAGGAACGTACGGGTCAGCGACCCGCCTGGGTCACTCGGAGTCGGCGACAGCCTCGTCGGCCGGGGCCTCCTCGGCCTCGTCCTTCTTGGCAGCCTTCTTCTTGGCAGCCTTCTTCGAAGCCTTCTTCTCGGCCTCGTCCTCCGCCTCGTCCTTCTTGGTGGCGGACTTCTTGGCGGCCTTCTTCGGAGCCTCCTCGACCGGGGCCTCCTCGACAGAGCCCTCTTCGGCCGGGGCATCCTCCTCGGGCTCGGCGTACGTGCCGTCGGGCATGAGGTTCTTCAGGTCCAGGACGTTGCCGTCGCTGTCCTTGACCGTCGCGGACTCGACGACCAGCGCGAGCGCCTTGCTGCGGCGGATCTCGGTCATCCAGTCGTTGGTGTGGTCGTGCTCGAGCATGTGCTGCATCTCCTGCTCGGGGGAGGTGCGGTTGGCACGGGCACGGGCGAACAGGTGCTCGGTTAGGTCGGCCTGCTCGATCTGGACGTCGCGGTCCTCGGCGATCTTGTCGAGCACCAGCTGGGCCTTGACTGCGTCGGCGGAGCGCTTGCCGAGGTTCTCGCGGAACTCCTCCTCGCTCTCCTCCTCATCGGACTCGGCCAGGTACTGCTTCAGGGTCATCCCGGCCTGGGCCAGCTCGCGATCCACCTGGGCGTTGCGGGCCTCGATCTCGCTGGCCAGCAGGTTCTCCGGCAGCTCCATGTCGATCTGGTTGATGACGACCTCGAGGACCTTGTCGCGGGCGACGTTGGCCTGCTCGACGCGGTGCATGCGGACCAGGTTCTCGCGCAGGTCGTCGTACATCTCCTCGACGGTGTCGAACTCCGACACCATCTGGGCGAAGTCGTCGTCCACCTCGGGGAGCTCCTGCTCCTGGACCTTGGACACCGTGACCTCGATCTCGGCCTCCTCACCCTGGGCCGCGCCACCGACCAGTGTGGAGGTGAAGGTCTTCACGTCGCCGGCCTTCATGCCGACCAGCGCCTCGTCCATGCCCTCGACCATGCCGCCGGCGCCGACGCGGTAGGTGACGCCCTCGGCCTCGCCACCCTCGACCAGCTCGCCGTCCTTCAAGGCCTTCAGGTCGAAGGTGACCAGGTCACCCTCCTTGGCCTCACGGTCGACGTCGATGTTGGTGGCGAAGCGCTCGCGCAGGATCTTGACCTGCTCCTCGAGCTCCCCCTCGGAGGACTCGATCGCGTCGATCTCGACCTCGACACCCTCCAGGTCCGGGATCATGAAGTCGGGACGCACGTCCATCTCGGCGGTGAACTCAATGGTCTCGCCGACCTCGAGCTTGGTCACCTCGATCTCCGGCTGCGTCAGCGGCACCAGCTCGTGCTCGTTCACAGCCGAGGAGTACAGGCCGGGCAGCGCCTCGTTGAGCGCCTGCTCGAGCGCCACGCCGGGGCCGAAACGCTGGTCGATGATGCTGGCGGGCACGTGACCGGGACGGAATCCGGGGATCTGGACCTGCTGGGCGATCTCCTTGTAGGCCTTGTCCAGGTGCGGCTTCAGGTCGGCGAAGGGCACCTCAACGGTGATCTTGGCCCGCGAAGGGCTCAGCTGCTCAACAGTGCTCGGCAAGACAGATACTCCTGAATCGATGGACACAGGGCCACGGCCCGGATGGTCGGCCCCTCACGTCATGTGGTCATGTGATGTCGTTGGCCGAGTCACCCCAGCGCAGACAGAACGCCATCCTAGCCTGACGGCCGTCCGGGCTAAAAATGTGGACTTGGACGCAGGGCGCCGCCACAGCTAGACTCCAAGGGTTGCACAACAGTCCGCTCCGGCGGGCCTGGTGTGCACATGTGACGTACGCACCTAGCGTACGACCGGGGCGTAGCGTAGTGGCTAGCGCGCCTGCTTTGGGAGCAGGAGACCGCAGGTTCGAGTCCTGTCGCCCCGACCAACCGAACGATGGGTGAGGGTAGCCGCACACGGCTGCCGACCAGCAGGTGGCCGGTAGTGTTGAAGCATGGGCCCTGCCAGCGGTGAGACTGTTGCCCTGCGCGCAGCGATCGCCAGTCACCGCCGAGCACTGGACGCCATCTTGGAGCGCTATGGAGCAGTGAACCCGCGTCTGTTCGGGTCCGTGGCCCGCGGCGAAGCGACAGCGGACAGCGACATTGATCTGCTCGTCGACCTCCTGCCCGGAGGGTGGAACGAACTGTTGCGCGTCGCCGGAATCGCCGAGGAGTTCAGCCACGTGCTGGGCCTCCATGTCGATGTGGTGACGACTTCTCTGCTGCGTGAACGGGTCTCTGCGACCGCTTTGGCCGACGCGGTGTACCTGTGAGCAGATCTTGCTTACGGGCGTTCGGCCAACTGCTTAATGCTGCGGATCATTCGCCAACTCATCAGGGTGCTGATCCGGTTCACCACCTCGACCCCGGCCCGCATCCCTGGACCGTCGGCCTGGTAGCGCTCCCGGATGTGCAGGCGGGTGGCGGGAGCCACATCCGATTCCGCCGGCAGCGGGCTGACGACGAAGGCCCAAGTGAAGTCCATGCCCACGTCCTGCGGGGCGGAGCCGCCCTGGCTGGTGGCGACAAGTACCCGTCTGTCACCGACCCGGCCCACTCTGAGGACCATCTCGGGGTGCAGCGGGAACGGGTCGCCGACCTTCGGGTGCTGCCAGGCCGGCACGATGCGGTCGGCATTGTGGATGTCGCAGCCGAATTGGTTCTCGAGCCAGGCGTACGAGTAGAAGCCAGCCTTGTCCTGTCCGAGTTGGGCAATCCAGGGCCACACCCGTTCGGGCGGGGCGGCAATCGTGATCGCGCGGTCAGCCTGCACGTCAGCACGATCCAGGAGCTCGTTGCCGGGCAGGGCGAGCGCTGCCTCCTCGCGAGTCGCGCCAAGCCGGCGGGTGCTACCCGACGCGACAAAGGCGGCCGCCGCGACGCCGGAGGCAACAACAGGTGCGGCAGCAACGGCAAGAAGGGTGCGAGGGAGCTTTGTCATGAGGGTGCCTGTCGTCGAGTTCCATTTTCTGCAGCGCGGGGTGCCCACAGGAAGGGCCCACGGCGGATGATGACGGGGTCGCCCCGATTCCCGTTATCGTTCCGAGCAGCGGTTGTAACCGTGCCCAAGCTCACTGGCGGCCGGCCGATAGCCCAGGGTCCCCCGGGTCGCCAGCACCACAACGAGACCAACCACGCCAAAGGACACACTGACAGCGACGGAGGCTGAACGTCCGGTCGAGACGAACAGTTGGCCGGCGTTGAGCGAGGCATGAGCGAGGACAGCGAAGAGGATGCTGCCGCGGGTGTGATTGAACAACCACGTCAGGAGGAGCGACTGCCCAACCGCGTCGACTGCAGTGAAGATCAGCAGGCTGGCGGCAATACTTGCCACGCCAGCCCCCGCGGAGTGGTACCCGGGCACAAAGACGAAAACCGGCAGGTGCCACAGACCCCAAAGCAGACCGAGCACCACCGACGCCCGAAGCGGACCCATGCGTCGCTGCATCCGGGGTAGCGCGAAGCCTCGCCATCCGGGCTCTTCCTGACCCCCGCCGAGCACCACCAGGAAGCTGAAGGCCGCCAAATAGGTGATGCCCACCCCTGCGCTCCATCCGCCAATGGGCGCTGTTTCGTTCCCGACCGCCAGCCCGGTCACGAGTCCCAGCGCTGGCAGACCGATGAGCGCCAAGATGTACCAGCCCAGCCCTATCCTCCACAGGAAGATCCGCTTCAGGAACGAGCGGATCCCCTCCCGGCCTTCGACCAGTCCAGTCACCGCCAGCGCTGCCAGCGGGGGCCCAAACGCGCCAGGAACGAACCAACCCAGGGTGTCGTGTCGCATGAACCCCAGAACGACCAGCCAGTACGTCCAGCTGAGGAGGTATGCCAGGACGAAGAAAGAAGACATCGGATGCGCCTGGATCAGGGCGATTGGCGATTGGCTGCGACGGAATGGTTCTTCACGCACGTTTGCTGATGACACGGGCCGAATCCTCCATAAGACAAGCACGATCTCCGATGGTTGCGCAGCCCGAAGCCCGTTCAGAGCAGCCCGCGTTCGAAGGCCACTCGGACCGCCGCCGCGCGGTCCGACACGCCGAGCTTGGCGTACGCGTGGGCCAGGTGGGTCTTGACCGTGGCTTCGGACACCTTGAGCACGTGGGCTGCTGTCCTGTTGGTGCCTCCGCTGGCGATGACCTTGAGCACCTCCGATTCCCGATCGGTCAGCGACTGGTCGTGTCGACGGCCTGAGAGCGCGCTCAGTGCTTCAGCCGAGAGGACCGGCCGGCCGGCGGCGACCTCTTGCACCGCGCGCACCAACTCAGCACGAGGCGCGTCCTTCAACAAGTACCCGTGCGCTCCGGCACCCAGCGCGGCGAGGATGTGGTGGTCGGTGTCGTAGGTTGTCAGGACGAGGATGCGGGCATGCGTGCCGCGCGCGATGAGTTCATGGATGGCTTCGACGCCGTCACCCCCGGGCATGCGGAGATCCATGAGCACGACGTCCGGGGAGGTCCGGTCGACCACGGTGACCCCTTCTGGACCGGAGGAAGCCTCGCCAACGATCTCGATCCCGAGCTCGCTGGAGAAGATCCCGACCAACCCGTCGCGAACCACCGGATGGTCGTCGACCACCACGATCCGGATCGGTGCGGTCATCGCGGTACGGCCGCACTGAGTGCGCAGCCCCCTCCTTCCGAGGCCTCGAGCTCCAGGTTTCCTCCCAGGTTGGCGAGCCGCTGCTTGATCCCGGGCAGCCCGTTCCCGGAGCGGACAGCCTGGGGGTCGAACCCGCGTCCGTCATCGCGGACATCGAGCCGGACTTCGTCGGTCAAGTAGCAGAGCGTCACCATCACCTTGGACGCGGCCGAATGTTTCACCACGTTGGACAGTCCCTCTTGGCAGACGCGCAGCAGTTCGGCGTCGTGCGGCGTGGGCGCTGGCTGTCCGTCTACGGCGAACCGGGCGTCGATGCTGCTGCCCTCCGCGATCTGTTGCACCAACCGGACGAGCGCACCGGGAAGTTCATCCTCGTCGAGGCGTGGTGAGGCCATGGCTCGTACCGCACGCCGTGCCTCCCCCAGCGCCTCGCGTGCCGTCGACGCGGCGCGTTCCACACGTATGGTGTGGTCAGGTGCTGCGACGTCGGACGAGGCCTCCAGCTGGGTGATGATGCCGACGAGGCTCTGAGCGACCGTGTCGTGGATCTCCCGGGACAATCGCGCCCGCTCCTCTTGAACGCCCGCGTCCCGGGCATGCAACAGGAGCTGACCCTGAAGGCGGGAGTTGCGCTCATCGGAGGAACGCAACTCGGCCACGGTGCGTTCGAGGTCCCGCGTCATGCGCTCGCGCTGCCGCTCGAGGAGCATGATCAGCGAAGCGATCCCGACGTTGACGGCGAGGAACAGCACATATATCGGCCACGACCACAGGGATGACCGCGGACCGCCGATCTGGGCGAGGGCGCACGACGCGGCCGTGACGATCATGGCGGCCGACCGCTCGAAGCCGCGGGCGATGAGTGGCGCCTCAACGTAGCCCAAGAACACGTATAGCCCATACACCGGTGAGATCATCACCAGCAGACATCCGGCCAGGAGCGCCGGCCAGAAGCCAGCCCGGCGGACGCTGACGTCAGGCGTCCCGACGAGCAGGTAAGCGCGCCACGCCGCTGCTGCCAAGGTGAGCACCACCATGACCGGAGCCCACCGGATGTCCACCACCGGCGCCTCGACCACGAAGAGCGTGATGGAGACGGCAAGGCCCACGAACAGCATGGACAGTGCTATCGGGTCGAGGGCCGATCCGTCCGAGCGCTTGTAGCTCATGCTGTCCATCCTGCCCCCGCTCACTCCCAGCGGAACGAGCGGGTGGCGATTGCGAAGCCCAAGGCGGTCCAGAGCACGAGAGCGAAGATCGGCTGCGCCCCAATCGGCTGTCCAGCGGACGCGGCACCCAGGACCGAGGCGGCGGCTCCCCCAGGAATCCAGTCGGAGATCGTTGTCAACCAGGTGGGAAACGCGGCGCGCGGGACCCACATCCCGGCGAAGAACCACATGACCGCAGCAATCGCAGCACCGGTCCCGCTGGCGACGCGGGGATTGGGGATGACGCCGGCCAGCATCGCGCCCACGGCGAGGAATGAGGCCGCGACGAGGACCAGGAGCAGCGACTGCAGCGCCAGCCGCCCCATCGCCCCGACGCCGAACAGGAGCGGGAAGGCCAACAGGACAATCCCCACCACCAGGCTGATCGCCAGGACCAGGCTCAGGATCGCCGCCAACAGGTCGCGGGGGTGAGCTGGGGTAGTGCGCAGGCGACGCAGGAATCCGAGTTCGCGGTACTGGCCGATGAACATCGGCATCATTTGTAGCGCCAACATCGTTGAGGCGAACACGACGAGCGTCGGCTGGTACGCCTCGATCACGCTCAGTCCGCCGAACCCAGACAATGGTCGCCGGGCGCCGGGGATCAGGCACATCACGACCATTGCGGCCACCGGTATCATCACCGTCCATATGACGACGGCAGGATTGCGTAGCAAGAGTCGGAACTCGTTGCGGAATAGGGCGACGGTGGCTGTCATGATCAGTTCTCCTCGGTTACGCGTAGGTAGGCGTCATCGAGCGTGGGGCCCGAGACCCGCAATTGGTTGGCGGTCACACCGTCGGCAACAAGGGCAGCGAGTATGCGCTGTGGTGCGGCGCTGTCTCCCAGGATCACGACCCTCCCTCCTTCAGCCGTGACGCTCGTGATGCCGGGAAGGCGGAGCAGGGTAGAAGGATCGATCGGCGCGGACGGCATGAACGAGATCACCTGGCTTCCACCGGATGAAGCCAGCTCCGCGGGTGTCCCGTTCGCCACGATGCGTCCCGCGTCGAGGATGTACACCCGGTCGCAGAGGTACGACGCCTCCTCCATGGAATGAGTCACCAGCAGAATCGTCGTGCCTTCCTCGGCCAAGTCCTCCAGGTAGGTCCAGATGTCCCGGCGCGCGGCCGGGTCAAGACCGGTGGTGAGCTCGTCCAAGATCGCGACCTTGGGCCGCCCCACCAGCGCCAGCGCGATCGACAGTCGCTGCTGCTGCCCACCCGAAAGCTTCTCGAAGTACTGATTCGCCTGGCTGGTCAGCCCGAAGCGCTCCAGCAGCTCACCGGCGGGCCGCGGGTCCGGGTAGAACGCCGCGAACAGGTCGAGCGCCTCGGACGGTGTCGTCTTGGCTGGTAGCCGGCACTGCTGCAGTTGCATCCCCAGAATCTGACGGAGTCCGGACTTCCTGGATGCGGGGTCGATGCCCGCGATCCGGATCGTGCCCGCGTCCGGCTTTCGCAGGCCGCCGATGCACTCGACGGTCGTGGTCTTGCCGGAGCCGTTCGGACCCAGGACGCCGACGATCTCGCTATCGTCGACTGTCAGGTCAATTCCATGAAGAACCTCACGAGCGCCATAGGATTTCCGTAGTCCTTGGACAGTTATCAATGTCATGCCCTCAGCCTCCCTCCGCAGGCTGGGCGCCACATCGGCCGGTCGGCTCTACCTGCTATCACCCGAACGGATGAGACACGGTGTTGAGTTCATCCGGTGAGGACGCCGCCCCACGACGTGGCGTTCGTCGACGCAATCAGCGCACCCGATCTGAGTCCACCGTTTGAGTGCGTCGGGACCTCCTGCCAGCAGTGGAACCACGATCACAACCCGGTCCCCCCAATCCGCCAATCCCTTGTTCCAGAGGGCGCCGCCGAACGGGTTGTCGTGGGTATGGCCGCGTCGTTGCACAAGCTCACCGCCGGGTCGGGGTATGACTACCTGACCCGGCAGGTGGCTGCGCACGACACGACGGAGATGGGCAGGTGTCGCACCTGCGTGGCGAGGTCTCTCGTCGCGCTCGCGAACTCGCCACCACCGCGGCCCAGGCCGAAGACCTCACCCAGGAACTCCTGAACCGGGCGCTTGCCGCATCCATCCCCCTGAACAGCGTCGGGGACGGGATCGACGAACCCGCTGAGTTGCGACGCAGCGACGGGTCCTCCATGTACGAGGTGTCCGGCTCCCGGCTCTACACCTCCCAAGCGGTGATCGACGCCGAACAATCGATCGTCGCGGCCGGCACTCGCTCCGACGGCCGCCGAGTCCCCGAGGAGACGGTGGAGATCGCCCTGCTCGAGTCGATGACCAACGGGTGTCGACAGTCCTCTGCGCCCAGACCACCGTGTACCCAGGGCGCCGAGCGCGGGGCGCCGAGCGCGGGGCGCCGAGCGCGGGGCGCCGAGCGCGGGGCGC
>JBIQHF010000033.1:0-15972 GCA_044508675.1 Propionibacteriaceae bacterium | reverse complement strand
TTCAGGAAACCCGCGAAGCCGAACTCCGTGTCCACCAAACCGGGGACGGTCCACTGCACTGTTTTCCCAACCCCGCCGACCACGGGGCCCCGCGATCCAGACCGGTGAGCGGACTCCAGGTCAAGGCCGCGCCAGCGCCGACGACGGACCCCGATCTTCTTGGAGACACACATGACGACCACCACCCGCTCCGCAACGAGCACCATCCCCGACATCCCCGCCGATCAGCGGAAGGAAGCACGGACCGCCGGCTGGGTAGCCGCGGTCGCGGGACTCTCCCTGCTGTTCGACGGCTTCGACCTCACCGTGTACGGCACGGTCCTCCCCGGACTGCGCACCGGCGGCTCCGACGCCCTCGGCTGGTGGTCCACCGGCATCAGCGGCGGGCTGCCCATCGATCCGGCAGTAGCGGGCCAGCTCGGCTCGTACGCCCTGATCGGTGTCATGATCGGCGCCCTCACCGCCGGCGCCATCGGTGACCGGATGGGGCGCAAGAAGCTGATCGTGGCCGGCATCGCCTGGTTCTCGATCGGCATGTTCATCACCGCCTTCGCGCAGTCGATCGCCTTCTTCGGCGTGATGCGCCTGCTCACTGGGCTCGGGCTCGGCGTGCTGCTCGCCACGGCAGGGGCGGTGATGGCCGAGTTTGCGCCGGCCGGCAAGCGGAACTTCTACAACGCGGTCGTGTACTCCGGCATCCCCGCCGGTGGCGTCCTGGCTGCGGTCCTCGGCCTGGCCCTGCTGGGCGGCATCGGCTGGCGCGGCATGTTCATGCTCGGCGCCACCCCCATCCTGTTCCTGCTCCCGCTGGCCCTCGCCAAGCTGCCCGAGTCGCCCCGTTGGCTGCTGTCCCGCGGCCAGGTCGACAAGGCCGTCGAGATCTCCGTCCGCACCGGCATCCCGCTCTCGGAGCACCAGCAGCACGGTGGCGTCCCGGTCGCGGAGGACCTGCACCTGGAGCAGCAGAAGACCGGCTTCGCCGGCATCTTCTCGAAGAAGTACCTCGTCGGCACCATCTTCCTCGGGTTCATGAGCTTCTCCGGCCTGCTGCTGACCTTCGGCCTGAACACCTGGCTGCCGAGCATCATGGGCGGCCACTTCGAGTCCGCCGGCATGGGTGCCGACACGGCCAAGCAGTACGGCCTGATCTTCCTGCTGCTGCTCAACGGCGGCGCCGTCGTCGGTGGCCTGATCGCCTCCCGCACCGCCGACCGGGTCGGCCCGCAGCGCGTCATCATCACCACCTTCACCCTGGCCGCGCTCTCGCTGACGCTGATGACCTTCGGCTTCCCGATCCCGCTGCTGCTGTCGTTCATCGCCGTCGCCGGCGTCGGCGTGCTGGGCACCCAGGTGCTGATCTACGGCTTCACCTCGAACTACTACGCCACCAACGTCCGGGCCGCCGGTGTGGCCTGGTGCTCCGGCTTCGGCCGCATGGGCGGAATCCTCGGTCCGCTGATCGGTGGCTGGCTGGCCGCTGCGGGCCTGGCCGGGAACGCCGCCTTCTACACCTTCGCCGGTGTCGCCCTGTTCGGCGGCCTGATGACCACGATGGTGCCCCGGCCCAAGGCCGGCCGGTCGGACAAGCAGCAGTACGTCGAGGAGCGTGTCCTCGACAACGCCTCCGTCTGACCTGCACGGTCGGGCCCGCATCCGGGTCGTGCGCCACAGGGTCGCCACCCTCGGCCGACGGGCCGGTTCCCCACGGGGAGCCGGCCCGTCGGCCTTTTCGCGACCGTCCCGGTGCCGGCCGGAGGCCGCCGGAGGGCACGCCGGTCGGGGCCCCGTCGGCCCACCAGGCGGAATATCCCCGTACGACCCCTGTGGGGGACTGCTTTCACGTGGTAACCTCTGCGGTACGTGCTCCGGGGTCGGTGTAAGTCCGAACCGGCGGTGATAGTCCGCGACCCGGCCGCTCTTGGGCGGTCGGTTGAACCGGTGGAATTCCGGTACCGACGGTGAAAGTCCGGATGGGAGGCGCACGCGTACGTGGCGACGCTACGTCAGTTCGGCTGCATCGTGGTACCTGCTCGGCAGACCATGGGGCCAGAACTGGCAGGCGGCGCGATGGCGGCACACGCTCGGCCGGTTCACCTGGCTGCGGCAGGGTGCCGGCCGTACTGCCACGTCCGGGAGTCGCCTCCCGTTTCCGCCCCGGGGTCTGGACCGACCTTGAGGAGGGCGATGAACACCGCCGATGACGTGCGCATCATGCCGCCGCATGGTCCTGCCCAGGACGCGGCCGCCACCGAGCAGGACCTGGTGCACGTGCGCCGCGCGATCGCGCTGGCCCAGCACTCCCCGGTACCCGACCCCAATCCTCGCGTGGGTGCGGTCGTGGTCTCCCCCACCGGCCAGGTGCTGGGCGAGGGCTGGCACCACGGTGCCGGCACCCCCCACGCCGAGGTCGAGGCGCTGCGGGCGGCCGGAAGCTCCGCCCGCGGTGCCACCGCGTACGTCTCCCTCGAGCCCTGCAACCACACCGGGCGGACCGGCCCCTGCGCGGACGCCCTGATCACCGCCGGTGTGGCCCGCGTCGTCTACGCCCAGCCCGACCCCAACCCTGCCGCGGCCGGCGGTGCCGCGACCCTGCGCTCCGCCGGGGTCGAGGTGCTCGGCGGGGTCCTGGCCGAGGAAGCCATCCAGGCCAACCTGGTCTGGACCCGGGCGATCCGTCTCGGGCGCCCCTACGTGACATGGAAGGTCGCCGCCACCCTTGACGGCCGAACCGCCGCGAGCGACGGCACCTCCCAGTGGATCACCTCCCCCGAGGCCCGGGCCGACGTCCACCGCCTGCGGTCGGAGTGCGATGCGATCGTCGTCGGGACCGGGACCGCGCTGGCCGACGACCCCCGGCTCACCGTGCGCGACACCGATGGTCGCCTCGCCGCCCGCCAGCCGCTACGCGTGGTGCTGGGTGACCGTACGGTCCCCGCCACCGCCCGGCTGCACTCCGACGAGGCCGACACGGTGTTCGTTGCCGGCCACGACCCCCGCGCGGCCCTGGATGCCCTGCACCGGTCCGGGATCCGGCACGTGTGGCTGGAGGGCGGTGCGACCCTGGCCGCAGCCTTCCTGCGCGAGGGCATGGTCGACGAAATCATCGCCTACCTGGCTCCCACCCTGCTCGGCGCCGGCCGTCCCCTGGTCGGCGACCTCGGTATCGGCACTCTCGCCGATGCGGTGCACCTCGAGTTCACCGAGGCCGTACGCCTCGGCGCGGATGTACGACTCACCCTGACCCCAGCGCCGAAGGAGGCCTGAGCATGTTCACCGGCATCGTCGAGGAGATCGGCGAGATCATTGATATCCGCCACGGGGAGGAGTCCGCCGTGATGCACGTGCACGGGCCCCTCGTGACCAGCGACGCCCGCCACGGCGACTCGATCGCCGTCAACGGCGTGTGCCTGACGGTCACCGACCTGACTGCCGACAGCTTCACCGTCGACGTCATGGCGGAGTCCCTGGCCCGCACCGGGCTCGGTGGCCTCACGGTCGGCACCCCGGTCAACCTGGAGCGGGCCATGACGCCCATCGGGCGGCTGGGCGGCCACATCGTGCAGGGGCACGTGGACGGCACCGGCACGATCCTGTCCCGCACCCCCGGTGACTCCTGGGAGATCGTGGAGATCGGGCTGGCCCCCGAACTGTCACGGTACCTGGTGGAGAAGGGATCGGTGACCATCGACGGGGTCTCCCTGACGGTCGTGCAGGTACGGCCGGAGGCGTTCACCGTCTCGCTGATCCCCACCACGCTGGCGGAGACGACATTGGGCGCAGCAGCCGTCGGGACGACGGTGAACCTCGAGATCGACGTGATCGGAAAGTACGTCGCGACCTACCTGGACCGGATCGGTACCGGATGGGCGCGTCAGGACGGAGACAAGTGATGAAGGAAGTGGCTACCGGGTTCAGCCCGATCGAACGTGCCCTGGACGAACTGCGCCGCGGTCGCCCGGTGCTGGTCCTCGACGACGAGGACCGCGAGAACGAGGGCGATGTCGTCCTGTCCGCCCAGACCCTCACCGAGGAATGGCTCGGGTGGACGATCCGGCACTCTTCCGGGTACCTGTGCGCGCCGATGACCGCGGCCCACGCGGACGCCCTGGACCTGCCCCTGATGGTCTCGAGGAACACTGATCCGCTCCGCACCGCGTACACGGTGTCCTGTGACGCCGCCGAAGGGGTCACCACCGGGATTTCCGCCCACGACCGGACCCGTACGCTGCACGTCCTCGCCGACCCGACGGCCACCCCCGCGGCCCTGATCCGGCCCGGCCACATCCTGCCGCTGCGGGCCCGCGACGGTGGCGTCCTGGAGCGACGCGGCCACACCGAGGCGGCCGTCGACCTGTGCCGGCTCGCGGGGCTGGAGCCGGTCGGTGCGATCGGCGAGCTGGTACACGACGACGGCTCGATGATGCGCACGCCCGACGTCCTCGCGCTGGGGCAGACCGAGGACCTGGCGGTGATCACCATCGCCGAGTTGGTCGCCTGGCGGCAGACCCATGACCGGGTGCAGCGCCAGGCGGTCACCCGCCTGCCCACGCCGTACGGCGAGTTCACGGTGGTCGGCTACCGCGACCTGCTGACCGGGGCCGAGCACATGGCGCTGGTCAGCCCGCAGGGTTTTGGCAGCACCAACGGCACCGATCCGGTCGTCCGGGTGCACTCGGAGTGCCTGACCGGGGATGTCTTCGGCTCGCTGCGCTGCGACTGCGGGCCGCAGCTGCAGCAGTCGCTGGAGACCGTTGCCGGGCGTGGTGGTGTCGTGGTCTACCTGCGTGGCCACGAAGGCCGCGGGGTGGGCCTGCTGGCCAAGCTGCAGGCCTACAACCTGCAGGACGAGGGGCTGGACACCGTCGACGCGCAGACCCAGCTCGGCCTGCCCATCGACGACCGGGAGTATGGCGCCGCCGCCGCGGTGCTGCACGACCTCGGCGTGGACCGGCTCGAACTGATGACCAACAATCCGGACAAGGTGCGTGCCCTGCGCGCCGCCGGGATCGAGGTCACCTCCGTCGCGCCGGCCTGGACCGTCCCCACCGCCGACAACGCGTTCTACCTGCGCACCAAGCGCGACCGGATGGGACATCACATCCTGCTGGATGGCGTCCCGCACACCACGAACGAATTCCAGGAGGTCTGACATGGCCGGCTTCGGCTCGCCGCACATCACCGCCCGCGGCAATGGACGACGCATCGCGATCATCGCCGCCCAGTGGTACCCGGAGGTGACCGACCAGATGGTGGCCCGCGCCGGCGCCGCCCTCGACGACTGCGGCGTCACCGACGTGACCGTCGTGCGGGTCCCGGGAACGTACGAGCTGCCGGTCACCTGCCGGCGCCTGGCGGAGCGCTTCGACGCGATGATCGCGCTGGGCGTGGTCATCCGGGGCGGTACCCCGCACTTCGAGTACGTCTGCGAGGCAGCCACCATGGGGCTGACCCAGGTGTCGGTCGACACCGGCATCCCGATCGGCTTCGGCGTACTGACCTGCGACAACGAGCAGCAGGCGCGCGACCGCGCCGGCCTGCCGGACTCGGCGGAGGACAAGGGCTACGAGGCGGCCATGGCGGTGCTGGCCACCCTGGACGCCATCGACACCGTGATGGCCTGAGCGCCGGGTAACGCGGCTACGAACGACGGAGGGCCGGCGGGGACACACTCCCCGACCGGCCCTCCGTTCACTGTTCCGAGAGGATCGACTAGACGACGCCCTGGTCGAGCATGGCGTCGGCCACCTTCACGAAGCCAGCGGCATTGGCACCGAGCGCGTAGTCGCCCGGCGAACCGTACCTGTCCGCGGCTTCCAGGCAGCTGGTGTGGATGTCGTGCATGATCTGCTCCAGCCGGGTGGCGGCATGGTCGAAGGTCCAGTGGTCCCGGCTGGCGTTCTGCTGCATCTCCAGGCCGGACGTGGACACACCGCCGGCGTTGGCAGCCTTGGCCGGGCCGAACAGCACGCCCGCCGCCTGGAAAGTCTCGATGGCCTCCGGGGTGCTGGGCATGTTCGCGCCCTCAGCGACGAGCTTGACCCCGTTCTTGACCAGCGTCACCGCCTGCTTGCCGTTCAACTCGTTCTGGGTCGCGCACGGCAGCGCGATCTCCACCGGAACGTCCCAGACGCTGCCGCCCGCAATGAAGTCGGCGCTGGGGCGCAACAGGGCGTAGTCGGAGACCCGGCCGCGTTCCTCGAGCTTGACCCGCTTCAGCAGCTCCAGGTCGATGCCCTCCTTGTCGACCACGTAGCCCGACGAGTCGGAGATGGTGAGCGGCTTGGCGCCTAGCTGCTGGGCCTTCTCGATCGCGAAGATCGCCACGTTGCCGGAGCCGGAGACCCCGACGGTCCTGCCCTCCAGGTCCTGGCCCTGCATGTGCAGCATCTCGCAGACAAAGTGGACCAGGCCGTAGCCGGTCGCCTCGGTCCGGACCAGCGAACCACCCCAGGTGAGGCCCTTGCCGGTCAGGACACCGGCCTCGAAACGATTCGTCAGTCGCTTGTACTGGCCGAACAGGTAGCCGATCTCGCGGGCACCGACGCCGATGTCGCCGGCCGGTACGTCGGTGTACTCACCGATGTGGCGCGACAGCTCGATCATGAACGACTGGCAGAAGCGCATGATCTCGTTGTCGGACTTGTCGTGCGGGTCGAAGTCGGATCCGCCCTTTCCGCCGCCCATGGCGAGGCCGGTCAGCGAGTTCTTGAAGACCTGCTCGAAGCCGAGGAACTTGATGATGCCCGAGTACACCGTCGGGTGGAAGCGCAGACCGCCCTTGTACGGGCCCAGCGCCGAGTTGAACTCGACCCGGTAGCCACGGTTGACGCGCACCTTGCCTGCGTCGTCGATCCACGGGACGCGGAACATGACCTGGCGTTCGGGCTCGATGATCCGGTCCAGGACGGCGGCCTCGATGTATTCGGGGTGCTGGGCGAACACGGGCCCGAGGCTCTCGAAGACCTCGAGGACAGCCTGGTGGAACTCCGGCTCCCCCTGATTCCGGCGCAGAACAGTGTCGTACACCACCTGCAGATTCTTGCGCAGAGATTCAGGGCTCACTATGTCTCCTCTTCACTTGACCGTGGCGGCCAGCTGGCCGCACGCTCCGTCGATTTCCCGGCCACGGGTGTCCCGGATCGTCACAGGCACTCCATGTGCCTTCAGCCGGTGCACGAATTCGTGCTCGTCCTTCCTGCGTGAAGCCGTCCACTTCGAACCGGGGGTGGGGTTCAGCGGAATCAGGTTCACATGGAACCAACCCCAGTCGCCCCGCCTCTTGAGCACACGAGCGAGCTGATCGGCACGCTCGGCCTGATCGTTCACGTCGCGGATCAGCGCATACTCGATCGAGACACGGCGTTTCGTCGTCTGGGCGTATCGCCACGCAGCGTCCACGGCCTCGTCGACCCGCCAACGATTGTTGATCGGAACGAGGTCATTTCGCAATTCGTCATCTGGGGCGTGCAATGACAGCGCCAGATTAACCGGTAGGCCCTCAGCGGCCAACTTGTCGATCGCCGGGACCAGCCCGACGGTCGATACCGTGATACCGCGCGCGCTCATCCCCAGCCCGTCGGGCTGCTCCGCGAGCATCGTACGGATCGCGCGGAGGACCGCCGGGTAATTGGCCAACGACTCGCCCATTCCCATGAATACGACGTTGTGGACGCGTCCGGAGGCACCCGGGACCTGGCCGGCAGCGAGCTTGGCATTCGCGTCGACGATCTGGGCGACGATCTCTGCCGAGCTGAGATTGCGCTGCAGCCCACCCTGTCCGGTGGCACAGAACGGGCAGGCCATACCGCACCCGGCCTGTGACGAAACACACACTGTCGTCCGTGCCGCGGAGGTTGCCGTGGCCCGGTAGTGCATCAGGACGGACTCGACCGTGGCACCATCGTGCAGCTTCCACAGCGACTTCACCGTGGTGACCGCGTCCGCGGTCAGCACCCGGATCTCGTCGAGCAGGTGGGGGAACAGCTTCGCGGCGATCTCCTCCCGGTGGGCGGCCGGGAGGTCGGTCCAACCAGTGGGGTCGTCGCTGGAGTGCACGAACCAGTGCCGGGACAGTTGCTGGGCCCGGAAGGCGGGCAGGCCGAGGTCGGTCACGGCGGCCTTGCGCTCGTTGATGCCCAGATCCGCCCAGTGCACCGGCGGCTTGCCCCGCCGAGGTGCGGCGAAGACCAGTTGGGGATGCGAACGGGGGCCGGCCATGTCGACCGGCTCCTCGCGATCAGGTGTGGTGGTCATGGTCATGCTCCAGGAATCAGAAAGTGCATCAGGATCCACGCGATCGGGGCGGAGAGCACCATCGCGTCGATACGGTCGGTCACGCCCCCGTGGCCCGGGAGGAAGGAACCCATGTCCTTGACCCCGAGGTCACGCTTGAACATGGACTCGACCAGGTCGCCGAGGATAGCCGCGGCGGCCAGGGCGACACCGATCAGGGCGCCCAACCACCAGGTCGTACCCAGGACGAAATGGCCCACCAGCGCCGCGAAGACGGCGGCGAGGACCACGGAACCGGCCAAGCCCTCCCAGGTCTTCTTCGGGCTGATCCGCGGCGCCATCGGGTGGCGTCCGAGCAGGGTCCCGGCGACGAAGCCCCCGGTGTCGGAGCAGATCACCGCTCCGAGCCACAGGAACGCCCGAGCCGCACCATTCTCCTCGGCCACCAGCAGCGCCGCGAAGGCCCCCATCAGTGGCAGGTAGGCGATGGTCAGCATGCTGGCCGCGGTGTCCTTCACGAAGCCCCGCGACCCCTTCGGCAGCCGGACCAGGAACGCCGCCAGCACCATTAGCCCGAGGCACACCAGCAGGTAGGTCGAGGACAGGTCCGGCGCACGACGGGTCACGACGTAGCCGCCGGCCATCATGGCGATCAGCCCCACCTCGATCACCACGATCGCGGAGGTCATCTCGACGCGCCGCAACGCCTGGTGCACCTCGACGGCAGCCATGCCGATGAAAGTGGTCGCCAGGATGACGAACCCCGGAATCCACCAGACCAGGCTGGCGACCAACAAGGCCGTCAGAGTGAGGCCGACAGCGATCGCCGCCGGAAGGTTGCGACCGGTTCCGCCCGGTCGCCGGGCGGGGGCGACTCCCCCCGCCCGTGGCGTGGAGCCAGCCGAGGACTCCGTGTCTGGCAAAGGTCAAACCTCGAGGAGCTCGGCCTCTTTGGCCTTCAGGATCTCGTCGATGGCCTCGGTGTACTTCTTGGTGGTCTTCTCCAGCTCGGCCTCGGCCCGGTGCCCCTCGTCCTCGCCGATCTCCTTGTCCTTGACCAGCTTGTCGATGGCCTCCTTGGCGGCACGGCGAGCATTGCGGACCGACACCTTGGCGTCCTCGGCCTTGGTCTTGGCCAGCTTGGTGTACTCCTTGCGGCGCTCCTCGGTCAGCTCGGGCAGGACGCACCGGATCGTGTTGCCGTCGTTGGACGGGTTGACGCCCAGGTCGGAGTCACGGATCGCCTTCTCCACGGCATTGACGGCGCTGCGGTCGTACGGCGTGATGAGGATCATCCGCGCCTCGGGGACGTGGAAGGAGGCCAGCTGCTGGATCGGCGTGGGCGTGCCGTAGTAGTCGGCCAGCAGCCGATTGAACATCGCAGGATGGGCCCGTCCGGTACGGATCGCGGCGAACTCCTCCTTGGCGAACTCGACGGCCTGGTCCATCTTGGACTTCGCTTCGGTGGTGATGTCGCCGATCACGAGGGCATTCCTTTCTCAGTATGCGGTCGGGTGCCGCATCTCATGGGCGGCCGGGGCCGCAGGGTCAGTGGGCTCGGAGGGGCTCCATCGCTCACTTGTGCACCAGAGTACCGATGTCCTCGCCGTTCACGACGCGCAGGATGTTCCCCTCGGTGTTCAAGTTGAAGAAGATCATCGGGAGGTCGTTGTCGCGGGCCAGGCTGATCGCCGCGGAATCAGCCACCTTCAGGTCCTTGGCGAGGTACTCGTCGTAGGTCAGGGACTGGTACTTCTTGGCCTCGGGATGGGTCTTCGGGTCACAGTCATAGACGCCGTCGACGCCCATCTTGCCCATCAGCAACACGTCGACGTGCATCTCCAGGCCGCGCTGGGCGGCGACGGTATCGGTGGAGAAGTACGGCATGCCCGAGCCGGCACCGAAGATCACCACCCGTCCCTTCTCCATGTGTCGCTCGGCCCGCCGGGGAATGTACGGCTCGGCGACCTGCCGCATCTCGATCGCGGTCTGCACCCGCGTCGGAACGCCGGCCTGCTCGCAGAAGTCCTGCAGCGCCAGGCAGTTCATCACCGTGCCGAGCATGCCCATGTAGTCGGCGCGTTCCCGCTCCATGCCGGACTGCTGCAACTCGATGCCGCGGAAGAAGTTCCCGCCGCCCACCACGATGCAGACCTGGACTCCGCTCTGGACGACTTCGGCGATCTGGCGGGCGATCGAAGCGACCACTGATGGGTCGACCCCGACCTTCCCGCCGCCGAATACCTCACCGGACAGCTTCAGCAGGATGCGCTTGTACGAGCTCACGGGTTCTCTCCTGTCAGTGATTCCGACGTTGAGTGGTTCGACGATCCGGTCTGGTCCGATCGGGCCGGGAGCCTGCGGCAATCCCCGGGCTTGTGCAGCAGCGTGCGCCACGGGGACCCGTGGCGCACGCTGCTGGGATGGATCAGGCTCCGGCTTCGAAACGGACGAAGCGGGACACCTTCAGGCCGGCATTGTCGAGCATCTGGCCGACGGACTCCTTCTTCTCGGAGACCTCCGAGGCCTGGTCGAGCAGCACGACGTCCTTGAAGAACCCGTTGACACGACCCTCGACGATCTTCGGGATCGCCTTCTCGGGCTTGCCCTCCTCCTTGGCGATCTCGGTGGCGATCTCCCGCTCCTTGGCCACGGCCTCGGCCGGGACCTCGTCACGGGTCAGGTACTTCGGGTTCATGACCGCGATCTGCATCGCGGTCTTGTGCGCGAACTCCTCGTTGTCACCCTCGTACTCGATCATCACGCCGACCTGCGGGGGCAGGTCGGAGGAGCGACGGTGCATGTAGACGTGGGTCTGGCCGTCGAAGTAGGCAACCTCCTTCAGCTCCAGCTTCTCGCCGATCTTGGCGGCGAGCTCCTGGATGGCCTCCTCGACAGTGGCGCCGGAGTCCAGCTTGGCGGCGTTCGCGCCGGCCAGATCGGTCGCCTTCGCGGCCTCGACGGCTGCGACGACCTGATCGGCCAGGGCGATGAACTCCTCGTTCTTGGCCACGAAGTCGGTCTCGGAGGCTAGCTGCACCAGGGCGCCACCCTTGTTGGCGACCAGGCCGTTCGACGCCTCGCGGTCGGCGCGCTTGGCGGTCTTGGCCTGACCTGCGACCCGGAGCACCTCGACGGCCTTCTCGAAATCACCGTCAACCTCGGTGAGGGCCTTCTTGGCGTCCATCATTCCGGCGCCGGTGGCGTCGCGAAGCTTCTTGACGTCTGCAGCAGTAATTGCCATCAGTTGCTAATCCTTCTGCGATTGTGCGGGTGGGTCACTCGTTGTCAGTGGCAGGCTTCTCAGCAGCCTCCTCCGCCGGAGCGGCGGGGGTCTCAGCGGGGGCAGTCTCCTCCGCGGGAGCGGCGGGGACCGGGGCAGCCTCCGCAGCCGGAGCGGCGGGGACAGGGGCAGCCTCCGCAGCCGGAGCAGCGGGGACCGGGGCAGCCTCCGCGGCCGGAGCGGCGGGGACAGGGGCAGCCTCCGTGGCCGGGGCAGCCTCCGGCGCATCGCCGGCGTTGAGCAGCTCCTTCTCCCACTCGGCCATCGGCTCGGCGGCCTGGGCGGTCGCAGTCTCACCGGAACGGGACACCAGGCCATCCGCGACGGCGTCGGCGATCACACGGGTCAGCAGGGACACCGAGCGGATGGAGTCGTCGTTGCCGGGAATGGCGTAGTCGACCTCATCAGGATCACAGTTGGTGTCAAGGATGGCGACGACCGGGATCCGCAGCTTGCGGGCCTCGTCAACGGCGAGGTGCTCCTTCTTGGTGTCGACGATCCACACCGCCTGCGGGGTACGGGTCATGTCGCGGATACCGCCGAGGTCCTTGAACAGCTTGTCCTTCTCGCGGGACAGGCCGAGGAGCTCCTTCTTGGTGAGGCCGGAGCCCTGCACCTTGTCGAAGTCCATCGCCTCGAGCTCCTTCATGCGGGAGATCCGGCCGGACATGGTCTGGAAGTTGGTGAGCATGCCACCCAGCCAGCGCTGGTTCACGTACGGCATGCCAACACGGGTCGCCTGCTGGGCGATGGCCTCCTGGGCCTGCTTCTTGGTGCCGACGAACAGCACCTGGCCGCCACGGGCGACGGTCTGCTTGACGAAGGCGTACGCCTTGTCGATGTACTTGAGCGACTGCTGCAGATCGATGATGTAGATGCCGTTGCGCTCGTTGAAGATGAAGCGCTTCATCTTCGGGTTCCAGCGACGGGTCTGGTGTCCGAAGTGGACACCGCTCTCGAGCAGCTCGCGGGCAGTCACGACGGCCATGGCCGTTTCCTCCTTGTCGGCGCCCTTGGGGGCGCCTACGGTTTTGCCGGTGCCGACTCTCGGCACCGCCTGATGCAGTCGCGCCCCACACCCCGAAGGGACCGTACGGGACGCCCGGTTCACCGCGCGCCAGCGCGTTGCCACCGGTGGAACTGCATGCGAAGTCACCCCGGATGGTCCGAGGTGCTCTTCGTAGTGTAGTTTCCCGGGCGCCCATGAGCCAGTCGGCGCCGTGGCAAGGAGAAACGGCCCGCAGCGCCCCACACGTGGCCCCGTCACGGATCCTGTCCACAGCCCGGGTGTCGTCCCGGAGACCCGTCCACAGCACGGCCTCACTCCGGCACTGCGACCCCCGCTGCGTCCCATCCTCCGGGTGTGAGACGAATCCTGATCATGATGGCTGCCGTGGCGGCCCTCGCGTTGGTCCCTCCGGTGTCCGGAGCGGGGCCGGCCACCGCCCTGCCGGTCCGGTCCGGCCCCGACGGACTGGAGGCCGGGGTCGTCCCGGTGCCCGGCCGAGTGCTGACCGACTTCACCCCACCCCCCGAGCCTTGGCTGGCCGGGCACCGCGGCGTGGACCTTGTCGCCGCCGCAGGGACCCCGGTCCGGGCCGCTGCCGCCGGCACGGTGACGTACGCGGGGATGCTCGCCGGCCGCGGGGTGGTCGTCGTCACCCACGGTGCCCTGCGGACGACCTACGAGCCGGTGACGGCCACCGTCCGGGCCGGACAGGTGGTCCAAAGCGGACAGGAGCTCGGCACGCTGCAGGACGGGCACCCCAGCTGTGCCCCCGAGTCCTGCCTGCACTGGGGACTGCGTCGTGGCGAGGACTACCTCGATCCGATGCACCTGCCGGTCGCCGGTGCGCAGGACTCGGTGCGGCTGGTCTCCGCCGACGAGGTCGACCGGGCGCGGAGTGAAGCGGCCGAACGGCTCGCGGCCGGCATCCTCGATGCCGCCGGTGCCGGGGCCGGAGCGCTGCCCGCGGCGGGCGGGATCGCGGGGTCAGGATGGCTCCCCCCGGTCCAGGGGCCACTGACCTCGCCGTTCGGGATGCGGGTGCACCCGGTGACCGGGGTCTACAAGCTGCACGACGGGGTCGACTACGGGGCCGCCTGCGGTAGTCCGATCCGGTCGCCGTTGGCGGGGACGGTCACCGAAGTGGTCCACCACCCGGCCTACGGCTGGCGGGCACGGATCGACCACGGCACGGTGGGAGGGCGACGACTGGTCACCTCGCTCAACCATGCGCAGGGCTACTCGGTCCGGGCCGGCCAGCAGGTCGCCCGCGGGCAGGTGGTCGGGACCGTCGGGTCCACCGGCTGGTCCACCGGGTGCCACCTGCACCTGATGGCCTGGCAGGACGGCCAGCTCACCGATCCTGCCCGGCTGGGCTGAACGGGCGCCGAACGATCCGCCGGCCCGGTCAGGCCCGCGGATGCGCCTGCCGGAAGGCCTGTTGCAACCGCTCCGAACCCACATGGGTGTAGATCTGCGTGGTCGCGAGCGAGGAGTGGCCCAGCATCTCCTGAACGCTGCGCAGGTCCGCCCCACCCTCGAGCAGGTGGGTGGCCATCGCGTGGCGCAGGCCGTGCGGGCCGAGATCGGGTGCGTCGGTGACCAGGCCCAGGTAGCGGTGAACGAGGCGACGGACCACACGCGGGTCGATCCGTGCGCCGCGGGCGCCGAGGAACAGGGCCCGACCGCTGGCGGCCGTCACCAGTTCGGGGCGCCGGTCCAGCCACGCATCCACGGCGCGCACGGCCGGGATGCCCATCGGTACCATCCGGTCCTTGTCACCCTTGCCGTGGACCCGCACCAATCGGCGGTCTTGGTCCAGGGAGTCCAGGTCGAGCCCGCACAGCTCGGAGACCCGCAGGCCGGACCCGTACAGCACCTCGAGGATGGCCACGTCCCGACTGCCCAGCGGTCCGTCCTGTTCGGCTGCCCGGGCCTGCGCCTCCTCCATCAGCTCGGAGGCCTGCGCTCGATCCAGGATCTCCGGCAGGGGGCGGCCGGCCCGGGGCGAGGCCAGCCGCAGACTGGGATCGGTGGCGATCCGGCCGTCGCGCAGGGCCCATCCGAAGAAGCCGCGCAGCACCGAGGCCCTCCTGGCCAGGGTGGCCCGGGCCACGCCCTCCTGTTGCTGGCCGGCCAGCCAGGCCCGCAGGTCGTGGATGGTGGCCTCGGCCGGGGTGACCACCCCGTGCAGGCTGAGGTGCTCCAGCAGGGCGACCAGGTCGCCCAGGTAGGCGCGTACGGTGTGTCCGGACAGGTGCCGCTCACCCTCGAGGTATCGCCGGTAGTCGGCCAGTGCCTGCCGCAGGGGTGCGGGGAGGTCGTCGGGGACATGGACCATGCCCCCACTGTTGGCCAGCCACCGGTCCGGTGCAAGTCCGCCACGCGCGGAGGTTCTACAGTGTGTGTCGCACCTAATCCCCGACAGAACAGGACGCAGTCATGACCAGCCTGACCGACCTCACCTCCGGCGGCACGGTCCTGCCCATCACCCGGTGGGGAACGCCGGTGATGCACGCCCCCACACAGCCGGTGACCGAGTTCGGCGAGGAGCTGCGCACCCTGGTCCGCAACATGTTCGCGACCATGGAGGCGGCCGGGGGCGTCGGCCTGGCGGCCACCCAGGTGGGAGTAAGCCTGGCGGTGTTCACCTATGACTGCCCGGACGAGGACGGCAAGTCACAGGTCGGCGTGTTCTGCAATCCGGTGATCGAGCTGCCGGAGGGCCGCGACCGTACGCTGGAGTCCTCCGAGGAGGGCTGCCTGTCCCTGCCGGGCGGGTATGCCCCGCTGTCGCGGACGAACAAGGCGATCTGTCGAGGACAGGACGTCGACGGGAATCCGATCGAGGTGCACGGGACCGGGCTGCTGGCCCGCTGCCTGCAACACGAGACCGACCACCTCAACGGCATGGTGTTCGGTGACCGGCTGTCCAACCGGGTGCGCAAGCGCCTCTACGCCGCGCACGAGCAGCTCGCCCACCTCTACCCGGAGGACTGGCCGGTCACGCCCCGGCGCACCTCGGCCTGACCGGAGGGCCCGAGCGCGTAGCAGGCGACCGCGGAGGCGGCCGCGACGTTCAGCGAGTCGATGCCGTTGCCCATCGGGATCCTGACCACCTCGTCGGCCTGCTCGATCCACGTCCGGGACAGGCCCTCCCCCTCGGTGCCCAGCAGGATCGCGACCCGCTGGTCGCGGTCCAGTTCGGCGGCCACCTCGGGCAGTGGTCGGGAACGCTCGTCCAGGGCCATCGCCAGGGTCCGGAAGCCCGCGCGTCGCAGCGCCGGAACGGTCTCGGCCCAGGATTCCACCCTCGCCCAGGGCAGCGAGAACACTGCCCCCATCGAGACCTTGATCGCCCGCCGGTAGAGCGGGTCGGCGGCTCGTGGCGCCAGCAGGCAGCCGTCCCAGTCCATCCCTGCCGCCGAGCGCAGGATGGCGCCGACGTTGG
>JBIQHF010000047.1:0-2207 GCA_044508675.1 Propionibacteriaceae bacterium | reverse complement strand
GCGTATGACCGGGTGAACGATCGGCCCGGCCACGACCTGCGGTACGCGATCGATGCCTCGAAGCTGCGCGAGGAGATCGGCTGGCAGCCCCGGTACCGGGATTTCGAGTCCGGGTTGGCGGCGACGATCGCCTGGTACCGGGCCAACGAGGACTGGTGGCGGCCCCAGAAGGACGCGGTCGAGGCCACGTACGCGGCGCAGGGGCAGTGACCGTGGGCGAGCTGGCCGTGCGGGGGACGGCGATCCCTGGTCTGCTGGTGGTGGACCTGCAGGTGCACCCGGACGCGCGGGGCTGGTTCAAGGAGAACTGGCAGCGGCGCAAGATGACCGCGCTCGGCCTGCCCGACTTCGGGCCGGTGCAGAACAACGTGTCGTTCAATCCGCAGGTCGGGGTGGCCCGCGGGATCCACGCCGAGCCCTGGGACAAGCTGGTGTCGGTGGCCAACGGCCGGGTGTTCGGCGCCTGGGTCGACCTGCGTGCCGGCACCACCTTCGGTACCGTCGTCACCGTCGAGCTGGGGCCCGAGGTGGCGGTGTTCGTGCCGCGTGGGGTCGCGAACTCCTACCAGACCCTCGAGCCGGACACCGTCTACAGCTACCTGGTCAACGACCACTGGAGCCCGCAGGCCAAGGCCTCCTACACGTACGTGAACCTCGCCGATCCCCAGCTGGGGATCGACTGGCCGATCCCGCTGGACCAGTGCGAGATCTCCCAGGCCGACCGGCACCACCCGCTGCTGGCGGACGTGGTGCCGATGGCCCCGAAGCGTACGGTCATCGTCGGGGCGAACGGCCAGCTGGGACGGGCCCTGCAGCGGGTCGTTCCCGGGGCGGTGCTGCTGGCCCGCCCGCAGTTCGACCTGACCCGGCCGGCGGACCTGGACCGGATCCGCTGGTTCGATGTCGACACCCTCATCAACGCGTCGGCCTACACCGCGGTGGACGCCGCCGAGACCCCCGAGGGCCGCCGGGCCGCGTGGGCGACCAATGTCGAGGCCGTGGCACGGCTGGCCCGGATCGCGCACGAGCACCGGATCACCCTGGTCCAGGTCTCCTCGGACTACGTGTTCGACGGGACGGTCGAGCTGCATTCCGAGGACGAGCCGTTCGCCCCGCTGGGCGTGTACGGGCAGACCAAGGCCGCGGCGGATGCGATCGTCGCCACCGTGGCGCGGCACTACATCGTCCGGACCAGCTGGGTGATCGGGGACGGGAAGAACTTCGTCGCGACCATGGCCGCACTCGCCGACAAGGGCGGGCAACCGGCCGTCGTCGACGACCAGTACGGCCGGCTCACCTTCACCGACGACCTGGCCGCCGCCATCTGCCACCTGGTCGATGCCGGCGCCCCGTACGGGACGTACAACGTCACCGGCGACGGGCCGGTCCAGTCCTGGGCCGACATCGCCGCCGACGTGTTCGCCCTGCGGGGACGGGAACGGTCAGACGTGCGGCCGGTCAGTACCGCGGAGTACGGCCGGGACAAGCAGCAGGCACCACGCCCGACCCACAGCGCCCTGTCCCTGGACCGGATCCGCGCGACCGGCTTCCAGCCCGCACCGGTCGAGCAGTCCCTGGCCGCGTACGTGGCCGCACTGCCCGAGCCGGACCGGAACCGGTGAGCGGGACGTTGACCGAGCAGCGGACGACCGAGCCGGTAAGGCGACGCCGTCGCTGGCGGCCGCGCCACCTCGTGACCGCCGCCGTCCTCCTCGTGGTGGGGAGCACGTGGTTCGGGCTGTGCCTCCGCTACGTCGCCCATCCGCAGATCGATCCGGTGGAGCCGGTCGATGCGATGTTCGTCATCGGCCCGATCGAACCGCGCTGGGAACAGGCCCTGGCCCGGGCGGACGAGGGCGTGACCCCCGTCGTCCTGGCCACCATCTCCGTTGATCGGCAGGGTGCCGCGTACCCGAGGGAGGAGTGCACCGACCCGCCGGAGGGCTACACCATCATCTGCGTCCTCCCCGAGCCCTACACGACCCGGGGCGAGGCACGGGTGCTGGCGCAGTACGTACGCGACAACGGCTGGACCCACGTGGCGGTGTTCACCAGCACGCAGCACGCGGCCCGGGCCCGGATGCTGATGGACCGGTGCGTGCCCGCCCAGGTGAGCATCTGGGACTACGAGGCCGACCGCAGCCCGCTGGGATGGCTCTTCGACTTCGCCTACCAGTCCAGCGCCTGGGTGAAGGCGCAGGTCCTCC
>JBIQHF010000046.1:0-2282 GCA_044508675.1 Propionibacteriaceae bacterium | reverse complement strand
GTTATTCCGGCCTACTGACGGAGCAAGACGCGCAGCGCGCTGACCGGCTCGGGTTCGTGCCCGAAGTGCTCGATCAGCTGCACCTGGATCTCGCCGACGATGCCACCGAGGATCGCACCGACCGCGATCATGGTCGGCTCGTCGTCCTTGAACACGGGCCGCAGGATCGACTCGTACTCCTCATTGGTGAGCTGACCCATCTTGTCGATGATGGTCTTCTCCAGGTCCAGGGCGTTCATGGCGTAGTCCTGCGCCTCGACGAGCGTGGTGGGCAGCCGCTCCAGCACCATCTTCACCATGCTGTCCTTGAGCGCGTTGTAGCGCTGCGTGCCGACCGCGAACTTGACCAGCGGCGTCGCGATGCCGGTCTGCGCGTCGATGGCCGCCTCGACCTCCTTGCCGACGAGGGCGAACAGCTTGTCGGCGCCCGGGCCGCGGAGCACGCCGTCGAACAGGATCTCGGGGGAGAACAGATCCTCGGCCAGGATCCGCGCGTAATCCTTGGTGATGGTGTCGCGTTGCGCGTGCAGCAGTCCCTGGAACGGGATGAAGCCGAGATACTTCGTCGGATGGATGGGCCGGAACAACATGTTGAGCGCGATGTAGTCACTGATGAAACCGACACCGAAGCCGAAGGCCGGCATGATCCACGGGTTCTGGAACAGCGCCCACGCGAACATCTGCACGACACCGATGACGAGCCCGAAGTAGATGCCGCTGCGGCGCACGAAGGCCATGGCGTTGTCGCCGAGCCCACGCATGAGCTTGTTGAGCTTGTCCTTGTTGCGGACCAGCGTGGTGACCGCGAGGTACTGGATGTCGACGAACCGGTTGAGGTCGGCCCGCATCTCGTTGAGCATCTTCTCCACGACCTTGGGGGTCTGGTCGTGGATGCGGGCCTGGATCGCATTGCGCGCGGCCTCGGGCAGTGAGTCCCACAGGCCCGGGCGGATCTGCTCGGCGATGTCGCGCGAGATCTCGTCGACCGCCTGAGTCAGCGGCTCCCGCAACGCGTTGACAGCTTCCTTGGCGTCGACCTTTTCCAGCAGCTCCTCGGGTTTGAGCAGCTTCTGGGTGAGCAGTTCGATGGTCTTCGAGCCCACCTTGCCTGCGCGGCGGGGCACGATGCCCTGCCAGCCGAACGGCCCGATGCCCTTGAACTCCATCGGCCGGTAGATCATCTCCAGCGCGACGATCTTGGTGCTCCACCCGACGAATGCCGCCACGAAGGGCATGGACAGGTAGATCAGCCAGTTGACACTGAAATCGGCCTTGATCTCCTGCCACGTCTGGATAGCGAGAATCGTCTCGCTGGCGGTCACGAACCGTCCTGTTTCACCGCGGCCTCCCACAAGCCACGACCCAGACCCGAAAGGGACAGGGTCAGCTTCTCCACCCGTGCGGTGAGGGGCCCACGCGATGCGTTCTTGACCGCCCGCAACACCATGGGCTCGGCCATGAGCACCTCGTAGTCCGCCTTCTGTGACGGATCCTCCGGACCGGTCTCAACCAATCCCAGTGATAGCAGATGGCCGACGTACTGCGGGACCATATTGGGCAAAGCCACGTTGGCCGTGCGGCCGATCAGACATGCGTTCTCCAGTACGGCCTGACCTGGGGTGCGGGATCGCGTCCAGGTGTGGACGTTGACCAGTGGCGAAGTCGCGCCCTCGGAGAGCGCACCGATGATCCGGGCCTCGTCGGCCACCAGCTGGTCGAGCAGCCGGTGGTACAACTCGACCTGGCTGCCGACCGTGCTCTGGTCCAGGGCACGGTCGAGAAGCCGGTCCATCTTGGAGTTGAGCGATTCGGCCGTCGGCTCCTCGGGGGTGGCCAGCGGCACCGGCTGCGGACCCGAGTCGATGGCTTCGAGCCGGTTCTTCACCAGCGTGGCCAACTGCTCCTCGCCCCAGACGGCCAGTTTGACCCCGGTCTTCGCGGCGTCGAGCGCACGGTCGGCGATGCCGAACGGGTCGAACCGCTTGGGCAGCAGCGGGCGCTGGTTGCGCGGGGTGCGGATCGCGATGGCGATCTCGCCGACCGGTGTGGCGAGCTTGAAGGCCCGGCGCTGCATGTCCTTGCGACGTACCGGAACCTCATCGCCCACGTGGTCGTCCTTGTCGTCCGGACCCTTCTTCGACAGTTCCTGTGACATCGCTGACCGATCGCCTCCCCACCTACCGGGTGTGTCCGAGATGTGGGCACCGTACCTGGTCACCCGGTGCGGTGCCCAAGTCCCCGGTGGATGACGGGATGGCCACACCGGTCTGTTCGCTGCAGCG
>JBIQHF010000045.1:0-2302 GCA_044508675.1 Propionibacteriaceae bacterium | reverse complement strand
CACATCAACGAACTCGCGGCATAAATCCGATATCCACTTTAACGGGAACACTCCATACACACTCCCGTAGGCTTGCCTGTGCCCCGCGCTGGTCAGTGCCAGGAAGCCAGGTGGCCTGCGGCCTCCTGATAGCTGATAGTGCTACTGGCGATGGCGATTACCAGGTCGTCGGCGTCGTCGTCCGGCGCTTCCAGAGTGATGTCGTTGAGGCCGTAGAAGACCACGAGGCAGAGCCAGCCCAAGCGCTTGTTCCCATCAACCAACCCGCGGTGACGGACCAGTGGCTCCAAGAGGGCAGCCGCCTTGTCGTCGATGCCGGGATAGACGTCACGTCCGAAGTTGCTCACCCTGTGTCGGTGGACCGACGAGTCGAGCAGGCCGACGTCCCGCACCGGGCCAACGGCCGCCGCCCACCCACAGATCAGCGTGCCCCCCGTCTGCACGCGATCCCCGCGGGCCGAGCCCTACCTCTCGACCCCGTCATCCGTCGGGGCCTAGAGTGATGGGAACCACAATCCCTGACGGAGGATGGACACCATGAGCGGACACACCTATCGGGTCGTCGAACTGGTCGGCACCTCACCGGACGGCGTCGACGCAGCCATCGCCAACGCCATCGCGACGGCGACCTCGCAGTTCGGCGACGTCGGCTGGTACGAGGTGGTCCAGATCCGGGGCCACGTCGAGAACGGGCAGGTCGCCCACCACCAGGTCACCGTCAAGGTAGGTGCTCGAGCGGAGTGACTCCTGCGCTGCCCCACCTCGCCGTACGGCCCCTGGTGGCCGTCACGCTTGTGGTCGGGGCAGCACTGACGGCACTGTCGGGCTGCTACGGTTTTCACCGCGACGAGCTCTACTTCATCGCCGCCGCGGATCGGCCCGCCCTGGGTTACGTCGACCAGCCGCCGCTCACCCCGCTGCTGGCCGGAGCCTCGGTCGCGGTGTTCGGTGATACGCCGATGGGGCTACGGGTGGTGGCCACCTTGGCCTTCATGGGGTCGATCCTGCTGGTCGGCCTGATCGCCCGGGAGCTCGGTGCCGGGCGTCGCGCCCAGGTGCTGGGTGTGGTCGCAGCGTCGATCAGTGGGTACCCGCTGGCCGTCGGGCACATGGTCTCCACCTCCACCGTCGACGTCTTGGCCTGGCTGGCGCTGTCCTGGGTCGCTCTGCGTCTGATGCGCGGCGGTGATCCGCGCTGGTGGTTGGCGGCCGGCGCCATCGCCGGCGTCGGGATCCTCAACAAGTATCTGGTCGTCGCCCTGGGGGCCGCGCTCCTGATCGGTTGGCTGCTCGCAGGGCCCCGCCGACTGCTGGCCACCTGGTGGTTGCCGGCCGGGCTGGTCGTGGCGGCCCTGATCGTCGCGCCGAACCTGTGGTGGCAGGCGGCGAACGACTGGCCGCAGTTGACGGTCGCCGCCGGCATCAGCGCCAACGACGGGCTCGAGAACCGGATCAAGCTCATTCCCGAGCAGATCCTGCTCCTTTCACCGGTCCTCGTCCCGGTCTGGGTCACCGGATGGTGGCGTCTGTGGCGGCGGGAGGAGCTGCGCTGGGCGCGTCCGTTCGCGGTCGCCTACCCGGTGATGTGCCTGGTGATCCTCGTCGTCGGCGGCAAGGGCTACTACCCCCTCCCCCTGCTCATGGTGCTGCTCGCCGCCAGGACGGTCCCGACCATGGCCTGGGCCGATCGGGCGCGCAGCAACCGGGTGGTCCTGGGCAGCGCGCTCGTCCTGGGCGGGGCGGCTTCGGCAGTGATTGCTCTGCCGGTCCTCCCGGTCACCGCGATCGGCGTCCCGAACGCGATCAATCGGGAGCAGGGGGAGCAGGTCGGGTGGCCCGAACTGACCATGGCCGTGGCCGAGGGGTGGCAGCGGATCCCGGAGTCCGACCGCGCCCCGGCGACCATCTTCGCGTACAACTACGGCCAGGCCGGAGCGATCGAGCACTACGGCCCCGGGCACGGCCTGCCCGCCCCGTACTCCGGGCACATGAGCTACGCCGATTGGGGACCGCCTCCCGATGACCTGACCGGCCCGGTCGTCATCATCCACCACCCTCGCGCGCCCATCGACCCCGCGCAGTTCCGCGACTGTTCCCCGGTCGAGCGGGTGGACAACGGCTACGGCGTCGACAACGAGGAGCAGGGCAGCATCGTCGAGCTGTGCGACGGTCCGGCGATGGCGTGGAGCGCCCTGTGGCCCCAGCTCCGCCATGCGTACTGACGGCTGCACACCCAACCGGGACATAAGCGGCTCATCGCGATCGAGAGTGTAGTTGGGGTCTGAAGCCGCCGGTCTCGAGG
>JBIQHF010000044.1:0-2379 GCA_044508675.1 Propionibacteriaceae bacterium | reverse complement strand
CAGCCACCCGCAGCCAAACTCCACACCGGCGTCACCAACGTCATGGCCTCATACATCTAGTCGCGCATGTCGATCAGAACCTTGCCCAGCACGTCAGCCTCGACCGCCTCATGGGCCTCTGCAATCTGGTCGAGAGCAAAAACGTTAAGCGGTAGGGGGGTCAGAGCGCCGCCTGCCATTGCAGCAGTGAGGTTGCGAGCGGCCTCGAGCATCTCTTGGTGAGGTTCGGTGTAGAGGAGGAGGAAGCGGAGGGCTATGCAGCTGGTCAGGCATTGACGCAGGTCTACGGTCAACTTGCGGCCATCGTTTGTGTACGAAACGATGTGTGCCCCGGCCTTGACAACTGCGAAGTCCAGATCCCAGTTGTCCAGCAGTGCCACTTCGACGACGCGGTCGATGCCTCGACTGAAGCCCTTGATGCGATCGACGGCGTCGGCTTCCCGGTAGTTCACCACGAGGTCCGCCCCCGCTTGTCGGGCGAGTTCGGCCTTCTCGTCGTTGCTCACAGTCGTGACAACACGCGCTCCGGCCCACTTGGCGAGCTCGATGCCGTAGTGCCCTACAGCCCCCGCGCCGCCGGCCACCAACACGTCCAGACCGTTCACTGGGCCGTCCGGGAACAGGCACAGATGGGCCGTGATCGCCGGAATGCCCAAGCAGGCGCCGAGCTCGTCTGAAGCCTGGTCGGGCAAAGGAACCGCTTGGTCGGCCTTCACGACGCAGTATTCCGCAGCAGTGCCCCAGCGGTTTCGAAATGCGGTTAGCCAGAGCCAGACGCGTTGGCCGAGCCGCTCCGGGTCGACCCCGACGCCAACGGCGTCGATGTGGCCTGCACCATCCATGTGTGGGACCTGGAAACCGTCGATGGGGCGGGGAGTGAAGCCGCTCCGAGCCTTCACATCACTGGGATTGATCGCCGACAGGGCGATCCTCACTCGGACCTCGCCGGGCCCCGGCTCGGGGACCTCCAGCTTGTGCACGGTCAGCACCTCTCGTGCCGCACCGATGCGGTCATAACTGGCTGCGTTCATCAACATCGAATGACTCCTTGATAGGTCGAGCGTTTGTAGGGATGAGGCGTTGTTCGGGTTTTGGGCGAGGCCGCGGGAGGCGCCTAGAGGGGAAGGAATCTTGGCAACAGATCGACGAACTCGTTGCCGCGCTCGATCTGGGTCCAGTGGCCGCACTGCCCGAAGACGTGCAGCTGAGACCGGGGAATCAGTTCGTGCAACCTCAGCGACGACCACAGCGGAATAACCCGGTCCTCACGCCCATGCACGATCAGCGTCTGGTGCGGCAACGCTCGCAGCGCGTCTTCGGGCACTGCAAGGGCGTCGACGGCGTCCTGCCTCGGGGCGGGGAACATCGTCGAGTACGATTCGTGAGCTCCGGGGCGCACAGACGCCTGGTAGCGGAGCTGGGCCAAGTCAGCGCCGAGCAGCGAGTGGTCGTACGCGAAGATCTTCAGCAGCTCGGCCATGTTCTCCACTGAGGGCTCGTAACCCCAGACGGCCTCCAGCCCGGGCGTGATCCGGAATTGCGTTCCGGCGCTGCCCATCAGGACGAGCCGGTCGATGCGGTCCGGGTGTCGGACAGCTAGCCACAGTGCGAGTGCGCCGCCGAAACTATTGCCGACCAGAGAGACGCGCTCAAGTTCGAGCGCGTCGAGGAAACTCACCAGGTGGTTCACCCAGGCCTCCTGGGTGAAGCTAAACCCGTCGGGTTTCCTGCTGTAGCCGAATCCAACGATGTCCGGCGCGATCACGCGACGGTCGACAGCCAGCTGCGGTAGCACGCCACGCCAGTTCGCCCACGCGGACACCCCTGGTCCTGAGCCGTGGAGAAACATGACCGGCGCGCCTACGCCGAGGTCGTGGTAGTTGGTGGCCACTCCGCCGGCGTCGACGGTGGAGCCGATCTCGGGATCGGCGTGGGTCACGGTCATCGGTGAACGCTCCGGTGTTGAGGGCGACCGGCCCAACCAGGGCCGCGGAGGCGAAACTATAGCAACAACTAGCGAGATTCGGAAAGGGGATGAATCTGTCATGTTCCTGGGATCCACGCTCAAAATTGCCTATTGACTGAGCCATCAAGGCCGGAGTAACTTCATGCATGATCTAGAACATTCACCTGATGATGAACCGCGCGAGTCGACGTCTCCGCGTAGGTTAGGTGTTGCGGGTCATGACGTTGTAGTCACGGGGGCGTAGGGGTGTGAAGCAGGGACTGGTCTCCCGGGGGCAGGATGAGAACTGCCAAGTCACCCACCCGACCGTCCGAAAGACCAGCCTGTGACCCACCGTAATGCCCCGCTGTCCGTCGAGGGTCGCCGCCGCCTGGTGAAGCGGTGCCAGACCCGCCCGATCGCCCACGTCGCCG
>JBIQHF010000032.1:0-20100 GCA_044508675.1 Propionibacteriaceae bacterium | reverse complement strand
TCCCTGACAAAGGAACCCGCCAAGACGGTGTCCGGGTTACGGGGTCAACCTCAGTGGCTCAGTGCCGGAAGGTGGTCGAGTTCCGGTTCAACGTGTGAGGGTGCGCCGCGCCGCGTGAAGCACCGACTCCGGTGAGTCGTTGAAGCGGACCAGATTGCTTTGACTCTGCTCCAGAACCGTCAGGCTGCCGCTGCGCACCTCGTGCTCGACGAGATCGGGCAGCGCGCCCAGCGAGAACGCGCAGCAGTAGGGGCAGACAACGAGACCATGAGGAAGCGTCACGCCGACGCGCAGACGGCTATGACGTCGTGGTCGACCAATGGTGGGGTCCGTACATCCTGACGGTCCTGCTGAGCGCCAACCGTGGGTGCCGCCTGGTGCAGGTCGGCAACTCGGCCGGTGCGGACTCGATGCTGACCGCAGCCGTATGGCGCAACAGGCTCATGGTCCTCACTGGGATGAGTATCTTCCTCGCCGACGCCGAGAGCCGACGCCGGGCGTATGCCGGGCTCATGGACCTGGTTCAACAGCCGAGATTCGCCCTGCCCCTCGAGCCGTTCCCTCTCGAGAGCATGGAGGAGGCCCGGCAGGCATGGCGAAGGCCGGGCTCGAAGAAGGTGGTGGTCGAGCCCTGACATCGGTGCAGGGGGGCTAGGGCAAAGCATGGTGGCTGTGGTTCGAAGCCGCGGTCACCATGCTTCGGGTGCGTCATTGTCAGGCGTCGCTCACCGTGAAGCGTGTCTTCGCGTGCCTGGGCTCCTCGATCTCGTCGAGCAAGGCCACGGCCATCGTTCCGGTCGTCGTGTGCGACTTGCCGTCTGCTGCCATGATGATGTCATCCTTGCCGAGCACCGGCGTCGTCGCCTCACCGGGGGAGAATTCCGCCTGTGGCGAGACACCGACCCAGTCGACGTCATCGACCGTGCGCAGGTGCTCAAGCTGCTTGAGTTGGTTCTCAGGAATGGCAACCCATGCCTCAGCACCAGGAATCTGGCGAATGTCCTCGACGAAGAGATGCTGATCCTCACCAGCGCGAAGCGAACCAGCTCCCAAAATGAACACCAGCCGGGGTGCTGTTTCCAGCTCGCGTGCGGCGTCCACCAAGCGCTTGGCGACCTCGATGTGCTCGTGTGCCTGATCGGGTGGGGTGGCAAACGCATCGACAACGACATCGAATGTCGTAAGGTCCTCCGCAGTCAGTTCGAGTGCGTCGCGTTCCAAGACCTCGGCATCCGCGCCGAGCATCTCGGCGGCCTTGTTCGGGTCACGAACGACAGCGACACACTCATGGCCGCGGCGCACGGCCTCCTTGAAGGTAGCTGCCCCTGCGTTACCTGTCGCTCCAATGATCCCGATGCGCATGCTGGTTTCCTTCCTGACGGTCGTTGCGGCGGCAGATCTGAGCGCCGCGATCCGTCCAGTGAACGTTTGACACTTCAACCATACTCCTCACCACTCCCCGTCCATCGACCCAGGACGGCGGCTGTACCTGTCGGCGACGATCGGGCGGAGCACTCGAGACTGCCCCTGGGCGTCACCGGATCACCCCGATGGCCGTGTCCGCTCGTTGGGACGCTCCCGGTGCCGGACGCTGGTTGCCTGTCGTTAAACCATTAGAGTGGGGAACCAGAGAGCAGGCCGACCTTTTCCCACCCTGTACAGGAGTCTCTGGCCATGAGTTTTTCTGTTTATCTTTCCGGCGAGATCCACACCGATTGGCGTGACCAGATCCAGCGCGGTGCCGAGGCCGCCGGGCTGGACGTGGTCTTCACCGCGCCGGTGACCGACCATGCAGCGAGCGACGCTGCCGGTGACCATCTGGGTGAGACCGCGAGCCAGTTCTGGCGGGATCACCAGTCCGCCAAGGTCAACGCCATTCGCACGCGCACCCTGATCGAGCAGAGTGATCTGGTGGTGGTGCGCTTCGGGGACAAGTACAAGCAGTGGAATGCCGCCTTCGACGCCGGCTACTGCGCCGCTCTGGGCAAGCCCTACGTGACCCTCCACGACGCCGAGATCGTCCATCCGCTCAAGGAGGTCGACGCCGAGGCCCAGGCCTGGTGCACGACCACCGACCAGGTGGTGGAGACCCTGCGCTACGTGCTCAAGGCGTGAGCCTGTGGCCCCGACCGTCGGGAAGACGCATGTGATCTGTGGTTCTTCAGACGGGACCCACTCGTAGTGGAGGTGGAGTCGGGATATGGGCAAGAAGAAGACCGCCGCGGAGAAGGCTGATGAAGCGCGGCGTTATTCATTGGCTTCGGAAGCTTCGACAGACGAAGAATTCGAGCCGTTCTTCGATGACCCGAACCAGGCTATAAGGAATGTGGCCGCAGCGAATCCTGCGGCGAGTGAAGCGGTTCTCGCACGTTTCGCTGCTGATCGCTTCTGGAGTGTCAGGATCTCCGTGGCAGAGCATCCCCACACCTCACGAGACACCGTTCTCAGCCTTCTGGAGCCCGACCCGCCCCGTCGCGGCGTTGTTCACCACGCGGCGAGAAGGCGACTTGAATCAGAGGGCGTCAGCTTTGATGCCCACGGGATGCCGGTGCTGGACGATGCCGGTTGATCATTGGGCGGATGGTTGGGGTGCTGCAGTCGATGGGGGCGGATCGGCTCGAGTATCGACAATACCCTGGCCGAATCGGCCAGTACCGCCAGGGCCACAATGGCGTTGACGCCTCCGTACACGACGAGCAGCAGTCCACCGGCCCAGCTGATGCCGCGCCCATCAGCCGTTCCTCCCGCGGCTGCGCGGTGCCGGCGGCGAGGCGAGCCGTGTGTTCACGGTCGGAGCGTGTAGACGAGTGCGACGGTCCCGAGGTCGGTCTGGGCGACCGATTTCAGCGCGAGGGTGCGCGGGGACGGCAGCTCGCCGAACAGGCGTTTGCCGGTGCCCAGGAGCAGGGGGTGGATGAAGAGTCGGATCTCGTCGACCAGGCCTGCGGCGAGCAGTTGACGGCAGAGCATGCCGCTGCCCAGCACCGCGATGTCCCCGTCCTTCGTGGACTTGAGATCCCTGACCGCTTCGCATACCTCGGAGCCGAGGATGCGCGTGCCTGCCCATGCCGCGTCGGTCAGGGTCCGTGACGCGACATACTTGGGAGTTGCGTTCAGGTGCGCGGCCATCGGGTTGTCGGCTGACTGATGGGGCCAGAACGCGGCCATCTTCTCGTACGTCCGACGCCCGAACAGGTACGCCGAGGTTGCGCCCAGGCCGGCAGGATCCACGACCTCGTGCATGACGTCTCCGTACGGAGCACCCCAGCCGCCGTGGTCGAAGCCGCCGTCCCGGTCCTCGTCGGGGGAGCCGAGACCCTGCATCACGCCGTCGACGCTCAGGAACTCCACCGCTACTAGCTTGCCCATGATCCTCACGCCCTCCTCATCACCTGTCACCTCCTCTCCATGCTCCGCGCCCGAGATCGGCTGTGGCTTGAAGAAACCTGACCGGGGATACTGGGTGCGTGGCGATCCCGGAGCTGGTGCGGCACCGTCCGCACCCAAGCCTGGCCGGGCTGGTCGCGGGGATCGTCGGCTTGTCCGAGCACGCCGACGATCCCGTGGAACGACGCCAGCCGGCCGGCAGCCTGCTGCCCCTGGTCGTGTCGTTCGGTGCTCCCCTGGAGGTTCTCAGCCTGTCCGACGGCGAGGGGACGGGCCGTCACTCCTCGTTCGTCGCCGGATTCATGCCCGGCCATGCGACCACGCGCTTCGTCGGCACCCAGCGCTGCGTGCAGGTCTACCTGACCCCACTGGGTGCCTATCGCCTGCTCGGCCTTCCGGGGCAGGACCTTGCGCGGCGAGTGACCGACCTTGAGGAGGTCGCACCGCTTCTCGGCGGCTCGCTGCCCGAGCGCCTCGCGGAGACCGCGACGTGGGGCAGCCGGATCAGCACTGTGGAGCGGGCCCTGCTCTCGGCTCTCGACGCCGGTCCCGAGCCGGAGCCGGTCGTGGCCTGGCTCTGGAGCCGGATCAACGACTCCGGTGGCCGCGCCCGGATCGATGACCTGGTCGCCCGGACCGGCTGGAGCCATCGCCACGTGACGACCCGCTTCCGGGTCCAGATCGGGCTCTCACCCAAGGCCGCCGCGGGCGTCGTGCGGTTCGAGCGCGCGACGGCCGACCTCGGCCGAGGATCACTGGCCGAGCTCGCTGCCGGGCACGGGTACGCCGACCAGAGCCACTTCACCCGAGAGGTGGTCCGCTATGCCGGCGAGCCGCCGCGGGCTCTGCTGGCGGCACGACGCCCCACGGCGTACACCGCCCTCGGTGCCGGACCTCTCTGAGCGGGCGGCGACCGGCGGTCTCACTGCGCGGGGGTCGGGGCCCAGGCACGCGCGCTCATCGTTCTGCCTTCTGCCCCGCGGATGCCATCGTGCCGGAGCTCACCCGAGTTCCTCGGCCAGCATCACGATGATGCCTTCGGGTCCGTCGACGTAACACAGCCGGTAGGCGTCCTCGTAGCGCACGACCTCTCCGACCAGTTCGACGCCGCGTGAACGCAGCGCGGTGACGGCGGCATCGATGTCGTCGACGGTGAAAGCTATCCGCCGGATCCCGAGAGTGTTCGGCGGCGCGCCCTGATCGCCTTTGCGAACCTGCGGGGTGTGGAACTTCATCAGTTCGAGCCGCCCGTGGCCATCGGGGGTCTGGAGAATGGCGATCTGAGTGCGGACGCCCTCGAGCCCGACCACGCGGTCGACCCACGCACCTTCGACGGTGTCTTCGACGAGTACTTCGAGGCCGAGCTCGACAAAGAACCTGGTGACCGCTGAGAGGTCATCGACCACGATGCCCACGTTGTCGAGGCGTTGGATTGTCATCTGGATCTCCTGGTGCGTTGTTCGGTCAGAAGGGTCGGTGATCGGCGAATCAGGAAAGGACGGGAGCGTAGGTGAGCAGGACGATTTCTGAGTCGTCGAGTCGGCGGGCATCGAGCAGGTGGAGATCGGTTTCGGGAACCCCGCTGAAGGCGTGCTCGTCGCCGGCGACGATCTTGGGGCCGACCATCAGATAGAGAACGTCGACGAGTCCCTGCGCGAGCAGGCCACCCCACATGGTCCGGCTGCCGAATACCAGAGCCTCTCCATCGCGCTTGCGGAGCTCGGCGATAGCATCCCCGCTTTGCGCGCGGGGGACGATCGAAGTCTGCTCGCCGAAAGGGGCGGTGTGCTCGGGGGTGAGTGTGTCGGAGATGACGGTGATCGGGATGCCGTCGGTGTAGCGCCGGGCGATGTAGCGGTCGTCCTCGCTGGCCTGTGGATTGTCGAGCTGGTGGGGCCAATAGCTGCGCATCCCCTGGAAGGTCCTGGCCCCGAAGAGCAGGGAGCTGGCGGCACGCATCCGGTCGGCGTTGTGGCGGCCGAACGCGCGATCCATGGGCATGGCCGACACGTCTCCACCGGGCCCCTCGGTGTAGCCGTCGATGCTGACCATGCTGCTGACGACGATCTTGCCCATTGTCGACTCCTTCGTTGGTTCCAGTGGGGTCTCCTGAAGAGACGCTAATCACAGTAGCAGCCAAAGTTTCCTTAGGGAACCCCGATGGGTAGACTCTCCTCCATGCAGAGGACGAACTTCAGTGAGATGACGTGTTCGATCGCGCGAACGCTCGACGTCATCGGCGAACCGTGGTCGCCGCTGGTGCTACGCGACGTGTACATGGGGCTGACCCGGTTCGAGCAGCTCCAGTCTGACCTCGGAATCTCGCGCAAGGTCCTGACCGAGCGGCTGAATCACCTCGTCGACCATGGGGTGCTGGAGCGTCGGCCCTACGACCGTCGGCCGCGGTACGAGTACCTCCTGACGCAGAAGGGGCTCGAGCTGGTTGACCTGTTGATGGTCATGGTGAAGTGGGGTGACGCCTGGCTCGCCGGGGAAGCCGGCCCCCCTGCGCTTTACCGTCACCACGCTTGCGGCGAGATCAGTCACGTCGAGCCGCGTTGCTCGCACTGCGGCGAGCCGATGCACGCGCGCGACGTCGACGTTCTCCCCGGACCCGGCATCTTGGCCTGATGGGATCAGGCCGAGCGTCGATGTTTCCGGAGACCACGATCTCGCGGCCGGCCGTCGGGGGACTGCGCCGGCGTTCCTAGCCCGACCTCGCCCATCAAACGGTCACGGCGTCAGGCGCGTCTCTGCTTGGAGGTCTCCACGACGTCGAGTAGGCGGTCCACCAGCCGCGAGGCATCGGCCACGGACATGGGTCCGGTGAAGAGTGCGTAGAAGTACAGCGGTGCCACGACGATCTCGAGAAGCTGTTCAAGGGTGGGCACGGCTTCGCCCCGGGCTTCGGCCCGGTCGAGCATCACCTGGAGTTGCCGAGTGCGCTCGAGGAAGGCCGCCGAAGTCTGGCGCGGCTCACCAGGGCGCATCTCCAAGACCACGGCACGCAGGATCAGGGGGACGAGGCGGTCTGCAAGGGGTTCGGCCACTGCCGCGGCGTACAGCCGGAGATCCTCGCGCAGGGAGCCGGTGTCGGGCAGCGCCGCGGTCGTGGCCGACCACTCGTTGACGACGTCGTTCAGCAGGGTGGACATGGTGCCCCAGCGCCGGTAGATCGTGGCCTGGTGCACCCCGGAGGCCTCGGCCACCAACGGGATGCTCAGCTCCTCCCACTGGTGCTTCTCCAGCAGCTCAAGCGCTGCCGCATGCACCGCCGCGCGCACCCGGGCGGAACGCCCGCCGGGGCGTTGCATCGTTCGACCGTCCTCCATGTCATCACCATCAACGGCCCCAGCTACCGCCTCAAAGACCACAAAGCACTCGTCACCGACCCCGACCAGCTGTCATGATGACCACACTGGGACCGACACGTCAGGCCGTACTCCGACCGACACGTCAGGTAGTACCCCGACAACTGCTCTGGAATAATGGATCCAGGCGTGCTCGTGTCGCCTCTTCCTCGTGGTTCGGCCGCGGGTCGAAGTGCCGCCGAGCCCGAGGACAGCGTCCGCCGTCCGCACTCGGCGGGGAGCCAGATGTCTCTTCACAACCGGATCCAGCAGCATCGCCGGTATCTGATGTGCCGGCCGGACCACTTCACGGTGAGCTACGAGATCAATTATTGGATGCATCGGGAGCATCCGACCGACACGTCCCGGGCGGTGCGGCAGTGGCAGACGCTCCACGACACGTACGTGGGGCTGGGGCACGAGGTCGAACTCATCGACCCGATCCCGGGCCTGAACGACATGGTCTACACCGCCAACGGTGGACTGGTCATCGACGGCGTAGCCCTGGGCGCGAGGTTCTGCGTCAGCCAGCGTCGGGGCGAGGAACGCCCGTTCCGGGAGTGGTTCGCGGCTCATGGGTTCGACGTCGTCGAGCCGGTCGCGACGCAGGAGGGCGAGGGCGACCTCATGCTGGTGGGCGATACGATCCTGGCCGGCTACGGCTTCCGGTCCCAGCTGGGCAGCCACGCCGAGGTCGCGGAGGTGTTCGGGCGCGAGGTCGTCTCGCTGCGGCTGGTCAACCCGGCCTACTACCACCTTGACACCGCCCTTTGTGTCCTGGACCCGGTGCAGGGCCCGGGCGGTGTCGAGCGGGCGAACATCGCCTACCGGCCATCGGCCTTCGACGAGCGCGGTCAGGCCGAGCTCGTCGAGCGCTTCCCCGACGCGATCCGTATGCCCGCCTCCGTTCCCGAGAACCTCGAGCTGAACGCGATCAGCGACGGCCGCAACGTCGTCATCTCGCCGTACGCCGACAGTTTCGCCGCCCAGCTTCGCGAGCGCGGGTACCACCCTGTGCCGGTCGATGTGTCCGAGCTGCACCTCGGAGGTGGCGGGATCAAGTGTTGCACCTTGGAGTTGAGAGGAGCCAGACCATGAACTCCACGACGAATCCTGACACACCGACCGCGCGCCTCATCCACGAGGAGGGGCGGCACGTGGCACGCAACTACGACCCACTTCCGGTCGTCGTGTCGACCGCGGAGGACGTCTGGGTGACCGATATCGAGGGCAGGCGCTACCTCGACCTGCTGTCCGCCTACTCGGCCCTGAACTTCGGGCACCGCCACCCCGAGCTGGTCCAGGCGGCCGTCGACCAGCTCGGCCGACTCACCCTGACCAGCAGGGCGTTCTACAACGATCGACTCGGGGCCTTCTGTGCCGCTCTCGCGGAGCTGTGCGGCAAGGACCTCGTCCTGCCGATGAACACCGGTGCGGAGGCCGTCGAGACCGGCATCAAGACCGCCCGCGCCTGGGCCTACCGAGTCAAGGGGGTGCCTGCCGACGCGGCGCGGATCATCGTGGCCGCGGGCAACTTCCACGGCCGCACCACCACGATCGTCGGGTTCAGCGACGACCCGCTCGCCCGGGACGGGTTCGGGCCGTTCGCACCCGGCTTCGTCACCGTGCCGTACCAGGACGCCGCCGCGATCGAGGCAGCCATCGACGAGAACACCGCCGCCGTCCTCATCGAGCCCATCCAGGGCGAGGCCGGCGTCATCATTCCACCGTCGGGCTACCTGCGGGCGGTCCGCGAGCTGTGCACGCAGCACAACGTGCTCCTCATCGCCGACGAGGTCCAGTCCGGGCTCGGCCGTGCGGGGACGACGTTCGCGTGTGACCGCGAGGGGGTCGTCCCCGACCTCTACCTGCTGGGCAAGGCACTGGGCGGCGGCATCCTGCCGGTGTCGGCCGTCGTCGGTGACCGCGACGTCCTCGGGGTGTTCCGCCCCGGTGAGCACGGGTCGACCTTCGGCGGCAATCCAGTCGCCGCGGCCGTCGGGCTGCGCGTGGTCGAGCTGCTACGCACCGGCGAGTTCCAGGAACGCGCGACAACGCTGGGCCACCACCTCAAGGGCCTGCTCGACGAACTGCTGGGCCACGGCCTCACCGAGGTCCGCGTGGCCGGCCTCTGGGCGGGCCTCGACATCGAACCGTCGCGCGGCACCGGCCGCGACGTCGCTGAGAGACTGCTGGCCCGTGGCGTGCTGGTGAAGGACACCCACGACCAGACCATCCGCCTCGCACCTCCGCTGACGATCCGGGCCTCCGACCTGGACTGGGCGGTCGAACAGCTGAAGCTGGTCCTGCAGACGAGCTGACGGAGCCTCCGGCGCCGAGAAGTAGCGGAGGGCAGGATCTCTGCCTCCCGCCGCAGAGCGGCCCCCGGGCCGCACCTAGAGGTGCTCGTAGATCCCGGCCCAACGGCCCGGGAAGCGTTCGGTCAGTGCATCGCGGAACTCATCGTCCTTGTCCCACAGCTCCATGGTGATCGCCAAGGTCCCGACGGCGAGACCGCGATCGAGATCCCAGTGATCCATTGGAGACGTCGCGCCACAGGCAGGGCAGGTGAGGTCCGGCGCGACGTGGCTGCGCCACCACTGGTCGGTCGCTGCATAGAGCGCCTCGCCGCCACCGAGCTCCCATAGGTTGCCGCAGTGCGGGCAGCCGAAGCCCTCCGTCGCCTCCGAGCCGTGGTAGAGCCGCCAGGTGTCGTACACCGTCACGTGGTCCTCGTAATGATTCGGGCTGATGCGCTGGGCCATCTGCTCCATGCGCGGTCCAAAGCGGTCCGCGGGGGACGCCCTCGTCGCGCGGCCCGAGCCAATCGGTGAGGCCCTCCGCCTCGACGGCCCAGCCCTCGGTGCGCAACCACTCGCGCAGCTCGTGGGAGAAGCGCCCGACGTTCTCCGAGGTGGCCTCGAGATACACCAAGTGGTAGCGCTGATCACTCACGTGCACAGGCTAACGATGGATTCGTCGATGGCGGCGCCCTCGGGTGTTCCTGAGGGTCTCCTGACCAATGTCTACGCGCCGCACAGTGCCACCGAGAGGATCCTCGTCGACGACCGCGTCCGGGGCCTGGCCCTGATCGGCTCCGAGCGCGCCGGCGCGTCGGTCGCCGCGAAGAACCTGAAGAAGTCCACCTTGGAAGTGGGCGCCTTCTGTCAGCCCACGATCCTCACCGAGATCCCCGACGGCTCCGACCACGAATCACTCGATCCGATCGTGCGTTCTTTCGTCGGCCGGATCAACGCTGTTCGGCAGGAGGAGTCCGGGAACCGTTGCGAGCCACCAGCCGACGACCTCGTCATGTGACCAACCGTGGTCCTCGGCCAGGGTGAGGTACAACTGCGGGCTCACCACGGTTGCGAGGATGTCGGTGGCCCGCTGTGTCGTGAGCTTGTTACGAAGCGGCGACTTCGCCTCCACAACGTTGACCACCCTGCGACACCCCTCGACCCTCAGGTGCTCATGGTGCGCGGCGATGACCTTTACCTCAGTGTCAGATCGGGCCGCTCCGTTGGCCACTTCGAACACCCCGGCAGCGCGCTCGAAGATGGGGGCGCCACCCTCAATGAATGCTCGCAGCACCTGCGCTGCGTCGGATTGTTCAGCTAGGTGACGGAACCAGTCAGCGTCTTCGGGGGCGATGGCCTCGGGCCCGACGACAGCGGCATCAACCACTGCGCTCAGGAGCTCCGCCTTCGTGTGGAACACGAAGTACACCGTTTGAACGGCGACACCCGCGCGTGCGGCGATGGCCGCAAGGGTGGTCCCGTGGTACCCCTTCTCCAAGAATTCTTTGGCAGCCGCGTTGCGGATCATCTGGCGGGTCTTTCGGGCGCGTTCTCGGCGACCTCCCGGCTCTGGGGTCTTGATCGTCACATCTTGAGAGAATACACTAGAGCAAGACTCTAGTGTAAGAGTCGTGAACAGAGTGATGTGCAAGGGAGCAGATCATGATCAGGTTCAATGCAGTCCGTCGTGTGCCGAGGCCGGCAGATGAAGTGTTCAATGTTGTCGCAACACGTGCGTTCGAGAACCACTCGAAGTGGGAGGACGAGGTTGTCGAAGTTCGCCGTGTCACCCCGGAGCCGATGGGCGTCGGAAGTCGGGCGGTGATGGTTCGTGAGGAGTATGGCAAGCGGCGCGAGGTCGAGTACGAGGTCACGGAGTACGAGCCGAACCGGCGAATCGCGTTTCGTCATCTTGTGTCGAACTACACCTTCGAGCTCAGCAACGACGTCAGGGAGCTGACGTCGACGTCGAGCGAGTTCGAAGTCACGGTGCTGATGGGGGTCAAGGGAATGGCTCGGCTCCTCGAGCCGCTCATGCGTCTGGGAATGTCAAAGAGGGGGGCCCGAATCATGGCTGACATGGCTCGGGTTGCTGAGACAGAACCTGTCGTCCCGGTCCAGCACTAACCGGATACTTTGATGAGGTGGCGGCGTTGCGGTTGACTCGTTCGAGGACAACGGCATAGGGAAGGGTCTGTGCTGACCTGGCAGTTCGCTTCTGATCTGATCCTGACGTTCCTCACCTATGCCTTCCTCGGCTGGGTCGCCGAAGTGGTCTACTGCGCCGTGCAAGACGGCCGCTTCAGCAACCGTGGCTTCCTGGCTGGTCCTGTCGTGCCGATCTACGCCTTCGGGGCGCTCCTGGTGCTGTTCCTCCTCGCCCCCGTGAGCGAGAATCCGTTCTGGATCTTCGTCGGCGGTGCCCTGCTGTGCACGCTGTTGGAACTCGTCACCGGGTGGGCGCTGGAACGCATTTTCCGCCAGCGGTGGTGGGACTACACAGGCACGCCGTTCAACATCGGCGGTTACGTGAACCTGAAGATGAGCATCCTGTGGGGCCTGGCGTGCCTGCTGCTGGTCGAGGTGCTGCATCCGGGGGTGGAGCTGTTGCTCGACTGGCTGCCAGACACCCTCCAGACGGTGATCGTCGTGGTGTGCCTGGCGTTGTTCCTGATCGACTTCGTCACCTCGGTCCAGACCGCACTGAAGCTCAAGCACCGGGTGGTCAGCCTCGACCGGATATCGATGGACCTGCGGGAGCTCTCCGACAACCTGGGTGAGCGGCTGGCCGGACGGAGTATCGAGGCGGCGGCCAACGCCGAGCGCGAGAAGGAAAGGCTGGTGCAACGCCGTTCCGAGTTGCGTGACGACATCGGACGCCGTACAGAGCGGCTGCTGGATGCCTTCCCACAGCTGCGTTCGCTCGATCACCCCGGCGCATTGAAGGAGATCGATGAGCGACGCCGTCAGCGCAAGGGCGACGGGGCGCCCGAAGCGAACGGCGGGCGATGAGTGGGTCAGTCTTCCCGCCGCCGGATGAGGAGCCCCATTCCGGTCGACGGAATCATCGATAATGTCGCCCTGGGTGAGTGGCTCAATGCGGACCTTCAGGCCTCCAACCGGCGAGAGGTGGCGTGGGTAGTGGCGCCAGGGAATCCCCGGACGTCCTGCGTCCCAGATGGTTCTCTCTGCCGAAACGTGGTACACCAGTGCAATGTCTGATGCGCTTCCCCCTTGCCCCGAGTGCGGTGAGGCATTCACCTATGAACAGGGCACACTGCTGGTGTGCCCCATGTGCGGACACGAGTGGGTGGCCGATGACGGCACTTCCGCCGGCACCGTGGGTGAGACCCCGACCGAGGTCCGGGATGCGGTCGGAAACGTACTCGTCGACGGCGACACCGTGTCCATCGCAAAGGACCTCAAGGTCAAGGGTGCCGGCGGAGGGGTCGTCAAAGTCGGTACGAAGGTGCGCGGAATCCGGCTCATCACCGATGGAGTGGGGGACCACGACATCGACGCGACGGTGCCCGGCTTCGGACGGATGCAGCTGAAGTCCAGCGTCGTCAAGAAGGTCCTCTGACCCACCCCTAGGATGGCGCCATGGATGACGACGTCCGGCGCGAACTGGCGCCCACCGGTGTGCTGCGTGCCTCGATCAACCTGGGGAATCGGGTGCTGGCGCAGGGCAATCAGTCGCAGCCCTCCGGGGTGAGCGTGGATCTGGCCAGGGAACTCGGACGACGGCTGGACGTGCCTGTCCAATTGATGTGCTTCGACGCAGCGCGCAAGTCCCTGGCGGCCGTGGTGGACGGTGCGGCCGACCTGTGCTTCCTGGCGATCGACCCCGCCCGTGCCGAGGTCCTCGCCTTCACCGCTGCCTATGCCGTGATCGAGGGGGTGTTCGCAGTCCCACAGGATTCCTCGATCCGGACGGCGAGCGACGTGGATCGGCCCGGGGTTCGGGTCGGGGTGAAGCAGGGGTCGGCCTATGACCTGTTCCTGTCCAGGGAGTTGCAGCACGCGGAGGTGGTCCGGGGTGACGAGGGCACCGAGGTCTTCCAGGTCCGCGGGCTGGAGGTGGCGGCCGGGATCCGTCAGCCGATCACTGCCTTCGTGTCCGACAATCCGACTCTCCGCGTCGTCGAGCCGCCGTTCATGCAGATCGAGCAGGCTGTTGCGGTACCGGTGGGGTGTTCGGCCTCCGCGGTGGGGTTCGTTCGTGACTTCGTCGAGGACGTGAAGGCGTCCGGATTCGTGGCCGATGCGCTACGGCTCTCCGGGCAGAACGTCGCCGTGGCGCCCGCAGCTGACGGGTGAGACAGTTGCCCCCGTTGTCGGTGCCCAGCCGTGTCGTGGTGCGGTCGGAGGCGAGTATCAAGGCTCGGGCTACGGCCCGAGCTCGACCCCCACGAACGGCGTCCTCATCTGCAGGTGCGCTTTGGCGAGCGACCAGCCGAACAGGAAGTCGGTTCCAGAGTCATCCACCATTGCGGTGGCCAGGAAAGACGCGGTGAACCGCTGCCCGGCTTGTATGAAGACGTCCACTCCAAGTGCCCAGGAGTCGATGAAGCTATCGCCGTCCTCCCGTCTGTCATTGTCGAAGTGCCAGAGCGGGCGAGTGACCTCCTTGAGCACGGCTCCCGTCACGGCGTCCTGAACGATCACCTTCGCTGTGCCTTCGGTGTGCGAACTGAGGTTGCTCCCATAAGCGATGCCCTGGTAGTCGTACGCCCAGGATGGCCGCACGTGGGCGACGCCGGTCGCGCCAGCCCTGAGAGCCAACCCAACTCCCGCCGTCGCAAACCTTGCTCCGCCGAACCCCCAGTGCAGGTTCACAGTGAACGTGCCGTCCAGCGATTCGGTGTCGCATCCACCGGGCCCTTTCTGGGGCCGCTCCATCGAAATCGTAAGGAGGCCCCGGATGACCCTGCAGTCCGACCATGAGTCGTGGCCCGACATTCGAATCTGCTTCTTCGGGGACTCCTTCGTGGCCGGATTGGGTGATTCGACCGGTCTTGGTTGGGTGGGTCGTGTCACAGCGGTGGCCTGCAATCTGTGCGGATTGCGGCGCAGTTCGTTACACCGGAGCGGCTCCTTCTGGTTGGCCCGCCGGCAGTCGCTGATGATCGGCAGAACGCTCTGATCGAGATTCGAAATCGTGCGTTCCATGCAGAAGCTGAGCGGCTGGGCGTCCACTTCGTGTCCACCTTTCGTAGGACGTCGTACGACTCGACCTGGCAGCATGAGGTGGCGACCGGTGATGGCTTTCACCGGATGCTGCCGGCTACGGACTGCTCGCGGCTGTCATCGAACCGGAGTTTCTGGACTGGTTGGTTCCCGTGACGAGATCAGTCAGATATAAGGAAGGAAAGCCATGACACCAGATTGCGCGATTATTGTTGCAGGAAGCCTCACGGTCGAACCGTCGAAGCGAGACGCCTACCTCGCGGGTAGCGCCGAGATAGTTGAACAGGCACGAGCAGCCGAAGGGTGTCTGGACTTCTCGATTTCAGCTGATCTCATCGAACCCGGACGGGTCAACATACTTGAACTCTGGGACTCCAAGCAGGCGCTCGAAAAATTTCGTGGCGCCGGGCCCGAAGGTGATCAGGCCACCGTCATCCACTCCGGAAGCGTCTTTGAGTACGACATCTCCAATCGGCGTCGACTGATGTAGGCACCCGCGGTTCGAACATCCAGTCACCAGACGTCGGGAATCCCCGCCTCCTTGAGGAAGCCGAGCAGGTTCTCGGTCAACGGGAGCCTGCTCAGCTCCTCCTGGGTGAACCACCGGACGTCGTCCGCGTCGTCCCCGGCAGCAAGGTCGCCACCGACCGCGGTGGCCAGGAAGTCGTGGACGTCGAACTCGCGTCCATCACCGGTGGGGAGTCGTACGTTGAGTACCTCGCGCTCGATGCGCACGCGGAGCCCGGTCTCCTCGAAGGCTTCCCGCACGGCGGCCTGGGCGGCTGACTCGCCGGGCTCGATCCGGCCGCCGGGCACGGTCCAGCGACCACGCTGCGGCTCGTGACCGCGCTGGACGAGCAGGATCTGGCGCCGTTCGTTGATGATGATCACACCGGCTGCAGGAATGGTTCCCACTCAGACATCTTCTCCCGCGGGTGCCACTCCTGGGTCGGTCAGGTCGCTTCGGGCCGGCAGCGGGTGCCTCCGCCACCGCACGATGGCGATGAACCCCAGGACGCCGGCGACGACCAGATTGGTGACCACGTTCCTGATCTCGCCCCGACCGGCGTGCCAGACCACGGCACCGACCATGACGAGGGCCAGCCCGCTCGCGGCGAGTGGCGTCAACCACGGCAGGATGCGTGTCCACCCGGGCAGTACGAGCCCGAGACCGCCCGCGATCTCGGCAGCACCGCTGACGTAGTGGGCCCACGGTGGCAGGTCGTACATCCAGCTGAGCGGGCCCGGGATGCCAGCCGGGAGAACGAAGTGGAGTAGACCCATCACCACGCCCAGCGCACCTTCTTCCACTACTTCGCCTCCAAGGAGGACGTGGTCCTCGGGGACTTCGAGGCGCGGTTGGCGCGGCTCGCGGAGGTGCTGACGGCGCGCCTTGTCGAGGAGATGCCCTCGGTGGCGATCCGGCGCGCACTCCTGCAGGTCGCCGAGGACTACGAGAGTGAGCGCGAACGGATCCTCCAGCGCGTGGATCTCATGATCGCGTCGCCTGCCGTCCGCGCCCGAAGCCTCGAGATCCAGGCGCAGTGGGAGGACCGGATCGCCACCGCTTTCGCCCGCCGTCTCGGTGTCGAGGGGGACTTCGACCCGCGGTCTCGGATCCTTGCCGCTGTCACGTTGGGCGCGATGCGAATCGCGCAACGCCGCTGGCTGGTGGGAGGTGGAAGTGAGCGGCTGCCAACGTTGGTCACCGAGACGCTTGACCTGCTCGACCAGGGGACCGCGAGTCTCGATCCCGAGTAGGTGTCCGCCGCTGGTGCGCGTAGGGGCGGCCTCGACCACCACGTGCGTGGAGCGAGGCAGGTGGGTGCAGCGTGGCCCAGCACGCAACGTCACGCCTTGAAAGTGAAGCGGATGTCCTTCGGCATGACGTGAACGGCGGTGAAGTCGGGAGTTCCGGAAATCTGGTGCACCTCGTCGGCAGGAACGATGAAGGTGTCCCCGGCGCGCAACTCGTGGGTGGCATCGGTGAAGGTGATGGTGCAGGCCCCCTCGAGGATGACCAGTGCCGACTCGAGCGAGGCGGTGTGCCTGGGGAATGCGGTGCCCTCGGTGCCGACCATGCGCTTGGTCACCAGGACGTCACCTTCCTTGAGTGGAACGGTGTTCTTCATGGACTACTCCTTCGCTTTGGTACGTCGCTGAATGGCAGGGTTCTGTTGCAGGTGATCGTCCGTCACCACTTGATTCCCGGACTGCGCCACCGGGGTGGTCCTTGGATGGGGGGATAGCCAGCCGGAGGCTCGATCTGGCCACTGCGCCCCAAGGTGCCACCCATCGAGGTTTCATCATCGACCTGCTGGAGCTCGCGCAGTCGCCGGGCTCGCTCCTCCGTCGGAGGATGGCTGCTCAGCAGCGTCGGATCCGGTGTGCGGGAGCGGGGCACCATCAGGCGCTCCCAGATGCTTCCATCGGTGCGCTCCAGGGCCTCGAGTCCCGAGGCGAGGCCCTCCGGGTCCCCGGTGAGGGCGGCGCCCGCGATGTCCGCGTCGTACTCCCGCGACCGGGACAGCCCGCTCTGGAGGAGAGTGGTGACGGTCGGGAGCACTGACAGCGCGATGCCCGCCAGCAGGGGCCGGAGGTCGCCGGTGAGCGTGAGCGGCAGGGTGAAGAGCACGAGCCCCATGCCCATGTACGAAAGACCGTGGGTCATCCGTGCGACGACGTCGGAGAGGTTCATGATCCGGGTGTCCCCGGCACGGATGTGGCTCACCTCGTGGGCGAGCACCCCGGCGAGCTGGCGCCCGGACAGCTTCCGCAGGATTCCGTCGGTGACCGCGATGGCCGTGTCGTCGCCCTGTCCGGTGGTGAAGGCGTTGGGCAGGGAGCTGGGGACGTAGTAGAGCTGCGGCGTACGAGCGAGCCCGGCACGTTCGCTGAGCGCGGCGATGGCGCGGTGCAGGTGCGGGGCGACATCCTCGGAGAGCGGTACGGCGCGGTACATCCGCAGCACCCAGCTCGTGGGGACGCGGGGGCGGAGCAGGGAGAGCGCGCCCCCCACGACGACCACCGTCAGGAGGCCGGTGGTGCCCAGGAACATCCACGCAATGATCGCGAAGATGACCACGATGCCAGCCAGGAGCATCAGGCCCTGGAGGCGGTTGCGCAGCCGTTGACGGCGCTGGACGCGGGTGTTGATCATGGCTGGGGGGCTCGGTTGTCCATGCTCCGATCATGCCCGATCCCGTTACCGCCGTCCCGTCGTCGTACGCGGGACCTCGAGGCCGGGCCGACTACGGCCAGCGGCCCGTGTCGGCGAAGGTGGTGACCATACGGGTGAAGAGGCCGGGGTCCTCGGCACTCCACGCGTGGTGCATCCGCGGTGCCACCCAGGTTTGCGTCTGGGGGAGCGCCGCCCTCAGCACGGGGAAGGCCCTTCCCACCGAGCCCGCCTCCCGCTCGCCGGCGACAGCGAGGAACGGACCGTCGTAGTCGATGGGGCCTTGTGGCATGGCGCCGTCTCGTGCCTCGGAGAACAACCGCCGGTTGGTGATCGGCAGGGGAGCGGAGGCGCAGTCGACGAAGAGCTGCCGGTCTTCGGCGGGGATGCGGAAGGCGTACGACTGGAGGCTCCAGAACCATCGACGGTGCCAGGCCGGGACGGTCACACCGACCATCAGAGCCTCGAAGCGGCCCAGACCGAGCGCGGCCACTCCGCTGACGGCGCAACTCAGGACGAGGTCGGGGTGCTGTTGGAGCAGGAACAGCGCCGTGTGCCCGCCGAGGGAGAGTCCGACGACGTGCGCACGGCCGCCGATGGCACGTTCCCGGATGGTGCGGGCGACGTCGTCAGCGGCCGCGGACGGTCCGGGCCACGGAACCGAGGCGCGTTGGCCGTAGCCGGGCAGGTCGGGGGTGAGCAGGTGCCGGTCGGGCAACGTCTCGACCTGGCCGCCCCAGGTCCAGCCGCCCATGTTCCCGCCGTGCAGGAAGACGATGGTCTCACCGGTGCGCGGCCCGTGTTCGTCGGGATACGGCCTCATCTGCTGGTCGGTGGTCCGGTGGTCGGTGGGCTGGTGGTCGGGGTGCTGGTGGTCGGGATACTGATCGTACGTGTCGGTTTCCTGGTGCCGGTTCATGACGGACTCCTGTGCCGGTCGTTGCGTTCACGGGTCTGGGTGATCCATTCGAGCTCCGCTTCTGCCTGCGCGATTCCGTAGCGCAGGGTGGCCTCGCGCAGCATGCCGGGCCAGTCGTCGTCGGAGGTCCTGATGGCGTGCAGGTTGTCGAGGAACTTCTCGGTCGCTTCTTGCCGCTCGGTCAGGAGCCGGTCCACGCCGTCCGGTCCGAGGGGTTCGGCGAAGAAGAGGCGGGCCAGGAACGGTTCCTTGGGTCGTTCCGGCTCGAGCGGGGAGGCCAACCAGTCCAGGAGCTCCTGGCGGCCCTTGGCCGTCAACGAGTGGACCTTGCGGTCGGGCTGCCGCTCCTGCCGGATGCGCTCGGTCTCGATCGACCCGTCGGCGGCCAGTCGGTCGAGGGTGCGGTAGATCTGCGACTGGTCCGCATACCAGAAGTGCGCCACCGACCCCGCGAAGGCCCTGCCGATGTCGTAGCCGCTCGCTGGGCGGATGGACAGCAGACCGAGGATCGCTTGGCGGAGTTCCATGCATCAACCGTATATACATATATAGGACTATGCAAGTAGGGGACGCTGCAGTCCATCTGCTCCACGTCAGGCGTGGAGGGGTATGACTCATCGATACCGCTTGGCCGTGGGCTTCTGTTGCGGGGGATGGGCATGGATGAGGATGACGTTGTTGCTGGAGACTTCAAATAGTTCACGTCGAGATAAAACCGTTGGAGCGCGCCTATTGGTGCGGCACTGTATTCTCGGTCACGGTTTCCTCATGGTGAGGAAAAGTTGTTCCGCGGGACGGCATGGCGAGGTGGGTCGCCAGAAAGACTTTCGGGTGGGGGCCTAGAATGGATCAATCCCCATCGATCCTGAATGAAGGTCCGGCCATGAAAGCGTGGCAATTCATCAACACCCACGAATCTCTCGTCCTTGCTGAGGTCGACAAGCCCACGCCCGGCCCCGGTCAAGTCGTGTTGGAGATGAAGGCAGCCGGTATTTGCCACACGGATGTGGGGCAAATGAATGATGAGGCGTGGCTTTCCGTTCTGGCCAAGACCCCCATCACTATGGGGCACGAGAACGCTGGCGTGGTTGCCGAGTTGGGGGAGGGTGTCACCGACTTCGCGGTCGGGGATCGGGTCGGTGTCTGTCCTACCACCTCCGTGGGCGCCCCCGGCCACAACTACGACGGCGGCTTCGCCTCCCACCTGCTCGTTGACGCCCAGACCCTCGTGCCGCTCCCGGACAATGTGGACTTCGTGATGGGCGCGGCCGCGACCGACGCGGGCATGACGTCGCACGCAGCTGTCGTCACCAGTGGGGGCGTGCAGGCCGGGGATGTGGTCGGGATCATTGGCCTGGGCGGCCTGGGACAGATCGGAGCTCGGGTGGCGGTCCTGACCGGCGCTGACGTCTACGTTGCCGAGGTCAACGAGAAGGTCTGGCCCTTGGCTGAGAGACTCGGCGCCAAGGGTGTGAGGTCATCGATCACCGAATTCGGTGACGTGTCTTTCGATGTCATCGTGGACTTCGCCGGTTTCGGCACCACGACCGCCCAGGCCATTGATGTCATCGGGGAAGGCGGCACCGTGGTCCTGGTCGGTATGGGACGACTCGAATCGACGATCAACACCCAGTCGTTGATCATGAATGCAGCCACGCTTGTCGGAAACAAGGGCGGCACCAAGGAGGATATTGCGGGTATCTACAAGTTCATGGCATCCGGTGACCTGAATCCGACCATCACGACCATTGGCTTCGACCAGATTCCCGAGGGGAT
>JBIQHF010000011.1:0-109201 GCA_044508675.1 Propionibacteriaceae bacterium | reverse complement strand
GCCCTGATCAACCGTCCCCGGGTCGTCTTCGGCGACGAGCCGACCGGCGCGCTCAACGCCAAGGCTGCCGAGGAGATCCTGGACCTGTTGTCGGAGGTCAACGCCGAGGGTCGTACGGTCATCGTGGTGACCCACGACCCCACCGTCGCGGCCCGCACCCGACGGGTGCTGGTGCTGCGCGACGGCGAGATCGATGGAGACCTGCGCCGAAGCGACGACGAGCACGATGCGAACTGGCAGGCCCGTCTCGGAGGCTGGCTCACCGGTCGGGTCTGAGTCGCGGCCGGACCGGGCCGGGGCGGGCCGTACGCTGGGAGTCCGGTGCCCCGCCGGGCGCAGAGAACGGAGAGGCGCATGACTCTGCTGTACCTGGTACGTCACGGCCAGACCGAGTGGAGCCGGACCGGTCGGCACACCTCGGTGACTGACCTGGACCTCACCGAGACCGGCGTGGCGCAGGCGACGGCACTGCGGGCACGCCTCGATCCGGCCGATTTCCAGCTGGTGCTGACCAGCCCGCGGCTGCGGGCCCGCCGCACTGCCGAGCTCGCTGGGTTCGGCGAGGCGGAGGTCGACGAGGACCTGGCCGAATGGTTCTACGGCGACTATGAGGGCCTGACCAGTCCGCAGATCCGCGAGCAGCATCCCGGCTGGCGGATCTGGTTCAACGGCGCTCGCGGCGGTGAGACCGCCGACGAGGTCCGGGCCCGCCTGACCCGGGTCGTCGCCCGGGTCCGTGCCTCGGGGGTGGAGCGCGCCATCTGCTTCGCCCACGGCCACGCGCTGCGCGTCCTGGCCCTGTGCTGGCTCGACTTCCCGATCATCTTCGGCCAGAGCTTCCCGCTCGAGGTCGCCAGCGTGTCGGTTCTGGGTCGGGAGAAGGAGTCGCCAGCGATCCTGCGCTGGAACAGCTGAGCAGCGCCCCAAGCTTTCCGCAGGGCCCGCTTCCTACGTTGATGCCATGCCACAAGGGGTGGCCGGCCGACCAAAGGGTCGACCGTCGGAAGGCACGAGGGAGCGAGAGCCCGATGGATACAACGAAGGACAATCGAGCCGGGCGGGCCGATGCGTCGGCCGTCCCCGATGCCCGGAGACGCAGACGTCTCCTCCGGGCCGGCATCGCGACGATCGGAGCGATGGGCCTGTTTGCCGGCGGCGCCACCTTGGCTCGCGGCGACATCACCGTGGCCAACACCGGCACCCTTGCCGCGGTCGGCCCGGTCGGCGCGTACGGCTATCCCGTCTGGTACGAGGACTCCACCGGCCTGCGCCTGGAGCAGTGCCTCGACCTGGACGAACAGCTGTGTGACCCGGCCTTCCTGGTCGGGGAGGGTGTCGACCCCGCCCAGCCGCTGGCCATCGGTGACACCGCGGCCGAGAGCAACTGGCCGCTGGAGAGCTTCTACTTCCTGGGCGAGTCCGGGGGCGACAACACCGTCGGGGCAGGCGGCTCGCGCCTGGTCCTCGGTCTGGAGGCGACATTCGCCAACGAGCTGCCGAAGAACCCCGACCAGGTGGTCTTCGGTCGCCTGCGGATCCGCGTCGACACGCCCACGGCAGGCACCTACACGATCACCCACCCGTACGGGGAGGACACGTTCGTCGTCTCCGAGGCGGACGTCGCGGCCGGCATCAACTTCACCGAGGACATCACCGCGGCGCCCGGGCAGTTCAACCTGGCCCTGGGGTCGCGGATCAACCCCTTCCTGGTCAGCGCCGGTGGGACGATCCAGACCGCTACCGGCACGTACGTCGGTGACCCGGCTGTCACCACGGCCGTGACCGGCTCCCCGCACGGCACCAACTTCTTCCGGGTCGATGGCCCCGAGCCCGGTGTCCTGTTCGAGTCCGACCAGTTCTCCCTGTTGGGCAAGGTCTCGACCAACTCCGGCCTGGAGGGGCACTCCGCCACCTACTCCGAGGACGCCAGTGGACTGCACCTGAACGTCTTCGCCTCCGCCGGCGCCAACAACGCCGTGCGGGTCTCGGGCACCGGCGTCCCCGAGACGACCCTCACCGCCGGTGCCGACGGCACCAGCTACTTCGCCCGGGTGGCGATCGACTCCGTCCCGTCGGAGGTCACGCTGACCAACGCCAGCGACGTGCCGGAGGCGACCAAGACCCTGCCGGTCACCGACTTGGTCACCATGACCGGGGCCACGTACGACACGACCGCCCAGACCCTGACTGTCAGCGGGACCAGCAGTGACACCGTGGGCAACACGCTCCAGGCGGACCCGGACGGCGACGGCCCGATCGCGGCCAAGGCGCTCGACGCCTCCGGAGTGGCCACCTTCGGTCCCGCGGACGGCCTGTCCGTGCCGACGCCGTGGGCGACCGTCACGTCCGCCGTCGGCGGCACCGACACCGGTCCGGTGTCCGTCACCGGTGGCACCGTCGGCACCCCGTACGTCCCGCCGGTCGTCGGCCCGGCCCCCGAACCACTCCCCGCGGTCCCCGGCCCGGGAACCCCGGCCGAACCGCCCGCGCCGCCGGCCGCTGAACCGGTTGACACCCTGACCGTCACCTCCGCAGAGCTGCGCACCCGACGGACCGATTGGCGGATCAACGGCACCTCGACCATTGCCGGAACGAACACGGTCAGCGTCTACCTGCAGAATCCGGACGGCACCAAGGGCGCCCTGGTCGGGACCTCGCCGGTCGATCCGATCGTGGCCCCCGCCACCACCGGCGCCTGGACTGTTAGGGGCAGGAACGGAACACCGCCGAACGGGGCGACCCAACTGATCGTCGAGTCCTCCGCCGGAGGCTCGCTGCAGAACGTCACCTTCACCACCCGCAGATGACTTACCCCTCCCACCCCCAGGGCACCCGTCCGGACCTCGGTCCGGACGGGTGCTCCTATGTGCAGCTGCCCCCGGGCGCCGGCTCCCGGGCTGGCTGCGGACCTGCAACGCCTACCGATCTGCGACGCATAATGGGGCCATGCCCGAAGCCCCCGAGCTCGACGCCGCCGCCGCGTTCCTGCGCAAACGGGCGGTGGGCCGGACCGTGAGCGGTGTGGAACTCGGTGCGATCAGCGTGGTCAAGACATCGACCCCGGTGACCGACCTGGTCGGGCGGGAGCTCACCGAGATCCGTCGCCGCGGCAAGTTCCTGCAGTTCGGCTTCACCGGTCTGTGGCTCGTGGTGCACCTGGCCCGGGCCGGCTGGATCAGGTGGGCCGAACCGGCACCGTCCGCCACGGTGCGGATGGGCCGCGGACCCGTCGCCCTGCGCGTACGCTTCGACCCGGACTCCGCCTTGGACCTCACCGAGGCGGGCACCCGCAAGAGTGCCGCGGCGTACCTGACCGAGGCGCCCGACGAGCTGCCGGGGATCGCGCGGCTCGGTCCGGAGGCGGGCCAGCTGGACCTCGAGCGGCTCGCGGCCCTGCTGGCCGGCACCACGTCCCGGATCAAGACCGCGCTCACCGAGCAGACGCTGCTGGCCGGGATCGGCAACGGCTGGTCCGACGACATCCTGCACCGGGCCAGGCTCTCCCCGTACGCCACGGCCAACAGGCTCTCTGCGGAGTCCGTCGAGGCGCTGCACACGGCGATCGTCGACACGTACGCCGCTGCCGCCGAACGCATGGCCGGCGTGGCGCCCGACCGGCTGAAGGCCGCCAAGAAGTCCCTGTACCGGGTGCATGCCCGCACCGGGCTGCCGTGCCCGGTCTGCGGCACGGATGTCGCCGAGGTGTCGTTCGCCGAGAAGTCGCTGCAGTACTGCCCGACCTGCCAGACGGGCGGACGGCGGCTCAGCGATCGACGGATGGACCGGTTGCTGAAGTAGCGCCGGCTTCCCCGAAGGGTCGTCAGGCTCCCATCGTTGGGTAGTGCGAATCTGGTCGAGTTGTGGCAGTTTCCTTCTACCCCGTGGGGTCGAGGCCCCCTGCTGAGGGGGCGAGGGGGCCAGGACTCACACCTCGACCAACTCGGCCCCGGGCAGACCGGCGTACCGATCGGTGTGGCAGGTGAACAGGATCACCTGTGAGGTCTGCGAAGCCAGGGACAGCGCCCGGCAGATCGTCTGCAGCCGGTGGCGGTCGGAGTGGCCCAGCGCGTCGTCCAGCATCACCGGAACCCCTTCGACCGGGTCGACCAGCATCGCCGTCGCCAGCCTGATCAGGATCACGAGTTGTTCCTTGGCGCCGGTGGAGAGTTGGTCGAACGCCAACGTGGTCCCGCGCAGCCGTCGCTCGGTGACGGTCAGGTCGTCGGCGACCGTCACCTCGAAGCCGGGGTCGCCGTACGTGGCCCGGCCGAGCTCCTCGATCCGTTCCCGGAACGGCGCCACGTACGAGGCCCGAACCGCCCTCTGGTGGCCGACCAGGGTCCGCTCCAGCAGGAGTGCTGCCTCGGCCCGCCGCTGGGTGGCCTCGAGGGCGCGCTCGGCGGCGGCCAAGGTGGTCTGGGCCCGGTCATAGGCGGCCTGCCGCTCGTCGCGGCCCATCACGGTGAGCTTCACGTTCAGCTCCGACCGCTTGTCACGTAGCCCGGCCTGGCGCTTCTGGCCGGACGCCAGCGCAGTGGTCTCGTACTCGTGTCGTGCGGTGACCGTCTCGGCATCCAGACCCTGCAGCTCCTTGGTCACCGCCTCGGCCTCGGCCTCGGCAGTGGCCACCGCGCGCCGGGCCGCGAGCAGGGCCAGGTCGAGGTCCTCGTCGCCCTCCTTGGCCCGGGCGGTCTCCAGCGCGGCCGCCCGCGCGGCGAGGGTGGCCTGCTGGTTGGTGAGTTCGCCGGCCAGCTGCTGGCGCCGCGTACTCCGATCGGCCAGGTCGTCCCGGGTGGTGTTCGCCGCGGTGTGTGCAGCCACGAGTGAGGTCCGGGCCTCGGCGAGCGTCTCCGCCGCTGCTGCGGCCCGGGTCTCGGCCTCGGCCAGTGATTCCGGCAGGTCGGTGTCCGCGGAGCGGGCGGATTCGTACGTCGCGGTCCTGGTGGCCAGCTGCTCGTACTCGTCCCGCAGTGTCGCTTCGTCGTCGCGGCGCAGGATGGCGTCCCGGTCGGCCTCGGCGTCCGCGATACCACGGGCCGCAGTCTCCGCCTCCAGGTGCCGGGTACGGGCCTGCTCCGGATCGTCGACACCCAGCGTGGCGAGCAGGTCGGTCACCGCCTGGTCGGCGGCACGGGCGGCATCGGCCCGGGACTCGGTGGCGGACTCCGGCGCGACGGTGATCCGCCACTGGCCGGGGATCTCGATGGTGGTCTCGCGAACCACAGCTGTCGTCCACGGGTCGGTCACCTGCCTCGACTCGTCGTCGACCAGCAGGGTGCCACCTCCGGCGAGGGGGGTGACCGACAGCTGGGCGCTGCCGACATCGACCGCGATCCTGGCGCTCCGGGCGGCGTCGACGGCGCGGTCCAGCTCGGTCAGCTGCTGCTGGGTCACCGCCCGGTCGTCCGTCTCGCGCAGGCCGGAGATTCGGGTGCGCAGCGCGTCCAGCTTGTCCAGGGTGACCCGCAGGTCCCCCAGACGGCCAAGGGACAGCAGGTGGGCCCGGTCGTCGCCGGCCAACCTGTCCAGGTCCCGCGCCCGGTCCCAGGCCTGCTGGGCCTCCTGGTGAGCCGCGTCGGCCGCCGCGGCCCGCTCGCGAGCCGGCGCGAGCTCGTCCTCGGCCTGTGCGATGGCGGCCTCCAACCGTTCCACCTCCGACCCGGCTGCCTCCACCTGCTCGCGCAGGTCCGCGCGCTGCTCGTGGCGTACGGCGACGGCCTCGCAACCGCGGGTCGCGCGCTCGACCGCCTGCTCGGCCTCGGCCAAGGCTGCCTGGGCCGCCTGCACAGCGGCCAGCTGCCCGGCCAAAGCGTCGGCCTCGGCGCGGTGCCCGTCGACCACCTGGTCCAGGTGGGCCAGGTCATCGAGCACTGTGGCGAGCTCCGACTCGGTGTCGGCCACCTCGGCCAGCGCGTCCTCGGTGCTGCGGGCCTCGGCCCGGGCATTCTCGGCCGCGATCTGCAGGCCTCGGTACTCGGCATTCGGCTTGTTCCTGGTGGCGGTCCAGTAGCGGTCGGCCTCCCGCTGCACCCGCTCGACCAGGCTGTCCGCCTCCGGGTCCTCCATGCTGGTGCCACCGGCCCGGGCCTCCAGGGCCCGGCGCAGGACGGTGCTGCCGCCGAACCCCACCGCCTCGACCTGGCTGGTCTGCATCACCCGCATGGCCTCCCAGAGGGTGGTGTCCGAGTTCTCCCACAGGGCGGTCGCCGTGTCGTGGGCCTCGCCGCCGGTCACCGTACGCCCCTGCTGCGGTCCCGCCACGAACCGCAGTGTGGTGGCGGTCTGCTTGAACCACTGCTTGCGGTAGACGACCCGCTCGCCGGCCACGGTGAACTCGGCCTCGACCACGATCGGCTCGTCCCGGTCGACCGGCTTGGCGTCGCGCAGCTTCTTGTGCTTGCTGTTGTCCTTGTAGCTGATCAGCGCGTCGAACGCCTCGATCATCGAGGTCTTGCCGACCTCGTTGCGGCCCTGCACGACCACCACCCCGGTGTCGGGGACGCACAGCTCGCGGGTGTCGATCGCCTTGAAGTTCTCGATGTGCAGCCGGTGCAGTCTCATCGGGGCTCTCCTCCCAGGAAGCGGTACAGCAGTCTCAGGGCGTCCCGCGCGGTGTCCGCCTCGGGACCGGAGCCCTGCGCGAAGCCCGACAGCTCCTGGGCGGCCTCGAGGACATAGCCGCCCGCGGCCAGTTCCCCGAGCTCCGCCTCGTCGGGAACCACCGCCAGGTCGGTGTGGCGTTCCCAGGCATCCAGGGCGGCGAACACCTGGCCCTCGGCCTCGACCAGCGCGTCCAGACGGCTCGCCTCGGCCAGGCTGAGCGTGCCGGCGAACCGCGTCTTGAGGATGATCCGCTCCTTCGGCTCCAGAGCCGCGAGCTCGGCCTCCAGCGCATCGAGGTCGGCGGCGCCGTCGAGGTCGGCCTCCACGACCCGGTGCAGCCACCGGCCCACCTCGTGAGAGGTCACGGTGGGGCGGCCGCCCTCCAGGACCACCTCGAGGACCCGGCCCCGGTCCGGCTCCCGGAAACCGGTGGTCTCGTGGGCCCCGGAGTAGTGGATGGCGCCGTGGACGTGCTCGGGATCGTCGTCGGCAGGCCACTGGATGTGCCGATCGCCGAGGGCCACGTAGTGCACGGTGCCGGCGGACAGCGCCGCGTCCAACGGCGGCCGGTGCACGGTCTCCAAGGCGGCGCGGTCCGGCTGCAGCTCGGCCAGCATCCCGTGCCCCACCACGATCCGGACCGTGCCGTCGGCGGCCAGCCCCTGCAGGGCGGGCTCGACCGGGTCACTGTCGGGATGCTTGGTCCGCCACGGGGCCGCGACGATCTCCACCCCGTCGCGTACCGGCCAGGGGCCGACCTCATCCAGCAGGATGACGTTCCGCTGGCGTCGGTCGACGAAGTCGGAGGACTCCCACAGGGTGCCGGGGCCCAGCGGGTCATGGTTGCCGGGCAGCAGGTAGACCGGGACGGGGATCGAGCCCATCGCCTCCAGTGCCCGAACCACGTCCTGGCGGCCGAGGTTGTGGTGCTCGAACACGTCGCCGGCGACGACGACGAACTCGGCCCCGGTCCGTCGGGCCAGTTCGCCGATCCGACGAATGGTCTCCACCCGGTCACCGGTGAACCGGGCCTGGGCCTCACCGGCCAGGTAATGGCGCGTCATGCCGAGCTGCCAGTCGCTCGTGTGCAGGAACCGCACCGTGCCTCTCGGCGTCCCCATCCCGCTGCCCATCAGGCCTCCCCCTCCGTCTCACCGGTCTGGAATCACCCTAGGCACGGCTGCTGACACTTTGTGGCAGCTGGGACGACACAGCCTCGCGCGCCGCTGAGAGAGGCCATGATGGGGCCATGCCCGCCGCTGACCGCCTGCCCGAGAAGCTGCGTGGACTCCGCGTCGGCCTGGTGCTCAACCCGAAGGGGCGACGCGCGGACCGGGCCCGCCGCGAGCTGGTCCGGCTGCTGGCCGAGGCCGGGGCGCCACCGCCGCTCGTACGGGACACCACCGTGGCCAGCCCCGGAGCGGAGCAGGCCGCGGACCTGCTCCGGGCCGGGGTCGACCTGGTCATCGTCGCCGGCGGCGACGGGACGGTCCGCGAGGTGGTCTCGGTGCTGACGGGCACGGGCACGCCCCTTGGCATCCTGCCGACCGGCACCGCCAACCTGTTCGCCCGCAACCTCGGACTGGTCGACCGCAACGTGGGCAGCCTCGTCCGGACCGCCCTGGCCGGGCCGGAGCTGGTGCTCGACGTCGGGCAGGCGCGGGTGCGCACCACGGACCACCCCAGCCGGTGGCAGGGCCCGCTGCCGTTCCTGGTGATGGCCGGTATCGGCCGGGATGCCCTTACGGTCAAGGCGACCGGGACCCGCCTGAAGCGTGCCTTCGGCTGGCCCGCCTACCTGCTCGCCGGCCTCGGGCAGATCCTGCAGCGGCCGTTGCCGATGCTGGTCGACCTCGACGGCCACTCGCGGCGGACCCGGACCTGGACCGTGCTGTTCGGCAATTGTCCACGCATCCCCGGCGGCATCGAGGTGTTCCCGCAGGCCCGCCCCGACGATGGGGTGCTGGACTCCCTCGAGGTGCCGTTGCTCAGCCCGCTGGACTGGCTGGGGGTCGCCGCCTTCGGCCTGTTCGGCAGGCCGCGGCAGGTCAGGGCACTGGTGTACGGCCGGACGAGCCGGGCCACCGTGGCCCCGGCCCGGCCGATCGCCGTCCAACTGGATGGCGATGTGGTCCCCGGGGTGGTCGAGCTCGAGGTCACCGTGGCGGCCGGCGCCCTGGTCGTCCGTACGCCCCCGCCGGGGTCCCTTCCGGCCGGCGTGGTCGGGTCGGACTCGGTGGTCGGGGCAGCCGAACCGGGTCCTAGCGGCGCTCCCGCACCGCGGCGGCCAACTGCTCGAGGGTGCGCTCACGGGCGATCGTACGATCCAGCGGGTCGGCGTCGTGGTCACCGGCGACCGGCTGCACCATCACCTCGTCGACCTCGTACCGGGCGGCGAAGTCCACCAGCTGCTCGGCCACCGAGTCCGCGGTGCCGATGAACCAGGCCTCGCGCACGGCCCGGAAATCCGCCGGCGGCAATGGCAGGTCCAGCACCTCGGCCTCCTCCACGGTCGGCAGCGCGATGGGCGGCAGGTTCGTCCGCAGCCGTCCCATGTTGTGCTGGAACGGTAGCGCCAGTCGGGCGGCCTCCTCGTCGGTGTCGGCCACCACCACGTTGGCGGTGAGGAAGGTCTGCGGCCGGCCGTCGCCCTGGAAGCCGGAGCGGTAGAGGGCGAGTGCCCGGTCGACGCCGTGGCCGGAGAAGTGGTGGGCGAAGACGTACGGCAGGCCGAGCTGGGCGGCCAGCCGGGCTGAGTAGTCCGAGGAACCGAGCAGCCACATGTGCGGGGTGGCCGAGGCGTGCGGGGTGGCGGTCAGGGTGAACCGGCGACCCCCCAAGTGGCCGGCGAGGCCGTCGGGGGTCAGCATGGCCTGTACCTGCTGGACGTGGTCGGGGAAGTGCTCCACGGACTCGCGCCCATCGCTACCGGCCCGCAGCGCCCAGGAGGTGACCGGGTCGGCGCCCGGTGCCCGGCCGATGCCCAGGTCGATCCGCCCCGGGTAGGCAGCCTCGAGCAGGGCGAACTGCTCGGCCACCACCAACGGGGCATGGTTGGGCAGCATCACGCCACCCGACCCGACCCGGATCCGCGTGGTCGCGGCCGCCAGCAGGCTGACCAGCACCGGCGGATTCGTCGAGGCGACCGACGGCATGTTGTGGTGCTCCGCCACCCAGTAGCGCCGGTAGCCGGCGGCGTCGGCCACCCGGGCCAGGGAACGGGCGGCGCTCACCGCATCGGCCGAGGACTGGCCGGTGCGGACGGGGAGCAGGTCGAGGACCGAGAGGTTGAGCTGCGGCATGACCTGACCCTAGCGAGGGGGGTCAAGCCCAGGGGTTCACCGAGGCCCATGGCCCCTGGGTAGAAGGGAACTGGCACAACTCGACCAGATTCCTTCTACCCAGGTCGAGAGCCGGGGGCGGTCCGCGGGAGGGCGTCCACGAAGGCGTACGCGAAACGGCGGAGGGCCCCGGGATCACTCCCGAAGCCCTCCGCCGTCCTCCATCCTGCTCGACTGGGCCGGACCGGGCCGGCCCAGCCGTGGATCAGGCCAGCTTCGCCAGGATCTGGTTGAAGGTCTCCGACGGGCGCATCACCGCGGAGGTCTTCGCGTCGTCGGGGCGGTAGTAGCCGCCCAGGTCCACCGCGTGGCCCTGGACATCGATCAGCTCGGCATCGATCTTCTCGGCCTCGGCGGCGAGCTCGTCGGCGACCGGCTTGAAGGCCGCGGCAAGCTCGGCATCCTCGGTCTGGGCGGCCAGCTCGCCGGCCCAGAAGTTCGCCAGCCAGAAGTGGCTGCCGCGGTTGTCGATCTGGCCGACCTTGCGGGCCGGGCCCTTGTTCTGGTCCAGCAGAGTCTCGGTCGCCTTGTCGAGGGTCGCGGCGAGCACGCCGGCCTTGGCGTTGCCCTTGTTGGCCTCGTGGCGGAACGACTCGGCCAGTGCCATGAACTCACCCAGGGAGTCCCAGCGCAGGTAGTTCTCCTGGACCAGCTGCTGGACGTGCTTCGGGGCGGAGCCGCCGGCACCGGTCTCGAACAGGCCGCCGCCGCTCATCAGCGGGACGACGGACAGCATCTTGGCGGAGGTGCCCACCTCGAGGATCGGGAACAAGTCGGTGTTGTAGTCACGCAGCACGTTGCCGGTCACCGAGATGGTGTCCTCGCCCTTGCGGATGCGGTCGACCGAGTACTGGGTCGCCTCGACCGGGGACATGATCTCGATGGTCAGGCCCTCGGTGTCGAGGTCGGCCAGGTAGGTGCGTACCTTGTCGGCCACGTTGCGGTCGTGCGCGCGGACCGGGTCCAGCCAGAACACCGCCGGGGTCTGGGAGGCGCGGGCACGGGTGACGGCCAGCTTGACCCAGTCCCTGATCGGGGCGTCCTTGGCCTGGCAGGCGCGCCAGATGTCGCCGGCCTCGACCTGGTGCTCCATCAGCACGTCACCGGCGGAGTTGGTGACCTTGACGGTGCCCGCGAACGGGATCTCGAAGGTCTTGTCGTGCGAGCCGTACTCCTCGGCCTTCTGCGCCATCAGGCCGACGTTCGGGACCGAGCCCATGGTCGTCGGGTCGTACGCGCCGTTGGCCTTGCAGTCCTCGATCACCGTCTGGTAGACGCCGGCGTACGAGGAGTCCGGGATCACCGCGAGGGTGTCGGCCTCCTTGCCGTCGGGGCCCCACATGTGGCCGCCGATGCGGATCATGGCCGGCATCGAGGCATCCACGATGACGTCGGAGGGGACGTGCAGGTTGGTGATGCCCTTGTCGGAGTTCACCATCGCCAGGTCGGGGCCCTCGGCGAGCTCCTGCTCGAACGAGGCCTTGATCTCGGCGCCGTCCTCGAGCTGGTCCAGACCGGCCAGGATGGCGGCCAGGCCGTCGTTGGCGGACAGGCCGGCCTCGTCCAGCTTGGCACCGAAGGTGGCGAACGTCTGCGGGAAGTACGCCTTGACCGCGTGGCCGAAGATGATCGGGTCGGAGACCTTCATCATGGTGGCCTTGAGGTGCACCGACAGGAGCACGCCGTCGGTCTTGGCGGCCCGGACCTGCTCGGCCAGGAACTCGTCCAGCTTGGCGGCGCTCAGGAAGGTGGCGTCGACGACCTCGCCCTCCAGGACCGGCAGGCTCTCCTTCAGCACCTTCTCGGTGCCGTCGGCACCGACGAGGGTGAACTTCAGCGTGTCGGCAGCCGGCATCACGACGGACTGCTCGTTGGTGCGGAAGTCGTCGTGGCCCATGGTGGCGACCCAGGTCTTCGACTCAGCGGTCCAGGTACCCATCGAGTGGGGGTGCTTGCGGGCGTAGTTCTTGACGGCCAGCGGCGCACGGCGGTCGGAGTTGCCCTCGCGCAGGACCGGGTTCACCGCGGAGCCCTTGACCTTGTCGAAGCGGGCGCGGTTGTCGCGCTCGTCGTCGGTCTGCGGCTCGTCGACGTAGTCCGGGACGTCGAAGCCCTGGGCCTGGAGCTCGGCGACCGCGGCCTTGAGCTGCGGCACCGAGGCCGAGATGTTCGGCAGCTTGATGATGTTGGCCTCGGGGGACTTCACCAGCTCGCCGAGCTCGGCGAGGGTGTCCGGCACCCGCTGCTCGGCCGGCAGCTTGTCGTTGAAGGCGGCCAGGATCCGGGCGGCCAGGGAGATGTCGCGGGTCTCGACCTCCACACCCGCAGCGGAGGCGAAGGCCTCGATCACTGGCAGGAAGGAATAGGTGGCCAGCAGGGGCGCTTCGTCGGTATGGGTGTAGATGATCTTGGCCATGTGTAGCGGCAACTCCCTCGTGGACGGCTGTGACTCTCGAGGTCAGGCTATCCGAAAGCCGCGACGATCCCGGTGGCGTTCAGCCCGTCGTGCCGTACGGCAGCAGCATCCGGTTGTCGATCAGGCGTGGAGTGCCGACCCGTACCGCCATCGATGCCAGCGCACCGACCCGGGGATCCACGGTGGCCAGCTCGGCCAGGGAGTCGGGGTGCGCGACACTGACGTAGTCCAGCTCGGCCCGCGGCTCGGCGGCCAGCACCTGGCGCATCGTCGTACGCAGCGCCTCGGCGTCCTGCTCTCCCGCCTGCCAGGCGGCCTCGGCGGCCACCAGCGCCCGGGACAGGACGGTCGCGGCCGTGCGGTCCTCGGCGGTGAGGTAGGAATTGCGGCTGCTGAGGGCCAGCCCGTCGGGCTCGCGTATGATCGGGCAGGCGACCACCTCGACGCCCAGGGCCAGGTCGCGAACCACCTGCCGGACCACGGCCACCTGCTGGGCGTCCTTCTGGCCGAAGTAGGCCCGGCGCGGCCGCAGCAGGCAGAACATCACGGTCAGTACGGTCGCCACGCCGCGGAAGTGGCCGGGGCGCTGGGCACCCTCGAGCACGTCGGCGACGCCGCCGGGGGTGACGTACGTGGTGAAGCCGGCGGGATACACGTCCTCCACGCGCGGGGTCCAGACCAGGTCCACGCCAGCTGACTCCAGCAGGGCCAGGTCGCGGTCCAGGTCGCGGGGGTAGGAGGCGAGGTCCTCGTTCGGCCCGAACTGGGTCGGGTTCACGAAGATCGACACGACGGTCGCGTCGTTGCGCTCCGCGGAGGCCCGAACCAGGCTCAGGTGGCCCTCGTGGAGGTAGCCCATGGTCGGCACGAAACCGACCGATCCCCGGCCGCCGGGCGCCAGCTCGGCCCGCGCCGCACTGAGTTCGGCGCGGGTGGTGACGACCTTCATGCGTTCTGCTCCGGCGATCCGGAGAGCGGGTCGGGGTCGGCCAGGGCCTGGGCGAGCACCTCGGGGTCCATGGTGGAGCTGTTCGCCTCGGTCGGGAAGGTCCCGGAGCGCACGGCGTCGCCGTACTCGCGCAGCCCGGCGAGGACCTCGTCGCCCAGGGTGCGGAACCGGCGGGTGTGCCGGGGCACGAAGTCGGTGTAGAGGCCGAGGATGTCGTGCCAGACCTGGACCTCGCCGGCGCACTGCGGGCCGGCGCCGATCCCGATCGTCGGGATGTCCAGGCGCCGGGTCACCTCGGCGGCCAGGGGGGCCGGGATCAGTTCGAGCACGATCGACCAGGCGCCGGCCTCCTGCAGGGCCAAGGCGTCGGCGACCAGGTCACGGGCCGTCGAGGCCTGCCTGCCCTGCACGCGCATGCCGATCTGGTTCACCGACTGCGGGGTGAAGCCCAGGTGCCCCATCACCGGCACGCCGGACCGGACCAGGCGCCGTACGGTCGCCGCCACCTCTCGGCCGCCCTCCAGCTTGACCGAGGTGGCGCCGCCCTCGGCGAGGAGACGGCCGCCGTTGCGCAGGGCATCGGTCTCGGTGGCGTACGCCATGAACGGCAGGTCGGCGACGACCAGGGGGGACTGGCAGCCACGGGTCACCAGCCGGGTGTGGTAGACCATGTCGTCCATCGTGACCGGCAGGGTCGAGTCCAGGCCCTGCATGACCATGCCGAGCGAATCGCCGACCAGGATCATCGGCAGGCCGGCCTGCTCCACGAACTGGGCGGCGGTGTAGTCGTACGCCGTGACCATGGGGATGCGCTCACCGCGGCCGTGCATGGCACGGATGTCGGCGATCGAGGTGCGCACCTCAGATCATCTCGGCGGGCATCGGCCCGTGCAGGGCGAGCGGATCGTCGACGTCGCTGATCACCCGGGAGATCGAGTTGTCGGTGGCGTCGACCAGGACGACCTTCGGGTGCCAGCGGTCCGGCACGGGGTCGGCGACCTGCCCGTACGCCATGATGATCACCAGGTCGCCGGGCTGCACGAGCCGAGCGGCGGCACCGTTGAGCTGGATCTCGCCAGAGCCCCGGGCCCCGGCGATGGTGTAGGTCTCCAGTCGCTCACCGTTGTTGAGGTCGACGACCTGGACGCGTTCGAAGGGGAGGATGTCGGCCGCGTCGAGCAGATCCTCGTCAACGGTGATACTACCGACGTAGTTGAGGTCGGCTGACGTCACCCGCGCCCTGTGGATCTTGCCGGTGACCATGGTCCTGAACCGCACGTTGGTTGGCCTCTCTGCGGATTGTTGTCTATCTACTTTACGTACCACTGTGACCCGATCCCACTTCCTGGTTCCGCAGGGCGGAATCGATCGCGTCCAGCGTGGCTGCGTCCATCCCACGCTCGCGTAGCAGAGGAATCGTAGCCAGACCGGCCTCACGATAGAGGCGGTGCGTGTCGGGGCGGTCGGCCAGCGCCACCAGGTGCCGGCGTAGCGTGCCGATGTCCCCGCGCGCCGCCGGCCCGGTCAGTCCGTCCGGCAGTCCGGCCGCCTCCAGCCCGTCCAGGCTCGTACGCACCAGCGGCAGCAGGGCCCGCAGGGCGGTGTCCCGGTCCGTGCCGCAGTCCTCGAGCAGTCGGGCGGCGTGGAACACGAGCACGTCCGTGTAATTGGAGGCCATCGCCGCCGCGTGGTAGCGGGCCCGGTCCTCGTCACGCAGCCTGAGGGGGTGGCCGCCCAGCGCCCGGGTGAGGTCGGCCAGGAGCCCGGCCAGCCCCTCGTCTGCGGTGATCCCCCACGTGACCCCGGGGACGACCGAGCTCTCGGTGGTGGCAAAGGCCTGCATCGGATGCCATCCGCCGGTCGCCCAGCCCTGGTCGGCCAGCGCCGCGAGCGGGGTCCGGTCGAGTGCCCCCGAGCAGTGCACCACGCCCCGGCCCCCACCGGTGTGGACGGTCTCGGCGAGCCTGTCGGCGACCTGTCCGATCGCGTCGTCGCTCACCGCGATCACGGCAAGGTCGGCGCGCAGGGCGGCGACGCACTCGGGATCGCGGGCGGACCGTAGGATGACTGCGATGCCGGCCTGCGCCAGCGAGCGCTGCAGGGCGTGCGCCAGTCGGCCGGTCCCGAGAATGCCGACCGAGTGCACCAGTGCCTGGGACCTGTTCACCGGGTCACCTCCGGGGGATTCGTGCGGCTGGTGAGGGCGCCGCGGATGTAGCTGGCACCGGAGATGATGTGCAGTCCGGCGCCGATCCAGATCAGCACCGTCCCGATGATGGCCAGGGACGGAGCGAACGCCAGCGCCGCGACCAACACGGCGATCCCGGTGAACATCACCGCCGTACGGACCTTGCCGAGCAGGTGGACCGAGATCCGGCCCTGCGCAGCGGCGCGTCCCGCCAGCAGGCCGGTGACCAGATCGGTGACCACCACGATGCCGACCACCCACCAGGACAGGTGCCCGGCCACGGCCAGGCAGATCACCACGGCACCGATCCCGACCCGGTCGGCGATCGGGTCCAGCACCTGCCCGGTCCTGCTGACCTGGTCCAACTGACGGGCGAGGAAGCCATCGATCCAGTCGGTGGAGGCCCACACCACGAGCAGCACCACCGACAGCAGGCTCACCTGCGACTCGGTGATCAGCAGCCAGCAGACCGGGGCCAGCAGCAGCAGGCGCAGCAGGGTGATGGCATTCGGCAGGGTCAGCCAGTCCGGACGCTGCTTGGTCTCGGTCATCGGCCCGCCCCCCTGCCGAAGGACGGCGTGGCGCCCGCATCGGCGAAGCGGGTTCGACGGTGCGGGTGGGGGACCGGCGTGCACGGGCTCATGACCTCATTGTCGTACGTACCGGGCCGGGTGGGCGGCCGGTCGCCGAGATGCCGGCCACCGGGGACAACCGCGGCTCCTGGGTCAGAGCGGGGAGACAGCGTACGTCGCCCGCAGGGTGTGGCTCTCGCCGGCACCCAGGTCGACCGCTCCGGACAGGGCGTTGGCGGCTTCCAGGCACACCATGCCGGGCCACTCGTCGTCGCCGAAGTCGCCCATCGCGGCCGACTTGGCGATCCAGGGGTTCCAGACCACGGTGGCCGAAGAGCCGGCCTTGGCCAGGGTGATGACGCGACTCCTGGCCGGATCGACCACGCGTGCCGAGTTGGTGTGCGAGTAGACCCGGTCGGTCTCGGCGGTGAAGGTGACGATGCCGTCCTGGGTGTTGTCGGGCACTCCGCCCGGGGCCTTGTCGACGTAGCCGGCGCCGTCCAGGCCCTCGACGGTGACCCCGGCGATGTCCCCGACGGCGAGGTAGGTGTGCACGGCGTCCTCGAGCACCAGCGGCTCGGTGGTGGTGACGGTCAGTTCCACGGTCAACTCGTCGCCGAACCCGACGACATAGTCGCCGCTGATGCCCGGGTGGCCGACGTCTGCGCCGTCGAGGTGGAAGGTGAGTCGTACGCGACCGTCGACGTCCTCGGCGCCGGTGAGCTGCCAGTCGGCGAGCCGGAACCAGCCATGGGCCGGTGCCTTGTCGCCGTCGCGGCCGGCGCCGAACCACGGCGCACACACCGGGATGCCGCCGCGGATCGGCTCCCCGGCGGCGAACGCGGACGCCTCGCTCATCCAGATCACCGGCTCCTGGCCGGTGGGGCGCCACGCGGTGACGTGGGCGCCATGGAAGTACACCTCGCCGGTGCAACGGGGGGTCTCGACGGACAGGGCGGGCAGACCACCCTGTCCCTGCTTGGGGGTGACGGAGGCGGGAAGCGGGATGGTGACCTGGTCCATGCCTGGACGATAGGACCGGCGGCTGTCGGCAGGCTCCCCCTTGCCGGGAGTTGCCGGTCAGGCCTCCTGGGTCGCCTGCTCGAAGCGCTGCTGCCACTGCGCCCCCTCGCGCACCCACAAGGTGGTCCGCAGGGTCGTCCGTACCGGGGCGGGGTCGGGATGCACGCCGCGGCTCAGCAACAGCACCTCGTCGGGCCGTACGCGGCGGGCTTCGATCACGTCGATGTCGCACTGCTCGGGGGTGAGCACGCCACTGAGCACATCGGCGCGATTGTCGAGCGTGCCGTCGGCCCGGACCCGGAACCATCCCGGATGCAGCATGCTCGCCCAGGCGCTCGGGTCGTCGACCGGTTCGCTGCCGTGCAGCCACCGTTCCAGTTCGACGATCTGGTCCAGGTCGGGGAGGTCCAGGTCGGGTCCGGGCGGCTCGTCCTCGAACAGGTCCGGCTGCAAGTAGAGATCGGCCGGATCCGCCACATCGTCCTCGGGCGTGACCTCCGTGTCGAGGCCAGCGCCCGTCGTCGATGCTGCTGCCGCTACGGTCGAGGTGGGCGAAGACACCACGTCCGGGAAGCCGGGCCCCGGGTCGGGACTCTCCCCGCGCTGGTAGGCGGTGGCGGCAGCGCGGGCACGCGCATCGGCGGCCTCGTTCATCTCGTGGCCGTTGTGTCCACGGACCCATTCGAAGGTGACCTCGCGTCCCTGCATCGCCTCGTCGAGGGCCCTGACCAGATCGACGTTGAGGACCGGCTTGCCGTCGGCCTTCTTCCACCCCTTCTTCTTCCACCCGGCTGTCCACTTGGAGACCACGTTGATGGCGTACTGGCTGTCGCACAGCACGTGCAGCGGCTCGTCGACGTGAGCGGTCTGGCGCAGCAGGTCGAGCACGGCCATCAGCTCGCCCATGTTGTTGGTGCCGACCGGCCAGCCGCCACTGGCCCAGCGGTCATCGTCCACGTACCAGGCCCACCCGGCCGGGCCGGGATTGCCGAGGGATGAGCCGTCCGCCGCTGCAGTGATCGTCACGCGCCCGATTGTCACACACCACCCCGACAACCGGGCCGCGCGTACGGCGCCGGTCCTGGTAGCGCGGGCACGACGACGTGTTCCGATGCGCTGTCCGTGCTGTCCGTGCTGGCCGTGCCTGGCCCCCACCGCAAGTACGGTGCGGAGCTGTAGACCACCTCCGGACGTTCACCCTCGTGGAAAGACAGTCGTGAGCCCCACCCAGTCTGCCGAAGCACCCCCGCGAACGGAACCGCAACCGATCGCCCCCGACGATCCCGGGCCCGCCCCGCGGCTCACCGACCCCGCCCCGCGGCTCACCGACCCCGCCCCGCGGCCCACCGACCCCGACCACCTGTGGTGGGCGGACCGCCAGCCCTGGCGCGACATCCTCACCTCCCTCGCCCTGCTGTGCGTGGGGCTGGTGTTCCTGGAGTCGGTCGCCGACATCCTGCCCGACGGCACCCTGTTCTGGCTGGTCACCCCCTCCCGGGCCGTCCTCGGCATCGGTCTGGTGGCCATCGCCCTGGTCGCGCCGCGCCCCTCGCTGTGGCGTACGTGGCTGGACGTGCCCCTGCTGGTGCTGGTGCTGGCAGCCCTGCTGGCCTCGTACGGGCGGCCGGACAGCATGGCGCTGTGGCGCTGGCTGGTCACCGAGGTCAGCTTCTTCTACCTGGTCGTGATGGTGCGCCGGATGCACCGGGACGCGCACCGGGCCGTGCTGGTGTTCACCCTGGTGGGTATCGCCGCCCCGGCCCTCGCCGCCCTGCAGCAGTCCGCCAACCAGACGCCCACCGGATTCTGCCGTGCCCCCGGCGCCGGGATGGCCGATGGCTGCGAGCAGGCGGGGGCGTTGGTGCGCGTGATCGGCACCTTCTCGAACCCGAACCTGCTGGCGGGCTTCCTGCTCGTCCTGCTACCGCTGGCCTGGCTGGCGATCGACGAGTGGCTCAACCGAGCCACCCGGCTGGCCGGCTGGCTGGTCATCGCACTGGCGTACGCGGCGATCCTGCAGACCTGGTCGAGGGCCGGCATCGCAGCCGCGGTGATCGGGGCCGTGGCCCTGTTCACCCTGTTGCGGCCCAGCGGTCGACGGCTGCGGGCCGGCGGACTGGTCGTCCTGTCCGGTGTTGTGGCGGCCATCGGCCTGGTCCTGGTCTCCGGGGCCGGAGTACGGATGCAGATCTGGGCCGAGGCGTTGCGGCTGGCGGCCGCCAATCCCCTGGGTGTGGGGATGGGCCGCTCCGGGTCCTTGCTCTACGAGGCGATCGGCGGGGAACAGCCGTTCCAGCATGCGCACAACACCTGGCTGAACTGGCTGGTCGAAGCCGGCCTGCTCGGCTTCTTGGCCGTGCTGGCCATCACGGTCCTGGTCTGCTGGCGCACCTGGCGCTCGGCCGTGGGCGGGTCCCGGATCGCCGCGGCCTGTGGCGCGGGCCTGCTGTCCGTGGGCTTGATGAGCCTGGCCGACCACCCCGCGAACGCCGTGCGGATCGCGCTCGCGATGGCCTTCGTGATCGGCGTCCTGATGAGTTCACCGATCGACGACCAGGCGATCTGGATTGGCGTGCCGGGCCGGCAGGGGAGGGGCGAGCGACCCGCAAGGGCCGAGCGACCGGAGCCTCCGGTCACCCCGGCCGCGGTGACCTGGCAGCAGGCCGAACTCTCCGAGGACGCGGCCGAGCCCGTGGCCGTCACCCGGTTGGAGGTGATGGCGGAGTGCTCCGAGCCGGTGGACGACCTGCCGGACGTCGTGGTCGACCTGCCCGAGCCGACCCCGCGCCGCGCCGTGCCCTCGTGGTCCGCGGACCGTCCGGCCGCACCGTTCCCGTCCCGCTCGGCCGAGATCTGGTCCCGTCAGGGGCAGTAGCCCCCGCGCCGCCAGCCCGTTCCGCGTACGGCCCCGGAGCAGTCAGCCGACAGGTAGGTTCTGTCACGTGCATGAGATGACCAGCCTCGTCCGGAGCCGTGCCTGGCGTGCGGGCTCCGTCATCGACGATGACGTACGCCCCGGTGAGGTGGCCGCCGAGATCCGTGATCCCGCCAGCCTGGTGTGGATCGACCTGTTCCGTCCCGGTGCCGACGAGCTCGGCGCCCTGGTCCACGAGCTCGGCCTGCCCTCGACCGCGGTGGAGGATGCCCTCGCCCCGTTGGAGCGACCCAAGGTCAACCGCCACGAGGGCTACTTGTTCTTCACCGTCTACGGGACCGTCCTGGACCTGCCGGTTCCGGTGGACTCGGCGGATCCGACGAGGCGTCGACTGGTCACCAGTCGGGTGTCCGGGATCGTCACGCCGCGGGCACTGGTCACGGTCCGGATCGACGACGGCTTCGACATGGTGGCGGTGGAGCAGCGGTGGGAGGAGAACTCCGACCTGCTCAAGTACGGTGTCGGGGCCCTCCTGCACGGGCTGTTCGACGTGGTGGTGGACGGCCACTTCGAGACCATCCAGGGTCTCGATGACGAGGTCGAGCGGCTGGAGGACGTCTTGTTCGGCGAGCGCCGGACCTCCTCGACGTTCATCCGGCAGGTCTATCGACTGCGCAAGCAATTGGTCGAGCTGCGCCGCGTGGTCCTGCCGATGCGCGAGGTCGTCAACGCCCTGCTGCGACACCGGGCCGGCGAGGGCGACGGGCTCGACTCCTGGTATGACGACCTCTACGACCATGTGCTGCGGGCCAGCGAGTGGACCGAGTCGCTGCGCGACATGGTCGTCACCGTGTTCGAGACGAACCTGTCGCTGCAGGACTCGCGGTTGAACCAGATCATGAAGAAGTTGGCGGCCTGGGCGGCGATCATCGCGGTTCCCACCGCCATCACCGGCTGGTTCGGCCAGAACGTGCCGTACTGGGGCTACGGCCAGGCCTGGGGAGTCGTGCTCAGCATCGTCCTGATCATCTCCTCGGGCGTCGCCCTGTGGGCGATGTTCCGGGCGAACGACTGGCTCTGACCGTGGCCGGGCACTTCTACGCGGACGGCGACATCGCCGAGATCTACCGTTGGTTCACCACGGAGTCGGAGACGGCCTCCCCGGTCTGGGGCGAGGTCTGCCGCTGGGTGGCCCGGACCCCGTCGGTCGCGGACCGACTCGACCGGCTGCCGGGGATGAAGCGCCAGCCCCAGCTCTTCCTCGCCGCGCTGCGCTACCTCGATGCCCCCCTGGTCCCCGGACCCGACCTGGAGGAATGGGTGGCCGACCACTGGGCAGCGGTGGAACGCGCCGTCCTCGACCACGCCACCCAGACCAACGAACCGGGCCGGGCCGCCGTCCACCTGCCGGTGCTCGCGGGCCTGGCCCGGGACCACGGACCCCTCGCCCTGGTCGAGGTCGGCTCCTCGGCCGGACTGTGCCTGGTACCTGACTGGTACGCCTACCACTACGAGTTCGACGACGGGGCGCAGGTCGGGCTGGGGGACGCGACCCCGAGGATAGATTGTCGGGTCACCGGCACCACTCCGCCCGCGGCCACGTACGCACTACCGGACATCGGGTGGCGCCGCGGCATCGACCTGGATCCGCTCGACCCGACCGATCCGGACGTCCGGGCCTGGCTGCGGGCCCTGGTGTGGCCCGGCCAGCAGGACCGCGAGGACCGGCTCCGCCGGGCCCTGGCACTGGTCGGCGCCGACCCGGTGCCGGTCGTCCGCGGCGATGCGATCGAGGCGTTGCCCGACGTCGTCGCCGAGGCTCGGGAACACGCCGCGGCGGTCGTGGTGATGCACACCGCGACCCTGTCCTACCTGTCCCGCGAGCGCCGGGCGACCTTCGGGTCCCTCGTCGCCGGGCTGGGCGCGTCCTGGTTGTCCTGCGAGGGGGACCGCGTCGTGCCCGAAGTGCGTGACCGCCTGCCCTCCGGAGGCTACGAGGGGCCACCGTCCTTCGTGCTCGCCCTCGATGGCCGGCCGCTGGCCCGGGTCGGCCAACACGGTGGGTGGATCTCATGGCTCTGAGAACGCCAGTGGGCACACACTGGTGACATGACCGAATACGTGACCCAGCGCATCTACGACCACGACGACAGTGGTGAGGGCCTGAGGATCCTGGTCGACCGGCTGTGGCCCCGTGGCATCTCCAAGGAACGGGCCGCCCTCTCCGCCTGGGAGAAGGAGCTGGCGCCGTCCGCGGAGCTGCGGAACTGGTTCGACCACCGGGCGGAGCGGTACGAGGAGTTCCGGCTTCGCTACCGCAGCGAGCTCGACGACAATCCGCTGGCCGCCGAGAAGGCGCGCGAGTGGGCCGACGAGCCACGGGTCATCCTCCTGTACTCGGCCCGGGACACGCAGCAGAACCAGGCGACCGTGCTGCGCGAATGGCTGACCGAGACCGACGCCGGCGCCCGGGGCCGGTCCGGGTCCGCTCCGGGGTCCTCCTGAGCCGTACGTTCCCGATGCCGACAAGGATGGGAGCATGATCTGGCGTTGGTTGGTCAACTCGCTCGCGGTGGCTGCCGCCACCTTCCTGGTCGGTGGCATCACCGTGACAGCGGAGGACACGACCGGAATGGTCGTGACCTTGGTCGTGGTCGCCCTGATCCTCGGCCTGGTGAACACCGTCGTCAAGCCGATCCTCCAGACCGTCACCGGGTGCCTCGTGGTGTTGACCTTCGGTCTGTTCCTCCTGGTCATCAACGCGCTGATGCTGATGCTCACCTCCTGGCTGGCCACCCAGATCGGGGTCGGGTGGCATGTCGCCGACTTCGGGGCGGCCTTCTGGGGGGCGCTGGTGATCTCGATCGTCAGCTTCGTCCTCGGTTCCCCGCAGCGGCGGAAGGAGCGGTCGTGAGGCGCCCCGGATCGTACGGCTCTCGCGGACGCTGCTCCGCACCGCCCGCCGCCCCGCGATCCAGCCGGATCCGCGTCTGTGCCTACCGTGGCGGCCTGGTCTACGACCCCACGTCCACCTGCCGACGCCAGAGGCGGGTCCTCGCGTCCCGCCCGACCAGGACGCCCCGATGGCATCGGGCGCGCCCGCGCCGCTAGGGTCGAGGTGTCGGCCACCCGGCCGTGGGAGGTGGTTCGCGGTGCTGGTCCTGTTCGACTTCGGCGAGGTGCTCGGGCTGCCCCAGACCCCGCAGGACCGCGCCGCCCTCGCCCGCGGCGCAGGCCTGGACCAGGCGACGTTCGATCGGCGCTACTGGGCCGACCGCCAGGCGTACGACAGTGGCGACCTGACCGACGGGCAGTACTGGTCCGCCATCGCGGGGCAGGTCCTCGACCCCGAGACCATGGACCGGCTCGTCCGTCTCGACACCGACAGCTGGCTGCACCTGGCCGGCGACGTCTGCGCGATCCACGCTGACCTCGTCGCCCATGGGGTGCCCACCGCACTGTTCTCCAACGCCCCGACGGTGATCTCCGACGCAATCGACGCCTTGCCCGAGTTCGCGCCGATGCGCGGGCGCTACTTCAGCTCCCGGCTGCGACTGGCCAAGCCGGCACCGGAGGCCTTCGGTGCGGTCGTGGCCGATTTGGGCTGCCGACCCGCAGACGTCATCTTCGTCGACGACCGCCCGGCCAACGTCACCGGCGCCCGGCAGGTCGGCCTCCGGGCGGTGCACTTCACCGGAGCCGATCGGTTGCGGGCCGACCTGGCCGCGCTGCTCGACGCCTGAACCCTGCGGCCCGACCTCGGGCCCGACAGCCGGTGCGTCCCCGCGCGCCGGGCGAAGCCCGGATGAGTAGGCTCAGCCCATGACGACGCGTCCTCAGTACCTGGCCGACCTCAAGCGCCTGCAGCGCGAGACCGACATGCTCCTGGCCAACGTGGCTTCCTTCACCGACGAAGAGATCACGAGCCCCTCTGCCCTGGAGGGCTGGACCCGCGGTCACGTGATCACCCACCTGGCCCGCTCCGCCGAGGCGCTCGGCCGGCTGGTCAACAACGCCATCACCGGAAGCAACGACCCGATGTACCCCTCGCTGGAGCAGCGCAACGCCGACATCGAGGCCGGCGCCCGTCGCTCCGCCAAGGAGCTGCTCGCCGACCTCCAGCAGGCCCACGCCGCCTTCATGGAGCGGGCCGAGGCCCTGGCCGACGCCCCCGATGCCGCTGCCGAGGTCCAGCTCCGCAACCGCCCGTTCAAGGCCTACGCCCTGCCGAACCTGCGCTGTGCCGAGGTGATCATCCACCACCAGGACCTCGACTCGACCTTCGAGCTGCACGAGGCGGACCCGGACTCCCAGCTCGACGCGCTCAACTCGGTGGTCTGGTCCCTGCAGGGCAAGCCGGAGGCGCCGGGGGTGACCGTCACCACGTACGAGGGTGACGAGCTGGTCATCGGGGACGGGGCCACCACGGTCATCGGTGAGCGGGACGGGGTGGTCGACTGGCTGGCCCGCGGCCGCACCGACCACGTGCGGACCACGGACGGATCGGCCCTGCCCGAGATCCCCAAGTGGTGACCCGCCGGCCCTCGTGACCGGGCCGCCGAGGTGGAAGACTCGTTGCCATGACCAGTGAGCACCTCGAGGCCGGCAGCGGGGAACCCACCCGCGCGGCCCGGCTGGACCGCCTCCCGTACACCCGGGAGCACAACAGGTTGTTGGTCGGATCGGGGATCGGCTGGGCACTCGACGCGATGGACGTCGGCCTGATCTCCTTCGTGATGGCCGCGCTGGCGGTGGAGTGGAGCCTGGACCGTACGACCCTGTCGGTGATCGGGTCTATCGGGTTCGTGGGGATGGCGATCGGTGCCAGCCTGGGCGGCCTGCTCGCGGACCGTTACGGGCGACGCCAGGTCTTCGCCCTGACCCTGCTCGTCTACGGGCTGGCCACCGGCGCGGCCGCGCTGTCCTGGTCGGTGGGGGCGCTGATTGTCTTCCGGTTCATCGTGGGGCTGGGCCTCGGGGCGGAACTGCCGGTGGCCTCCACGCTGGTCAGCGAGTTCGCCCCGACCCGGATCCGGGGCCGGATGGTCGTGTTCCTCGAGGCGTTCTGGGCCGTCGGCTGGATCCTGGCGGCGCTGATCGGCTACTTCATCATCCCGTCGTTCGACAACGGTTGGCGCTGGGCACTGGCGGTCGGGCTGGTACCGGCCGCGTACGCCCTGTTCGTACGGTTCCGGCTGCCCGAATCCGTACGCTTCCTGGAGTCCAAGGGGCGTACCACGGAGGCCGAGGCGGCGGTCCGGGCCTTCGAGACCTCGCCTCCGCTCCGGCGTGGAGTGAAGGTGCCCACGTTCCGGCCCGCCGGCGCGGAGGACATCGACGCCCCGACGATCTGGGCCCGGCCGCTGCGGCGCCGCACCGCCGCGCTGTGGATCGTGTGGTTCTTCATCAACCTGTCCTACTACGGCGCCTTCACCTGGCTGCCCACCCTGCTGCTGGAGCAGGGGTTCACCCTGACCCGGTCGTTCGGCTACACGCTGGTGATCACCCTGGCCCAGATCCCCGGCTACCTGGCCGCCGCCTGGCTGATCGAGGTGTGGGGACGCCGGGTGACGCTGGCGGTGTTCCTGGCCGGCTCGGCGCTCGCCGCGGTCGCCTTCGGCCTGATGTCGATCGGGGAGGGCGTGCCCGCGGTCTGGCAGGTCATCGCCTCCGGCATGGGTCTGTCGTTCTTCAACCTGGGCGCCTGGGGCGCCCTGTACGCGATCGGCCCCGAGCTGTACCCGACCCGGCTGCGCGGCACCGGCACGGGCGCGGCCGCGGCGTTCGGCCGACTCGCCTCCATCATCGCCCCGCTGTCGGTGCCGGTCCTGCTGGGCTGGGGCGGGGAATCGTACGGCCTGGTGGTGACCTTCTCGGTGTTCGCGGTGTCCTTCCTGGTCGCCGCGACGGCAGCATTCGCCCTGCCCGAGCAGCGCGGCAAGGTGATCGACTGAGCTTCCGGGGCCCGCCTATTCTGGGCGGCGTGACTGCATCTGACCTGCCTGACCGATCCGGGCTGCCCGACCGCCGGCTGCTCCTCGTCCACGCCCACCCCGATGACGAGGCGCTGAGTAACGGCGTCACCATGGCGAAGTGCGCGGCCGAAGGTGCGGCGGTGACGCTGGTGACCTGCACGCTCGGCGAGGAGGGGGAGATCGTCGTCGACGACCTGGCCCACCTGTCCGCCGACGGGGACGACGCACTGGGGGAGTACCGACTCGGCGAACTGGCCGACGCGATGGCGGCCCTCGGAGTGACGGACTTCGTCCGGCTGGGGGGCGACCACCGCTTCCGCGACTCCGGGATGTCCTGGGCCCCCGACGGCACCGCGACCGTCGCCGACAGCACCCGGCAGGACTCGTTCCACGCCGCGGACCTGCTGGTCTGCGCGAACGAGCTGGTGCCGATCATCCGCGACCGGCGCCCGCAGGTGCTGATCACCTACGACGAGTTCGGCGGGTACGGCCACCCGGACCACATCAAGGCCCACCGGGTCGCGACGTACGCCGTGGCGCTGGCGGCGACACCCAGTCACCGCCCGGACCTCGGGGAGGCCTGGCAGGTGCAACGTACGCTCTGGACCGCGATGAGCCGGTCCCAGGTCACCGAGGCGATGGCCGTGCTGGAGGAGAGGGGGCTGGCCGACGTGGTCGACGGGATCCCGACCGACCCCGAGGCCCCGATGCTGACCCGCGACGAGGACATCGACGTGGTGGTCGCGGCACCGGAGTATGCCGCGGCGAAGCTGGCCGCGCTGCGCGCCTACCGCAGCCAGATCCGCACCGACTCCGGGTTCATGACGCTGCCCGAGGACCTGGCGGTGCAGTTCTGGGCGTACGAGCACTACCGCTTCGCCGGAGGCGTGCCGCTGGCCGGCGATGGACCGGTCGACGACATCTTCGCCGGGCTGGACGTGACCGGGACCGACCAGCGGGCGGGCTGATCACGGAGCCGGCGGAGCCGACCACCTTGATGCGGAGGGCGGAACAGCCAACCTCTCGTGGGAGGGAGATCCCCGCGGTGCGTTTAGGATGGGCCCTGCCCATGCCCCGTTCGCGAGAGGACCACACTTCATGAGTTCCCAGCCCCAATCGTCATCGCGACGACGGCGAACAGCCGCTCTGGTGGCCGGCGGGATCGTCGTTCTCGCCGGTGGGACGTACGTGGGCGGTTACGCCTTCGCCGGAGACTCGGTGCCGCGGAACGCGAAGGTGGCCGGTGTGGACGTGGGCGGGATGGACCGTGCGGAAGCGATCGGCACCCTCGAGGAGCAACTCGGCCCCCGTACGACCGCTCCTATCACGCTCACCATCGGGGACGACGTCGAGGTCCCGGTCACGCCGGCCGACGCCGGGCTCTCGATCAACTACGAGGCCTCGGTCGACGCGACCGGCGTGGGGCGCAGCTGGCGCCCGGACCACATCTGGAAGGTCCTGGTCGGTGGAGGCGAGACGGCTCCGGTGGTCGAGGTCGATCGGGCGGCGATGGACACGACGGCCGCAGCGGTCGCCGACCAGGGTCGCCGTGAGGCCCGCAACGCAGCGATGTGGTACAACGACGAAGCCGTGGCGGAGATCGAGCCGGGCCTGACGGACCGGACGGTGGCTCCCGAGGCCGTGGAGGCCGCTCTCGTGGGCGCGTACGTGACCGCCGACACCGCTGCGGTCGAGACCCAGGAGACCGATCCGGACATCACCACCGCCGAGATCGAGAAGCTCAAGCAGGACTGGGCCGACCCTGCCGTCTCGGGCCCGGTCAAGGTCAGTGCCGGCGATGCCGGCACCTTCGAGGTCACCCCCGCGATGATCGCTGCGGCAACCACGTTCCCCGCCGAGGAGGGCCTGCCGGTCGCCAAGGTCGACCCGAAGCTGCTGGCCAAGGCGGCACAGCCCGCCATCGCCGGCCTGAAGGGGGTCAAGGAGGGCCGGGATGCGACCTGGGAGCTGGGGAGCGGCAAGCCGACCATCGTCCCCTCCAGTGATGGCGTCGGGGTGCCCAAGGACGACCTCTACAACGCGGTCGAGCCGGTCCTGGCCAAGCAGGGCGACGCCCGCACCGCCACCGTGGAGGTGACCACGGTCCCGGCCGACTTCACCACCGAGGAGGCCCAGTCGGCCGACGTCGCCGAGGTGATCGGCGAGTTCACCACCTCGTTCCCGCACGCCGACTACCGCAACACCAACCTCGGTCTGGTCGCCAGCAAGATCAACGGCTACGTCCTGCTGCCGGGGGAGACGTTCTCGATGAACGACGTCGTCGGGGAGCGGACCGCCAGCAATGGCTTCGCCGACGGCTACGTCATCCAGGGTGGCAACCTCGTGCAGGAGGTCGGTGGTGGTGTCTCCCAGGGAGCGACCACCATCTTCAACGCCGCCTTCCTTGCGGGCCTGGAGGACGTCGAGCACCACCCGCACACGCTGTACTTCCCGCGCTACCCGGCCGGCCGCGAGGCCACCGTCTACTTCGGGTCGCTGGACCTGCGGTTCAAGAACGACACCGACCACGCGGTGGTGATCGAGGCGAGCCGGGCGATGTCCTCGCCCGGGACCCAGGGATCACTGACGGTGAAGATGTGGGGCGACTCGCCGTACGACCGGATCGTGTCGCCGGAACCGACCAAGTCCAACTTCACCTCCGGCGGATCCCGTACCGTCTCGGGGCCGCGCTGCGAGCCACAGTCCGCCAGCCAGGGCTTCACTGCGTCGTACTACCGGGCGTTCATCCAGAACGGCGTCGAGGTCAAGCGCCAGAACTACACCTGGACCTACCAGGCCGCCGACGCCGTCAGCTGCGTCTGAGCCAGGTGAAACCGGCCAGCGCCCGGTCGGTGCCGCGCACCTGGACGCTGCGCGCGTCCCGATAGGCGGCCCACCGGGCCAAGGCCCGGACAGCCCGGTCGACGTCCTCGGCCCGGTTGGGAGCATTCGTGGCGCCCGGGGAGGCACCGGTGGTGCGCCGGATCGTCGCCCACTCGCCAACGACCAGCGCCCGCCCCCGGACACCGTCCGCGTCGTACTCGGCGGTGGCTTCCCCCAGGTCGTACGCATCCGGGCCCTGGTCGGGCACCGCCGGGCCGAGCAGGTCGGCCAGCCGCGCGACCTGGGCATCGTCGGCGACCTCGTACGGGGCGATGCCGGACAGGTCGAGGCGAGGGTCGGCGGCCATCCGGTCGAGCAGGGCCGGGTCGGCCGCCAGCGGATTGCGTCCGCGAGGGACCTGGGGGACCGCCCGCCACGACTCCAGCGTCTCCCAGGCCAGCAGGCGAGGGGTGAGCGTACGGTCCAGCAGGGCCAGCCCGTCCGGTCCTGTGCCCTGAACGTATCCGATGAGTTCGCGGGGCCCCGAGGCGTCGCGGTAGCGCAGTGCGATCCGCTGGCCCTGGGCCGGTAGTTCAGTCACCGACACTGCTCCTCTCGAAATCCCCGATCGGGAGATACTAAAGTCATCTCCACGGCTCGTACCACTCCGGCCCGGGCCACCATGATCTGGCCGTCCTGTCCACGCAGGCGCGCCACGCTAGAGCCACGTTAGAGGAGCCAATTGTGACGTACATCATCGCGCAGCCGTGTGTGGACGTGAAGGACCGCGCCTGTGTCGACGAGTGCCCTGTCGATTGCATCTATGAAGGCGATCGCATGCTCTACATCCACCCCGAGGAGTGCGTGGACTGTGGTGCGTGCGAGCCCGTCTGCCCGGTCGAGGCCATCTTCTACGAGGATGACGTCCCCCAGGAGTGGGCCGAGTACTACGACGCCAACGTCCACTTCTTCGACGGGCTCGGCATGCCCGGCGGCGCCGCCAAGCTCGGCCCGCAGAAGAAGGACCACCCGCTGGTCGCGGGGCTGCCCCCGCAGAACCAGGACTGATCCCCCACACCGGGCGTACGCCACCGACCTGCGGTGACGTACGCCCGGGCAGCCGCCCCGGCGACTTCGCGTCCCGGGGCGGTTCCTGCACACCCGCGGCGCCTGCACACCCGCGACTCATGCACACCCGCGGCGGCGAGGGCCGTCGCTTCCCACCATCCCGACCATGCGTCGTGCGCAGCGACGCCGACCCCGGACGACGAGGACCAACGACTGTGACTGCTGACCCGACCCCCGCCAGCGAATCCGCGCAGGAGGGGCGAGTGTCCCGGAGACGCGTCGCCGACCGACTGCCCGACTTCCCCTGGGACACGATCGCCGGGGCCAAGGCCACAGCCGCCGCCCACCCGGGCGGGATCTGTGACCTCTCCGTCGGCACGCCGGTCGATCCGACCCCCGAGGCAGCCCGGCGCGCGCTGCTCGAGGCATCCGACGCGCACGGCTACCCGACCACCGTCGGCACCGCGGCCCTGCGCGAGGCGATGGTCGCGTACATGGCGCAGCGCTGGGGCGCGGTCGGCCTGGACTGGTCCGGCGTACTGCCGGTGATCGGCACCAAGGAGCTCGTCGCCTGGCTGCCGACCCAGCTGGGCCTGGGCCCCCAGGACACTATCGTGGTGCCCGCCACGGCCTACCCCACCTATGAGGTCGGCGCCCGCCTCGTCGGTGCCCGGGTCGTCGCGGCGATCGACCTGGCCGACGCGCAGGCCCGGCTCGGCGACGTACGCCCGGCGCTGGTCTGGATCAACTCGCCGTCCAACCCGACCGGCGAGATCCTCGACCCGGCGAGCTTGAAGGCCTGGGTCGACTGGTCCCGCCAGGTCGGTGCCATCCTCGCCTCTGACGAGTGCTATGGCGAGTTCGGCTGGGAGGCCGAGCCCTGGTCGGTGCTGCATCCGCAGATCTGCGGTGACGGCCACCGCGGGCTCCTGGCCTGCCAGTCGCTGTCGAAGCGGTCGAACCTGGCCGGGTACCGCGCCGGGTTCATCGCCGGTGACCCGGACCTGGTCGGGGACCTGCTGGAGGTGCGCAAGCACGGTGGCCTGATGATGCCGACGCCGGTGCAGGCCGCGATGGCCGCACTGCTCGGCGACCAGGAACACGTCCAGCAGCAGCGGGAGCGCTACCTGGCGCGCCGCCGGGTGCTGCGCGCGGCGCTGGAGAGCGCCGGCTACCGGATCGACCACTCCGAGGGCTCGCTCTACCTGTGGGCCACCCGCGGTGAGGACTGCCGGGCGACCCTGAACCGACTCGCCCAGCTGGGCATCCTGGTCGCCCCGGGCGACTTCTACGGGGCCGCCGGGGGCCAGCACGTACGGATCGCCCTGACGGCCAGTGACGATCGGATCGCCGAGGCGGCCCGGCGCCTGACCATTTGAGAGAGGCACCAGACCACTCGGGGCCGGATCACTGGGATCCGGCCCCGAGTGCTGTCTCAGGAGGCTGTGAAGGTGACGGTGACGGTCCGAGTACCGGCACCGGAATCTGTGGCCACCCAGCGCGGGATCGTCATCGATGACCGGGTCCACTGCTGGTCGGCGACCTGGACGCTGTTGACACCGTGCCGGCTGCCGTTGATGACGGCGTGGTGGCCGATGGCCCAGGCCTGCTCATCGGTCGCGGCCTCGGCGGTCAGCGTGGAACCGTCTTCGCTGACCTGCGCGGTGACGCCCAGGGCCTGCTGCAGGGAATCGGCCAGGCCGGCGGGATCGGCGGCGCTGGTCGAGCCGTAGCCGCAGCTCACGCCGCCGGGGGAGTGCCCGGTCAGGACGCTGGCGACCACGCGCGCGTTGGACTCGTGCTTGCGGTACGCCTCCGGGTGCCCGGAGCGCTGGACCGTCTGGGCGACGGTGTTGATGTCGCCGGTCTCCCAACCATCGACCTGGACCAGGCTGTCGTAGAACGCGTTGGTCGAGTAGTACGGGTCGGTGATCTCCTCCGGGGTGCCCCAGCCCTGCGAGGGGCGCTGCTGGAACAGCCCGAGGGAGTCCCGGTCGCCGTAGTCGAGGTTGCGGATCCCGGACTCCTGGTACGCCGTCGCCATGGCGATCGACCCGGCGCGGGCGGGCAGCTCGCGCTTGACCGCGGTGCCGACGATGATGCCGGCGTAGTGCGACTGGTTCAGGTCCAGCACGGTCGCGTTGCCGCCCGCCTCGTACCGGCAGCGGGGCTCCAATGGCGTCGGGGCGATGTACTCGTTGGCGCGCAGCCAGACGATGCCGCCGATCGCCCCGGCCACTACCAGGAGCAGGGCGACGGCGGCGGCGACACCGCAGCCCGCGGCACAGCCGGGCCGCCGGCGGGAGGTCGATCGATCTGTACGCGGGGACAAGTCGGTGCGGGAGGACAATTCAGTACGGGAGGACAATTCAGTACGGGAGGACAATTCAGTACGGGAGGACAACGGCATCAGTTGGCGTGCAGGGCGGCGTTCAGTTCGACGGTACGCCCTTGGAGGGACTTCACCTGGACGGCCCCGGTCAGCGAGTTGCGCAGGAACAGCAGGCCGTTCTGGCCCGACAGCTCGGCGGCCTTGGCGGTTCCACCGTCGGGCAGCTGCACCTTGGTGCCGGCGGTCACGTACAGGCCGGCCTCGACGACGCAATTGTCGCCCAGCGAGATGCCGATGCCCGAGTTGGCGCCGAGCAGGCAGCCCTCGCCGAGCGAGACCCGCTCCTTGCCGCCACCGGACAGGGTGCCCATGATCGAGGCGCCGCCACCGATGTCGGAGCCGTTGCCGACCACGACGCCTTGGGAGATCCGGCCCTCGACCATGGAGCTGCCCAGGGTGCCGGCGTTGAAGTTCACGAAGCCCTCGTGCATCACGGTGGTGCCCTCGGCGAGGTGGGCGCCCAGGCGGGCCCGGTCCGCGTCCCCGAGGCGCACTCCGGACGGCACGACGTAGTCGATCATCCGGGGGAACTTGTCGACGCTGAGGACCGTGACGTGGCCGCGTGTCGCGCGCAGCCGGACCCGGGTCTCCTCGAAGTCCTCCAGGGCGCAGGGACCGGCGGAGGTCCAGACAACGTTCGGCAGGACGCCGAAGATGCCGTCGAGGTTGATCGTGTTCGGGGCGACCAGGCGGTGGCTCAGCAGGTGCAGGCGCAGGTAGGCGTCGGAGGTGTCCTGGGGGGCACCGTCCAGGTTGATGGTGACCTCGACGACCTCGGTGCGGACCCGGCGGGTCCGGTCGATGGCCACTCCGCTGGTCACGCTGTCCGGTGCCGGCGTCCCGTCGGGGGCGCCGAGGGCAGGGGCGGGGAACCAGGTGTCGAGCACCTGGCCGGACTCGTGGACGGTGGCAAGGCCCCAGCCATGGGCCGTGCGAGCGGTGTCAGTCATGCGCCCGACTCTACCGACTCGCCCCAGACCGCCCCGGCCGCGACCGGGGTGTAGTCCGGCGGCCGGGCCTCAGTGGCCGACGCCGCGGCGCCGGGCGGCGCGCAGGTCGCCGATCGCCAGCGAGGTCGCCAGCACCAGCACGGCGCTGATCACCAGGTAGCTGTTCCGGAACGCCGCGAAGGCACCGGTGGTGGCGAAGGCGGCGAAGAACACCGAGGTGATCAGGGCGTTGCCGATCGCGGTGCCCATCCGCTGGGCGGTGGACATGACGCCACCGGCCGTGCCGCCGACGGCGGTCGGAACGTCCTCCAGGGTGAGCGTCTGGTTCGCGGAACCGAGCGATCCCTGCCCCAGCCCGCAGACCGCCCACGGCACCGCCAGCCACCAGAAGCTGATGCCGTGCTCGACCACCAGCCAGGCCACCCCGATGGCGGCCAGGCACGCCAGCACAATGGTGGCGATGGCACCCACCACGATGATCCGACCCCGGTCCATGACGTATCGGCCGGCCCGCATCGCGGCGAAGGCGCTCACGATCGCATTCGGCAGGGTGATCAGCCCGGCCTCGAAAGCACTGACGCCCAGGCCCTGCTGGACGAAGAGGGCGGCGATCACGAAGATCGAGGTCGAGCCGACGAAGAACGTGCCGCTGACGGCCGTGCCGTACGTGAACGAGGGGTAGGAGAACAGGGCGAGGTCGACGAGCGGCTGGTGGCCGGCCGCCCTGTAGTGACGCTCCCAGGCGACCCAGACCGCCAGCAGGGCCAGCCCGGACGGGACCAGGGCCCACAGCCACGGGGAGCCGTGCGCGGTGAACGGGAACATCACGCACAGCACCGCGGCGGCCATCAGGACCAGGCCGAGCGGGTCGAGGTCCAGGCGCTGGCGCTGTGACGGCACCGCTTCGCCACGGGCCCGGGCGGCCCGGATCTGGCGGCTGCGGTTCCACCGCCGCCGTTCCCGCCCGAACGGCAGCCAGACCAGTGCCAGGACCACCCCGGCCAGCCCGATCGGCACGTTGATCAGGAAGGAGGCGCGCCAACCGTTCTCCGGGCCGATCCAGCCGATCATCGTACCGGCCAGGATCGGGCCGATGGCCACCGACACCGAGACGACCATGCCCAGCAGCGAAAAGGCCTTCGCCCGCCCCCGACCGCTGAAGAACTGCTGGATCATCCCCATCACCTGGGGGTTGTAGAGACCGGCGCCGAACCCCTGGGCGAAGCGGGAGACGTTGAGCAGTTCCGGGGTGGGCGCCAGACCGCAGCCCAATGACGCCACGGTGAACACGGCCAGGCCGAGGGTGAAGAGTGCGCCGCGCCCCAACGAGTCGCCGATCCGGCCGGCCGGGATCAGGGTGATGCCGAAGGTCAGTGCGTAGCCCGACAGCACCCACTGCAGGTCGGACGCGGTCGCCCCCAGCCCGGACTCGATCGTGGGCAGGGCGACATTGATCGACGAGATGGCCATCAGGGCCATCGAGATCGGAACCATCAGTACCAGCAGGATCTTGTAGCGGTGGAAGGGACGGTCGACTCCCTCGACCCGGATGACATTGCGGTCGGTCACAGCCCGAGTCAACCCCCGATCAGCGGCCCGGGCCAATCGTGCCCCGTTGTTCCCAGGAATTGTCCTTCCGGGCCGCCGTCTGCGCTGCCTCCTGCGGCACTGTCCGCGTACGCATCCCCGGGCCGGCCGAGGTCCGAAGTAGGGTGCCTCCATGTCTCTCGACCTGCACAGTGACGTCATCGACCTCCTCTCCGCCATCGTCGACATCGAGTCGGTGAGCGGCAACGAGCAGCAGTTGGCCGACGAGGTGGAGGCCGCGCTGCGCCGCTGCGAACACCTGGAGGTGGTCCGGCTCGGCAACAACGTGGTCGCCCGCACCGACCGCGGTCGGGCAGAACGGGTCATCGTCGCCGGCCACCTCGACACCGTGCCGTTGGCCGACAACCTGCCGTCACAGATCCGTACGGTCGAGGGTGAGGAACGGATGTACGGGCGGGGGACCTGTGACATGAAGGCCGGGGTCGCGGTCGCGCTGTCGCTGGCCGCCGAGCTCGCCGACCCGTCGCGGGACGTGACGTGGATCTTCTACGACAACGAGGAGGTCGAGGCCTCCCGCAACGGGCTCAACACGATCGAACGGGAGCGGCCGGACCTGATGGACGGCGACTTCGCGGTGCTGGGGGAGCCCTCCGCGGCCCGCGTCGAGGGTGGCTGCCAGGGCACGATGCGCTTCACCCTCACCACCGAGGGCGTCGCCGCCCACTCCGCCCGGGCCTGGCGTGGCGTGAACGCGATCCATGCGGCCGGCGACGTGCTGGACCGGCTGCGCCGGTACGAGCCGCGCACGGTCGAGGTGGAGGGTCTGGAGTACATCGAGGGGCTCAATGCGGTCCGGATCAGCGGCGGTATCGCCGGCAACGTCATCCCGGACCGGTGCACGGTCGAGGTCAACTTCCGCTACGCGCCGGACCGTACGCCCGAGCAGGCCGAACAGTACGTCCGCGCGTACTTCGACGGGTACGAGCCGGTCATCACCGACTCCGCGCCGGCGGCCCGGCCCGGGCTGGATCGCCCCCTGGCGCAGGACTTCCTGCGTGCCGTCGGCACCGCCCCGGCCCCCAAGTACGGCTGGACCGACGTGGCGCGGTTCTCCGCGCGGGGCGTGCCTGCGGTGAACTTCGGCCCGGGCGATCCGCTCAAGGCCCACCAGGACGACGAGTACTGCTCCTTGGACTCGGTCCGCTCGGTCCGGTCAGCGCTGGCGACCTGGCTGGGGGCCTGATGCCCTTCCTGCTGGTGGGCCTGGCCGTGGGGGTGCTCCTGCTGGCCGCGGTGGCGGCCCGAGGAGACCTCGGCGACATGCCCGAACCGCCCGTGGAGGATGACTGGTTGGGCCCCGGACCCGCCGGTTCGGACCACCCTCCTGCCGCCGACTTGCCGCATGCGGGATAATGGTTGTGGTTTGTACGTTCATACGAGGTGAGGATGCACGATGGCAGCAATGAAGCCCCGAACCGGCGATGGGCCCATGGAGGTCACGAAGGAAGGCCGTGGGATCGTCATGCGGGTGCCGCTGGAGGGTGGTGGCCGACTGGTGGTGGAGATGAATGCCGCTGAGGCCTCCGAACTGGCCGGGGCGCTCTCCTCGGTCGTGGCCTGATAGTAGGCGCCCGGGAAGAGATCGCGGGGCTGGGGCGCGGATCGCTCGCGGCATGATGCTGCGCCGAGCGATCCGGGCGGCCGAATGGTCGGACGTTCCGTCCACCCGAACAGCACAGACAAGGGCCCCGGCAAGACCGGGGCCCTCACCATTCCTGCCGAGGTTCAGTGGACCGGCTTCAGCTCCGGGTGCGCCGCATAGTAGTCGATCGCCTTGCGATAGACATCGACCGTCTCCTGGGCGATCTTCTCCCAGGAGAAGACGTCCACCGCCCGCTGGCGGCCGGCACGGCCCATCTCGACGGCCCGGGCAGGATCGCCGACGACCTCGTTCAGCTTCGCCGCGAAGTCGGCCTCGAAAGCCGCCACGAACTCCGGGTCGTCTGCTCGGGCAGGGTCGTACGGCACCAACAGGCCGGTCTCGCCGTCATTGACGACCTCCGGGATACCGCCGACCGCGCTGGCGACGACCGCGGTCTGCGTGGCCATGGCCTCCAGGTTGACGATGCCGAGCGGCTCGTAGATCGAGGGGCAGGCGAACACGGTGGCGTGGGACAGGACCTGGCGTACGCTCGCCCGCGGCAGCATCTCCTCGACCCAGATGACACCGCCGCCGCGGGACGCCTCGAGCTGCGCGAAGGCCTCCTTGAACTCGGCGGCGATCTCCGGGGTGTCCGGGGCGCCGGCCAGGAGCAGCAGCTGGGTGTTCGGGTCGAGCTGCTGGGCCGCCCGGACCAGGTGCACCAGGCCCTTCTGGCGGGTGATGCGACCGACGAAGGCCACGTACGGCCGGGACAGGTCGATGCCCAGGCCCTCCACCACATCGGTGTCCGGGTCGGGGGCGAACTCGTCGGGGTCGATGCCGTTGAGGACCACGTGGACCTTGTCGGGGTCCAGCTCGGGGTAGGCCTCGAGGATGGATCGGCGCATGCCGTTCGATACCGCGATCACCGCCGAGGCGCCGTTGTACGCGGTGCGCTCCGCCCAGGAGGACAGGTTGTAGCCGCCACCGAGCTGTTCCTTCTTCCACGGTCGGTCCGGCTCCAGCGAGTGGGCCGAGACCACGTGCGGGATCTCGCGGTAGATGCCGCCGAGGTGCCCGGCCAGGTTGGCGTACCAGGTGTGCGAGTGCACCAGGTCGAGGCCCTCCGGCAGGGAGTTGATCATGGACAGGTCGGCGCCGAAGACCCGCAGGGCGGCGTTGGCGCCCGCCGGGTAGTCCTCCGCATGTGCCGTGGCGCCCTCGCGGGGCTCGCCCATGCACTGCACATCGACGTCGATGAACTTGCGCAGCTGCGGAACGAGCTGTTGGACGTGGACCCCCGCCCCGCCGTAGATCGTCGGTGGGTACTCCCTGGTCAGGACCGAAACACTCAGGCTCATGGGGGTGATCGTCCCATATGCAGGTCCTCCGGAGTGAAGGGTGTGGGAGCAAACGGAAAAGTCTTGGCAAACCGCTTGTCCGGCGCAACTCCGGAGCCATAGGTTCGAGGCATGACGCCCCGCCCCAAGGTTCTGTCCATTGTCCTCGCTGGTGGTGAGGGAAAGCGGCTGATGCCCCTCACCCTCGATCGGGCCAAGCCTGCGGTGCCTTTCGGCGGCACCATGCGCCTGATCGATTTCGTGCTGTCCAACATGGTCAACTCGGGCCTGCTCCAGGTCGCGGTGCTGACCCAGTACAAGTCCCATTCGCTCGACCGCCACATCACGTTGACCTGGCGGATGTCCAACCTGTTGGGCAACTACGTCACCCCGGTGCCGGCGCAGCAGCGCCTCGGACCGCACTGGTACCAGGGCAGCGCCGACGCGATCTACCAGTCGATGAACCTGATCAAGGACGCCAATCCGGACTATGTCGTCGTCTTCGGCGCCGACAACATCTACCGGATGGACATCAGCCAGATGCTCGAGGCGCACATCGACTCGGGGCTCGGTGCCACCGTCGCCGGCATTCGGGTGCCCCGTGCCGAGGCCAGCGCGTTCGGCATCATTGATGCCGCCGAGGACAACAAGATCAGCGAGTTCCTCGAGAAGCCGGCCGACCCGCCGGGCCTGGCGGACAGCCCGGACGAGTCGTTCGCCTCGATGGGCAACTACATCTTCGGCAAGGACGCTCTGGTGGCCGCGCTCGAGGCGGATGCCGCCGACGAGAATGCACGCCACGACATGGGCGGCGACATCGTCCCGATGTTCGTGGACAAGGGCGAGGCGCAGGTGTACGACTTCACCGAGAACAGCGTCCCCGGCGCCACTGAGGAGGACAAGAACTACTGGCGGGACGTGGGAACCATCGATGCGTTCTTCGACGCCCACATGGACCTGGTCGCCGTGAAGCCCAACTTCAACCTGTACAACCACGACTGGCCGATCTTCACCTACCAGCGCCAGCTCCCGGGGGCCAAGTTCACGCTGCGTGGTACTGCCGAGGACTCCATCGTGTCGACCGGCACGATCATCTCCGGCGGTGACGTCGACTCCTCCGTGCTGTCGCCGAAGGTGCGGGTCGACAAGTGGGCCAAGGTCGAGCAGTCCGTGCTGATGGACAACGCGCACGTCGGTCGCAACGCAGTGGTCCGGCGCGCCATCCTGGACAAGAACGTGGTGGTCGAGCGTGGCGCCGAGGTCGGCGTGGACCACGAGGCCGATCGGGCCCGCGGCTTCACCGTCTCGGCCGGTGGCATCACCGTGGTCCCGAAGGACTTCGTGGTCAAGGCGATCTGACCGCCGCCTCGCAGGCCTGGTCAGTGCCGGGAGACGCCAGGAGGGGCCCCATCCGTGCGGATGGGGCCCCTTGGCGTTGAGCGTCGTGTGGTGAGCGTTGTGTGGACCGGTCCGGGGGTGGTGGTGGCGCCGCCGCGACGCCGGTGTCAGCCGTCGGTGCGCGAGGCGACCAGGAGCCCGTTGCCCACCGGCAGCAGGACCGGCAGCCACACGTCGTCCATCGTGCTGACCGCGTCCAGGGCCTCGCGGATCACGATCGTCTCGTTGTCTTCGTTGCTGGTGTCGGCCACGAGGTTGTACCAGAGGGCGTTGTTGACGACCAGGACCCCGTTGGTGCGGAGCAACCGCTGGGCCTGCTCGATGTACTCGGAGTACTCCAGCTTGTCCCCGTCGATGAATACCAGGTCGTACGCCGCGTCGGACAACTTGGGCATCACGGTCAGCGCATCGCCGGAGATCAGCCGGAAACGGTTGCTGGGGATGCCCGCTTCGCGGAGCACCCGGCGGGCGGTCCCCTGGGCCTCCGAATCGGTGTCGATGCTGGTGAGCACACCGTCGCTGACCATGCCGGCAAACAGGGCCAGACCGGACACGCCGGTCCCGGAGCCGATCTCGACGACCGAGTGCGCGTGGCAGGTCCGGGTGAGGAAGGTCAACATCGTGGCCACGCCGGGGGAGACGGGCTCGATCCCCTGCTCCGTGGCGGCCTGCCGGGCGGTGGCCGCCTCCGGTCGCTCGGGCCGGAAGTTCTCGGTCATGATCCAGCTGGCCTCGTTGGGGCCGACGCCCGACGTCGCCTGGTCCTCGGTCGGCAGGCCGGACGTCGGGGCCGACGGTTCGACCACGGGCGGGGTGTCGGGAGCTGTGGGGGCGAAGATCTCGTGCATCCTCGCCGTGCTGGCGGCCTTCCGGGCGGCGGCCCCGGATGCCGCCGTCTTCTTCGCAGGAGCCGGGCTGACAGCCTTCTTGGTGGTCTTGCGCGTGGTCACGCGTCCAGCCTAGCCAATGCGGAGGGGGGAGCCCCTAGCATTACCTCCATGCAACACACTGTGGCAGCCGAACTGGTGGCATCAGTCCTCAACGTCCAGGTCGTGTCCGGGGACAAGGTCGAGCCGATGGACGAGCTGGTCGTCCTCGAATCGATGAGGATGGAGATCCCGGTGCTGGCCGAGGCCCAGGGAGTCGTTGCCGAGGTCGTGGTCAACGTGGGGGACGTCGTGCACGACGGTGACCCACTGGTCATCATCACGACGCTCTGACCGCCACGACATCCACGACCGGATCGACATAGAATCGCGCCATGCCCGAGCCCACTGACACTCCCACGCCGCCGTTCGGCCGTCTGCTGACCGCCATGGTCACTCCTTTCGATGCCAAGGGCGAGCTCGACCTCGCCACGGCGCGGGCGCTCGCGGCCCACCTGGTGGATGACCAGCACAATGACGGACTGGTGATCAACGGCACCACCGGCGAGGCCCCGACGACCTCCGACGCGGAGAAGGCGGCGCTCGTCGCCGCCGTCGTCGACGAGGTCGGGGACCGCGCCACCATCGTCGCCGGTGTCGGGACCAACGACACCGGCCACACCTGCGAGCTTGCTGTCCAGGCCGCGGCGGCCGGCGCCCAGGGCCTGCTGGTCGTCACCCCCTACTACTCGCGGCCTCCGCAGGACGGCCTGCTGACGCACTTCCGCGCCGTCGCCGACAGCACCGACCTGCCGGTGATGGTGTACGACATCCCGTCGCGCGCCGGCGTGCCGGTCGCGACGCCGACCCTGATCACACTGGCCGAGCACCCCCGGATCGTCGCGGTCAAGGATGCCAAGGGGATGGTCGCCGAGTCGTCGAAGGTGCTGGCCGAGACGAACCTGGCCTACTACGCCGGCGACGACGCGATCACGCTGCCACTGCTGTCGGTCGGCGGAGTCGGCCTGGTCGGCACCTCGACGCACTTCACCGGTGTCCTCGCCAAGGAGATGATCGAGGCCTGGGCAGCCGGTGACGCTGCCCGCGCGCTGACCCTGCACCGTCGGGCGCTCCCGTCCTTCCAAGGGGTCTTCGCGGCCCAGGGCTGCAGCATGGTCAAGGGTGCTCTGGCCCGTACCTGGCGGTCCGTGGGCGACCTGCGCCTCCCCCAGGTGATGCCCGCCCCCGCACTGGTCGACACCTTCGTCGACACCCTGCGCGCTGCCGACCTCGCGTGACCCCACCTGACCCGTCGTCCGGGCCCGTGCTGCTCGTCCGTGCAGCACGCGCCGGGCGATGGAGGCACCCGAGTCGGCTACGGTAGGCGACGTGTTCGGACTGGGTGCAGGTGAAATTGCGGTCATCGCGATCATCGCGGTGATCCTCTGGGGTCCGGAGAAGCTGCCTGAACTCGCCACGAAACTGGCGCGGCTGATCAAGTTCTTCCGACAGGTCGCGAACAACGCCCAGTCGTCCGTACGGACCGAGTTGGGCCCTGGCTTCGAGGACTTCGACATCACCGATCCCAGGGGGTCGGTGCGCCGCTACGTGATGCGCCAGGGCGGGCTGGACGGCGTGGACGACCTCGTCGCCTCGCTCCGTGAGGCGAGCGAGGAACTTGACGACGCGGCGAGCGACCTGCGCCTCGCGATGGACGTCAACGGCGACGGCGTGGTCGATGCCGATGAGCTGGCGGCCGCGCGCGCCGCTGCCGGCAGCACGGTCCGGGTCGGCGCACCGTTCGACTCCGAGGCAACGTAGGTCCAGGCAAGGCAGATCCGGGCAGGGCCGGCAGACCCGCACCGCGCGTACGCCGTAGGGAGGGTGACGCCGTACCGGGTCGCCGCGTGGACCTGCCCGGCGCTCAGGCCTGGACCGGGGTGACTCCCAGCGACTTGCCGGCCAGCCCGCGGGGCTCGGCCACCAGGGTGGCCGCGACCTTCTCGATCACCGCGGCCGAAGGACCCGCGTCGGGCGAACCGACGACGGGAACGCCCTCGTCACCGGCGGCGCGCAACGTCACGTCGAGCGGGATCCGGGCCAGCAGCGGCACGTCATAGCCCAGCCGGGCCGACAGAGTACGGGAGACGTGCTCCCCACCGCCGGAGCCGAACAGCTCCACCTGGTGCTTCTCGTTGCACGAGGGGCAGGTGGTCTCGAGGTACGACATGTTCTCGACCACGCCGATCACCCGCTGGTGCAGCATGTCTGCCATCGTGCCGGCACGCTCGGCCACCTCGGACGCGGCCGCCTGCGGGGTGGTCACGACGATCACCTCGGCGTCGGGCACCTTGGCGCCGAGCGACATCGCCACGTCACCGGTGCCCGGCGGCAGGTCGACGACGAGGAAGTCGAGGTCGCCCCAGTAGACGTCGGCGAGCATCTGCTGCAGGGCACGGTCGAGGATCGGTCCGCGCCAGGCGATCACCTGATCCCGGCTCTGCTTCAGCATGCCGATCGACATCACCTTCAGGTCGCCGTACGGCACCGGCATGATGTACTCGCCGACCATGGTCGGCTGGGCCTCGGCCAGGCCCAGCATCGGTGGGATCGAGTGGCCGTAGATGTCGGCGTCGAGGATGCCGACCTTCTTGCCGCTCCGGGCCAGGGCCAGCGCCAGGTTGGCGGTGACCGAGGACTTGCCGACCCCGCCCTTGCCGGAGGAGATCAGCAGCACCCGGGTCAGGTTGCCCACCCGGGCGAAGGGGACCTCGTGCTGCTCGACGCCGCCGCGCAACTGGACGTTCAGCGCCTTGCGCTGCTCGTCGGTCATCACGCCGAGCTTGACGGTCACCCCGGCCATCCCGGGGACCCCGGCGACGACGTCCTGCACGTCCTCGGTGATCGTGGTGTGCAGCGGGCAGAACTGCACGGTGAGCAGGATATCGACCGTGACCACGTTGTCGTCGTCGATGGTGACGGCCGGGATCATGCCCAGCTCCATCAGCGGTCGTTTGATCTCCGGATCCATCACGCGCGACAGAGAGGCCACAACGGCCTTCATCAGCGGGTGGTCCGGCGGGGTCATGACGACGTCAGGCATGTTCCACAGGCTAGCCGCTGGGACCAAGTGGTCCTTCGAGCGGCCGAATGTCGTATGGGACGACAAGGCCTGTGCGCGGTTCCTCAGTACGGGCGCCGGTCGGGGGCAGGGCCGCGCGCGGTATCGGTGTCCAGGTCGGCCAGGAGCTCGCGCAGCTCCGAGCGGATGTAGTCGCGGGTGGCCAGGTCGTTGACCGAGTCGCGCAGGGCGGCGATCTCGCGGGCGAGGAAGTCCATGTCCGCCCGGTTCTGGGCGGACTGCTTGCGTTCCTCGGCGAGTCGGACGTGGTCCCGGTCGGCCTGCCGGTTCTCGGCCAGCAGGATCAGCGGGGCCGAGTAGGAGGCCTGGGTGGAGAAGAACAGGTTGAGCAGGATGAACGGGTAGGGGTCCCACTTGAACCCGAAGAGTCCCACGATGTTGAAGACGATCCAGAGGACCACGAACACGGTCATCCAGCCGAGGAACGCGGGGGTGCCCATGAACCGGGCGAACCCCTCGGCGAACCGGCCGAACGCGTCGCTGTCACCGGTGCTGCTGCGGCGCCAGAACGGCTCCCGACCGGGGACGTTCAGGCCATCATCGGCCATCTGGGGCCCCCTTTCGCTGGTCACTGGCGCGGTGGCGCCGCAGCTCGAGGTCCCGGATCAGCCGGTCGGCCGCCCAGTGCGCCTCGCTCGGCGCCAGCCCGTCCATCTGGTCGCCACGCCAGTCATCCGGCAGCATCGCATCGAGCACGTCGTCGACCGTGACCGCGCCGAGCAACTGCCGGTCCTCGTTGACCACGGGGGCGCAGACCAAATTGTACGTCGCGAAGTAGCGGCTGACCGTGGAGACGTGGGCACTCGGCTTGAGCGGCTCCAGGTCGGTGTCGACCAGGGCTGACACGAGCACCGAGGGGGGTTCCCGCAGCAGCCGCTGGAAGTGCACGGCCCCGAGGAACCGCCCCGTCGGCGGCTCGAGCGGGGAGCGGCAGACGTACACCATCCCTGCCAGCGCCGGGGTCAGGTCCTGGCTGCGGATCCGGGCCAGCGCCATGGCGACCGTGTCGTCCGCGCCCAGCACCACCGGTTCGGGCGTCATCAAACCGCCGGCGGTATGCTCGCCGTACTCCATCAGGCGGCGGACGTCCAGGGCCTCCTCAGGCTCCATCCGGTCCAGGAGCTTCTCGGCCACATCCGGGGTCAGCTCGGCCACCAGGTCGGCTGCGTCATCCGGGTTCATCTCCTCCAGCACGTCCGCGGCCCGGTCGACCTCCAGCGCCTGGATCAGCTCCACCTGCTCGTCCTCGGGCAGCTCCTCCAGGGCGTCGGCCAGGGTCTCGTCGTCAAGGGCGCGGGCGATCTCCCGGCGCCTCTGGGCGGTCATGTCGTGGAGCTCGCGGGCGATGTCGGCGGCCTTCATGTCCTCCATCCGGGCCAGCACCTCGCGGGTCGACCGGCCGGCCCCGACCACGAACACGTCGATGTCGCTCCAGTCGACGATCGTGTCGTACGTGCGTCGGGCGAACGGTCCGGTGGAGGCGCGCAGGGCCACCTCGTCGATCTGCCAGTCGTGCGAGCGGGCCTGGCGAATGGAAACGTCGAAGATCCAGGACGGCTTGCTCTGCCCACGCAGGTTGACCTGTGAGTCGAACAGGTCCTGGAAGACCAGCGACTCCGCCTCGCGCCGCTCGAACCGGCGGGTGTTGAGCACCCCGGAGATGGTCACCTGGATCGCCTCGATGGCATGCACCCGCACCATCGGGACGAAGACCCGGTGCTGGGCGAACAATTCCACGACCAGGCCCTTGACCCGTGGGGCCCGGCCGGAGGAGCGGACCTGGACGACCAGGTCGCGGACCGTGCCGAGCTTGTCGCCGGCGGTATCCATGACTGGCATGCGGCGTAGCCGGGATACGAAGATCGAGGAGTTGGTCGTACGCACGTGGGGACAGTACCGCCTGGTTCAGCCCAGGGCCTAGGGTTAGGGTGTGCCGACCTCTGATCCTGCCGTCCGCCGCACCGTGCTCGCGGTCCCCGGTTCGAGCGACCGCTTCCTGACCAAGGCGCTGGGCCTGCCCGCCGACGTGGTCTTCCTCGACCTGGAGGATGCGGTCGCACCGGCCGCTAAGGAATCGGCCCGGGCCCGGATCGTGGAGTACCTGCACAAGGACTGGGCGGCGCCGACGGTGACCGTACGGGTCAACGACTGGACCACCTCGTGGACCTACCAGGACGTGGTCGCGGTCGTGTCCGGGGCCGGAAGCCGCATCGACGCCCTGGTGCTGCCGAAGGTGCAGGACGCCGACCACATCCGGGCGCTCGACCTGCTGCTCACCCAGGTGGAGCGCACCCACCGGTTGCCGGTCGGGCGGATCGGCATCGAGGCACAGATCGAGGACGCCCGCGGGCTGCTCAACGCCGAGGCGATCGCCGGCGCCTCGGCCCGGATGCGGTCCCTGGTGTACGGGCCGGGCGACTTCGCGGCCTCGATGGGCATGCCCGGGCTGAACATCGGCGCCCAGCCGGCCGGCTACGAGATCGCCGATGCCTTCCACCACGTACTGATGACCATCCTGGTGGCGGCCCGTGCCCACGGCCTCGCGGCGATCGACGGGCCGTACGTGGCGATCCGTGACGTGGACGGGTTCGTCGCGTCCGCCCGTCGTTCCGCGGCGCTCGGCTACGACGGCAAGTGGGTGCTGCACCCGGCACAGATCGACGCCGGCAACCAGGTCTTCTGTCCGGACCAGGCCTCGTACGACCGTGCGGTGCGGATCATGGCCCGCTATGCCGAGGCGACCTCGCAGGCCGGGGGAGCGGTCGGCGCCATCGTGGTGGACGAGGAGATGGTGGACGAGGCGGGCATGAAGCTCGCCGCCGTGGTGGCCGCCCGCGGTCGGGCCGCCGGCATGGCGCCTTCCGGCCAGGCAGGAACCGCCCCTGAGCAGGAGGATGACTGAGATGGTCGCACCCGGTCCGCGGCAGCTGGGCTCGCTGTTCGAGTTGCAGTTCCCCCAACTCCTCGCCACGTACGGCTCCTACGAGGAGGCCCAACGGGCGGTGGACTACCTGTCCGACAAGCACTTCCCGGTGCAGAACCTGGCCATCGTCGGCACTGATCTGCGCTCGGTCGAGCGGGTCACCGGCCGCAAGGACTGGGGGACCGTGATCAACCGCGGCCTGATGAACGGCCTGACCATCGGCCTGCTGTTCGGCGTGATGGCGATGATCTTCTACCCGCCGCAGTCGAACATCTACATGCTGGCGGCGATCGCCGTGCTCGTCGGCGTCGTCATCAGCGTGGGCTTCGCCCTGCTCGGGCACCTGCTCACCCGTGGCAAGCGTGACTTCACCTCGGTGACCCAGACGATCGCGACGAAGTACGAGGTGCTCTGCGAGCACAAGGTGACGATGCAGGCCCGCGACCTGCTCGCCCAGATGCCGGGCGGGCGCGCCGCCGGCTTCCAGTGACGGTGCCGTCCGGGCCGGTTCAGAGCCAGTTGTTGCGCCGGAAGAGCACGAAGAGCGTGGTCATCAGTAGCAGGATGACCACCCAGACCCCGTAGTAGCCGTACTGGGTGTGCAGCTCGGGCATGTTGTCGAAGTTCATCCCGTAGATGCCGGCGATCAGGGTGGGGACCGCGGCGATGGCCACGAACGCCGAGATCTTGCGCATGTCCTCGTTCTCACTCACCGACAGTCGGTTGAGCGAGGCGGCCAGCATCGTGGAGAGCACCTCGTCGTACGAGGCGATCGACTCCCGAGCTTCGGTGTGATGGTCCGAGACCTCGCGGAAGTACGCCTGGGCCTCCTCCGGAATGGCCTTGTACCGGCGGGTGGCCAGGTTGTTCAGCGGTCCGCCGAGCGGGGAGACGGCGCGCTTGAACTCGATCAGCTCGCGCTTGAGCTGGTAGACCTGCTCGACCTCCTGGGCGCCCTCGGGGGAGAACACCATCGCCTCGACCTCGTCGATGTCCTCCTCGAAGTCGTGGACCACCTGCCGGTAGGAGTCGACAACGGTGTCGAGCACCCCGTACAGCACCGATGCCGGCCCCAGCTCCAGCCGCTCGGGGTGCTTCTCCATCGACTTGCGCAGCCTCTTCAGCGAGGTTTGGGAGCCACGGCGCACCGTCATGACGAAGCCGGTGCCGACGAAGACCATGATCTGTCCGGTGGTCACGATCTCCGAGGTGTCGGGGCGTGCCTGCTTCGGCACGTACGCCACCGTGGAGACCACCAGGAACAGCGTGCGGCCGAACTGCTCGAGCTTGGAGCGGGTATGGCCCTCGACGGCGTCCTCGATCGCCAGCGGATGCAGGTTGAAGCCGCGGGCCAGGCCGGCCATGTCGTCGTCGTCGGGGTCACGCAGGCCGAGCCAGACGAAGCCGTGGTTGTCGAGGGCCTGGGTGGTGGCCTCCCTCAGGTCCTCGCAGTCCTGTCGGACCCCGTCCACGTACCAGCCCCAGTTGACGACCGAGTCGGGGATCCGGCCGGGCAGTTCGCCCGCATCCCCGACGTTCGTCTCCGCGGCGTCCGCGGCGTCCGCGGCGTCCGCGGCGTCCGCGGCGTCCGCGGCGTCCACGGTTACCTCGGCCGGCTCTGGCTGGGTGCGCGGCGGTGCCATCGGACCCGGGGTGGGGACCTCGGGCTGATGGGAGCGGCGCGGCGGGAACAGTGACGGGGCCATCGAGTCATCCCTCCAGGAGTGGTGCCATCCAGGCCTCGATGTCCTCAGCGCGGCGCGGCAGTCGGTGGGACAGGACCCGCGGGCCCTCGGCGGTGACCAGGATATCGTCCTCGATCCGTACGCCGATGCCACGCAGCTCCTCGGGGACCAACAGATCGGTCGACTTGAAGTACAGACCCGGCTCGACGGTGATCACCATGCCCTCGCGCAGGGTACCGAGACGATACTGCTCGTTGCGGGCCTGGGCGCAGTCGTGCACGTCGATGCCCAGGTGGTGGGAGGTGCCGTGCACCATCCATCGGCGGTGCTGGCCGCCCTCCTCCGAGACCGACTCCTCCGGGGTGACCGGCAGGAGGCCCCAGTCGTAGAGGTACTGGGCCAGGACGGTGACCGCCGCCTGGTGCACGTCCTTGAACATGGTGCCGGGCCGGCATACCTCGATCGCGGCGTCGGCGGCGGCCAACACCGCGTCGTACACCTTGCGCTGCGGGGCGGTGAAGCGACCGTTCACCGGCAGCGTACGGGTGATGTCGGCGGTGTACAGGGTGTCCACCTCGATGCCGGCATCGATCAGGATCAGGTCGCCGTCGCGGACGTCCCCGTCGTTGCGGATCCAGTGCAGGGTGCAGGCGTGGTCGCCGGCCGCGGCAATCGTGTCGTAGCCGAGCGCATTGCCCCCGTGCCGGGCGTACAGGCCGAAGACGCCCTCGACCCACCGCTCGCCCCGGCCCTTGGCCACGGCCTCGGGGAAGGAACGGACCACCTCGCCGAAGGCGGCACAGGTCTTGTCACAGGCCTCCTGCAGCTGGACGATCTCGAAGTCGTCCTTGGTCAACCGCAGCTCCGACAGGGCGGTGGCGAACTCGTCGTCGACCGAGGAGGCGTCCTCGGGCCGCGCGGCCTCCCCGGCGGCCTGGGCGCGCAGTGCGTCCACCTGCGCGGTGATCGCGCTGTCGGACTCGCGGACCACCCGCAGCTGGGTCGAGCCGGAGTTCTTCGCCAGGGCGGCGGGAAGTTGGTCGATCGGGGCGCACCGCAGGCCGGTGAGTGCCGCCATCTCGTCCAGGGACTCGCGCTGGCCGACCCACATCTCGCCGTAGCGCGAGCTGGCGTAGAACTCCTCGTCGGTCCGCGGTGCCCGCGGCTTGAAGTAGAGGGTCGCCTCGTGCCCCTCATCGGTCGGTTCCAGCACCAGCACGGCGTTGGGCTCCCGATCGGTCCCCAGGCCCGACAGGTGGGCGAACGCCGAATGCGGCCGGAACCGGTAGTCGTTGTCGTTGTTGCGGGTCTTCAGCTCGCCGGCCGGCAGCACCAGTCTCTCGCCGGGGAACATCGCTCCGATGGCCGTACGTCGCGCGGCGGCCGGCCCCGCGGCGGGGAGCTGCTCGGGCAGCTCGGTGGAGTACGGCGCCCAGTCACCGACGATGAACTCTCGGAACGCGTCGGAGAACGGGCTCTGCCGGTTGGGCAGCTTGGTGGTTTCTTCGGGGTCCTCGTTCTCAGCCATGGGCTCCATTGTGGCACCGGCGGGGGAACGGCCCGTTACGGCGAGGCGCGCCGACCAGGGGAGGGGCGCCGATCAGGCGAGGTAGTCCTTCAGCACCGGGCGGGTCAGCAGGTAGGCGACCAGCCCGACCAGTGACGTACCGAGGATGATCAGGGTCAGCGGGGTCGGGTCGTTGCGGGAGACCAGGCCGACCACCGGGGCCAGGGCGCCACCGACGGCGAAGCGTACGGCCCCGAGCAGCGCGGCCGCGGTCCCGGCGGTACGGCCCTGGCGGTGCAGGGCGATCACGGTCAGGTTGGCGTTGTGCAGGGCGACCAGCGCTGTCGCGAAGGCGAGCGGCACGACGAATCCGAGGACCCCGCCGATCCCGCGGGAGACCAGCAGGTACAGCACCAGCGCGACGGCCACGGAGGCGATGCTGGCGCCCAGCTCGGTGCGGATCAGGCCGAACCGGTTGATCAGGAACGGGTTCAGCTGGCCACCGACCACCATCGCCAGGCCGATCGCGCCGAAGACCAGTCCGTACGCCTGTGCACTCATGCCGTAGAAGCCCTGCAGGATGAACGAGGAGCCGGAGATGTAGCTGAACAGGGTGCCGGCGCTGGCGGCGCTGCCCACCACCATGGCGACCACCACCGGATCCCGGAACAGCCCCAGGTAGGCACTGGCCGTCGCCCGCGGGTGCAGCGGCATCCGATTCTCGACCGGATGAGTCGCCGGCAGCCAGGCGAGCGTGGCCACCAGCAGGACGACGCCGGCCACGGCCAGGAAGACGAAGGTGCCCCGCCATGACGTCAGCTCGAGCATCAGGCCGCCGGCCGAGGGGGCGAAGACCGGCGCCAGACCCATCACCAACATCAGGCGCGACATCAGCGTGGCCGCCCGCCCGCCGGTGAACAGGTCGCGGACCACGGCCATCGCGGTCACCGCGGCCGCGGTGCCGGCCAGGCCCTGCAGCACCCGCAGCACGATCAACAGCTCGACGCTGGTGGCGAGTGCGCAGCCGATCGACAGCAGGGTGTGGGCGATCATGCCGACGACCACGGGCATCCGCCGACCCAGGGAGTCCGACAGTGGACCGGCCACGAGCTGGCCCAGTCCGAGCCCGATCAGGGACCCGGCCAGGGTCGCCTGGACCTGGCTGTGCGAAGCCGCCAGTTCGAGCGCCATGTCCGGGAACGCCGGCAGGTAGACGTCGGTCGACAACGGTCCGATCGCTGCCAGCAGCCCCAGGACGAGGACGAGTCGTGCGTACACCCCACGCGGGATGGGCTCGTCGGGCGAGAGGGTGCGGGCCACGGGACCTCCGGGTGTCTGGCAGCGATGGACAGGCCGAACTAGACCAGAGCCGGGAGGCGAAGGTCAGTGATTTGTGCCACATCACGGCACTGGGGGGCCTTGTCGCGGGTCGGGCGGGCTGCTCAGGGCCGCTGGGGCGGGTTGCGGCTCGTCCCTGCCCTAGAGTGGGGTATCACACCTGAACGGCGGAGGAAACTGGCGATGAAAGCCCCCCAGAGCGTGCAGCTCAGACTGCTGGAGCTCAACAAGGTCGACACCACCCTCGTGCAGTTGTCGCACCGCCGCAAGCACCTTCCCGAGCACGCCGAGGTGCTCCGGATCCAGGCCGAGCTGGCCACGATCGACGACGAGTTGACGTCCGCCGAGACGGCCGTCGCCGACGCCGAGTTGGAGCAACGCCGGGCCGAGACCGATCTGGAGCCGGTCCGCGAGCGGCGGCGGCGCGACCAGCAACGCATCGACCAAGGGGATGTCGACGCCAAGGCGCTGCGCGCCCTGGTCGAGGAGGTCGCCCACCTGGACCGCCGGATCGGTGAGCTGGAGGATGCCGAGCTGGAGGTGATGGAACGGCTCGAGGAGTCCGCCGCGGTCCGCGACCGGGTCACCGAGCGCCGCGGCACCCTGGCCGACAGCCTGCGCGAGGCGATTGCTGCCCGGACCAAGGTCGCCCAGGCCGTCGATGCCGACGCCAAGGTGCTGCTGGAGGAACGGGCCGGGCTGGTCAAGCAACTGCCGAGCGACCTGTTCCAGCTCTACGAGAAGGTCCGCAAGCAGCGCGGGTCCGGCGCCGCCGCCCTCGTCGCCCGGCGGTGCGAGGGCTGCGGACTGGTCGTGAACGCTGCGGACCTGAGGGCGTACGCGGCGGCCGCGCCCGACGACGTCCTGCGCTGCGCCGAGTGCGGCCGGATCCTGGTCCGCACCGAAGCCTCCGGGATCTGACCTCACGGCCGTCCTGCGCCGTAGGGTGAAGGCATGCCCGCGCGCCACCTGAACCTGCACGGCGTTGTCCCGTCTGCACTGGCTGAGGGCGTCGCCCGCCTCCAGGACCGGCTCCAGATCCCCGAGGCCTTCCCCGACCAGGTGTTGGCCGCGGCCGATGCCGCGGTGCGGGATCCTCGGCTACCGTCCCTGGACCGGACCGACATCCCGCTGGTCACGATCGACCCGCCGGGCTCGAAGGACCTGGACCAGGCGGTCCACGTTGCCCGCGACGGCACCGGCTACCTGGTGTCGTACGCGATCGCCGATGTCGCCGCCTTCGTCCGCCCCGGCGACCCGATCGATCTGGAGGCGCACCGGCGCGGGCAGACGTTCTATGCCCCGCACCGGCGCTTCCCGCTGCATCCGCCGGTGTTGTCCGAGGGCGCGGCCAGCCTGCTTCCCGGCGAGCTGCGGCCCAGTCTGTTGTGGCAGATCCGTCTGGACGCGGACGGGGCGACCCTGGAGAAGGGCGTCCAGCGCGCCCTGGTCCGTTCCCGCGCCCAGCTCACCTACGACGAGGTCCAGATCGCACTCGACACTGACCGGGCCAGTGAATCCCTGGAGCTGCTCCGCGAGGCCGGGCTGCTGCGGGAGGAACGCGAGATCGCCCGCGGGGGGGTCAGCCTCAACATCCCCGAGCAGGAGATCGAGGTCCGTTCGCCCGGCAAATGGCGGCTCAAGTACCGCCAACCGGTACGGATCGAGGACTGGAACGCCCAGATCTCGCTGCTGACCGGCATGTCCGCGGCGCGGATCATGCTCGACCACAACGTGGGGATCCTGCGCACCCTCCCGCCGGCCGAGCAGTCCGCGCTGGACAAGCTGCGGCGTACGGCGAAGGCGCTGGAGATCCCCTGGCCGCAGGAGATGGCCTACCCGGACTTCGTGCGCACCCTGGACATGCACCGGCCCACCCATGCGGCGATGGGCGAGGCGGCGACGATGCTCTTCCGCAACGCCGGCTACCACGCCTTCAACGGCGAACGCCCCCTCCTCGACGTGCACACCGCGCTCGCCACCGAGTACGCCCACGTGACCGCCCCGCTGCGCCGCCTGGTCGACCGGTACGCGGAGGAGACCTGCGTGGCCCTGTGCGCCGGCCGACCGGTCCCCGAATGGGTGTTGGCGGCGCTCGATGGCCTGCCCGAGGAGATGGCCGCGTCCAACTCCCGGGCCACCACCTTCGAGCGGGCGATCATCGACATGACCGAGGCACTGACCTTGTCGGGGCGGGTGGGGCAGGAGTTCCTCGGCACGGTGATCGAACGTCGCGGCAAGGCGCCGGAGCGGGCGAAGGTGATGGTCGGTCACCCCGCGGTGGAGGCCGATGTGGTCGGGACCCCCGCCCTCGGCGAGCGGGTCCGGGTGCGGCTGGACCGGGTGGACGTGGCAGCCGGTCGTACGGAGTTCAGCCTGGTGCCGTGAGGTCGTCCCGGTCCTGGCATGCGCGGGCGGTCGAGCGCGGCGGTGCTGGCTGCTGCAGTGACGTAGACTGGGTGGTCGGACGAGTCGAGCGGACGGCCGCGGCACGCGAGTGCTGAGGAAAGTCCGGGCTCCGAAGAGCAGGGTGGTGGGTAACGCCCACCCGGGGTGACCCGCGGGACAGTGCCACAGAAAACAAACCGCCTGTCGCACGGCAGGTAAGGGTGAAACGGCGGTGTAAGAGACCACCAGCACCCCAGGTGACTGGGGTGGCTAGGTAAACCCCACCCGGAGCAAGACCAGACAGGGAGTGCCCGAGGGCTGCTCGCCCGAGCTCCCGGGTAGGTCGCGCGAGGCTGTTGGCAACAACGGTCCCAGATAGATGGTCGTCGGCGCCCTCGGGCGTCACAGAACCCGGCTTACAGCTCGACTCGTCCGATCATTCCTCGACTTCGACCGGTCCTGCGCCCGCTGTCGCGGTGCAGCGGTGTCCCACTGGAAGCGCGGCGGATCCGGTCAGCTCATCCGAGCGAACGACCGGGTCAGCTGCTCGTGCGTGATCGGGTCGCCCTCGACGACCTCGGCGATCTCCCCGTCCTGGAACACCAGGACGCGCCGGCAGGAGCGTACGAGCTCCTCGACGTCAGAGGAGACCAGCAGGACCGCGGCTCCGTTGTCGGCCGCCTCGTTGAGCTTCTGGTACATCGTTGCCCGGTTGTCGTGGTCGAGGCCGCGTCCCGGCTCGGAGACGATCAGCACGTCCGCGTCCTGGGTCATCCAGTCGCCGAGCAGGACCAGCTGCTGCTGGCCACCGGACAGCGTCGACCCCGCCTTCGGGTGCGGCGTGCCGTTGCGGAGAGCACGACGTCCGTGGAGCCTGGTCGAGGCCTCTTGGAGCGTGTCCAGCGCCGACATCATCTCCGCGAGGCCCTCGACCTCGGTCTCGAAGTCGGCCCCGGCGGCCCACCCGCCGGTCATCATGGCGCGGGCCAGCGAGCGCTGCCGCTCCTTCGGGGACTCCTCGTCCGGCCCGGCGAGGTAGGCGATGCGCAGGGCCGCCGCGTCCTCCGGCGACGAGATCGTACGGTTGTAGCCGTTGATCCGCAGCAGCCGGAACGTGCCCGGGGCACGGCCGTTGAGAGCGGCCACGACCGCGTCCTGACCGGCGTGGCGCGGGCCGGTCAGGCCCACGACCTCACCACTGGCGACGCTGAACGAGATGTCCCGCACTCCGGTCCCGGAGGTGCCGGGGGCGTCCAGGCCCTCGATCTCCAGGAGCGGCGCGGCGGCCTCGGAATCGGAATCGTACGATCGGCCGTCGTCGGCGGCGATGGCCCGCTGTCCACGCACGGGCGCGTCGGGTGCGGGGCCGGTAGCGGTCGCGTCGGCCTCGACGTGCTGGTCACCGAGTGGTTCCGGGCCGACGTCGGAGTCACGGTCGGAGGATCCGTGGCCCGGGGAGCCGAAGCCCGCAGCGCCGAAGTCAGCGCCGAACTCCGAGGCGCTGAACGGCGAGGTCGCGCCCGGCCCGATCTTCGTGGCGCCGTCGGTGGACCGGCCGGTGATCTCGGGGAGCCAGGCCCGCCGGGCCGACCGTGACCGCATGTGACCGGCGATGTCCTCGGTGCTCACCCGCCGGGGGTCGAGCTGCTCCACGATCCGTCCCTCGCGGACGACGGCGATCCGGTTCGCCACCGCCTGCACCTCGCGCAGCCGGTGGGAGATGTAGAGCACCGAACGCCCCTGGCGGGTCAACCGGCTGACGATGAAGTGCAGGTGGTCGATCTCCTGCAGGTTGAGCGACGCCGCGACCTCGTCCATGATCACCAACTGGGCGTCCTCGGCGAGGAGTCGTACGGCCTCGACCAGGCCCTGCTCGGCGTACGCGAGCTCGCCCATGGAGGTCTCGGGGGACAGGGCGACACCGGCCTCGTCCAGCAGCCACTGGGCGGGCCGGTTCAGGGCGCGCTGGGGCCGATCCGCCTGGTAGGTGTTCCGGAAGATCGCCGCGGCGACAGTCATCTGGGGGTCGAGCGTGAAGTCCTGCTGGATGATGCCGACCCCACGGGCCCGGGCGTCCTCGGGGCTCTTGGGCCAGTACGGGGCGTTGTTCAGCCGCATCGTGCCGCCCTCGGCCTGCTGGTGGCCGGAGAAGATGGAGATCAGGGTGGTCTTGCCCGCGCCGTTCTCACCGACGATGCCGATCACCTCGCCCCGCCCGACGGTGAGGTCGACTCCGTCCAGGACCCGCTTGGGGCCGTACGACTTGGTGATACCGACGATGTCGAGGAGCGTGTCCACGCCGTGTCCTCCTGCAGGGTTCAACGTTGGGCGTTCAGGGAAGCGCGCCCAGTCCGTGCCCGATTTCGGGCGCGTGGGACCAAATGTACTCAGCGAGGATGTCAGCGCTGGAGAAACGGGTCATCTGCCACGGTCAGCACCTCGACGCCGGAGTCAGTGACGACCATGGTCTGCTCGAACTGGGCACACATGCTGCCGTCCTGGGTCAGCACGGTCCAGTCGTCGTCCCACTGGTACCAGTCGATGCCACCGAGGGTGATCATCGGCTCGATCGTGAAGGTCATGCCCGGCTGCAGCACGGTCGTGGCGAACGGCGAGTCGTAGTGCGGGATCACCAGGCCGGAGTGGAACGCGCTGTGCACGCCATGGCCGGTGTAGTCACGGACCACCCCGTACCCGAAGCGCTTGGCGTACTTCTCGATCGCCAGCCCGATCACGTTCACCTGGCGGCCCGGCTTGACCACCTTGATCGCCCGGTTCAGCGCCTCCTGCGTACGATCCACCAGGTCGACGACCTCGGGGGCGACGTCGCCGCACAGGAAGGTGTAGCAGTTGTCGCCGTGCACGCCGTTCTTGTAGGCAGTGACGTCGATCTTGACGATGTCACCGTCCTCGAGCGGGCGCAGGTCGGGGATGCCGTGGCAGATGACCTCGTTCACCGAGGTGCAGATCGCCTTCGGGAAGCCGCGGTAGTTCAGCGACGACGGGTAGGCACCGTGGTCGCACATGTACTCGTGGGCGATCCGGTCGAGTTCGTCGGTGGTGACGCCGGGGGCGACGGCCCGGCCGGCCTCGTGCATCGCGTTCGCCGCGATCCGGCCCGCCTCGCGCATCTTCTCGATCGTCTCGGCGCTCTGGACGTCAGGGCCGTCGTACGCGTCGATCGTCGGGTCGTCCTTGGCCTTGTCGGCATACTCGGGCCGTTCGATGCCGGCGGGGACGGGGCGGACGGGGGTGACAGGGAATTGCTTGACGACGCTCACCCGCAACAGGGTACTCGGCACCGCCACGGGTGCCCCTGCTCGGACAGCCTGGACGGCCCGAAACGCCGTCCTCGGGCCCCTCCACCCGAGGTGACGACCGTGCCATGCTGGAGCAGGGGCACGCCGACGTGCCGGGCCTCGACGAAACGGAGGATGCGATGTCGCAGCAGCTGGAGGACACCTGGTGGTACTGCATGAAGCACCACCAGGTCGAGCGGTACGGCGGCTGTCGGGCGGCGGATCGGCTCGGGCCGTACGACACCCGCGAGGAGGCCGCGCACGCCCTCGAGCGGGTCGTCGAACGCAATGAGGCCTGGGACGAGGATCCGCGCTGGAACGACGACGAGGACGACGAGGACGCCAAGGACCGGTGAGCGGCCGGTCGGGGACCGTGGGCTAGCGGTTCGTTCCGGCCCGGCACTGTCGGACCACGTCCTGGGGTGATGGCTCGTCGATCGTGTGTGTGAAGGCCCGCCGGGGCGGCGTCGGAACCGACCGTGGCTCGGCGGCCGGACCCGGCTCCGTGGGGTGGTCCGGCTCGGCAGGGCTGTCGGCCGCGGGCACCGCCGGCATCTCGATGGTCGTGGCCGATTCCTCGTCCCACTGGCCGACGGAGATCAGTGCCAGCCCGCCGCCCAGCGTCACCACCTTGGGCGGGCGCGCCGGTGTGGTCGCAGTTGTCGGAGGTTCGGGGACGGTCGGTTCCCGACCCTGCTGGACAGCATGCCTGGCCGAGGGTGCCGGTACGTACGGCCGGGCCGGAGTCGCCGGAACGTACGGCCGTGCCGGCGTCGCCGGGGAGTGCGGGAGGTGTGACGGGGAAGGACCGAGGATCGCTCGCCGCGCCGAGGCCGGGGACGAGGGTCCCGGGAATCCCGGTCCGTGGTCCGTGTGCGCAGCGAAACGTCGGCCGGCGCCGGGACGGGGCAACCTTGCCCACGTGCCCGGGCGTTCCTGGCCTCTGCGACTCCAGCCGAGGAGTGGCCTGTACATCACAGAATGACCTTAGCTCGGGGCGCACCGTTCGTCCCGGGGTCCGCCGCAGGGGTCCACGGTGCGGCACCCGATCCGGGCATCGTCACACCCCTGAAACATGATTCGCGGCAGACTGGGGGCATGGACAAGCAGACCGAGTTCGTTCTCCGATCCCTCGAGGAGCGGGACGTACGTTTCGTGAGGCTCTGGTTCACCGACGTGCTGGGATTCCTGAAGTCGGTGGCGATCGCACCGGCCGAGCTGGAGGGCGCGTTCGACGAGGGGATCGGGTTCGACGGATCGGCTGTGGAGGGGTATGCCCGGGTGTCCGAGTCGGACATGGTCGCCCACCCCGACCCCTCGACCTTCCAGCTCCTGCCGTGGCGGGAGCAGGCCGGGGGCACCGCCCGGATCTTCTGTGACATCCGGCACCCCGACGGCTCGCCCTCCTGGGCGGATCCGCGCTTCGTGCTGAAGCGGACGCTGGCGCGGGCCTCGGACATGGGCTACACGTTCTATTGCCACCCGGAGGTCGAGTTCTTCCTGATCGAGCCCGAGCGGGCGGCCGGCCGGGAGCCGACCCCGATCGACCACTCGGGCTACTTCGACCACACCGCCCAGCCCCAGGGCACCGATTTCCGCCGCGCCGCGATCACGATGTTGGAGCAGATGGGCATCTCGGTCGAGTTCTCCCACCACGAGGCCGGCGCCGGCCAGCAGGAGATCGACCTGCGCTACGCTGACGGGCTGTCGATGGCCGACAACATCATGACCTTCCGGGTGGTGGTCAAGGAGGTCGCGATGAGCCAGGGGTTCCGCGCGACGTTCATGCCCAAGCCCTTCACCGATGAGCCCGGCTCCGGCATGCACACGCACATGTCGCTGTTCGAGGGGGACACCAATGTCTTCCACGACGCCTCCGCTGAGTACAACCTGTCCCAGACCGGACGCCACTTCATCGCCGGCCTGCTGGCCCATGCCGCCGAGATCACCGCGGTCACCAACCAGTGGGTCAACTCATACAAGCGACTGGTGCACGGGGACGAGGCGCCGTCGTTCATCAGCTGGGGGCGCAACAACCGCTCCGCGCTGGTCCGGGTGCCGATGTACAAGCCGACCAAGGGCAGCTCGGCGCGCGTCGAGCTGCGGTCGATCGACTCCGCCGCGAACCCGTACCTGGCCTATGCCCTGGCCCTGGCGGCCGGACTGGACGGCATCGAGCGCGAACTCCCGCTACCCGCCGAGGCCGAGGACGACGTCTCCTCGCTGACCGAGCGGGAGCGCCGGATGCTCGGCATCCAGCCGCTGCCGCGCAGCCTGGAGGAGGCCATCCACGTGATGGAGGGCTCCGAGCTCGTCGCCGAGACCCTCGGCGCGCATGTGCACGACTACTTCCTCCGCAACAAGCGAGCCGAGTTCCAGGCCTACCGCCACCGCGTGACGCCGTACGAACTGGACACCATGCTGCCCAACCTCTGAATGCCGCCCAACCTCTGGGCCCGGGGGGATCAGCGGGTCAGCGGCAGCAGCGGCGACAGGTCCGCGCGCAGTCCCGAGGCGGCGACCAGGTGGCCCGCGGCCGCCTCGTCCCAGCTGAGCCGCCCGGTCGTGATCCGCAGGAAGGTCGCGGCATCCATCTCGATCACCGCCGGTGGCGTCCCACGGGTGTGGGTGGGTGCCGGGGCGAGCCGTCCGCTGACGGCACCGGCCGGGTCGCCGATCTGCACCGCGGCGTACGGGGGCACCCGCACCTCGATCGCCTGGCCCGGCGCCCGGGCGGCCAGGATGTCCGCCATGGTCCGGACCGCCGTCGCGATCGCCTCCCGGCCCTGGGTCGGGGCCTCGTGGCCGTGGGCGGCGAGGCTGCGCCCGATGTCGTCACTGGTGAGCACCAGTTGGGTCACCAGCCATCGGAGGAAGTCCAGCAGGCTCAGCTGTCCGACACCGGTGTCGACCAGCGGAGGCAGGTCGTCATCGCCCATCATCGCGATGATGTCCTCGGCCAAGGCCACGAACTGGCCGCCGAGGCTGGGGCCACTGTCGGTACCGACGACCGCCACGGACCGTTGGTGGCGCTGCTCCCGGGTGACCGCCAGTTCGGCGGCGTACGTGTCCAGCGTCAACGGTCGACTGACGGAGGGGGTGTCCAGGTGACCGGCCACGTCGGTGAGGAACCACAGCGTCCGCCCGACCAGCAGCCGCACCTGCCACTCGGAGAAGGGCGCCGGCAGCTCGTACTGGGCCGGGGTCAGTCCGCGAGTGGTGGTGATGAGGACGCGGAGCGACTCGACGACGGTCCGTCGCAGGGTCTGGAGCTGGCGCTGGGTCCTCGTCGTCGCTGTCACCCGGTCGAAACTACCCGTTGACGGTTTCATCGGCGTGGCCAATGGGCCAACAGTCCCCGAACATTGTGCTGACACAGACCGGGCCTCTCGCCGATCACCCGGTCCGGCGACGGCACACGTCGTACGATGCCAGTCATGGACCGCCTGGAGACCACTGTCGGACGCCTGGCGCGCCTGGGGTTCACGGACACCCAGCGAGCCCAGCAAATGCTCGAGACGTGGCCCGGCGGCGCCTCGGCGTGCGCGCGGTTGCTCAGCAACACGGCCGACCCGGACCTCGCCCTCACCGGCCTGTCCCGCCTGGACGAGCAGGATCCCCGGCTGCACGAGCGGATGGCGGCCGACCCGGACCTCGCCGACCGGCTCGCCCAGGTGCTCGGCGCCAGCATCGGCCTGCAGCAGCACCTGTTCCGTTTCCCCAGCCAGGTCGCCGAGCTCGCCGGGCCGCTGGAACGTACGCCCGCCGACGAGCTGCGGACCCGGTTGCTCACCGCTGTCGGGGCCGACCCGGACGACCCGGCACCGGTTGCCTCCCTCCTGGGCGGCGACGAGCTGCGGATCGCGTACTACGCGGCGGTCCTGAGGATCGCAGCCCGTGACCTGACCGCCGACGACCCGGTCGCGCTGCAGCCCGACATCTCGGCCGAGTTGGCCGACCTGGCCGACGCCGTGCTCGAGGCGGCGCTGGCGATCGCTCGGGGGGAGGTGGGTGCCGATCAGGCGGCCCGGATCCGGGTCGCGGTCATCGCCCTGGGCAAGGCCGGGGGACAGGAGCTCAACTACGTCTCCGACGTCGACGTGCTCTACGTCGTCGAGCCGACGCTGGATCCGACCGGCGCCCCCCGAGTGGACGGTGCTGAGCTGGTCGCCCTGGGCACACGGATCGGCTCGGCCCTGGCCCGGGTCTGCTCGGCCCACACCGGCGCCGGCACGATCTGGCCGGTCGACGCCAACCTGCGCCCCGAGGGCAAGGCGGGGCCGCTGGTACGGACGTTGGACAGCCATCGCGCCTACTACCGGAAGTGGGCGAAGGCCTGGGAGTTCCAGGCGATGCTGAAGGCCCGGGCGGCGGCGGGTGACCTGGTCCTCGGGCAGGGGTTCGTCGAGATGATCTCGCCGTTCGTGTGGCAGGTCGGCGGGCGGGAGGGCTTCGTCCACGAGGTGCAGGCGATGCGCAAGCGTGTGGTCCGGCTGATCCCCGCCAAGGAGCGCGACCGCGAGATCAAGCTCGGCAGGGGCGGGCTGCGCGACACCGAGTTCACCGTGCAACTGCTCGAGCTGGTGCACGGGCGCGCCGACCGGCGGCTGTGCGAGGCCGGCACCCTGCCCGCACTGGAGGCCCTGGTCGAGTACGGCTATGTCGGCCGGGAGGACGGCGCCGAGATGGCCGCCGCCTACCGCTTCCAGCGCACCATGGAGCACCGGGTCCAGCTCTACCGGATGCGGCGTACGCACCTGGTGCCCGACGATCCGGTCGACCAGCGCAGGCTCGGGCGCTCCCTCGGTTTTGGTCGCGACCCCGGCGAGGAGGTGCTCAAGGCCTGGCGGGACAGCACCCGGCGGGTGGACCGGCTGCACGACCGGATCTTCTACTCGCCGCTGCTGGAGGCGGTCTCGCACATCACCACCGAGGCATTGCGCCTGACCACCCAGGGCGCCGAGGACCGTCTGCGTGGCCTCGGCTACGCCGACCCGGGGGCGGCGCTGAAGCACATCGAGGCGCTGACCCAGGGGGTCACCCGGCAGGCCGAGATTCAGCGGCAGATCCTGCCGGCGATGCTCGGCTGGTTCGCGGACGGGCCGAACCCCGATGCCGGGCTGCTGGCCTTCCGGCAGGTCTCCGAGGCCCTGGGGCGTACGTCCTGGTACCTGCGTGCGCTCCGGGACGCCGGTGCGATGGCCGAACGGCTCGCCCTGGTCCTGTCCACCAGTCGCTACGCGACCGACATGCTGATCCGCTCCCCGCAGGCGGTGCAGATGCTCGCCGACGAGGCCGACTTCATGCCCCGTTCGGCGCAGAAGCTGGGGGCGGACTTCACCGCCATTGCGATGCGGCACTCCGACCCGGTGGCCGCGGCGGACGCCATCCGGGCGCAGCGGCGCAAGGAGCTGCTGCGGACCTCGATGGCCGACATCCTGGGCCACACCGACATCGAGGCGGTCGGGGAGACCCTGTCGGATCTGGCCGCCGCCACCCTGGACGCCACCTGGCAGGTCGTCCTGCGCGAGGCCGAACAGCGCGACGAGCCGATCCCGCCGACGGCGATCATGGCGATGGGCCGGTGGGGCGGCGGGGAGATGTCGTACGCCTCGGACGCGGACAGTATGTTCGTGATCGCCGATGGCGATGATCCGGGCAGCGTGCGCCGGGCGGTCGCCGGGATCAGCCGGCTGCGCGAGTTGCTGCACCGTCCGGGCGCCGATCCGGCGCTGGAGATCGACGCCGACCTGCGACCCGAGGGCAAGGGCGGGCCGATGGTGCGCTCGCTCGACTCCTACCGGGCCTACTACCAGCGGTGGGCCTCCACCTGGGAGGCCCAGGCGCTGGTCCGGTGTGCGGTCGGGGCCGGGGACCGGGAGATCGGCGCCCGGATGCTCGAGATCATCGATCCGCTGCGGTGGCGCGAGGGCGGTCTGGGCGACGACCAGGTCATCGAGATCCGCCGGTTGAAGGCCCGGATGGAGTCCGAGCGGCTGCCCCGCGGGGTCGAGCGGTGGCGGCACACCAAGCTCGGCCCGGGCGGGCTGTCAGACATCGAGTGGGTGGTGCAGTTGGTCCAGCTGCAGCACGCGTACGAGCACCCGGAACTGCGGACCACCCGGACCCTGCAGGCGCTCCGTGCCGAGCGCGACCTGGGACTGGTGTCGCAGGGGGACGCGGAGGTGCTGGAGGAGGCCTGGCTGCTGGCCAGCAAGATCCGCAATGCTGTCATGCTGGTCCGTGGCCGGGCCTCGGACACGTTGCCGACCGATGGTGCGGACGGTACTGCCGTGGCGAAGGCGATGGGCTTCGAGGGGGTGGGGCCGCTGAAGGCCCACTACCGCGAGGTGAGCCATCGGGCCAGGGGAGTGTTCGAGCGTCTGTTCTGGGAGGAATGAACCCCCCCGAACAGACGCTCGAGGGGGTTCATTCAGGCCTTGGCCTTGTGGTCACAGTTGGGGCAGGCACACTCCGAGATGGTGGCACCGCACCCGCATTCGCACATCGGCTCGGCCTTGGTTTCCTCGCTCATCGGCACTCCTCTCCTCCGGGGACATCTGCACGGCCCATTCTGCCTCGTTGCGCCGCCGCCCGCACGGAATCGCGCGAATTGGTTCACCGGCTGGTCAGGGGCGCAGGTCGAATGCCAGGTCCAGCACCTTCGCCGAGTGGGTGAGCGCCCCCACGGAGATGTAGTCCACGCCGGTCGCCCCGTAGGCGGGGGCATCAGCCAGGGTCAGGCCGCCGCTGGCCTCGGTACGTACGCCGGCCGGTCGGGTCAGCGCGACCGCCTCCCGGACCGTGTCGGGGCCCATGTTGTCCAGCAGCACCAGGTCGGTGCCGACCTCGATCGCCTCGGCGACCTGCTCGAGCGTGTCGCACTCGACCTCGACGTCGACCTGGGGTGCGTGCGCCCGGACCGCCCGGAACGCGGCGGTGACCGAACCGGCGGCGGCGACGTGGTTGTCCTTGATCAGCGCCGCGTCGCCGAGCCCCATCCGGTGGTTGACCCCACCTCCGCAGCGGACCGCGTACTTCTGCAGGATCCGCAGGCCGGGCACGGTCTTGCGGGTGTCGCGGACGCGGGTGTCGGTCCCGGCCAGGGCGTCGGTCCAGGCAGCGGTGGCAGTGGCCACCCCGGACAACTGGCAGAGGATGTTCAGCATGCTCCGCTCGGCGGTGAGGAGCGTACGCAGGGGGCCGGTCGCGGTGAGCACGATGTCCCCGGGGACGACCCGGTCGCCGTCGGCGGCGACGGTCTCCACGGCCAGCTCGACCGCCTGGGCGGCCGCCATCGCATACAGCACGGCGGCGGCCACCGGCACGCCGGCCAGGCAGCCCGGCCTGCGGACGACCACGTCGGCGGTGCCGGTCGCATCGGCGGGCAGGGTGGCCTCGCTGGTGACGTCGGGTCCCCAGGACAGGTCCTCGGCGAGCGTGCGGTCGGCGACCTCGGCGACGTGCCGCGGATCGAGCCCGGCCGTCTCGAGGGACCGGGTGATCGACTCGGGCCAGGGGAACAGTGCGGTCATGCGAGGGCCTCCTGCAAGGTGGTGGACGGGCGGGGGGTGAACAGGGCGTCGGGGTCCTCGCCCAGGGGCCGGGACACGACAGTGGGGGCGTTGTCCTGCCCCTGGGTCAGGCACAGGTGGCGCTGCCACAGCTCGACCGGTTCGGGATGGTCGGCGCGGCGGTGGCAACCCCGCGACTCGGTGCGGGCGAGCGCCGCGGTGGCGACCAGTCGGGCGACGGTGTGCATGTTGGTCATGTCGATCGCGGCGTCGCCGAGTCGGCCGGGGTCGGGGGCGATCCGTGGCAGCGCGTCCAGCGCGTCGAGCGCCGCGCAGAGGGCCCCGGCGGTCCGCGAGACCTCGACGCCGTGGTCCATGATCGCGCGTAGGTCCTCGCGCCGGTCGGGGTGGACCAGCTCCGCCGGGCGGCGGGCCGCGGTATCGGCCGGCTCGGTGTCGGGGCCGGGGCCGGCGGCGGCCAGCAGCGCGCCGGCCCGGTCGCCGGCGACCAGGGCCTCGGTGACGGAGTTCGAGGCGAGCCGGTTGGCGCCCTGCACCCCGGTGCCGGCGACCTCGCCGACGGCGTACAACCCGGGCACCGTGGTGCGCCCGTCCAGGTCGGCGGCCACGCCGCCGCACAGGTAGTGCGCGCCCGGGTGGACCGGGATCGGTTCGGTGACCGGGTCGATGCCGCGCTCGCGGCACATCCGCAGGATCGAGGGGAAGCGTTCGGCCCAGGTGGCCTCGCCGAAGTGGCGGGTATCGAGCAGCAGGTGGCTCTCCCCGGTGCGGGCCATGTGCGCCTGCATCGCCGCCGAGACGACGTCGCGCGGGGCCAGGTCGGCCCGCGGGTGCAGGCCGGCCATCACCCGGCGGCCCTGGTGGTCGACCAGCACTGCCCCCTCGCCACGCACGGCTTCGGAGATCAGTACGCCGCGGTCGCCGGGAACCGCTGCGGTCGGGTCGATCCACAGCACCGTCGGGTGGAACTGGACGAACTCCAGGTCGCGCAGCATCGCCCCGGCCCGGTAGGCCATCGCCAGGCCGTCCCCGGTCGCCACGGCGGGGTTGGTGGTCAGCGGCCAGATCTGGCCGATGCCCCCGCTGGCGAGGACGACCGCGGGGGCCAGCCACTCGCCGATGGTCCCGTCGTCCTGGCGGACCCGGACCCCGGCCGTACGACCCGCCTCGTCCAGCAGCACGTCGATCGCCCGCATCCGCTCGACCACCTGGACCGAGGAGTCGGGGACGGTCACCGCGCGGGCCAGCGCGTCACACAGCGACCGTTCGACCTCGTGGCCGCTCGCGTCGCCGCCGGCGTGCAGGATCCGTCGGGCGCTGTGGCCACCCTCCAGGTGCAGGTCGTACGCCCCACTCACATCCCGGTCGAAGCGGGCGCCCAGCTCGACCAGGCGTCGGATCGCGCCGGGCGCGGCCTCGACGAGCTGCTGCACCGCGGCGGGCTCGCACAGGCCGGCCCCGGCGGTGAGGGTGTCGGCCAGGTGGGCGGCCGGGGTGTCGTCGTCGGCCCAGACGGCGGCGAGCCCGCCCTGGGCCCAGTCGGTCGAGCTGTCGGTCAGGCCGGCGCGGGTCAGCAGCACGGTGGGCACCCTGGCGGCGGCCAGGTGGATCGCGGCGGACAGGCCGGCGGCGCCGGACCCGACGATGACGACGCCGGTCCGGCGGCGCCAGGCGGCCGCCGCGGTCGGGATCTGCCGGGGGAGCGGGCGGGTCACCTCACTCGCCCCCGCCGGGGTTGCCGATCGCGACCATCCGCTCGACCGCGGCCCGGGCCCTGACAGCGGTCTCGTGGTCCACGTGCACCTCGTCGGTGCCGTGGCGGAGGGTGCGGAGCAGCTTGGCCGGGGTGATCATCTGCATGAACGGGCAGGCGGCCTTGGGGTTGACCGGCTCGAACACGGTCTCGTGGTTGGCCTTGCGCAGCTGGTGCAGCATGCCGACCTCGGTCGCCACCAGCACCTTGCCGGCGGTCTCCTTCTTCGCCAGGTCGAGCATCCCGCCGGTGGACAGGATGTGGGTCCGCTCCCGGGGCAGCTCGCCGGAGTCGGCCAGCCACAGGGCGCTGGTCGTGCAGCCGCACTCGGGGTGCACGTACAGGTCGACGTCGGGATCGGCGCGGACCTTGTCGACCAGCGCGGACGGGGAGATGTCGGCGTGCACGTGGCACTCCCCGAGCCAGACGTGGATGTTGTCCCGGCCGGTCATCCGGCGCACGTGCGCGCCGAGGAACTGGTCGGGACCGAACAGCACCGGGCGGTCGGCCGGGATGGAGTTGACCACGTCGACGGCATTCGACGAGGTGCAGCAGATGTCGGTCTCGGCCTTCACCGCCGCGGTGGTGTTGACGTACGACACCACGACGGCGCCGGGGTGCTCGGCCTTCCAGGCGCGCAGTTGGTCGGCGTCGATGGTGTCGGCGAGCGAGCAGCCGGCCTCGGCGTCGGGGATCAGGACACGCTTGTCGGGGGCCAGGATCTTGGCCGTCTCGGCCATGAAGTGCACGCCGCAGAACACGATCGTCCGGGCCGGTGAAGCGGCCGCCAGGCGGGACAGCGCCAGCGAGTCGCCGACATGGTCGGCGACGTCCTGGATCGGGGCGACCTGGTAGTTGTGCGCCAGGATGACGGCATCCTGCTCGTCGGCCAGGCGACGGACCTCTTCACGCCAGGACTGCCACTGGTCGGCGGTCCAGGTGGACGAGTCGGTGTCGATGTCGGTGATGGTCACGGGATTCTCCTCGGGCAGGTTTTCGACTGTAAGGCGAAAACTGACTCGAATAGTAGCATCCCCACCGTGGACGAACGCAAGGGCGAAGTCGGCGCGGACCCGGTTGCTGACTCCGGCGCCGAACCTGGCGAGGGCTCCGGCAGCGGGCCGCTGCGGGACGCCGACGGGGTGGCGAAGTACCGCCACGAGGCGCTGGCCGCTGTGCTGCGGGTGCGGCCGGAGGGGGGCGAGGAGGAGGGTGCGGGCCTGTCGGTGCTGGCCTGGGAACGGCTCCGGGCACCCTACGCCGCTCAGTGGGCGCTGCCCAGCGGACCGGTCGAGGTCGACGAGTCGATCGGCCAGAGCGTGCGGCGACACCTGGCGGCCCGGGTGGACCTGTCCGAGGTCGCCCACCTCGAGCAGTTGGAGACCCTCAGCGACCCCGGCCGCGACCCGTTCGACCGGACCATCGCCACCGCCTACCTGGGGCTCGTGCCCTGGACCAGTGACCCCGACCTGCCGGAGAATGCTGCGTGGCTGTCGGTCGATGACCTGCCGGAGATGGCCTTCGACCATGCCCGGGTGGTGCGACATGCGGTCGAGCGGATGCGGGCCAAGTTGTCGTACACCAACATCGGCTTCGCGCTGGCCCCGGCGGAGTTCACCATGGCCCAGCTGCGGGACGCGTACGTCGTCGCGCTCGGGCACGAGGTGACGGCCACGAACCTGCAGCGGGTGCTGGTCCGGCGCGGACAACTCGAGGCGACCGGGGGGATGTCGGTGCCGGGCAGTGCCGGCGGGCGTCCGGCGAAGCTGTTCCGCTTCACCCGTCGCCATCTCACGGTGACCGATCCCTTCGCCACGCTCCGTCCGACGTCACCCGATCGGCCCGGTACGTCGGGCTGAGCGCTGGTGGAAGCGGGGACAGGGTGGAAACATGGGTCCATGGCGGACCATGGCGCAGCCGATGTGAAGAACGGCAAGAAGCACAAGAACGGCAAGAAGAACAAGAACGGCGACCAGCCGGCGAAGGTCAAGCGCCTGGAGAAGAACGTCTACGAGGCCGAACTGCTCCGCCTGCAGGGTGAGCTCGTCGAGATGCAGGAATGGGTCAAGACCACCGGACAACGGGTGGTGGTGATCTTCGAGGGGCGCGACGCCGCCGGCAAGGGCGGGGCGATCAAGCGGGTCAGTGAGTACCTCAACCCCCGTGTCGCCGAGATCGTGGCGCTCCCGGCCCCGACCGAGCGGCAGCGTACGCAGTGGTACTTCCAGCGCTACATCCCGCACCTGCCGGCCGCCGGGGAGATCAAGCTGTTCGACCGTTCCTGGTACAACCGCGGTGGTGTCGAACGGGTGATGGGCTACTGCACCCCCGACGAGTACGTGCGCTTCCTGCGCCAGTGCCCGATCTTCGAACGGATGCTGATCGAGGACGGGATCATCCTGCGCAAGTACTGGTTCTCGGTCTCCGCCGACGAGCAGTACAGCCGCTTCGAGTCCCGGCTCACCGACCCGATGCGGCGGTGGAAGCTGTCACCGACCGACCTGCAGTCGCTCACGAAGTGGGAGGAGTACTCCCGGGCCAAGGACGAGATGTTCGTCCACACCGACCTGCCGGAGGCCCGCTGGTATGTGGTCGATTCGGAGGACAAGCGGTCGGCGCGGATCAACATGATCGCCCACCTGCTCGACTCGGTGCCGTACGAGCACGTGCAGCAGACGCCGATCAGGCTGCCCGAGCGCCCTGCCTCCGACGGCTACCGGCGGACGGAGAAGTCGCTGCAGCACGAGGTGCCCGACTATGCGGCCAGTCTGACCGACGAGAACGTGCCCTCGCCCTACCGCGACCCCGAGGAGGACTGAGCCTGCGAGGGCTCGCGGTCACGGGTGGCGGCGAGCCCTCGCTGGTCGTGGGGGTGCGGGGGAGGTGTGACGCCCGGATCGGGAAGGGGTCAGCGAACGCTGACGGACTCGCGCTGCGCGGCCGCGACGGGGCAGGAGGCCGTCGACCGACCAGCGGCCGGCACCGGTGGCGACGAGGGCCAGGCGCCGGCACCGATGGCTCTGACGAGCTCCCAGCCGTTGTTGGCCACGAACACCCCACCGGACAGGTGCACGATCAGGGCCGCGCCGAGCATGTCGAGGAAGACCAGGGACCACTAGGTCAAACTCCGGGTACTGTCCGGGGCCCTGTCGGGCATCACCGACCTCGCCAGTACCGACGCGACCACCACGATGCTGGTCAACGTGCTGATCTCGGTCGGACAGTTCCAGCGCGACTTGCAGAACGAACTCACCCGTGACGGGCTCGCCGCCGCCCGCGCCGCCGGCAGAACCCTCGGCCGCCCACCCGCCTGACCCAGGCCAGCGCCGTCGACGACGTACGACGCGACTACCTGGGCGGGGCCAGCATCGCCGCCCTCGCCCGCCAGCATCACGTCAGCCGCGCAGCGATCCGCACCGCTTGGCTGACCTCCTACCCGACCGCCCTGCCGGACCCACGAAGAGCGCATCTCCGGTACAGGTGGACATTCCCGGCCAGATCGCCACCCTGCTCACTGACCACCCCGACCTGGGCCCGGTCGAACGGAACGCCCTCACCCTCGGCCGCACCACCCGCCGCGGCCGCGGCTACACCCTTACCCTCACCGCCGTCCACCAGGCGCTCCTGAATGCGGCGACAACAGTGATCACCGCAGAATCCGCGGCAGCCACCCGCCAGGCCTACCGCACCTACAACCAACGGGTGACCGACCTGACCCCCACGCCAACAGAGGAGCAACCCGCATTCGAATCGAAGTCCACTCGGCAAGTGAGCAAGATCACGACGGAATCAACTTCTAAACGCTACCCATAGAACCTGTTAATAATTATGCCGCATGAAGCAGAGAACTCCACCCGCAAACAGTTTGAATGAAGGGTCGACGTGCACAACCTTAGCAAGGTTTTCACTTCACTTATTGCTTCCTGCCTCATTCTATCGCTAAGTGTTCCTGCCTTAGCGGTCAACAACGAACCAGACGGTGATGTCTCGATTCAAGAAGTATGCTATGGAACCACTGGGGTGGACTACGTTCACATCTCGAGCACTGCACCACGTTCAGCTTCAGGGTATGGATGGTGGGCTACCATCAACACTGCCTGCGCCTGGAGGGCCGCAACAGTGACAGTACAGATTCAGCGGAAGAATTCACTCGGAATCTGGGTGAATGTCGGTGAACGAGGTACCGCGGACGTTCAAGTGGGGGGAGGGTCCGGAAATCGCGCTACGGCTCGCTACACGTGCCAAGGGACCGCGTGGAACACCTATCGATCTTGGGCCGATGTCGACATTCATGGGATTTTCGACTCTCCTGACCGTGCCTACTCCGCTGCACAGAGCCTCTCCTGTAGTTGAAACGCTGCGAATTCTCATTGCAGAACCGACAGGGTGCCATGATTGACCACTAACCTTTCCTGGAGGCCACAACCGCATGGACCTGAGTTTCAGCACAACAGTATCGGCGGCCGATTGGCTGCTGACCTCGCAGACGCCCGCGTCCCGGCTGATCACCTTCGGCCCGGCAGGGTTCGAGGACTACGCCCGGCTGCGCTACCTACGTGATCCTTTTCACCCCGCCGAGGTCGAGGGACGTCGGCCGGCTGACCGTCCCCGCCCGATCACCTTGGTGCGGCGTGCGCTGCACACGCTGGCGCCCCACACCGGGACTCCTGAGGATGCCTACTTCTGCCTGTGGGTCGGCTATTCCGATGTGCCGATCCCGCACCTTCCTCCCCAGGCCCTGGTTCACCTCCCCGGGCGGGACTACGCGCTCCTGCGCGGACCCCTCACAGCCGCGGCGGATTGGGAGACGGCGCTGGGCCTGGATCCCCGCGGCCATGTCCCACCACCGGCCTTTGTCTGGCCCGCAGATCATCGCTGGTGCTTCACCAGCGACGTCGACCCCCACTGGGCCGGTATCGGCGCCGCTCGCAGCGCTATCGACTCCCTGCTGGCCGACGTCCAACTCGACGTCGTAAGGGCGTGGCCAACGGAACCGCAGCCCTACTATCTGAACTGAGGGTTCTTGGCAGAGGCGCCGGCCGGTGCCGCCGGACGCCCCGCTACTCCGCCTCGCAGCCGTGATCGGTCTGCGGCACGCTCGCCTTGGTCCGGTCCGATGATCCGGGCCAGTCCGCCGGGTCGACGACTGGCAGCAGGTCGACATTGTCGGAAAACTTCATATGCGCGGCCCCGCAGCACGTGCTCCACCTCGACCCCGAGCGACTCCGGCCAGCACGTCCTCATCGCCAGCTTCTTGACCCAGGACACAATCGAGCTGACCACGACACATGAAGGCGCACACGAGTGAGCCGTCGCGCAGGCTTGACCGTTGCGCTTGAGTTCGGAGCCCCGTGCGTCGGGCTACCCGAGCCTTGGCGCACAGGACTCCGAACATTCGTGCACGCGGCTTCGAATATTGACACATAACCTGACGCCAAGGAGATTCACAATTCAACCACGTGATTCGTCCTGCCTCTCCAGGATCCGGTTCAGGTCGTAGCTGACCGGCTCCTCGAGTTGCGCGTACGTGCACGACTCCGGAGTCCTGTCGTCACGCCAGCGCAGCCACTGGGCGGTGTGCCGGAACCTGTCCCCCTCCATGTGGTCGTAGCGGACCTCGGCGACGCGCTCGGGGCGCAGGGGAGTGAAGGACAGGTCCTTGCGGGCGTTCCAGCGTGACCCCGCGGCCGCGGAAGGGGTGCGCGGTGCCACCTGGTCGCGGTTGTCCGGGGTGCCCTCGGCCGGCTGCCGGTCGCCCCAGGGGTGCTCCTCCATGGTGGTGACCAGGGGTTGGAGCTCGGCGAACAGCTCCTGGCGACGGGCGAGGGGGAAGGCGCCGACCACGCCGACGTGGTGCAGGGTGCCGGCGTCGTCATGGATACCCAACAGCACCGACCCGACCGCATCGGGGTGGTCCTTGTACAGCCGGTAGCCGGCGACCACGCAGTCGGCGGTCCGCTCGTGCTTGATCTTGAACATCACCCGCTTGTCCTCCACGTACGGCAGGTCGACCGGCTTGGCCACGACGCCGTCGAGGCCCGCCCCCTCGAACTCGGCGAACCAGCGTCGGGCCAGCTTCCGGTCGCGGGTGGCCGGGGTGAGGTGGATCGGCGCCCGGGCCCCGGAGAGCGCCTGCTCCAGTGCCGCCCGGCGCTGCTCGAAGGGCTTCTCCGTGTAGTCGACCGGCCCCAGCGCGAGCAGGTCGAAGGCGATGAAGCTGGCCGGGGTCGTGGTCGAGAGCTTGCGGATCCGTGAGGCGGCCGGATGGATCCGCTGCTGCAGCAGGTCGAAGTCCAGCCGGTCGCCCGTGTCCGGGTCGACCATCACGATCTCGCCGTCGATGCAACTGGGGTCGGGGAAGTTCTCCAGCACCGCCGCCACCAGTTCGGGGAAGTAGCGGGTCATCGGCCGCTCGTTGCGGCTGCCGATCTCCACCCGGTCCCCAGCGCGCCAGATGATCGAGCGGAAGCCGTCCCACTTGGGCTCGAACAGCATCTCACCGGCCGGCAGGTCCTTCACCGGCTTGGCCAGCATCGGCCCGAACGGCGGGACGATCGGCATTCCCCAGTGCGCGTCCCGCTCCTCCTTCGGGGCCAGGTACTCCTCGTCGGCCCGGTCGGTCCGCCGCTTGCTCGGCGGCACCCGCGGCGGCTCGCCGGGCATCTTCGGGTAGTCCGGCGGGAAGTTCAGCTCGCCCAGACCGCGTTCCCGATCGGCCTCCCAGAGTCCGAGGGCCCCGGCCAGGTCCCCGACCTCCTCGTCGATAGAGGCCCACGGGCAGGGCCGGTCGGCCAGCAGCTGGGGGACCGTACGGACGGTGAAGTCCGTCGGCGCGGCACCGGCCAACTCGGCCCAGGCCAGGGGCGTGGAGACCGGGGCGCCGAGCAGCGGCCGGGGGCTGTACGCCGCGGCGATGGTCCGGTCGCGGTTGGCCTGGTTGAAGTCGACGAAGATGCGCTCCCCGCGCTCCTCCTTCCACCAGGAGGTGGTGACCAGGTCCGGGAGGCGGCGCTCCAGCTCCCGGGCGATCCCGATCACCCCGTGCCGTACGTCGAGGAACTCGTGGGCCGGCGCGATCCGCGCATAGACGTGGATGCCGCGGTTGCCCGAACTCTTGGCATACGCCGTCAGGCCGACCTCGGCCATCAGCTCCCGCAATGCCACGGCCGCCTCGACCGCGTCCGCGAAGTGTCGGCCCGGCTGCGGGTCCAGGTCGATCCGCAACTCGTCCGGATGGTCCGGATGCGCCGTCCGCACCGGCCAGGGGTGGAACGTGATCGTGCCCATCTGCGCGGCCCAGACCAGCGCAGCCGGCTCGTCGAACACGAGTTGTTCGTGGCGCCGCCCCGACGGGTAGGTGCACATCACCCGGCGCAGGAACGACGGGGCCCCCCGGGGCGGCCGCTTGGAGAAGAACTCCTCGCCCTCGATGCCCTCGGGGAACCGCTGCAGGGTCATCGGACGGTCGCCGTTCAGGTGCAGGAACGGCTCGGCCACGGTCAGCAGGTAGTCGGCCAGCTCCTTCTTGGTCACCCCGATCCCGTCGGCGAACCCCGCCGCGGGCCAGAGCAGCTTGCCGGGGCTGGACAGCTTCACCTGCCGCTCGGCCTCGGGTCCGGGGACCGACATCGCCAGTTTCTCGCTCATGGGGCCTTCCTGTCGTGGCGTCGGATGCGTGCCCTCGGCTGGGGTCGGCCGCGGGCCCGGGGGGTGCGGACCCAGGCGGTGAAGGCCTCGATCCGGTCGGCGACCAGGCGGGCGCGCAGCGAGGCGAAGTAGTCGAACGTGTGCTGGGCGTCGGGCAGCTCGGACCACACCACCGGCTGTCGGGAGACAGCGGTCAGTTGCCGGGCGAAATCGCGGGCCCACTGGATCGGCACGGAGGTGTCCCGGTCACCGTGGAGCAGGTAGATCGGCGGCGGGTCGGGGTGCAGGTGGGCGGCCGGGGTGCTGTCGGGGTTGTCGCCCTCCGTCCGCCCGTAGTATCCGTAGAGCCCGATCGCCGCGCTCACCGAGGTATCGGCGCCCTCGAAGCCCGGTTGGAGGTCGCGCCGGTGCGGGGTCAGGGCGGTGAACACGGCCAGGTAGGCGCCGGCCGAGTTGCCGGCGACGACGACCGGCCCGGTCCCGGCGCCGTACGAGGGGCCCTGGTCGCGCACCCAGGCGACCACCTTCTTGGCATCCACCACGTAGTCGGGGAAGGAGGTGCGGAGGCGATAGTTGGCGCTCACGCAGGTCCAGCCGCGGGAGGCGAGGCGGTGCAGGAGGAACAGCGACTCGCGGTTCTTTCCGCCGGAGACGAAGTGCCCGCCGTGGAAGTGGACCAGGACCGGACCGTCGACCGGCCGGCGGCGCGGCAGGTAGAGGTCGAGACAGTTGGAGCGTCCGGGTATGTCGCCGTAGCGCAGGTTGCGGATCCGGCGGACGTCGGGCCTAACGATCGCGAACGGCAGCAGGAACCCGCGCAGGATCGGGGCACGGGTCTGTAGGCCCGCCGCCAGGTCAGGAGCGATGTGCGTACGCCAGTCGGGGCCGAGCGCCGCCTCGAGGGCCTGCTCGGGGGCGTGTCGGCTCCGCACCGATCGCCAGGCCAGCAACAGGGCGCCGGCCACGACGACCGCCATCAGGGCAGCGACGACCTGCCCGGGGAGCGACTGCAGGTCACCCCCGGCGGCGGCCTGCCAGGTCGCGAGGAGCGCGCCGAGGATGATCAGGCCCGGGACCTCGTTGAGCGTCATGCCCATCAGGTACGAGACGGTGCCCAGGGGCGCCGGGCGACGGATCGGAGCCAGGGCAGCCAGGGTGAAGCCGCCCCACAGCAGGACGGCGATGAGGTAACCGATGGGCATGGCTGCCCCTTCCGGATGACGACATCTTGTGACGACGCTAACACGGTGGCCGGCGGGCAGCCATGGGTCAATCGAGCGATGCGGCCCGGTCGAGGGTCGAGGAGTTGCGGGACTCAGCCGCCGAGTGACTTCCGGGCATCGGCCAGCAACAGGTAGAGATGCAGCGGATCAGTGGGGGAGCGCTGGAAGCCGAACTGCTCGTAGAACGCTGCCGCCTGCTCGTGCAGCGCGTGGACCAGCAGGATGCGCACGCCGATGCGGTCGGCGGCAGCAAGCGTGGACAGGATCGCATCGCGCACGAGGAAGCGACCCAGGCCGGAGCCCTGTGCCTTGGTGGCGATGGCCAGCCGCCCCATCAGAACCGCAGGGACGGGGTTGGGTGCGTTACGACGCACCTTGTCCGACAGTTCGGTGCGCTCGACCGCGATGGCCGAGAGCGTGTAGTAGCCGACGATCTTGTCGGTGTCGGCGTCCACACAGACGTAGCAGCGTCCCAGATCAGCAAGATGGTTGGTGAGTGCTCGGTCCGCGAGATAGCGGTCGAGTGATTCTTCGCCGGAGTCGAAGTCCGTCGTGTTGTCGGTCGCCTCGATAGGGCGGGGTTGCTGCGGGCTCACTTGTCCCAGGGGGCAGGCTCGTTGAGCAGCGCGGCCAGCTCGGGGATGCGCTTGGCCGGGCGATCAAGGATCGCGGCGAACTCGGTCCACGCGGCGTCGTCGAGACGGAACACGCGCCGGTCGGCCAAGGTGTCCTCGGCGCGAGTCACCGCAGCCGTGGTGACGAACTCGGTCAGGGACTGCCCGGTCACGGCAGCAGCATCGCGAATCAGTGCGTCCTGGTCCGGCGTGAGACGCATGGCTAGGCGAGCGTCCTTGCGGCGGGTGGTTTCGGGTGTCACGGCCATACGATAACTGTACGCCTATTGTGCAAACAAAGCGGCCGTAGGGGCCAGCCGATGGTGAATGGTCAGCGTTGGTCTGCAACGAAGGCCTTGCGGACTTCTTGCGGACCAGGACCAAACAAACCGGCCCCTGACTCTGCGTTTCCGCAGGCCAGGGGTCGGCTTGCCAGGTCGTCAGGGCCTAGATGTCGTAGTACAGGTCGAACTCGTACGGGTGCGGGCGCTGGCGCAGGGCCGCGATCTCGCCCTCCTTCAGCTCGATCCAGGTCTCGATCAGGTCATGGGTGAACACGTCACCGACCAGCAGGTACTCGTGGTCGGCACGCAGCGCATCGAGCGCGCCCTCCAGCGAGGCCGGGACGGTGGCGATGTCGGCGTGCTCCTCCGGCGGCAGCTCGTACAGGTCCTTGTCGATCGGCTCCGGCGGCTCGATCCGGTTCTGGATCCCGTCCAGACCGGCCAGCAGGATCGCGGCAAAGGCCAGGTACGGGTTGGAGGACGGGTCGGGGCAGCGGAACTCGACGCGCTTGGCCTTCGGGTTGGGCCCGGTGATCGGGATCCGGATGCAGGCCGAGCGGTTGCGCTGGGAGTAGACCAGGTTGACCGGGGCCTCGAAGCCCGGCACCAGGCGGTGGTAGGAGTTCGCGCTCGGGTTGGTGAAGGCGAGCAGCGACGGGGCATGGGTCAGCAGGCCGCCGATGTACCAGCGGGCGGTGTCGGACAGTCCGCCGTAGCCGTTCTCGTCGAAGAACAGCGGCTGGCCGTCCTTCCACAGGGAGGAGTGCACGTGCATGCCCGAGCCGTTGTCGTTGAAGACCGGCTTCGGCATGAAGGTCGCGGTCTTGCCGGCCTCCCAGGCGGCGTTCTTGACGATGTACTTGAACTTCATCAGGTCGTCGCCGGCGGCCTGCAGCGTGTTGAAGCGGTAGTTGATCTCCTGCTGGCCGGCGTTGCCGACCTCGTGGTGGGCCCGCTCCATCGTGAGGCCGGAGTCCTCCAGCAGCTGCACCATGTCCTGGCGAATGTCGGCGAAGTGGTCGACCGGGGAGACCGGGAAGTAGCCACCCTTGTTCTTCACGTGGTAGCCCCGGTTGCCGCCCTCACGGGCGGTGCCGGTGTTCCACTCGGCCTCCTCGGAGTCGATCGCGTAGAAGCTGGTGTGCTCGTTGGTGTCGAACCGTACGTCGTCGAAGATGTAGAACTCGGCCTCGGGGGCGAAGAACGCGGTGTCGGCGATGCCGGTCGAGGCCATGTACGCCTCCGCCTTGCGCGCAATGTTGCGCGGGTCGCGGCTGTACGGCTCCTTGGTGATCGGGTCGTGGACGTAGAAGTCGATCACCAGCGTCTTCGCCTTGCGGAACGGGTCGAGGTACGCCGTGGTGGGGTCCGGGAGCAGGGCCATGTCGGACTCGTGGATCTTCTGGAATCCGGTGATCGAGGAGCCATCGAACGCCAGGCCCTCCTCCATCGCGTCCTTGTCGAACGACGCGGCCGGGACGGTGAAGTGCTGCATCACGCCCGGGACGTCGCAGAACCGAACGTCAATGACCTCGACACCCTCCTCACGGACGTAGGCCAACAGATCGTCAGCTCCCTGGAACATTGCGCCTCCGGAACAGGTAGGTAATAGGTCAAACTGCGCGCCCAGCCTAGGGATGACGGATTTCCCGACCGTTGCACAGCTGTTGCGGCCATGTTACGGCCCGGGCCCTGCTTCGGGGCGGAGCCCGGCAGAACGCGGGTAACCTGACATCGTGACGGACAAGGCCAACGACATCATGCCCGACCAGGACTACCCGGGACAGCGGCTCGGGCTGCCCGCAGAAGGCCCGGGCGCGGTCGCCACCTGGGGCCAGCGCCTCACCGCACTGGTGCTCGACTGGGCCATCTCGATGGCCTTCGCGGCGCTGGTGACCTGGGGGGCGGTGTTGTCGGGTACCGGCCCGGAGAGGTTCGGCACGCTGGCCGTGTTCTTCCTGGAGAAGTCGCTGTTCACGATCCTGACCGGCTCCAGCCTCGGCCAGCTGATCGTGGGGATCGGCGTCACCCGGATCGACGGCACCCCGATCCCGTGGTGGGCGGCGATCGTCCGTACGTTCATGATCTGCCTGGTCATCCCCGCCCTGGTCATCGGCGTGGACCGGCGCAGCCTGAACGACATGGTGCTGCGCTCGGTCGTGGTCAAGAGGCGATGACCGATGGGGCCCGCCGACCCGGAGGGTTCCGACAACCCGGACCTGGTCCGCGGCGACGATGGTCTGCTCCGGCCGGCCTGGGCCGCCACGGACCCGCTGCTGCGTGAGTACTACGACACCGAGTGGGGAATGCCGGTCCGGGACGGGGTGGGCGTCTTCGAGCGCCTGACCCTGGAGGCGTTCCAGTCCGGGCTCAGCTGGGTGACGATCCTGCGCAAGCGGCCGGCGTTCCGCGCCGCCTTCGACGGCTTCGACCCGGACCGGATCGCGGCGTACGACCAGGCCGACGTCGAGCGACTGATGGCGGATGCCTCGATCGTCCGCAACCGGCGCAAGATCGAGGCCACCCTCGCCAATGCCCGGGCCACGGTCGCACTCCGGGCCGAGGGGGGCCTGCCCGCGCTGGTCTGGGCCCACCGTCCGGCCGTCACGCCCCGGCCGGTCCGCATGGCCGAGGCCCCGAGCCGATCCGCCGAGTCCGAGGCGCTGGCCAAGGAGCTCAAGGCGCGCGGATACCGTCACCTGGGCCCGACCACCGTGTTCGCCATGATGGAGGCGATCGGCGTCGTCGACACCCACCTGGTGGGCTCGTGGCGTCGTGGCAGCTCCGGCGTATGGGCGCCCTGACCCAGATCCGCAACCCGGCCCGTACGCAGCGGGCGCACGGGCAGGTGACGAGCTACCTGAGGCCGTCAGGTGCGGTGGGTCTGGACGTACTTCACCAGGTGGTCGCGCTCGCTGGAGAGTTCGGCGAGGCGCTCCTTGACGACGTCGCCGATGCTGACAAGGCCGAGCATGTGGCCCTCGTCATCGAGTACGGGGATATGGCGGACGTGCGTCCTGGTCATCAGGGTGGCGAGGTCCTCGACGTCCGTGCTGAGGGAACATGTCGGGACGTTGGTCAGCATGATGGCGCTGACCGGGGCATCCGGAGCGATCGTGCCGAAATTTCGGGCGATGTCGCGTTCGGAGATCATCCCGACCACGGAGGAATCAGGACCGGAGATGACGATGCAGCCGATGCCTCGGTCGCGTAGCAACGCAACGGCGTCGGCGATGGGGGCGTGCGGCGGAAGGGTGACGACGTCGGTCCCCTTGCGCCGAAGAATCTCGGTGATCCGCATGAAGAACGGTAACCCGCGGTGACCATGCACCGCCAGAGGTGCAGGACCTCAGTTTCGCTGCCGGCGAAGGCCCGCAAGTGGGGCGGTCAACGAAGTACGATGCCCCCTATGGTCTGTGCAGCTGCCGTGCGACGAATCGTCCCCTCGGGGACCGGCGGTATCAACGCGATGCCGACGCCCTGCTGACTGCCGGCCTGCGATGAGCACTGTACATCTCACGTCGTTCCGGGCCGGTGAATGGCTCGGTGTCGCCGGTGCCCGAGCAGCCCGCGAACACGGCATCAGGACGCTCGCCCCGGCGCACTTCGAACTCCACTGGCAGAGCCGTACGTTCGACGGGGTGGCGGTGGAGCGCTTCGTCGGCACGCCGCACGAGCACACCCGTCCGTTCGCCCAGCTGGGCGATGCCGTCGAACTGGTGTTCGTCGAGAGCGGATCGGCCGTGCTGCACCACCACGGCGCTCGGCAGCTGACCCCGGCCAGCGTCATGCTGCTGCCGACGCTGGCCCAGCACCGGCTCGAGTGCGGGTCCAGTTGCGGCCTCCTGCGGGTCCGGGCCGATCGTGACCTGCTCCAGCAGGTGGCCCCCGTCCCACCCACCAGCCCGGTGACGATGAGCCTGCGTCCGGGGCTGATCAGTGGGGCCCGGGCCTTCGCGGCCGAACTCCTGGACGGCGGCCACTCGGCCCTCCCCCCGATCGAGGCGTACGCGGCCGGGCAGTTGCTGATCGAGATGGTGGGCTCGGTGGCACTCAGCCACGCCGGCTCGGGTGAGGTGTCCAAGGGGCGTACGGCGGACCTGCGGGACGAGGCGATGGCGACGATCGCCCAGCTGCGGGCCGATCCGGAGCTGTCGGTGGCCGAACTGGCCTCCCGGCTCAACGTGTCGCCGCGACGACTGCAGGAAGCCTTCACGGAGGCCGGCACGACAGTGTCCGCCGAGATCCGCAACCAGCGCGCCCTGCTCGCCGAGACGTTGCTCACCACGCCGAAGTTCGACGTGCTGAGCATTGATGAGATCGCCCGGAACTCGGGTTTCGGCACAGCGGTGACCCTGCGGCGTGCCTTGGCCGAATTGCGCGGCGTCACGCCGTCGCAGCTCCGGCGGCGCGAACTCTACTGATCTGGAGCGTTCCGTTCTACGCACCGGGACAATCACGACACGCGCGGAAGTCGTTCATTTGGCGCGGGTATGCCACGGAACCAAGCGGGACCTGAGCGGCGGTGATTGGCTTCACGCCAGTTACGGAATAGCACTACCGAAAGGCGCTCATGTCCACCGAAATCGAATCGCCGCAGAAGAAGGGCAACGGCCCCAGCCGCCGTACGCTCCTGCGGACCGCTGCCTGGTCCACTCCTGTCATTGCGATGTCCGTGGGCGCCCCCCCGGCCATGGCCGCGAGCGCCACGTGCCTGCCTGTCGGCACGTTGTTCAACTCGACCGCGCGCGGCATCCTGCTCGGCGGACAGATCCTGGGGGTCAACCTGGACAACCTGGTGGCGCTGGGGCATGCCCTGGCCCAGACCCCCGGCACGACCACCGACGCCCTCGACACCGACCCGCTGGACGTCACCCTGCTGGACGCCATCAACCTGGAGCTCAAGGGGCTCGGCACCGCGGTGTCCGACATCCTCACCTTCGTGGCCCCGGCCGACACCGGTGTGCTCAGCCAGTACGCCAAGGCCAACGAGAACGGCAATGTCTTCGGCGCCGCCGGCGTCGTCGCCGAGAACGGTGCGGTGTTCCTCAACCCCACCGAGGCCGCCGAGCGCGGGCCGATCGCGACCATCAATCTGCAGCGGGTCCTCGAGGAGGGCGTGCTCAAGGCGCTTCCGGTCGTTGGGGAGCTGCTGGAGAAGATCCTGAAGCTCGACCTGCAGGTCGGTGCCGTCTATGGCCGGTCGCAGTTCAACTCCCGGTGCGTGCCGCCGGCCGAGGCCGGCTCGCCCGAGCTGCAGTCCGGCGACCTGGCCTTCATCCGCGACTACCTGCTGGCCTACCTGCGTGTCCATGTCGAGTCGGAGGTCGTCGGCGGGCTGGTCACCGGTCTCGCCGACGCCATCCAGGGGATCGACGTCGTCGGGCTGCTGGGCGCCGTGGTCAATCCGCTCCTGGGTGGCCTGGGCGTCCTGGAGATCAACGGCTCGCTGACCCTGAACACCGCCGACCTGGCCAAGAAGCTCATCCCGCCGACGGACGGTCACGCGCTGCAGCTCGACCTGGACGCCAGCGAGGTCATCCTCGACCTGGGTGCCATCCTCGGCACGGCCACCACCGGACTCAACGCCCTGCCCCCGAACACCCTGCTGTTCGCCGACCGGCCGATCCCGACCGACGCCGTCGCCACCGAGGGCGGGACCCTGCTCGCCGCGCTGCTGGACGTGCTGCGTGACCTGGTCACGCTGGATCTCGAGATCAAGCTGGTGGGCGAGACCATCGTGGACGTCACGGCGACCGTGGCCGACCTCCTCGACGGCACGGTGACGATCGATGTCCTCGGCCTGAAGGTGGGCGCCCTGGCCGGGCCGTTGGTCAGTGCGATCCTCCGTGGTGTGACGGGCCTGCTCGACGGACTCCTCACCCCGGGCAAGCAGCTCTACAACACGGTCTTCGGCAACCTGAACGACCTGCTGGCGCTGGTGTTCACGGTGCTGAAGGACGTCATCCGGATCACCATCAACGCCCAGAACGATGCGCCCGGTAGCGTCCCGCCGCCGATGCAGGGCATCGAGCCGGGGCGCTACGACGTGGCCGCCCTGCACATCGGCGTGGTCACCGGCCACGTGCTCGACCTGTTCCTCGCCCGCGGCAGCGGTGGGAAGAACCTCCAGAAGTGAGGCGATGAGTTGACCCGGATCGGGGGCCGGAACAGGCCGGCCCCCGATCCGCCTCCTGGACCCCGGAACGTTTCGTCCTACGCATTGGGACGTTCAGAGTGCGCGCAGAAACATTCATTCGGCGCGGATTACCCGGTGAATCGCCGCTCGGAGCCGTCTTCGGTGACTACATTCACCCTCGGTTACGAACGGCACTACCGGAAGGCGCTCATGTCCACCGAAATCGAATCGCCGCAGAAGAAGGGCAACGGCCCCAGCCGCCGTACGCTCCTGCGGACCGCTGCCTGGTCCACTCCTGTCATTGCGATGTCCGTGGGCGCCCCCCCGGCCATGGCCGCAAGCCCCACGTGCCTGCCTGTCGGCACGTTGTTCACCTCGATCGCGCGCGGACAGCTGCTGAGCGGCCAGATCCTGGGCACGAGCCTCGACGCCGTGGCGGAGCTGCACTCCACCGAGGCATCGACCCCTGGTGCGACCACGGAGGACACGCAGTCCAACCCGCTCGGCGCCACCGTGCTGAACACCATCAACGCCGAGCTGGGCGGGGTGGGCGGCGCCCTCTCCGGGATCCTCCAGTTCGCGGCTCCGGCCGAGACCGGTGCGGTCGGCCAGTACGCCTACGCCCACGAGAACGGCAACGTCCGTGGCGCCAGCGGTGTGGTCGGCAACGACGGTGCCGTTACCCTCAACCCGGCGGCGGCTGCCGCCCTGGGCCCGGTCGCCACGATCGACCTGTACCGGGTCCTGCAGCAGGGTGCTCTCAGCGGCCTCCCGGTTGTTGCCGACCTCCTCGCCGAGATCACGGACCTCGAGCTGCAGGTCGGCGCGGTGTACGGCCGGTCGCAGTTCAACTCCCGGTGCGTGCCGCCGGCCGTGGCGGGCTCGCCCGAGCTGCAGCCTGGCGACTACGCGTTCCTCCGCGACTACCTGCTGGCCTACCTGCGCCTCTACGTGAGCTCGGACAGCGTCGTCGGTGCCCTGGCCGGCAACCTGGCCAGCGCCGTCGCCGGCATCGATCTGGTCGGTGCTGTCACCGGTGCGGTCAGCGGACTCCTCAGCGGACTCGGGTTGCTCTCTGTCACCGGTGGGCTGACCCTGGACGCCACCCAGCTGACCGGTAAGATCCCGCCGACGGACGGCCACGCGCTGCAGCTGAATCTGGACCAGGGGCAGGTCATCCTCGACCTGGGCGCCATCCTCGGCGGCACCACCACCGGTCTCAATGGTCTGTCCCCGAACACCCTGCTGTTCGCCGACCAGTCGATCCCGACCGACGCTGTCGGCACCGAGGGCGGGACCCTGCTCGCCGCGCTGCTGGACGTGCTGCGTGACCTGATCAAGGTCAACCTCAAGATCACGCTCGCTCCGGCCCTCCTTCCGATCACCGTCGTCGAGATCACGAACGCGACCCTGGGTGACCTCATCGACGGTACTGCGCAGATCACGATCCTGGGTGGTCTGGTCCCGGCCGAGCTCGCCACGGACCTGGTCGCGGCGATCGTTGGTGTCCTGACGGACATCCTCTTCGGCCTGCTCACCCCGGGCCAGGCGCTCTACACCACCGTTTTCGGCAACCTGAACGCCCTGCTCGCGAACGTGTTCGGGGTGCTGAAGAACGTCATCCGGCTCACCGTCAACGCGCAGAACGATGCCACCGGTACTGTTCCGCCGCCGTTCACGAGCATCGAGCAGGGGCGCTACGACGTGGCCGCCCTGCACGTCGGTGTGGTCACCGGCAGCCTGCTCGACGTGTTCCTCGCCCGCGGCAGCGGTGGGAAGAACGTCCAGAAGTAGTCCTGCAGTAGCTCAGATCGGGGTCCGGCTTCGGCCGGACCCCGATCTTCTTCTCTTGGCCTTTCTGTCCAGCCGTTCCTGGCTACGACTTCGCGTTGTGGATCCCGTCCCCAGCGAACAGCTCTTTGGCTCAGCGCCATCCGTGGGGTGCGATGACCAGGCGCAGGTCGGCGAGCTGGTCGAGTGTCTCCGCCACCGCTTGGGTGGCATCGCCGTCCGGAGGCACGCCGTGCACCTGCTCGGCCCGGCGGACCAGGGCGTCGAACTCCGCCTGCTCACCCCCGGCGATGATCCCGTGCAGCAGGGTCGGGCCGATCCCGGCGAGCTCGATCACCCCGTGGTGCGAGGAGACCAGCATCCGGCCCGGATCGGTGTCGAGCCACTCGATCCCGGCCGGCATCCGCCAGGCATGCGCGGCCGGCTGCGGTACCGCCGAGCCCTCGGCGACCTGGCCCTCCGGTCCGTTCCACGCTGCTCCCGGTGTTCCGTCGAATCCGTGCTCGAGGAACCGGGGGACCAGGTCGACCAGGGTGGCAGCCTCGCTGTAGCGGACCTTGACCGCACCGCCGGTGCGGGTGAGCATCTCGGCGAGCCGGTGGAGGCCGCGGCCCGCCCAGCCGAAGCGGCTCGTCTGCGGGGCGATGGCCAGGATGGCCTCGGTCAGCGGCAGCGACGTCAGCTCCGGGTCCCCGGCGTGCGCCGGATCCCGCTCGATCACCACGATCCGCGCCAGTCGTAGGGGCGCCTCCGGGAGCGGGCGCAGCCCGAGGTCGGCCGGACTGCACTGGCGCTTCGGCTCCCCGGGGACGACCAGCGACAACGGCTTGCGATACGGGACCACCCCCGGGCGACCGGTGACCGGATCACCAGGGACCGGGTCGCGGGTGATCCGGTCGCGGGTGATCAGGTCGCGTGTGGTCAGGTCGCGTGTGGTCAGGTCGACCGCGAGGGTCTCGTCGGTCACGTAGCCGTACGCGGCCCCCAGCGTCCGCGCGAGGGTGGTCTTCCCCGCGCCCGAGGCGGCGACGAACCCGACGACGGCCCCGTCGGGCAGCGCCACCGCGGAGGCGTGCAACAGGAGCAGGTGCTCCTCGGCCCCGGCCAGCCCCTCGACGGTGATCCTCCCGGTCACGTACTGCATGAGTTCCTCGTGCGAGGGGCAACTGATCTCCTGTTGCCGGACCTGCTCGGTTGCGACAGGCTGGTCGGCCGATGGTTCGGGATCGGCATGCTCCGCGTGGGGGCCGATGTGCAACCGGAACCGCGCCGCGGGCGGACCGCCCACTGCCGGTACTTCCTGCCACAGGTGGGCCAGCTCGTCGCGTACCCCGGGAGCGCCCGGGAAGTCCGCCAGAGCCAGCTCGACATTGACCCCCAGGGGCCCGACGGTCAGCGGCTGCACCATGCCGGCCAGACTATTGGGTTTCGCGCCGGTTCTGGCGTGGACTCGTGGATCGGTCGGCCTCGCCGTCCCGCCGCAACTATGCCCTCCGTCCCAGGACCAGGACCTCACCGGATCCGCCGCGTTTCCAGGGATCCGCTACCCGTACAGCGGTAGCGTTGGCACGAAAGCGCGGCGAATCCATTCCGGCGTCGGCAAGGCCAGGACCAGGGCCGCAGTACCGAGGTGCACGGGTCCATCAGCGAGCGGATTCCATAGCCTCGACCTATGGAAATTTCGGCGACAACCACCGGAGGTCGCCGACGCGTCGGGTCCCCGGAAACGGCAGGTGCGGTGGGCCCCGAAGGACCCACCGCACCATGTCTTTTCTGGCTTGGTCTTGCCTGGCTCGGCCTTGCTTGGCTCAGCGTCACCCAGCTCGGCGTTGTCGGACTACCCGGGCTCAGCGACCCTGCCAGGCCTTCTGCGGGTCATCCTGGATCGACAGCGGGGTGAAGAGCTCCGGCTCCTCCTCCGGGGTGAGCGCGGTGCCGCCGTACAGCCAGTCGGTGAACGAGTAGTCGTACGTGTCGCGGGCCTCCAGCAGGGCGTTGCGGAGGCCGGCCTCAGGCTGCGGCAGGTGCCACAGCTCGCCCCACTTGCGGGAGGTGGTCAGCACCCGGCGGCAATGCTCGGGACGAACCGCGTTGTAGGCGGCCAGGACCGCATCGCCGTCGACGCTGCCCTTCTCCTGGCGGCTCCGCTCGGCGTGCTCGGCCATCACGTACGCGTCCTGGATCGCCATGATGGCGCCCTGGGCGATGTACTGCAGCGGCGGGTGGGCGGCATCACCGAGCAGGGCAATCCGCCCGTCGACCCAGTTCATGATCGGCTCACGGTCGAACATCCGCCACCAGCGGTCGCGCCACATCAGCGGCAGGCCCTCCTGGATCGCCTCGCAGCTTCCCGCGAATGCGGCGTCGAGCTCGTCGGGCGTGCCCCAGTCCTGTTCGCCGGCCAGCGCCTTGGGCGACTCGAACACCGCGACCTGGTTGAACATCTCCCCGCCACGCAGCCCGTACTGCACGAAGTGGCGGCCGGGGCCGATGTACACCACGACGTCGTCGGGGTAGACGTGGTGGTCGGCGACCTCACCGATCGGAAAGGCGCCGCGGTAGGCGACGTACGCAGAGTTGACCGGCTCGTCGTCGCTCATCATGGCGCGGGCAACCGAGTGCAGGCCGTCCGCGGCGATGACGATCTTGCCCTCGGCGACATCCCCGTCCTCGAAGACCGCGCGGGCACCGTCCTCGGTGTTCTCGTAGGACACGCAGCCCTTGTCGTTGTGCAGGGTGGCGCCGGCACGGGCGGCGGCCTCCATCAGGATCCGGTGCAGGTCGGAGCGGTGGATCACCATGTACGGGTAGCCGTACCGCTTCTCCATGTCGCGCAGGTCCATCTCGGTGATGACGTGCCCGTCCATCGCGTCGAGCATCTTCATCCCGGACGGCAGCACACCGGCGTCCTTGACCTCCTGGAGCACGCCCCAGTAGTCGAGGATCCGGGTGCAGTTCGGGGCGATCTGCAGGCCTGCGCCGACCTCGCCGAACTTGGAGTGCTTCTCGAACAGCTGCACGTTGAAGCCCTTGAGCGAGAGCGCGAGCGCTGCCGCCATACCGCCGATGCCGCCACCGACGACCACTACGTCACCTTTGAAGGTGGTCATGTCCTGTTTCCCTTTCGTCCCATACGGGAATGTGTTGATCGGTCGGGCCACTGGGGGACCCGAGTCCGAAGTTCTTGTTGAGGCCGGTCGGCCGACCGGCCTCGTCGCGTGACCCGGAGGCCGCGCCCCGGCCTCAGAGCCAGGGCGGCAGGTCCGGGACGGCTTCGCCGCTGGTCGTCCGGGCCGGGCCGCCGGGGCGCCCGGTCAGCCAGGCGGTGACCTCGGCGAGCGTGCCCGCCACCACGATCGGATCGCCCGTGCCGGGGATGTCGACGGCCACGTCGGCATCGGTCACGGTCGCCTGCACCGCCGGGTGGTCCGCGGTCCGCGACCGCTTCCCGACCACGTCGGTGACCAGCGCGGTGCAGAAGTCGGCCGGCAGGTCGGCGAACCCGATCCCGCCTAGGTCGACCGCGTGCACCATGATTTCGCGGCTGCGCATCCACGGCAGCTCGGTCGCCGGGACCGTACGGCCCTGGGCGGTCACCACCTCGTGCTGCCACTGCTCCTCGGTCAGGGCCTCCAGGTCGGCGTCGAGCGCAGTGATCGAGCGCCCGTACCACTCGCGCAGCTCGTCGGCCCGGCGGCGCGAACCGGCCAGGATGTCGTCGGCGCGCTGCGTCGTGGAGGAGTACATCGGGGTCTCCTCGCCGGTCCGGGCCCAGTGCACGAGGTTCTGCAGGGCCTCGGCGTTGGCACAGACGTGGGCGAGCACGTGCTTGCCGGTCCAGCCGGGCAGGTCGGTCGGACCGGCCAGCTGGTCGTCGGTGACGTTGGCCAGGGACCGGGTGAACAGCTCGGTGCCCTGCGCCATCCAGCGGCGGGAGTCCTCGAAGGCCGGGCTCACTGGACGACCTCGGCGACGGTGCGGTTCTCGCAGCGGCCCAGGCCCTCGATCTCGGTGACCAGCACGTCGCCGGCCTTCAGGTACTGGGCGGGCTTGCGGGCGTGGCCGACGCCGCCGGTGGTGCCGGTGGCGATCACGTCGCCGGGCTGGAGGGTGAGGATGGTGGAGATGTACTCGACCAGGGTGACCGGGTCGAAGACCAGGTCGCCGGTGGTGTCGGACTGCTTGGTCTCGCCGTTGACGGAGTCCTCGATCTTCAGCGCCGGGCGGGGTCCGCCGACCTCGTCCGGGGTGACCAGGTAGGGGCCCATCGGGGTGGTGTTCTCCCAGGTCTTGCCCTGCAGCCACATCTTGGAGCGGTACTGCCAGCCGCGCATGGTCACGTCGTTGAGGGTGGAGAAGCCGGCGATGGCGGCCTCCGCCTCGGCGCCCTTGGCGCGGCGGACCTTCGTGCCGATGACGATGGCCAGCTCGGCCTCCCAGTCGTACTGGTCGTCCTCGGGCGGCAGGATGATGTCGTCGTTGGCGCCGATCAGCGCCTCGGGGTACTTCGCGAACAGGGTCGGGTACTCCGGCAGCTCACGGCCCATCTCGGTGATGTGGGTGCGGTAGTTCAGGCCCACGCAGATGATCTTCCCCGGCGCCGGGGTGACCGGCGCGAAGTCCGCGTCGGCCGCCGGCAGGCTCGGGCCGTCGACGGCAGCCGCAGTCTGCCAGTCCTCGGCGGCGAGCAGGCTGCTCACGCTGTCGAAGCCGAGGTCGACGAACGTGTCGCCCTCGACCCGCACGGCGCGGGTGCCGTCAGCGGTACGGATGGTGGCGAGCTTCATGTGTTCTCCTTCGTACGGGGTGGGGGATCAGGCGTCGACTTCGCTGCGGTAGAGGTCGAGCTTCTCGAAGATCGGGGTGTCGGCGAACCGGAACAGGTCTAGGTGGCCGGAGTCGGAATCCGAACCGGACGCCTCGGAGGTGATCGAGAACGTGGTCCAGGACGGCACGACGAAGATGTCGCCGCGGGTGACCGACCAGGTGCGGTCGCCGACGTTGACCTTGCCGGCGCCGTCGAAGACCTGGAAGACCGAGGAGCCGACCTCGCGGCGCGGGGCGGTGGCCGCACCCTTGCGGAGCCGGTGGATGGACGTACGGATGGTCGGCAGCACGTCGGCGGCGTTCGTCGGGTTGGTGTAGCGGACCGCGGCGTGCCCGGGCTCGATCGTCGCCTCGTAGCCGGCGGCCTCCATCTGCAGCTGCTGGTCCAGTGCGGCATTGGTGTTGGACCACCGGTAGGCGAACAGCGGCGAGAAGGGGGTCGGCTGCGCGGCGAAACGCTCCGGGGTCAGGCCGCCGTACTGCCACAGCCGTTCGCTGCGGGACTGGCCGGGGGTCGTACGCTCCTCGTCGGTGAACTGCTCCGGGCCGAACTCGAAGAAGGTGGAGTCGGTCTGGTACTGGAACGGGATGTCCAGGCCGTCGATCCAGGCCATCGGCTGGTCGGTCGGGTTGAAGTGGCCGTGCCAGTTCCAGGTGCCCTGCGGCAGGAAGTCGCCGCGGCGCATCGGGATCGGGTCCCCGTTGACGATGGTCCACACGCCCTCGCCCTCGACGACGAAGCGGAAGGCGTTCTGGGTGTGGCGGTGGTACGGGGCGTCCTCGCCCGGGCGCAGGTACTGGATGGCGCACCAGAGGGTGGGGGAGATGTACGGGCGACCGCCGAGGGTCGGGTTCGCCAGCGCGATGGCCCGACGCTCGCCGCCCCGGCCGACCGGGACGATGTCGCCGGACTTCTCGGCCAACGGGAGCAGGTCCGACCACTTCCACAGCCACGGGGCGGCCGAAGCGTGCGGGTGACCGGGCATCAGGTCACCGATCTCGTACCACAGCGGGACCAGCATCTGGTGCTCGAAGCCCTGGTAGAGATCCGCGAGCTCCTCGGAGGGGGCCGGCTGGGTCGGGCCCTCGATGACCGGGAGCTTCACCGGCGACGGGTACGTGGTTTCTGGCATGGCATTCTCCTTCGAAGTCCACTTGTGTGAGCCACATTACGTAGATTCTGGAAAGATGAACGTATGATTCTGGTGTGAAGAATCCACCGGCATACAGTATTGCCAGCGTCGACAACGCCCTGCGACTGGCCGCGATGTTGCAGGTCGAGGGGCCGATGCGTGTCTCCGACGCCGCAGAACGGCTCGGTGTCGCGCGATCCACGGCCCATCGACTGCTGCAGATGCTCGTCTACCGCGACTTCGCGGCACAGCTCAGCGACCAGCGGTACGTGGCCGGGCCCATGCTGGCCAGCGGAACGGCACCGCGCAGCGGCATCGCCGAACTGCGTTCCCGGGTGCTCCCGCACCTGCGTGAACTCGCCGCCACCACCGGCGAGACCGCGAACCTGGTCGTCCTGTTGGGCACCCAGGCCCGATTCGTCGCCTCGGTCGAGTCCGGACAGGCGCTGCGGATCGGCGACCGGGAGGGCACGGTCTTCCCGGCCTACCTGACCTCGGGGGGCAGGGCGATGCTGTCGGAACTGGCCCCGGAGGAGCGGATGCAGTTCCTGCGCCGGGTGTCGACCGCCCAGGAGCAGGCCGGGGGCCGGCGGGTCGACCCGATTGCGGTGGCGGCCGACCTGGAACGGGTCCAGCGCCGCGGGTACGCGATCAACGACCAGGAGACCGAACGCGGGGTGACCGCCATCGGCATGGTGATCCACGGGCCCGGGACCGAGGGGGGCGCGGCGATCACGGTCGCGATGCCCACCCAACGGTTCGAGGGCCCGCAGCTGCCGCGGCTGGTCGGGGCCATGCACGCCACGGTGTCGACGATCCACACGACCCTGCTCCGGGCCGAACTGGCCGAGGCGGGAATGAGCGAGGTAGGAGTGCCCGCGGTGGAACCGATCGAGTCAGGCAGGGCCCCGGACGACCGCGGCGAACCCGACTACCGTTGATATATGCGGTCGATGTCGGTGCGACCCCCAGCCGTCGCGGGCCTGTTCTACCCCGGATCGTCGGAGGCGCTGGCCAGCCAGGTGGATGACCTGCTGGCCGGGGCGGCCGCCGAGGTGCCCGCCGGGGCCCCAGCGCCCAAGGCAGTGATCGTGCCGCATGCCGGCTACGCCTACTCCGGCTCCACCGCCGCCCTCGCCTTCGCCCGCCTCTCCCCGGCCAACCGACAGATCACCCGGGTGGTGCTGCTCGGCCCCACCCACCGGGTGCCGGTACGCGGCCTGGCCCTCCCGGCTGCGAACCGGTTCCGTACGCCGCTGGGGGACGTCGCCGTTGCCCGGCCGGACCTGGCCGACCTGCCCCAGGTGGTGGTCAGTGGCCCGGCTCATGCCGCCGAGCACTCCCTGGAGGTGCAGTTGCCGTTCCTGCAGCGCGCGCTGGGGGAGTTCGAGCTGGTGCCGTTCGCCGTCGGGAACACCGGCGGTGAGGAGGTGGCCGCTATCGTCGATCGCCTGTGGGGCGGTCCGGAGACCCTGCTGGTGTTCAGCACCGACCTGTCCCACTACCACCCGTACGCCGAGGCGCAGCGGCTGGACGCCGAGACCGTACAGCGCCTGCTCGCACTCGACGGCCCGATCGCCCCGGACCGGGCCTGCGGCGCCCGCGCACTCAACGGCCTGCTGCTCAGTGCCGCCCGACGCTCACTGGCGACCGAGCTGTACGGGCTGTGCAATTCCGGCGACACCGCCGGCGACCGGCGCCGGGTCGTCGGCTATGCCGCGATCGGGGTCGGCTGAATGACGCCACCAGACCTGGGCACCGTGGTGCTGCCCCTGGCCCGAGCCTCGATCGCCACCCGACTGTGCCTGCCCGGACCGCAGGTCCCGGCGGCGGACTGGCTCGATGAACCCGGCGCCAGCTTCGTCACCCTGCACCTGGCCGGGCGGCTGCGCGGCTGCATCGGCAGCATCGAGCCGTTCCGCTGCCTGGGCGAGGACGTCTGGGCGAATGCGCGCGCCGCGGCCTTCCACGACCCGCGCTTCCCCGCCCTGACCGTGGCGGAGTATCCGGCCATCGACCTGGAGGTCTCGGTGCTGTCGGCCCAGGAGCCGATCGAGTGCGACGACGAGGCCGACCTGCTCGGTCAGTTGCGCCCGGGGGTGGACGGGCTGGTGCTCCACACCGACTGCCGCAAGGGCACGTTCCTGCCCCAGGTCTGGGAGCAATTGCCTGAACCGGCCGAGTTCGTGGGGCGCCTCAAGGCCAAGGCCGGGTGCCAGCCGCGGGGCTGGAGTCCGGACTGGCGGTTCTCCCGCTTCACCGTGGGCCACTGCAGCGAGCGGGACCCGGTCCCCTGAACACCCGGCCCTTGAACGCCGCGCCATGCTGGGGGAAAGCACGACTCGCCTGGAGTGAATGATGACCGACTCGGCGTACCCCGCCCGCTATTGGCACCGGCTGGACGACGGGCGCCTGCAATGTGACCTGTGTCCCCGCGACTGTCGCCTCCGGGACGGACAGCGCGGCTTCTGCTTCGTCCGGCAGCGGGTCGGGGATCAGCTGGTCCTGACCACGTACGGGCGCTCGTCCGGGTTCTGCATCGATCCGATCGAGAAGAAGCCGCTGAACCATTTCCACCCGGGCACCAGCGTCCTGTCCTTCGGGACCGCCGGCTGCAACCTGGGCTGCAAGTTCTGCCAGAACCACGAGATCTCCACCGCCCGCGAGATGGAGGCGCTGGCCGATGCCGCCTCCCCGGCGGACCTGGTTGCGGCGGCGAAGGGCTGGGGCTGCGACTCGATCGCCTTCACCTACAACGACCCGGTGATCTTCGCCGAGTACGCGATGGACGTGGCCGCCGCCTGCAAGGACGCCGGGATCCAGCCGGTCGCGGTGACCGCCGGCTACATCCTGCCCGAGCCGCGCCGGGAGTTCTTCGCCGACATGTCCGCCGCGAACGTCGACCTGAAGGGCTTCCGGGACGACTTCTACCGGCGCGTCACCGGCGCCCGGCTCGCCACCGTGCTGGACACGCTGACCTACCTGCGCCAGGACACCGATGTCTGGTTCGAGATCACCACCCTGCTCATCCCCGGCTTCAACGACGACACCGCCCAGCTCACCGAGGAAGCCCGCTGGATCGCGGCCGAGCTGGGCCCGGACACGCCGCTGCACTTCTCGGCCTTCCACCCCGACAACCGGATGCTCGACACCCCGCCGACCCCGCCGGCGACGCTGACCCGGGCCCGGGAGATCGCCCTGGGCGAAGGGCTGCGGTACGTCTACACCGGCAACGTCCACGACCGGGCCGGTGACACCACCTCGTGCGCCGGCTGCGGCAGCACGCTGATCGTCCGCGACTGGTACCGGATCCTGTCCTACCGGCTCACCGCCGACGGTCGCTGCCCCGACTGCGGGCAGCAGCTGCCGGGACGGTTCGGCACCGAGGCCGGCGACTTCGGTGCCCGACGGATCCCGATCCGGATCGGGCGCTCGTCCGGGTAGCGAAGGCCCGGACCCGGCTGCGGCTCCGGGTAGCGGACGACTCGAGCCTCAGGAGTCCAGTTGGGCGGCAGGTGATCCCTCGGCCCCGGCTTCGGCGTGGCCCGCACCGGATTCACTCGGGGGCCGGGTGACGAACAGGGAGGCGACCAGCGCGACCACCGCCACGATCGCCGAGGCGAGGAACGCGGAGTTCGCGCCGTCGGCGATCGTCACCGTCTCCGGGGCCCCGCCGGCCCGGGCAGCGGCGGTGACCTCGCTGTAGATGGTGAGCATCGTCGCGGTGCCCGCCGCTGCGGCCAGTTGCTGGAGGGTGTTGAGGATCGCCGAGCCATGGCCGTAGAGGTGCTTCGGCAGCGAGCCCAGCGCGGTGGTCATCAGTGGGGTGAACAGCATCGCCAGGGCGACGGAGAAGATCACGTGGATCGTCACGATCAGCCACAGACCGGTGTCCTGGTCCACGGTGGACAGCCAGAACAGGGAGCCGGTGACGATCACCATGCCCGGGCCGATCAGTGGCCGCGGGCCGAGCCGGTCGTAGAGCCGACCGAAGATCGGCGACAGGACCGCCTCGAGCAGCCCGCCGGGCATGAGAGCCAGTCCGGTGACCAGAGCCGTGACGAGCAATGATCCCTGCAGGTAGAGCGGCAGGGTGTTGAGCACGCCGAGCATCGCCCCCATCAGGCTCATCAGCACGACCACCAACAGGGTGAAGTTCCGCACCGCGAGCGGCCGCAGGTCCAACAGGGCCCGGTCGTCCCGTCCGCGGACGAGTTGGCGCCAGACGAACAGCGCCAGGCCGACGACCCCGACGGCCAGCAACGCCATCACGATCCGGGCTTCCTGCCCGCCCCGGACGATGACGCCGATCGAGCTCAGCCCGTAGACGAGTCCACCGAACGCGAAGACCGACAGCACCACTGACAGCAGGTCGAAGGGGGTGTCCCGTCGTTCCCCGACGTCGGTCAGCCTGACCGCACCGATGCCGGCGGCGATGGCCACCAGTGGCACCATCAACCAGAAGATCCCATGCCAGGTGGTGAAGCTGAGCACCACGCCGGCCAGTGTCGGACCGAGGGCCGGTCCGACCGCCATCACGACGGCGATCAGGCCCATCACCGCGCCCCGACGGTAGGACGGCACCAGGGTCATTGCCACGGTCATCAGCAGCGGCATGACCACCGCGGTGCCGATGGCCTGGGCAACCCGGGCCAGCAGCAGGAGCGCGAAGCTGGGGGCGAGGGCGGCGATGACCGTGCCGACGAGGAAGATGACGGTCGCGAACACGAAGACCGACCGGGTGCTGAAGCGCTCGAGCACCCATCCGGTGGTCGGCAGCACGATGGCCATGGTGAGCATGAAGCCGGTGAGCAGCCACTGGGCGGTGGCGGCCGAGATCGAGTAGTCCGCCATGATCGACGGCAGCGCCACGCCCAGCGTCGTCTCGTTCAGCATCATGACGAAGGCGGTGAAGACCAGCACCGCCAGCGCGGTCCTGACCGGACCGGGAAGCGCCGCCGTGTCGGTCCGGGACGTTGCGCCGGACGGAGTGGGATCCCCCGTGGGGTTCGTGGACATGGGTGGGTCAACCCTTCGGCTGAAGATGGCCCCTGAGGGGAGGCGGACGGCGTACCGAGCGCCGGTCGAAGGGATCCTACTGACGGAAGGTAACCGATGGTTGAACCGTCACCCACAGTGAAACGGGCGATCGGGACCTCCCTCCGGCTGGGTGCATCGGGGTCCCGGTGAGGACGGTCAGGCCTCCAGCATCGAGGCGGCCTCGAGCCACTCGTCCTCGAGCGCCCCGTGCCTGCCCTCCAGGTCGGCCAGCTGGGTCTGGAGCTCGCCGAGTCGTACGTAGTCGGTCGCGGCGTCGGCCATCTCGGTGTGCAGCCGCTCGATCTGCTCGGTGAGCTTGGCGAGCTGGCCCTCCAGACGGGCCATGTCCTTCTGCGCCCGCCGGGTCTCGGCGGGGGAGGGGCCCGCTCGCTCCGGTTCCGGGGTGGCGGCCGCGGCGGCACTGGAGACAGCGTCGGCCGCGGCCTCCATTGTTCGGCGGTGCTCCAGGTACTCGTCCACCCCGCGCGGCAGCATCCGGACCTGCCCGTCCCCGAACAGCGCGTACGTCACGTCGGTGGTGCGCTCCAGGAAGTAGCGGTCGTGCGAGACCACCACCAGCGTGCCGGGCCAGTTGTCCAGGTAGTCCTCGACGACAGTGAGCGTGTCGATGTCCAGGTCGTTGGTCGGCTCGTCGAGCAGCAGCATGTTCGGCTCGTGCAGCATGATCCGCAGGAACTGCAACCGCCGCCGTTCACCGCCGGACAGCTCCCCGAGCCGGGTGTGCAGCCGGTTCCCGCTGAAGCCGAAGTCCTCCAGCAGCGAGGTGGTGGTCACCTCGCGGCCGTCGGCCAGCACCAGTCGATTGGCGATCCGCTGCATCGAGGTGAGCACCCGGTCCTCGGGGTCGATCGACTCCACGTTCTGGTGCAGCCAGCCGAGGTTGAGCGTCTTGCCGTGCTTGACGTGCCCCGAGTCCGGCTGGAGCTCCTTGGCGAACAGCCGCAGCAGCGTGGTCTTGCCGGCCCCATTGACGCCGACCAGGCCGATCCGCTCACCCGGTGCCAGCGACCAGGTCAGGTCGTCGACGATCGTCCGGCCCGGCGTCCCATCGGCAGCTGCCGGCAGGGCGTACGACACGTCGGTGAGGTCGATGACATCCTTGCCGAGGCGGGTCATCGCGAACTTTTGCAGCCCCAGCTTGTCCCGGGGCGGCGGCTCGTCGGCGATCAGGTCGTTGGCCGCCTCGATCCGAAACTTCGGCTTGGAGGTCCGGGCCGGAGCGCCGCGCCGCAGCCAGGCGAGTTCCTTGCGCATCAGGTTCTGCCGGCGGGCCTCGGTCGCCGCGGCCTGGCGCTGGCGCTCCACCCGGGCCAGGACGTACGCGGCATAGCCACCGTCGTACGTATCGACCGTGCCGTCGTGCACCTCCCAGACCCGGGTACAGATCGCGTCGAGGAACCAGCGGTCGTGGGAGACCACCAGCATCGCGCGGTCGGCGGTCTGCAGCGCCCGCAGGTGCTCGGCGAGCCAGGCGACGGCCTCGACATCGAGGTGGTTGGTCGGCTCGTCGAGGACCAGCAGCTCGTGGCGGTGCAGCATGACCGCGACCAGGCCGACCCGGCGGCGCTCCCCGCCGGACAGCTGCCCGACCTCGCGGTCCAGGTCGATGCCGTCCAGCAGGTGCTGCACGATCCCGCGGGTGGTCGGATCGGCGGCCCAGACGTGGTCGGGGGCGCCGTCGACGATGACGTCGCGGACGGTGTCGGTGGCGGTGAAGTCGTCCGACTGGTCCACCGTGCCGACGGAGATCCCGCCGGTGCGGGTGACCCGGCCGGTGTCGGGCTCCTCCCGGCCGGTCAGGATCCTCAGCAGTGTCGACTTGCCGTCGCCGTTGCGGCCGACGACACCGATCACATCGCCGGGACCGATCCCGATGGTGAGGTCATCGAGGAGCGTACGGGTGCCGTACGTCTTGGAGATGTGCTCGGCGTTGACGAAGTTCGCTGCCATCTGGTGGCGTGCCCGGCTCAGTGGCCGCGGAGGGCGCGACGGCTGCCCTTCGCCTGGCGGGCGCTGGTCGGCATCGGGCCCTTGGGCAGCGGCACCCGCGGACGGATGGCATCGAGGGCCTTGGCCCGGGCCTTGACCTCGCGGACCTGGTGCTTGTCGAGCGACTTCGGCAGCTTCTTGATGTGCTTGGCCAGGTCGTCGAGGGAGACCTGGCCCTGCTTGTCGCCCATCTGGATGACCCAGACCGGCAGGTCTTCCATCAGCTGGAGGTGCTTGCGCTCCTCGGCGGTGAGCAGCTGCTTGAGCCGGCCCGGCTCGCCCTCACCGATCAGCACCACGCCGGACGGTCCGATCACGCGGTGGACCAGGTCCTGGTGGCGGGTGCCGGTGATCCCGAGCTCGTGGGTCCACACCTTCTCGTTGAGCAGGCCGAGGGCGGCCGCGGCCGAACCGACCTGTCCGCGGGCCTGCTCCAGGGTTGCCTGCTTCATCCGGCGGGTCAGGATGAACATCGCCAGGGCGAAGCCGGCAACCAGGCCGGTGATGATCCACATCACCCAGCTGAGGGCGACCTTCGCGGTGAGCGCAGCGACGATGATGACGATCACCAGCGGCACGGCGAAGGCGCCGATCATCCACAGGTGCAGCCGCTTGTCGACCTTCGCAGTCGCCTTGTAGGCGTAGGTGATCTGCTTGAACCAACCCCAGTCGCGCGGGTCGTCACTGTTGCGGCGGCGCTCCTTCTCCGCCCGCCGTGCAGCCTGCTGCTTCGCTGCCAGCGCCTTGGCGGCCTCACTCTTGGCCATCGGTCATGTCACCTTGCTGTTGTGCGGTCGGATGGGTGGTTGTCGTCGGGTCGGCGGTCGCCGGGCGGCTCACGCCGTCCCGTCGCTGGTCGGGTTCACCCCGTGGATCTTCAGCACCGCCGCGCCATGCCCGCGGGCCTCCTTGGCCTGGCGGTAGAGGCGCCCGGCCCGGTAGGAGGAGCGGACCAGCGGGCCGCTCATCACACCGGTGAAGCCGATCTGCTCGGCCTCCTCGGCAAAGTCGTCGAACTCCGCCGGGGTCACCCACCGCTCGATCGGGTGGTGGCGCTCCGACGGGCGCAGGTACTGGGTGATCGTGATGATCTCGGCGCCGGCCTCGTGCAGGTCGCGCAGCGCCTGGGAGACCTCCTCGTTGGTCTCGCCCATCCCGAGGATCAGGTTGGACTTGGTGACCAGCCCGGCCGCCCGGGCCCGGGTCAGCACGTTCAGCGACCGGTCGTAGCGGAAGCCGGGACGGATCCGCTTGAAGATCCGCGGGACGGTTTCCACGTTGTGGGCGAACACCTCCGGCTGGGCGTCGAAGACCGCCTGCAGCGCATCCGGGTTGCCCTGGAAGTCGTCCACCAGCAACTCCACGCCACAGTCAGGGATCAGCTCGTGGATCTGCCGGCAGGTCTCGGCGTACAGCCAGGAGGCGCCGTCGGGCAGGTCGTCGCGGGCCACGCCGGTGACCGTCGCGTAGTGCAGGCCCATCTTCTGCACGGACTCGGCGACGCGGCGGGGCTCGTCGCGGTCGTAGCCGGTCGGTTTGCCGGTGTCGATCTGGCAGAAGTCGCAGCGCCGGGTGCACTGGTCCCCGCCGATCAGGAAGGTCGCCTCGCGGTCCTCCCAGCACTCGAATTGGTTCGGACAGCCCGCTTCCTGGCACACGGTGTGCAGGTTCTCGGTGGACACCAACTGCTTCAGGTCCCGATAGTTCGGGCCGAACTTCGCGCGAGTCTTGATCCAGGCAGGCTTCTCCTCGATCGGGGTCTGCGCGTTGCGGACCTCGAGCCGGAGCAGCTTACGTCCCTCAGGTGCGATCGTCACCCGGCTGAGTCTACCCGCTGGCTCCGGCGCCACCCTCGACGACCGTCCGCCGACAGGGTCGGGCGTGAATCACGCGGGGCCGGGCCGGATCGGTCCAGACGGATCGGTTCAGACGGTCAAGCCGTACGTCACCGTGTCCTTGGTCGTCCCGGCGGCCGTGCCTCGGCGGCCGTGGGCGGTCTGCGGATTGTGCTCGTGCTCCACACCGACGTCCGGGGCGGCCTCGTACGGCTCGTAGCGCAGCATCCGGTCCAGGTGCGGCTGCACCAACCGGGCCAGCTCGGCCAGGGGAGGGCAGTCACCGATCTCCTGCGCGATGCTGGTCACCCCTGCGTCCCGGATACCGCACGGGACGATCCGGTCGTACCAGCTCATGTCCATGTCCGCATTGAGCGCGAACCCGTGCATGGTCGCCTTGCGGGAGACCCGGATCCCGATCGCGGCGATCTTGCGCTCCGGCAGGGTGTTGGTGGCGCCCAGCCAGACCCCGGTACGGTGTGGCACCCGACCCGCGGTGATGTCGAGCTCGGCGAGCGTACGGATCAGCGCCTCCTCCAGCCGCCGTACGAAGTCGACGACCCCGATCCCGTTGGCCGGCAGCTTGACGATCGGGTAGCCGACCAGCTGGCCGGGTCCGTGGTAGGTGATGTCGCCGCCCCGGTCCACGTCGATCACCGGGGTCCCGTCGACCGGTCGATCGGCCGGGTCGGTGCGCTTGCCGGCGGTGTACACCGGGTCGTGCTCCAGCAGCAGCACCGTGCCCCGGTCCGTCCCCTCCACGACCCGGGCGTGGATCTCCTTCTGCAGGTCCCACGCCTCCCGGTAGTCGGTGGTGGCAGTGCGGTCGGCCCACAGGCCGAGAGTGCGGTAGGTGATGCCGAGCGGGGACACGACCGAGACATCGGCCCCGGGCTGGTTGATCGGGGAGGCGGACATGGGCCCGAGTCTACGCGGGCCCCGGCACCCGACCGTGTCGTACGCTGCGGCTGTGCTGAGGATCGGACTGACAGGCGGGATCGGGTCGGGGAAGTCGACAGTGGCGCGGCTCCTCGCGGAACGAGGAGCCCTGGTGCTCGATGCGGACCGGATCGCCCGTGAGGTGGTCGAGCCCGGCACTCCGGGCCTGGCCGCCGTCCGGGAGCGCTTCGGGGCCGGGGTGGTCACCGCGGAGGGGTCGCTGGACCGGGCTGCCCTCGGCGCGATCGTGTTCTCCGACGCCGATAGCCGGCGGGCCCTCGAGGACATCACTCATCCGCTGATCGCCGCTCGGACCGCGGCGCTGGCCGCGGCCGCGTCACCGGAGACCCTGGTCGTGCACGACATCCCGCTGCTGGTCGAGACGGGCAAGGCGCCCACCTACCATCTCGTCGTGGCCGTCGACGTCATGGCCGAGGAACGGGTGCGCCGCCTGGTCGAATCCCGCGGAATGGCCGAGGCCGACGCGTACGCCCGCATCTCCCACCAGGCCTCGCGTGAGGAACGGCTCGCCGTCGCCGACATCGTGCTCGACAACAACGGCTCCGCCGATGACCTGGTTCGGCAGGTCGACCGGCTCTGGCGGCGGGTGTCCGAGTACGACGTACGGCTGCGTGCGGGGGACCCGGTGCCGCTCGACCGGCCGGTGCCGGTGACGACCGAACCGGCCTGGCCGGGCCAGTCCCGTCGGGCGCTCGCCCGGTTGGCGCATCGCCTGCGGCCACTGTTGGGGGAGGGAATGGCTCTCGACCATGTCGGGCCGACCGCCGTGCCGGGTTTGCCCGCCCCGGACGTGCTGCACCTGCAGGTCGGTCTGCCCTCGGACGAGGATGCCGGCCGGGAGGACGTGCCTGCCGCGCTGCTGCGGGTCGGGTACGTCCCGGTCCCTGACCTGGGAACTGCCGAGGCCCGGTACCTGTCCTGCGACCCGGGCCGTCCCGCCGTGGTGTGGCTGCGTGTCGCCGGGGCACCCGGTTGGCGTACGGCACTGCTGGCCAGGGACTGGCTGCGTGCCGAGCCCGGGGCCCGGGCGGATCTGGCCCGATCGTACGGGCTCGGGATCCCGGACGGTGGGGCGCCGCCACAGGTCGCCTCGCCACAGGTCGCCACCGACGGATTCCCTGCCGGCTGGTGGGGATCCGTGGCGCCGCAGGCAGAAGCGTGGGCCGAACGGACCGGATGGGCCGCGGGCGGGCAGTCGTCACCGGAAGCCGGCGGCCCACGGAGCCGGCCGGGTAGGTAGGAACAATCTGACCGAAGTCGACCAGGTTCCTCCTACCCAACGGGCAGGCCCCCTGAGCCCATCTCCACGGTCGATGGACCACGTGGCGAGAAGACAGGCAGGCCCCAGGGATACTCCCGGGGCCTGCGTGCGTCGTCAGGGGTTCAGCGTCGCGGAATCAGGCCTCCACGCCGAACTCGGCGCCGAACTCGCCGTCCTCGAGGCGATCCTTGATCGCCACCAGGAAGCGACCCGCGTCCGCACCGTCGATGATGCGGTGGTCGTACGACAGGTTGAGGTACATCATGTCGCGGATCGCGATGATCTCGCCGAGGTGACGGTCGGTGAGGACCACCGGGCGCTTCACCATGGCTCCGGTGCCGAGGATGGCGGACTCCGGCTGGTTGATGATCGGGGTGTCCGAAAGAGTGCCGATCGAGCCGTAGTTGGTGATGGTGAAGGTGCCGCCGGACAGCTCGTCCGGGGAGATCTTGGCCGTGCGGGTGCGGCTGCCCAAGTCGGCGATCGCCTTGGCCAAGTCGCTGACGCTGAGGCCGCCGGCGTTCTTCAGCACCGGAACCATCAGACCCTTCGGCGTGTCGACGGCAAGGCCCAGGTTCTCGTTGGCCGGGTACGTGATCGTCTTGTCGTCCATGTTCACGGTCGCGTTGACGATCGGGTACTGCTGCAGGGCCTCGATGGTCGCCTTGGCGATGAACGCCAGGTAGGTCAGACTGGCGCCGTTGCGGGCCTTGAAGTCGTCCTTCACCTTGTTCCGCAGGCGCGAGATCAGGGTCAGGTCCACCTCGACCGTGGCGGTCAGCTGGGCGGCGACGTCCTTCGAGTCGCGCATCCGGCGGGCGATCGTCTGGCGGATCCGCGACATCTTCTCGGTCGTGCCACGCAGCGGCGAGACCTCGCGTGCGGTCGAGGCAGCGGCCGTCGGGGCGGCAGCAGGAGCAGCAGCGGCGTCCAGCACGTCCTGCTTGCGGATGCGGCCACCGACGCCGGTCCCCTGCAGGGTGGCCAGGTCGACGTTGTGCTGGGCGGCGAGCTTGCGGACCAGCGGCGTGACGTACGCGGCCTCGGCGGCGTCCCCACCGGCAGCGCGCGGGGCGACCGCCGGGGTCGGGGCCGGAACGGTCGGCGCCGGAGCAGCCGGAGCCGCCGTCGCGGCGGGGGCCGGGGCGGGGGCCTGGGTAGCGGGGGCCGGGGCAGGCTCCGGTGCAGCAGGGGCCGGGGCAGGCTCCGGTGCAGCAGGGGCCGGGGCAGGGGCAGGGGCCTGGGTCGCGGGGGCCGGGGCCGGTGCCGCGTTGGCGTCGCCGACGATGGCGAGGACGGCGCCGACCTCGACGGTCTCGTCCTCCTCGACGCGGATCTCCAGGATGGTGCCGGCGACCGGGGAGGGGATCTCCGTGTCGACCTTGTCGGTGGAGATCTCGACCAGCGGCTCGTCGACGGCGATGGTGTCGCCGACCTTCTTCAGCCAAGTAGAGACGGTGCCCTCGGTGACGCTCTCGCCGAGGGCCGGCAGGGTGATCTCGGTGCCCTGGGCCGGCGTGGCCGGGGCCGCAGCAGCTGCCGGGGCAGCGGATGCGGGGGCGGCCGGGGCCGGAGCGGAGGCGGCGGGGGCAGGCTCCGGGGCGGGGGCTTGCTGCGCGGCGGGGGCCTCAGGAGCGGCGGCAGGAGTCTCGCCTGCTTCGCCGATCACCGCCAGGACGGCGCCGACCTCCACGGTCTCGTCCTCCTCGACAAGGATCTCCAGGATGGTTCCGGCGACCGGGGAGGGGATCTCCGTGTCGACCTTGTCGGTGGAGATCTCGACCAGCGGCTCGTCGACGGCGACTGTGTCGCCGACCTTCTTCAGCCAAGTAGAGACGGTGCCCTCGGTAACACTTTCACCAAGGGCCGGGAGGGCTACAGAAGTCGACATGATCGCTTTGGACTCCTTCGAAACGGTGACGACGCAGTCAGTACGTCGTTACCCTACCCGTACGAGCCGGGGGTGAGCACGAGGTTCCAGCGAGGGCGGCGCGCCGACTGACCGGGACCGACCGTGCGTCCGTGGTCGGTCCCGGTACCGGGCGGGCCGCCCGGTCAGCAGGGTGGGGTCACTCCATCGTCAGGGCGAGGTCGACCAGGGTCCGTGCGCCGGCCCCGGTGCCGCCCTTGGACAGGTAGCCCTCGGCCGAACCGTCGCGCCAGGCCGGCCCGGCGATGTCGAGGTGGGCCCAGTTGTTCTCTCCGACGAAGTGCTCCAGGAACGCCGCAGCGGTCTGCATCCCTAGGTACGCCTCGGTGCTGGCCGAGGCCAGATCGGCGTACGGGGACTCGAGCTTGTCGCGCGCCTCATCGGTGAGCGGCAGCTGCCACATCGGCTCCCCGGAGGTCTCCGCGGCGTGCAGCAGGCGACCGGCCACGACGTCACCATTGGCGACCAGCCCGATGGTGCTCGGCCCCAGCGCCCGGATGCAGGCCCCGGTCAGCGTCGCGAGGTCGACGAGCAGGTCCGGCTCGTCGGCCCGGGCCAGGCTGAGGCAGTCGGCCAGCACCAGGCGGCCCTCGGCGTCGGTGTTGGTGACCTCCACCGTGGTGCCGTCGTGCATGGTGATCACGTCGGAGGGCCGGTAGGCGGTGCCGGAGGGCATGTTCTCCACCAGACCGGCGTAGGCGACGACCTCGACGTTCAGGCCGAGGTCGGCGATCGCCCGCAGCGCGGCCATGACGGCCGCCGCCCCGCCCATGTCGGACTTCATGCTGAGCATCTTCCCGGCCGGCTTGATGTCGATCCCACCGGTGTCGAAGGTGACGCCCTTGCCGACCAGCGCCAGTTTCTGGGTGGCGCCGGCGGGGGTGTACGCGGCACGCACGACCCGGGGTGCATGGGCCGAGCCGGCCCCGACCGCCAGCAGGCCACCGAAGCCCTCGGCCGCCAGGCGCTCCTCATCGAGCACGGTCACCTCGACCGGAGCCCCGTCGAACCACTGGCCCAACTCGGCGGCGAAGCTCTCGGGATAGAGGATGTTCGCCGGCGTGTTCACCCAGTCGCGGGCGCGGGCAACGGCCGCCGACACCGCCGTGGCGAGGCGTACGGAGGAGTCGTGCTCGTCGGCATCGGCGTCCAGCACGACGATCTCGGCGACCCGCGGGGCTGGCACCTCGCCGACCGCCCGCAGCGGGGCATAGCTGCCCAGCAGGGCGCCTTCGGCGGTCGCGCGGACCGCGTCGTGCACCGAGAGGGGGGAGGCCACGCCCTGCTCCTGCAGGTGCACCGCCACCCGGACCGCCGCCCCGTCGTCCAGCCCGGAGCGGATCGCGCGCAGCGCAGAGCCGGTGGCCCGGCGCAGCACCTCTGCGGTGGGAAGCGCATGGCCCAGGCCGACCGCGACCACCCGGGTACCGCCGGCGAGGCGGCCGAGGGTGCTGGTCGTGCCGACGCCCGTACGACGCTCCGGGCCCACCTCGAGCAGGTCCAGGTCGAGCGCCGCCGCATCGATGTCCTCCGGCAGCGTACGGACGAGCGTCCCGTCCGCCTGGCGTCGCGCTCCCACGACGAGGTAGTCGATCCCTCCGGGCAGCTCCTCGGCCAGGGACAGACGGGGCAGGGTGGTGGTGTTCACCGGTGTTCCTCCTACGCATCGACAGCCGTACGCGACCGCCGGAACCAGGCCCGGGGCGTACGGACAGCGCCGGCAGTGGTTGCCGCGCCTGCCGCCACGCTAGTCGTGGCGGAGCCAGGGTCAACTGATCGTCGTCGTGGACCGGACGGCGTGGGGCCGGGCGGCGCGTGATCAGACGGCGTGGTGGATCAGGCGCGTGGTCAGGCGGTGAGCGGCATCGGACCGTAGACGACGACGTCGCCGTCCAGCAGGGTCACCGCTTCCACGCCGGCGTCGTCGAGGTCCGCCCAGTGCTCGGTGAACCAGGCCTCGGCCGCCTGCTGGCTGGGGAACCTGGCCGTCACCCCCAGCTCGGCGGCGGCCTCCTCGTCGAGCAGGGGCTCGGTGCACCAGGTGAAGGAGGATGCCATCGCGGCCTCGCTCAGTACTTGTCGCCGCGCTTGACCCGCGGCGCGGGCATCCGCCACCGACGGATCTGCAGGGTGCGGTTCATGCCGTACATGAACAGGCCGCGGCGCGGGAAGCCGGGATGGCGCTCGTCCAGCAGTTTGGTGAACGAACGCCACATCAGGATCAGGTCGATGATCACGGCGAACACGATCACGTAGAAGGTGATCATCACCAAGTTGGCGATCGCCGGGTACTGGCCGAGCACCAGGCTGGCCGCCAGGACCAGCAGCAGCACCGGCATGACGACCTCGCCGAGACGGAACTTGGCGTCCACGTGGTCCCGCATCAGGGTCCGGCCGGGATCGGAGTCGCGCTTGCGCATGTCCTCGACCCGGGCACGGCGGGCGCTCTCCGCCTCCCGCTGGCGGCGCTCCTTCTTGGACAGCGTCGGGTTCACCCGGGCCCTGCGTGCGGCCTCGGCCTCCTTGCGGGTGGGAGTGGGGCCCTCCTTCTTCTGGCGGCCGACCGGTTGGGCCGGTGGCTCCGGCGTCGCCGCTGGTTCGGAGGCGTCATCCTTCTTGCTGAACAGTCCCACGTCGACCTTTCACGTACGTCCCGCGGCGGGTTGGTGCCCGCACGGCCGGGCCCGACCCTGGCGGAGTGTACCCCCAGCCTAGCGGCCCCGGTCGACGTCCGGAATCGTCGCCACGGGTGGGTGAGGTCCCCCGATCACCCCCCGAATCGTTGTCCGTGGGGGTGTGTTGGACTAGCCGAGCACATAGGCTGGATGTCGTACGTACGACCAGAGCGCTCTATCGGAAGGACCAGGGACCGTCTATGAGTGGCATCTTCCAGAGAATCTCGACGATCTTCAACACCAAGGCCAACAAGGCCCTGGACCGTATGGAGGATCCGCGCGAGACGCTCGACTACTCCTATGAGCGGCAGCTCGAGCTGCTGCGAAAGGTCCGCCGTGGTGTTGCCGATGTAGCCACCAGCCGCAAGCGAGTCGAGCTCCAGGCCAACCAGCTCAACCAGCAGGTCGACAAGCTCGACCAGCAGGCCCGCCGGGCCCTCGAGATCGGGCGCGAGGACCTCGCCCGCGAGGCCCTGACCCGCAAGTCCGGGCTCGCTTCGCAGCTCGCCGACCTCCAGGCCCAGCACGCGCAGCTGCAGGGCGAGGAGGAGAAGCTGGTCCGCGCCTCCCAGCGGCTGCAGTCGAAGGTCGACTCGTTCCGCACCAAGAAGGAGACCATCAAGGCCACCTACTCCGCCGCAGAGGCCCAGACCCGGATCAGCGAGGCCTTCTCGGGTATCGGTGAGGAGATGGGCGACGTCGGTCTGGCCATCCAGCGGGCCGAGGACAAGACCCTGCAGATGCAGGCGCGTGCCGGCGCCGTCGACGAACTGCTCGCCTCCGGAGCCCTCGACGATCCGACCGGCATGGTGCAGGACGACATTGCCCGTGAGCTCGACCAGCTGGCCTCCACCTCGGACGTGGAGAACGAGCTGGCCGCGATGAAGCAGCAGCTCGCGGTCGGGTCCGCCCCCACCGGAGCGCCCCAGCAGGCGATCGGCCGCGGTGCCGGCGCCCCCTCGCAGCAGCAGGCCCAGCAGGTCCAGGCCCAGCAGGTGCAGCCGCAGCAGGTGCAGCCTCAGCAGGTCGGTTCGGAGCCGGTCGATGCCGAGGTGTTCGAGCAGTACCCGCAGCAGGGGACCGGTACCGGGATGCCGGGCACCGGTCAGCCCTTCGGGCAGTCCACCCCGACCAACCCGCGGCAGCAGGAGGCGCAGTGATCGTCCGTATCCTCAACGAGGGCCAGTTCCGACTCTCTGACGAGGCGATCGCCTCGCTCAACTCCTTCGACGACGCGGTCGAGCAGGCCGTCAACGCCGAGGACCAGGAGACGCTGACCGAGGTCCTGCTGGCCCTGCTGGCCGATGTTCGGGCCCGGGGCGAGATCGTGCCCGATGACGAGCTCGCCGACTCCGACCTGATCCTGCCGGACTCCGAGGCGACGATCGAGGATGTCAGGGCCTGGCTCAGTGACTCCGAGGACGGGCTGATCCCTGACTGAGCAGTCACCTCGGGTAGCCACCGGCCCGGTGCGCGTGGTCTTTGCGACCGACCGCATCGGGCCGCTGGCGTCCTCTGTGGCGGGCGCGGCCCTCGCCACCGGATGGCAGCAGCGCCGCCCCCAGGACGAACTCGTCGTCGTCCCGCTCGGTTCGGCCGGTGCGGGCCTGGCAGAGGCGTACGCGGACCTGGTCGGTACCGAAGTGGAGCTGTCGCCGCAGTCGTACCCCGGGGCCGGCGATGACCTCGCCGTCCTGCTGCGGGTCGAGGGGCCGGAGGTCTGCCTGGTCGGCGTGGACCGGTCCGCGCCGGATCCGCAACCGGGCCTCGACGTGACCGAGACGGTGACGTCCGCCCCGTGGGGGGAGGCCATCGCCCTGGCCCTGGACGGTGCCGCCGGGAAGTCCTGCGGCGGAGGCGGGGACCGGGCCCTCGTGGTCGACCTGGCCGGGTGCCGGGCCCGCGACGCCGGCGCTGGACTGTTGGCCGCGCTCGGTGCGGTCGCCGACGTCTCGCTGGATCGTGGCCCGGCCGGTCTGGCGAAGGTCTCCTCGGTGGACCTGTCCGCCGTACGGGACCGGCTCGCCGGTTTCACCGGACTGGTCGCGATCGTCCCGGTCGAGGAATCGGATCGGGAGTTGCTGGGGATGCGAGGGGTCACCTCGTTGCACGGGGTCGCCCTGCGCGAGGCCGGGCTGGCCTGGGACCCGGCCGAACTGCTGGCCGCCGACGCCACACTGGCACGATTCGTCGACCTCGTGGCCCCCGAGTTGTCCGACCGTCCGGGTCTGGGTGCCTGTGGTGGGGCAGCATACGTGTTGACCGCTCTGGGTGCGCGGATCACGACGGGCCCGGAATGGTTGGCTGAACGGACCGACCTGCGGACGACGCTGGCGGCCGCCGACCTGGTCATCACTGGGACCGGGGCGTACGACTTCGCCCATCGCGGTGGCGAGACGGTCGAGGCAGTGGTCCGGATGGCGGGGGAGGCGATGCGTCCGGTGGTCGCCGTGGCCGGTGTGGTCACGATCTCGGCCAGGGAGATGCGCGCCTACGGACTCGAGGCTGCGTACGCACTGCACGATGCGCCACCCGGCGCGACGGTCGCCATCGAGGATGCCGATCTGGTGGCGATGGGCCGACGGCTGGCACGCTCCTGGACCGCCTGACCCGCCCTGGCCCGGTCATCGCTTCGACGGGGGTTGGATCGACGCTGGGACAGGCCTAGAATCCGACGTACAGTTGTTGCGTCAACCACACGTGCTTGCCAACCACATCCGACTGTCCGCCACATCCTGGTGTGGTCGAAGGAGAATCGATATGACCGTGCAGAACGAGACCCTCGCCCAGGGGATCAACCTCACCACCGAAGCCGCCGCCAAGGTGAAGTCGCTCCTGGAGAGCGAGGGTCGTGATGACCTCGCCCTGCGGATCGCCGTGCAGCCCGGCGGCTGCTCCGGCCTGCGATACCAGCTGTTCTTCGACGAGCGTGAGCTCGAGGGCGACGTCGTCAACACCTACGACGGTGTCAGCGTGGTGACCGACCGGATGAGCGCGCCCTACCTGGGCGGTGCGACCATCGACTTCATGGACACGATCGAGCAGCAGGGCTTCACGATCGACAACCCGAACGCGCAGAGCTCCTGCGCCTGCGGCGACAGCTTCCACTGATCGTCCCCTGACTCCGCCGTGCCGATCATCGGCACGTAGCACCTGAGGGCCCCGTCCATCGGACGGGGTCCTCGTCATTTCTGGACGGGCCGGACCGGGGATCGTACGACGTCAACGGGGCATGGGCGCGAACCGTGTCCCGAGTGGCGGGAAGGCGATTACGAGTGCGTCTCGGCGCTGCCTCAGATACCCCGGATCGGTTAGTGTGGGACAGACCGCAATAGGCAGCAGGGTTGCGCCCTGCCGCAGCATGATCGGAAGGGTGTGACGTGGGTCTTAAGGGATGGAGGCGGCCACGAGCGTGGCTCGCTCTCGGCGCCACTGGGTTGGCGATGACGCTGGCCGGCTGCGGCGATATTCAGCAGGGAGCCGGCCAGGGCCGACTCCTCGGTCTGCCCGAGCCCGCGAGCGACCGTGCTCCGGCGACGGGCGACCTGTACATCGGCTCGTGGATCGCGGCGTTCGGCGTCGGCGCCATCGTGCTGGGTGTCCTGATCTACAGCATTATCCGGTATCGTCGCCGCGACCCGAATGAGGTCCCGCGCCAGGTGCGATACAACCTGCCGGTGGAGTTCGTCTACACGCTCGTGCCGATCGTGATCGTGTGCGTACTGTTCTTCTACACGGTCAAGACGCAGAACATCGTGCAGGCCAAGGCGGACTCGAACCAGGTCCATGAGATCGACGTGGTCGGTTTCAAGTGGTCCTGGGCGTTCAACTACAAGGAAGCCGACAACCCGGCGATCGGTGCCGACGTCAATGCGATCGGCACCATCGAGTCGCCGCCCACGCTGGTCCTGCCCGTGAACGAGCCGGTCCGCTTCACGCTGTACTCGCCGGACGTCATCCACTCGTTCTGGATCCCGGCCTTCTACTACAAGCTCGATGTGATCCCCGGCCGCTCGAACACCTTCGACGTGACGCCGACCAAGGTCGGTACCTTCGCGGGCAAGTGTGCTGAGCTGTGCGGGACGTACCACTCGGCGATGATCTTCAACGTTGAGGTTGTGACGGCGGAGGAATACGCCGCATATCTGCAGGGGCTGGAGGAGCAGGGCCGTACCGGTACCTTCTATGGCCCGCTGCAGAACAACCCCCAGCTCCAGGAGGTGAACTGACCCATGACTACCCTCGAACGTGTCGCCACGGCGGAAACACGGGAAGCACCGGCGGTTGCCGCCG
>JBIQHF010000031.1:10988-22367 GCA_044508675.1 Propionibacteriaceae bacterium | reverse complement strand
CGGCCACCGTGGGGACCGAGTCGGGCAGGGCGGGGCGAGCCGCCGGGTCGAGGCCCTGCTCGATCGCGATCCGGGCCATCCCTCGGTCGTCGTCCCAGCCGGTGATGCACCGTTCCGGCAGGATCTCCGGGTTGCCTCCGATCGGACTGGCCGCGACCCCCATTCCCTGGGCGAGCGCGTCGAGCAGCGTGTAGGAAAGGTTGTCGGACTTCGACGGTTGGATGATGACGTCGTGGCACGCCATGGCCTGGGCCGGATCGACGAAGCCGGCGAAATCCACCCGTTCCGCCACCTCCAGGGACGTGGCCAGATCGCGGAGGTGCCGCTCCTCGTCCCCGCTGCCGGCGATGGTCAGGGATGCCTCCGGCTGGGTGCGGAGCACCTCGGCGAACACCCGCAGCGTCATGTCGAGGTTCTTCTCCGGCGAGAGCCGTGTCAGCGACAACAGGCGCAGTCCCGGCGACCTGCTCGGCGGTGTGGCGGGCCGGTCGACCGCGTTGCGGATCACCGTGATGGGCACTTTGGTCCGCCAGTACTTCAGCATGTCGCGCTTGGTCGAGGCGCTGACGGCGATCGCGGCGCTGAAGCGCTTCAGCCGGAAGTGGTGCACCGTCTCCATCGCGACGGCCGAGGCGAGGTGGTGGTGGAACATGAAGCGGTCCGGGGGGATGTGGTGCTCGGTGGTCACGAGCCGAACCGGGAGCCCGAAGGTCGCCAGGGCGCAGAGGATGTCCGCCTTGGCCAGGTGTGAGTGCACGATGCTCGGACCCACGGTCCTCACCGTGCGCCGCAGCGCGGCCACCGCCGTACGCGTCCCACCCTCCAACGCGAGCGGGACCACCGGGCAGCCGAGGTCGCGCAACCGCTCCAGCAGGGGGCCCTCGGGCGCGGTGACGACCAGCCGCCAGCCAGGCAGCCCTGCCCCTGCGACATCGAGGATGTGCCGGGCCACCCCGGCCAGGTTCGACACGGGGGTGACCCACAGTGCCGTCCGCTGCTCTGGTTCTGTGGTCACCCGTTCATGCCCTCGCGCAGCAGGGCTTCGGTGAGGGCGAAGTCCCGGGCGGTGTCGATATCGATGCCTTCGTCAGGATCCATCACGAACAGCCCGATCGTGCCGCCCAGACGGTTGTGCATCGTCTCGTAGACGTCCGTACGGGTCAGGTACAGCGAGCCGGTCTCCCGGTAGCGCAGTTGTTCGGGCGTCATGTCCTGCCGCCGCGGCCGCTGCTCGTACGGGTACAGCGCCCGCACCTGCGGCTCCTTCTGCCAGATGAAGATCGGCTCGGGCACCACGCCGACCAGGGAGTCGACCCCGCCCTCGTCGAACTCGCGCAGCGCGCGGGCCAGGGTGCCGGGCAGGCGGATCGGCGAGGTGGCCTGGAGGAACATCACCCTGTCCGGGCGTCCGGTCGCGGCGGTGATCACCCTGATGGCATGCTCGATGACCGGTTCCGATGCGGTGGTGTCCTGGGCGAGGTCCTCGGGCCGTTCGATGACGTGCGCACCGTGGCGGCGGGCGACTTCGGCGATCTCGGCGTCCTCGGTGGACACGTAGCAGTCAAGGCCGTCGGTGGCGAGCACCTGCTCGATCGTCCAGGCGATCAGCGGCCGACCTGCCAAGGGCGCGAGATTCTTCCGGGGGACACCGCGGGAACCGCCGCGGGCCGGGATCACCGCCGGCACCCGTGTCATCGACATCGGTTCCACCCCAGCGTTCGCTCCCACAACACCCCGCGAGCCTAGCAGGATGGGCTGCGGGTCCGGTCCGGTCGTCACGTTCGTCCCGCCTGCTCGTGCCACGACAACTGGCTCCCCCCAGACCCCAGCGCTACGCTGTGTCGGAGATCCGGGAGGGCGTGCCCGTCGATCGATCGGCCGCTGGGCGGGCTCTGGTCAAGGCGGGCTGCTGCACTCCGGGATTCGCCCACAGGGCCAAGGATGAAGACGGCAGAGGAGTTCAGTTGATCATCGAGGGTTCGGTCGCTCCGTACGTCATGCTGGCCGAGGACTCGCTGCTGGCGGCCCTGGGCAAGATCAGCGCCAACCGCGCGCGGATCATCTTCCTGGTCAACGAGCGGGGCCAGCTCCAGGGCTCGCTCAGTGACGGTGACTTCCGGCGCTGGCTGTTGGCCAACCCTGACGCGGACCTGAACTCTGCCGCGCTCGTGGCCGCCAACCCGAATCCGGTCACGGCGCGGACCGGTGCGGCTGCGGCCACCCTGGAGCCGCTGTTCCGGGCGGGCCGGGACAAGATCCCGCTACTGGACGAGCTCGGACGGCTGCAGGCCATCGCCTCCGCCACTCGGCCCCCGATGGTGATCGGGCGTCACACGATCGGCGAAGGCAACCCCGCCCTGGTGATCGCCGAGATCGGCAACAACCACCAGGGTGACGTCAAGCTCGCCAAGCACCTGGTGGACCTGGCGGCCGACTCGGGCGCCGACATTGTGAAGTTCCAGTTGCGGGACCTGGACAGCCTGTATCGCAAGTCGGGCGCCAACCTCACCGATGGCGAGGATCTCGGTCCGCAGTACACGCTGAACCTGCTGGCCAAGTTCAACCTGCCGGCAGAGAAGATGATCGAGGTCCTCGACCACTGCAAGCAGGTCGGGATCGAGGCCATCTGTACGCCCTGGGACCTGCCGAGCCTGGAGGTGCTGGTCGACTATGGGCCCCCGGCGCTGAAGATCGCCTCGGCGGACCTGACCAACCATGAGCTCCTGGTCGCGGCATCTGCGTCCCACCTGCCGCTGGTGGTCAGCACCGGCATGGCGACCGAGGCAGAGATCGCCGACTCCGTACGACTGCTCCACAGCCAGGGCGCCCAGTTCGCCCTGCTGCAGTGCCAGTCGACGTACCCGGCGCCGTACAAGGACGTCAACCTGCGCTACATGGACCGGCTGGCCGAGATCGGAGACTGCCCGGTCGGGTACTCGGGCCACGAGCGTGGCTACCACGTACCGCTCGCCGCGGTCGCCCGCGGCGCCGCCATCATCGAGAAGCACTTCACCGTCGACCGTGGGCTGGAGGGCAACGACCACAAGGTGAGCCTGCTGCCCGACGAGTTCGCCTCGATGGTCGCCGAGATCCGCGACCTGGAGTCCGCGCTCGGCTCGGCCGCTCCTCGCGAGGTCAGCACAGGCGAACTGATGAACCGCGCCAACTTGGCCAAGTCCCTGGTCGCTGCCCGCCGTATCGCTGTCGGAGAGGTGATCGGCGGCAGCGACGTGCTCGTCAAGAGCCCCGGCCGCGGACTCCAGCCCAATCATCGCGGCGAACTGGTCGGCCGCACCGCGCGACGCACGATCGAGGCGGGCGACTTCTTCTACACCGGCGATCTGACCGACGACCCGATCACCGCGCGACGGTATGCCTTCCGACGCCCCTGGGGGCTGCCGGTCCGCTACCACGACACCTTCACGCTGCTGCCGGAGTCGAACCCGGATTTCCTGGAGTTCCACCTGAGCTACAAGGACGTCGAGGTCGACTACCACGAGGTGTTCGACGGCAAGAAGCTCCCGATCGGCTACGCCGTCCACACCCCCGACCTGTACGCCGGTGACTTCATGATCGACCTCGCCAGCCAGGATGACCGGACATGGCAGCGTTCCATCGTGGAGCTGGGCAAGGTGCTCGATATCGCCCGTGGCCTTCGCCCCTACTTCACCCCCGAGCTCGACCCGGTGGTCATCGTCACCGTGGGTGGCTTCCTGCGGGACCGCTTCGCCACGGTCGAGGAGCGCGACGCCATGTACGCCAGGGTCGCCGAGGCGCTCAAGCGGGTGGACCAGAGTGGCGTACGCCTCACGCCGCAGACCATGCCGCCCTTCCCCTGGCTGATGGGGGGACAGCAGCACCACAACCTGTTCATGACCCCCGAGGACACGGTGGCGTTCTGCGAGACGTACGGCTACCAGGTCACCCTGGACGTGTCCCACAGCAAGCTCGCGGCCAACTGGGCCCGCCGGCCGTTCAGCGAGTTCGTCGAGCTGATGGCCCCGCACACCGCGCACCTGCACGTGGTCGATGCCCACGGCGTCGACGGTGAGGGCGACCAGGTCGGTGACGGCGAGGTGGACTTCGCCGTGCTGGCCGAGCAGTGTGACCGACTCTGTCCCCAGGCCGGTTTCATCCCGGAGATCTGGCAGGGCCACGTCAACAATGGCGAAGGCTTCTGGGTCGCCCTCGACCGGCTCGAGACCTGGTTCTGACATGAAGGCCGACAGGGAGCCCCAGATCTGGTTCGCTTCCAACCGCGGTGACATCGCCGGTGGCGAGGTCATGCTGTTCAACCTTGCCGAAGCGGCCCGCGAGCTGGACTACCAGGTGGGGATCGTGGCACCCGAGCAACCACGCGAGGTCCTCGACCGCGCTCGTCGTGCCGGGTTCCGTGCGGTGGGGATCAACGGCAGGACGACCGCTGCCTACCTTGCCAACCTGCGCCGGTGGGACTGGAGCGAGCGGACCGGCTGGGCGTGGGCCAACGGGCTGCGCCCAGCGGTGGCCACCGCCGGTCACTGGCGACGCATCGTCGCAGTGCACCAGCGGCCATCGACCAAGCAGATGCCCCTGTTCCGGATGGCCACGCCGGGGGCCGACAGGGTCGTGGTTCCCAGTGCCTCGATGGCCGATGCGCTCCCGGGGACCACGGTCCTGTGGAACTGGACCGAGCCTGTCGTCGCGCGCGCCCGCAGGCCGGAAGCGGACAGACCGATCACCATCGGCTTCCTCGGGCGACTGTCCGAGGACAAGGGCGTGACCGTGCTCGCCAAGGCCGTAGAACTGCTGAACCGGACCGGGCGGAGCCACCGGCTGCTGCTCGCCGGTGAGCCCCGGTTCGTGTCGGCCGATGTGCAGGCCCGGGTGGAGGCCGCGTTGGCCGCCATCGCCGGCCAGGTCGATCGGCGCGGGTGGATGGACCGCGACGACTTCTTCTCCGAGGTCGACCTTGCCGTGTTCCCCTCCGTGGGCCCGGAGACGTTCGGTCTCGTGGTGGCCGAGGCCATGTCGGCACGCTGTCCGTACGTCGTCTCGGACGCCGGGGCACTGCCCGAGGTGGCCGGTCCCGAGTATCCGTGGGTGGCCGCTGCCGGGGATGCGGCCGCGCTGGCCGCGAGGATCAGTGCACTGGTCGACACCATGGAGGCCGGAACGGAAACCTGCCTGGTCGACCAACAGGAGCTCCGCTGGCGGGCCGAGTTCTCGCCCGAGGCCGGTCGGCGTCGGCTCGGCCTGCTCCTGCGCGACGTTGTGGGCGCTCCGGCATGACCAAGGACCTCGCTGGTCACTCCCCGCGGGGGAGGAGTCGGGGGACCGATGGTTGATCCCGCCGCTGAGGCGCCCTGCGTCCCCCAGTTCTTCAGCACCCGGCTGAACCATGCGGCCGTCCAGTGGTTCGCCGACGCCGAGCACCTGGACGTGCTGCACATCAAGGGTGCCGCGGTCGATGCTGCACTACGACCGAAGCAGGCGGTGACGGCCGAGGATGGCAGCTCCGTGCTGCAGGTCCTGCCACGACTCAGTTCCGATGCCGATGTGCTGGTGCGTCCCGAGCATGTCGACAGGCTGCTGGAGTCGTTGTTGTCGAACGGCTGGCGCTTGCTCACGGACTTCTCCACCGGATCGGCCTTCCACCATGCGGCAACGCTGTGGCACCCGAACATGGGCTGCTTGGACATCCACCGGTTCTTCCCGGGCATCAGTCTGGAGGCCTCCGAAGCCTTCGACCTCCTGTGGGAGGGCCGGGAGTCCATCCAGATCGCGCACCGTCCCTGCCAGGTGCCCTCGGTGACGGCCCAACGGGTCATCCTGCTGCTCCATGCCGCGCGCGGGGGGCGGGAGCGAGATATCGAGTGGTGCTGGGAGCGGGCGGACGAGGAGGACCGTGCCGAGGCCCGCGAGCTGGTCGACATGCTGGGCGCCCACGTGGCCTTCGCCGCCGCGATCGGTGGCCTCGAGGAGTACGTGGATGCCCCCGACCATGACTTGTGGGCCCTCTACGCGGCGCGCAGGGAATCGGATCGTTGGGCCGAATGGGCGGCTCGGATCCGCGCGGCGACCACGTGGCAGGACAAGCTGCGCGAACTCCGCGGGATGATGCAGGTGAACCGCGGACACCTGACGATCGAGCTGGGTCGCCGACCCACCGGGCCCGAAGTCCGGCGCGCCGCCATCCGCCGGGTCCGGCGAGCCGTCTCCGGTGCCCGCGAGCGGGCAGGGCGGAAGCGATCGTGAGGTGGCGACCGGCGGCCGACATCGCGTGGGAACTCGACCCGGAGCAGGACCTGGTGTGCGTCATGCAGCTGCCGACCGGACAGCCGATCCTGCTGGCGGGCAGTGCCGCGTCGATCTGGCTCGCCCTGGCTGAGACCCCGGGCGGAGTGGACGTGGTCGAGTCGATGGCGCAGCTGTACGGTGTGCCAGCGGCCGACATCGCCGACGACGTGGAGGCCGCCCTCCGATCCCTGGCCGACCAAGGCCTGGTCGAGCCGGTCGCCTCCACCCGCGACTGACGTCCGGTACGGCTACGCGGTGTCCCTTACTGGTGGCCGGTCAGGCCGTGCTGCTCCAGCTCCTCCAGAGCCGCGTCCCAGAGCCGGGACGAGGCGCCGGGCCGGTCCCACGACCAGGCGATGAACGACGAGACCGCCTGCTCGGTACTGATGACGGGTTGCGGCGCCCCGATCGCCCGACTGTGGCTCTGGTCACTGCACGCATGCTCGATGTCGCCGGCCCGGTGGACGTCCACATGCTCCATCCCGTGGCCCCCGTCAGGCGCACCGCTGAGGGCGAAGCGGGCGATCTGGTTCATCGTGCTGCGCACGCCGGTCCCGACGTTGAGCACCCGCGCCGTGCCCAGGCCCGCCGGGTGCAGGGCCAGCCACGCCAACAACTCGGCCACGTCCTGCACCGCCACGAAGTCACGGGTCTGCTCCCCGTCGCCGTAGACCTGCAACACCTTGCCCTCGCGCATCCGGGCAAGGAAGGCCGCCAGCACCCCGGTGTACGGGTTGTGGAGGGCCTGCCCGGGCCCGACCACGTTCTGCGGTCGCACGATGGACACCGGGATGTCGGAGGAGTAACCGGCCAGGAGGGCCTCACCCTCGCTCTTCGTCTCCCCGTAGACCGATACCGGTCGGTGCTCATCGGTCTCGCGGGAGTCCTCCGGGATCGCGCCGGGAACCGTGGGCGCGCCGAAGCTGACCGAGCCATCGGGATGGCGGTAGCGGCCCTCGCCGTAGACGGCCCGCGAGCTGAGCGAGATGATCGGGACCCCCCAGGCGCGGGCGGCCTCGCCGGCGAGGCGGGTCCCGCCGACGTTGACCTGGCGGTAGCGGTCCACCTCGTACATCGACTGCGCAGTGCCGGTCTCGGCAGCGAGGTGCAGGACCAGGTCTGGCCGGTCGACCCGGCGCCACGAGCCGGGATCGGCGACATCGGCGCGGATGACGTCCCCGGGGAAGGCCGCTGCGCTGGCATCGGGGTCCTGGTGCACCTGGGGGGAGAGGATGTCCATCGCGACCAGATCCCAGTCGGAGGCCATCCGCCGGGCCGTCCACTGCCCGATGAACCCCGCGCCGCCGGTGATGAGGGCCTTCATGCGTCTGCCTCGCTCCATTCCTGGTCTCTTCCGGCCGAGTCCGTGGCCGGTGCGGATTCATGGTAACGCCGGTTCCACCGACGCCGTTCCTCCGTGCTGGATGGGCGGAGCCGGGCCCCGGGGGTGGCCATCGGAGGATTCAGCCGCCGGAGGATGGGACGATGGGCTGGACCTGCGTTCGAGACCAGAGAAACGGGAGTGGGAAACATGGCGACGGCATTCCACGTGGAGTTCGTGTGCACGGCCAACATCTGCCGGTCCCCCTACGCGGAATACCGGGCCCGTGCCTTTGCCGATCCGGCATCGGTGGTGCTGTCCAGTTCCGGTGTCCGGGCGCGGCCCGGGCTCCCGATGGACCCCGAGATGGCCGCGCAGTTGCGGCTGCGGGGCGTGGATCCGGCCGGAGCCGTCAGCCGGCGCACCAACCGGGAGGTGGTGCAGCAGGCGGATGTGCTCCTCACCATGGACTCGAGCCACCGCGCCCACGTCCTGGACGAGTGGCCGGCCGCGATGCACAAGACGTTCACGATCGGACAGCTGGCACAGGTGAGTACGGAGCTCCCCTTCGGTGTGGGCCCGCGCGAGGCGATCGCCGCGGTGTTCGAGCGGCGGCCTCCGGTCAGTAGGGAGTTGGACGTCGAGGACCCGTACGGTCAGGGACCGGAGGCGGCGCAGGTGGCTGCCCAGCGGATCGACCAGTTGCTTGCATCGGTGTTCGCCGGATTGGGTTTGCTTCCCCGGTCTCCGTGGCGCTGACAGGCGGCCCGGGGTAGCCGTCCCGAGCACAGCCATCACTGACGGCCGCCAAGACAGCAATAGTAGTGATGACGGTCACGCATTGCCGGCTCCGGTTGTGCAGTATGAACCGTAGGAGGCCGAAGAAGGGGCCAAACAGGTAGCATCACTGCGAAGACTGGGTGGCGCATTCGAGCCCTCGGGCGACGACAGTGGAGAGATCGAGTGACTCTTGTAGATTTTTTGCGACTCCTGAGGCGCAATCTGAAGTTGCTCGGAGTCTGCGCCCTGGCCGGTCTGGTCGTGGGCACAGCCTACGTGTTCGCCCGCCCGGCTGACTACGTCGCGTCCACGTCCGGCATCGTCGTCTCCGGTGGTTCCGCTTCCGGCACCGCGAACGACCAGATGGCCCAGGACCGGGCCACCACGTACCTGACCCTGGTGCCGACCAAGGCCGTGGCTGATCGAACCGCGGAGGCACTGGCTGCCGATGGCATGGAGAGTGCCGCCTCGGGGAGCGTCTCCGCGGAGCGAGTGCCGGACACCTCGCTGATCACGATCACCGCGACCGGCCGCACCGCTGAGGAGGCGCAGGCCCTGGCGAACACCTCCATGGACTCCCTGATCGCCGAGGCCCTGCGCATGGAGACCTACGGTCTGACCCAGGGCCGCGAGGTGACCCAAGCGGAGGCCACCGGGCTGGCCACGGCACACATCCTCCCGTACGAGCCCGCCGCCCTGCCCGGCGCTCCGGACCGTCCGGACCTCGTGCTCTCCCTCCTGGCGGGGTTGGCTGCGGGCTTGGCGGTCGGCACCGTCCTTGCCATTATCCGGGCCCAGTTCGACGTCAAGGTCCGCACCCGCGCCGACGTGGAGGAGTTGACCGGCCACGTCGTGCTGGGCGTCATTCCCGAGACGAAGGACGTCAAGGGCCACCGCGATGGCAGCGGCGATGTCACCAAGATGGGGCATGCCGGTGAGGCGATGCGGCAGTTGCGGACGAACCTGCGGTTCGCCAATGTGGATAATCCGCCGCGGTCCGTTGTGGTCACGTCGGCTAATCCTGCCGAGGGAAAGTCTTCGGTCTCGGCGATGCTGGCGCAGGTGATCGCCAGGACCGGACAGAACGTGGTGCTCGTCGACTGTGACCTGCGCAAGCCCGTTCAGGCGGGCCAGTTCGGCGTCGACTCGCAGATCGGTCTGACCCAGGTGCTGGTAGGGGACGTACCGGTGCGCGATGCCCTGGTCCCCAGCCCCGTTGCGGGCCTGCAACTGCTGCCCGCCGGCAAGATCCCCCCCAATCCCAGTGAACTGGTCGGTTCCCGCCGGATGCGCCAGGTCATCGACGATTTGACGCAGGACTCTTTCGTCGTGATCGACGCGCCGCCGGTCCTGCCCGTGACGGACGCCGGACTGCTGGCCGTGGAGGCCGATGGGGTGATCCTGGTCAGCGTGGTCGGCAAGACGTTGAAGGTGCACCTGGGTGCCGCCGCCCGACAGATGGAGATGGTCGGCGCCACGGTGTTCGGCTGTGTGCTGAACAAGGCACCGCGAGGTTCCGCCGGGGATGTGCTCTACGGCTCCGGCTACGGAACGTACGGGGGCGACTACGGCGACACTCCGGCCGAGACGTCCGGCGAGTGGGCGCAGCGACCCGAGAGCCCGGAGACGCCGCGGCCCCAGGTCCAGCAGGTGCCGCCGAGCCGTCCGGTTCAGCAGCCGAGCCGGCCGACCCAGGTCGCCGCCAGCACTCCGCTCCAGCCCGCGGCCCGTCCGCTGCAGTCTCCGAGTCGCCCTGTTCAGCAGCCGAGCCCTGCGAGTCGCTCTGTCCAGCAGCCGAGCCCTCCGGTCCGAGAGGCCGCCAACGCGCCGCGGCAGCCACAGGCCGCGCCGCCCACCGATTTTGGGTATGCCGCCAGGGTTGCAGACCCCAACTCCAGGTTCGCCCCTCCCGGCCGGACCGCCAGTGTCGATCCGGTTCCTGCTGATCCTCCGAACCATGCGCCGAACGGGCAGCCCAGGCCGCGCCGAGCCGCAGCTCCGCTTCCCCCTACCCCCACGGGTGGGCGGCCCACCGGTCCCCAGCGAGGCGTAGCCGGGTGAGCCTGCCGTCAGTCTCGTGGCGACCTGCCAAGGGCGTCGGGGGCGCCGCGGGGGCAGCACCCGCCGCAGCGTCGGGACGGGCCGGTCTGGTGGCCAGGATCTCCGAGATCCGACTGCCCGAACTCCTCCTGGGACTCAGCCTGCCCTGGTGGCGGGTCCAGGCCCTTCCGGGGATGCCGGCGGAGATCGCCTTCATGGCGATCACCATTGCCATCTGCGCCTTCGTCCGCCCGCGGCGAAGTATCCGGGGCGGGTCGTGGATCGCGCTTGCGTACTTCGCGATGCTGGCCCAGGTCATCGTGGTGTCGCTGTACTTCGGGCAGGAATGGACCACCCGGTCGTTCCGCCTCCTCCTGCTGTTCCTCTTCGCCATGGCGATCGCTGAAGGCCGCCTGCACTGGAAATCCGTCCTGGCCGGCGCGACCTTCGGTCTGCTGTTCCTCAACCTGCCTGCCTACTACATGGGCCTGACTCCTGACAAGTATCCGCCCTATCTGACCGGATTCCTTGTCGACAAGAATGTGGCAGGAATGTATTATGCGGTTTTTGCCGTGCTGGGCCTGTCCTCGTTCAAGAGCAAATTGTCGCAGGCACTCTTCTTCTGTGCGATGTTCGGCGCCGTCTTCCTGACCGGATCACGTACGTCGATCTCGGCGGCTGCCGTGGGACTGGCCTGGTGGCTGATCAGGAATCGGGTGGGACTGACGTTCCGACTGACCTTCTTCGGCTTCGCGATTTTCCTGTTGAAGTATGTGGAGGAGCATTTTTCCCAGATCGGCATGTTTGCGGATCGTGATGGCAGCGACTGGCTCCGTGACCAGATCGGCATCGCCACACAGGCGAAGCTCGACGTGACTCCTTGGTTCGGTCAGGGGCTGAACACGGCCTGGGTCTCGGTGACGAGGTTCCCCCATATGTGGTTCCACGATTCCTACGCC
>JBIQHF010000031.1:0-10888 GCA_044508675.1 Propionibacteriaceae bacterium | reverse complement strand
GGCCTGGGTCTCGGTGACGAGGTTCCCCCATATGTGGTTCCACGATTCCTACGCCAGTCTCCGGGTCGAGGGAGGGGTCCCGATGCTCATCACCATGCTCGTCCTGGTGGTCGTGGTGGCACTCGGTCTGCTCAGCAGGAAGAAGACTGTCAACAAGAATCTGCTGGCCGCAGAAGCGGGAATCATCGTGATACTGGTCTGTGCGTGGAAGTTGGGCGAGGTCTTCTTCACCGCACCAACATTCCTTCTCCTTGGAGCGGCGATCTACGAGCGACTGACATCCCCCATAGGGTCCCCAGGACTGTCCGTCGGGGCAGAGGGGTGAGCGGCGCTCGATCGCCCCACCTGATGGTGGTCACGCCCGAGTTCCACGGCTACTGGCGGTCCATCGAGCGGGCCTTCCAGCACCTGGGGTACGAGGTCACCAGCTATTGCTACGACGCGGCGCACAAGGGGGAGAAACTCTTCAACAAGGTGCGGTACGAGTTGCCGGCCCAGCTGCGCGGCCAGCAACGGCACCTGTCCGAGGACACGGTGACGACGCGGGCCTGCGAGGCCCTGGCAGGCGTACGCCCCGACCTCCTCCTCGTGGTGCGTGGTGACAGCCTCACCCGCCGCTTCTGGGAACAAGCCGCCGAGCAGCACGTCGGCACCGCTGTCTGGCTCTACGACGAGCTCCGTCGCATGCGCCTCGACATTTCCGCCGTGACCGCGACCGGTGCCGGCCTCGCCACGTATAGCGCGGCGGATGCCCGGTCACTGACCGAGAACGGTCTGCCGACCCTGCATGTCCCGCTGGCGTTCGACCCGGATGTACCGGTGACCGAACGTGACCCGAGTGGTGAGTTCTCCTTCGTCGGGGCGCGGTTCCCCAAGCGGGAGGCGTCGGTGAAGGCCATCCTCGCCAACGGCCTGCCGGTCCGGGCGTATGGCCGCGGCTGGTCGGACCACCCGATCGACCGGGCGCGGACGTGGCGGGTGTCCTCCTCCGGAGTGCCCAGTGGCCGTGACCTGCCCCTTGGCGAGACCTATGGGGTGATGCGGGCCAGCGCAGGGACGCTCAACATCCACGGGGACCAGGACGGCTTCACGATGAGGACCTTCGAGGCGTGTGGAGTGGGGGGCGTGCAGCTCATCGACCGGGCCGATGTCTGCGACTTCTACGAGCCCGGCAGTGAGGTCCTGGTGTTCGAGGACGACGCTGAACTCGTCGACCAGTGCCGGCGGATCCTGGCCGATCCCGGCCGGATGGCAGGCCTGCGGGAGAGGGCCCGCCGGCGCACCCTGGCCGAGCACACGTTCGTGCACCGAGCCCGCAGGCTCCAGGCGATCTGGGACAGGTGACGAGATGACGGGCGGGATGACAGGACTGCGCTATCCCGAGGACCTGGAGGCCTGGCGGCGCTGGGAGGGTTCGCGTCGTCGCCTCCAGCGTCTGTCGGCGCGCATCCGGAGGAGAACCCCTGCAGATGAGCGGCCGCCTGCCCACCTGTTGCTCCCGGTGGAGGAGCCGGACGTGCTGGTTGTGGTCGATGCGGGGTCTCCGAGCGCCCGATCAGCCATCGGGCATCCGCTCGAGGCGATGGACCAGCGCAGGGTGGCCGTGCTGACCTCCCTTCCCGAGGTGGTCGAGCACTACCGTCAGGGCCGCGACGACGTGGTTTTCACCGATCCGGAGCAGCTGCCGCGATCGCTGCGCAGCATCCTCACCCTCGGCTCGTTCAACGACCTCGCCGGACTGGTGGAGCCGTGGGCGCGTCGTCACGACGTGCGCTACTTGGTGGTGCAGCACGGACTGCTCACGCCCTGGACCCCGCCGCTGAGCCCCGGGGCCCACCTGCTGGCGTGGTCCGAGGCCGATGCCGACTACTGGTCCGCGGGCCGGCGAGACATCACCTCGCAGGTGGTGGGGTCGCAGATGCTCTGGCAGGCCGCCCTGCAGCCGCGGGCGACGCTCACCAACGAGGAACCGGTGATGCTGGGCCAGTTGCATGGCACTGAGCTGGGTCGGGCCGACAAGCTGGGCGTGTACACGAGCTTCTGCCGACGGACCGGTGCCGGCTATCGGCCACACCCCAACGAGCGCGACCTGCTCTCCCGGGTCCAGCACCGGGTGATGCGGCGCGCCGGAGTCGTCTTCGAGGAGTCCGGGCAGCCGATCATCGACCTGGGCCGCCCGGTCGTCTCGATCTTCTCGACCGGGACCCTGGAGGCGGCGCATCGTGGGCTGCCGGCCTGGGTCCACCACCCGCGTCCCACTGCCTGGGTGCGCGATTTCTGGCATCGCTACGGCCTGTCCCCGTACGGTGAGGACCCCACCCCGATGGCCCCCCTCCCGGAGGTCGAGCCGGCGCAGGCGATCGCCCGAGTGGCGCAGGGATAGCAACCGCATGCCGAGCACGGTCGCGGTTGCCGCCTCTCGCAGCCTCACGGCGCTGGGAGGACTCTGATGTCGGACGGGCCGAGGGGCGGTCTCGGACGGAAGGCCGCCGTCGGGTTCCTGGCCTCTGCGTCCTCCCAAGCCGGACGCACCGGCTTGCAGGTCGCGTCGGTCGTCGTCCTGGGGCGGCTGCTGAGCCCGCGCGACTACGGCCTGATGGCTATGGTGATGGCCGTCCTGGGCCTGGCCGACATGTTGCGCGACATGGGCCTCTCGACGGTTGCCATCCAGGCCAAGACCTTGACGGCGGCCCAGCGCAACAACCTGTGGCTCATCAACACGATGATCGGTGCCGGCCTGATGGTGCTGACGATCTTGGTCTCCCCTCTCTTCGCCTGGGGCTACGGCCAACCCGAGACCGCGTGGATCGCTTGTGCGATGGCGCCGAATTTCCTGTTGAGCGCCATGCAGACGCAATACCGGGCGGGATTTACCCGGGAGCTGAGGTTCACGTTCATTTCCATGGTGGACTTCTTGAGCACGCTGGTAGGTCTGTTGCTCGGGACCTTCTTGGCGCTGCTGGGGTCCGGGTACTGGGCCCTGGTGGGGCAGACCTTGCTGACGACCGTCCTGGCCTTGGTCGCCGTGGCGATCAAGGCGGATTGGCGGCCGCGTGGTTTCATCCGAATGTCTGGGACGATGGCCCTCATCAAGAAGGGCCTGTCGTTCTTCGCGAGCATGGTCATGAGCTACGTGGCAACGAATCTTGATTCGGTCATCATCGGACGCGTGGCCGGTGCCGACGCACTCGGTCTCTACAATCGTGCCGCCCAACTCATCCGCGTTCCGTTCAGGCAGATTCAGTCACCGGCCGGTGCGGTGATGATGCCCACGATGTCGAGGATCCAGCACGATCACGTCAGGCTGAGGCGCGCCATGCAGTTGCAGCAGAGCGCGGTCAGCTATCCCCTGGCCATAGTGGCGGTGATCGTCGCCGCGGCTCCTGCGGATCTGGTCCGTCTGGCGCTCGGCGAGCAATGGATCTCCGCAGCGCCACTGATGGCCGTCGTGGCGGCTTCGGCGGCCATCGGCTCGATCTCAACCCCGGTATCAACAGTGTTGACGGCCATGGGACTGTCGAAGGAACTCGCCCGCCTCACGGCAATGACCGCCACATTGAACATTGCTGCCATCATCATCGGCGCCCAGTGGGGGGCGATCGGTGTCGCGGCCGCTCTGGGCGTCAGCTACTTGGTGATGAGGCCGGTCCCCTTTTGGATGCTCTACCGGGCCGTCGGTTTCGACGCGCGGAGCGTCCTTCTGGCGGGATTCCGCCTGCTGGTGGGGGGTGGGATCGTCTGGGTAGGTGTGTGGTCGTTGATGCACGCCGTGCCGGCATGGCCATCCATCGTGCGTCTGCTCACAGCCACGGGGGCGACGCTCTTGGGCTTTGCTGTCCTGGCTCTGATCAGGCCCTTTCGGCAGGACATGCTCGCCGTGATCAGGATCATTCCCACCGTCCTGCGTCGCCGGCGCCCGGGAGCCGGTGGCACACCCGTCGGTGAGGGCACTCTCGCCACTGGCGACGTCCTCCCTCCCGCGGAACACTCGGGGAAGCGTGAGGATCCTCCGTCTGTCCCGTGACGCCGCGATACTCCCTACGGTGGGGCACCGGCTCCTCACCATCGGAGGATCAGTGCCGCACAAGCGTTCAACGACGGGCGGTCCTCATATTCTCTGCAAGGCTTCCGCAGCCTTGTCCAAGAGATCATCAGCCTGGCTCAGCGCCCTTTGGAGCTGGTCTGCGGCATCCACGCGCGTGAACCGCATGACCTGGGCCACGGCATCCGGCGCATGGGCGGGGACCGTCCAATCCCACCCCAGGTCCCCGAGCAGACCAGCGAACTTCCTGGAGTAGGCGAGCGGGATCGCGGGGGTCCCCATGGATAGGGCATTGAGACAGGCGTGCATGCGAGCCCCGATCACCACGTGCGCGGACCCCAGGAAGTCGCGGGCCTCGTGCACGGTGCCGGGCAGAAGGACCTCGTGGTCGTTCTGCAGAGCCAAGTCGGCCGCCGCCTTCCAGTCATCATCCTTGTCCCCGGGAGAATGAACATGGCCCAGGATGCTGACGGTGCGGCCATCGGCTTCCAGACGCTGAAGGAGCTTGAGGGTCGCGGCTCGGTAGGCTTCGCGGTCGCCATGGGCATCGTCGAACCACAGCAGTCCGGAGACATTGAGGATCACGTCGCGCGTCTTGTCCACGGTCGGACGGTCCAGACCGAACACCACGTCTGTGGCCGTGACGTCGACCCGACATCCCAGGCCTTCCGCATACGCGGTGCTACGTGAGTCCCGACTGATGACCAGCCTCGATTGATGCATGGCGTGCCGCCCGATCAGGCGACCGACACGGGTGTTGAACGGGCCGAGTGTTTGCGGTCCGAAAACAACGGGGACCTTCGACAGGTGCATCATCTCGGAGATGAGTGACATCTTGACCAGTCCCTTGAGTCCGTAGATGTCGGCAAAGGAATCGCCGGCTCGCGTATCCAGCACCAGGTCAAAAGACCGAATCCAGTCCAAGAGATCAGAGTCCCTGGCGGCCCAGGCCTTGAGGAGAGGGGTGCTGTTCCCGATGGGGTATCCCTCGGGCTGCGCACCGCCAGTCCCTTGAAAGACGATCTCCGCGTTCGGCCAGCATCGGTGAGCCAGATTCCGGGTGCCTTCCGCCAGTGCTTGGATACCCAAATTCGGATGGTCGGGACTCGCCCAGAGAACGAGGATGCGCACAGACTTACCTTCACCCCTCTGGTCATTCGGTATGCTCACCGCTGTGATGCAGAAATCCTATCGCACGACGCTGTCTGCGCAGATTTCTGACGTCGTAGGGTCCCATCGTTGCAGTGGCTGCGGTGCGTGCGCGGCTGGGGCGGAAGGCGTGGAGATGCGCCTCACCGGTGGCTTCATGCGCCCGGCCGTGGACGGGTCCAGTGCCGCGCATGAGCAGAACCCGGAGGCGGTGGCCGCGTTCCGGAGATACTGCCCGGGCGTGTCGGTCAACGCGCAGCGGACCGACAGTGGCGACCGACACCCGATCCTGGGACCGGTGCTCGGACTGTGGGCGGCCCATGCCAACGATCCACACACACGTTTCCGGGGCTCCTCCGGCGGCGTGCTCACAGCCCTCGCGCAGTGGCTGATCGCGTCCGGGCAGCAGACCCGGGTGATCGGCGCACAAGGAAATCCGGATCGCCCTTCACGCACCGACAGCGTCGTCAAGGAATCCGGCGATTCCACCATTGAACTCAGTGGTTCGCGCTATGCCCCGTGCTCCAATGCGTCCGTCCCGGCGCTGCGAGACCCGGACACCACATTCATCGGCAAGCCCTGCGAGGCCTCGGCTGTGCGCGAGATCTATCGCGACAGGGACGACCAGCCCCTGATCCTCAGCTTCTTCTGCGCAGGCACTCCGAACCAGGACGCTACGGACCGCCTCTTGGCCCAGCTCGATGCTCCCGAACCCCTGTCGGACATGTGGTACCGCGGTCATGGGTGGCCCGGCCGGTTCACAGCCATTCGCAAGGACGGCACAACCGCCACCATGAGCTACTCGGATTCGTGGGGAGGAGCGCTGGGCCCCACCGTCCAATGGCGGTGCCGGTTATGTCCCGATGGAGTCGGTGAGTATGCGGACGTCGTTGCAGGCGACTTTTGGTCCGCGACCCCGGACGGCTATCCCGATTTCACCGAGGGGGAGGGCACCAGCGCTGTCGTTGCTCGTACGCCTCGCGGCCTGGCGATTGTGGAAGCAGCAATCCGCGAGCAGGTCATCACTGCCGCCCCCGTGGAGGCGCAGGCCATCACCGCAGTCCAGCCCTACCAGCGAGACAGGCGGTCCTTCTTGGTTCCCCGCATGGCAGCCACGCTGGCCCTGGGACAACCTGTTCCCCGCGCGAGGGGCTACGGTCTCCTCCGTATGGCTGTCCGACGGCCGAAGGAGTCCTGGCGCCAGTTCGTGGGGACAGTGGGTCGACTGCGCAGGCTGCTCGGTATCCGCTGGCCGTGGCAGTCAGGGATGGCCGGGCCCAAGTGAGTCGGAGCCGCCGATGTCAGTCGGGTCAGAGCATATGCTCCAGCAGGATCCGCGCGGCGTCCTTGTCGAGGGTCTGGTTCCCGTTGCCGCACTTGGGGGACTGCACACAGCTGGGGCAGCCGCCCGAGCATGCGCAGGTGGTGAGGCGCTCGTACGTCGCCTCCCACCAGCGCTGGGCGATCCGGAAGCCCTGCGCCGCGTAGCCGGAACCACCGGCCTGGCCGTCGTGGACGAAGATCGTGGCGGTGCCGGTGTCGGGATGGAACACCGTGGAGACCCCGCCGACGTCCCAGCGGTCGCAGGAGACGAACATCGGCAGCAGGCCGATCGCGGTGTGCTCGGCGGCGTGCACGGCCCCGGCCAGCCGGGCCTGCGTCAGCCCGGTCGCCTCGACCACCTCGGCCGGGATCCGGATCCACATCGCCTGGGTCTCCAGCGCATGTTCGGGCAGTTGGAGCGGTGACTGGTCCCAGACCTCGCCGGTCACCTCGTCCCGGCGCAGGTAGCCGACGGTCCGGCTGGTGAGGCGTACGGTGCCACGGCAGATCTCGGCCTTCCCGAACGGGCGTGCCTCGTCGGTGCCGAGCACCTCGATGTCGGCGGTGTTCACCGGCTGGGTGGTGTAACCGGGCCGATCCCGGTGCACGATCGCCTCGAAGTTGTCCAGGTCCAGGGTGTCGACCATCCACGAGTCGCCCTGGTGCAGGTAGACCGCCTCCGGGTGCACCGCCCGGTCCGCCGATCCGATGTCGGCGACCCCGACGAGCCGACCGGTGTCCCGGTCGACGATGTCCACCGCCCTCGCGCCGGACCCTCGGATGTCGATCATCGCCGCCGCCCGCTCCGGATGGGTCCAGTACCATCCGTTGCGCCGCCTGCGCAGCACCCCCTGGCCGGCGAGCCGGTCGGCGATCGCCGCCATCTGCGGGCCGAAGAACTCCGTGTCCGCCACGGTCAGGGGCGCCTCCTGGGCGGCGGCGGCGAGCTGGGGCCCCAGCACGTACGGGTTGGCCGGGTCCAGGATCGTCCGCTCCACCGACCCGTCGAGCAGCTCTTCGGGATGGTCGAAGAAGTAGGCGTCCAGCGGGTTCTCCCGGGCGATGAGGAAGACCAGCGCCTCGGTGCCGCGGCGCCCGGCCCGGCCGGCCTGCTGCCAGAGTGCGGCACGGGTGCCCGGGTAGCCGGACACGATGACCGCGTCCAGCCCCGCGACGTCCACCCCGAGCTCGAGCGCATTGGTGGCGGCGACGCCGTGCAGGGCCCCGGACCGCAGGTCGCTCTCGAGACGGCGACGGTCCTGGGCCAGGTAGCCGGCCCGGTACGCGTCGACCCGGCCGACGGGACCGAGCAGCTCCTGGGCCTTCACCGCGACCCGCTCAGCCATCGCCCGGGAGGCGATGAACGCCACGCTCTGGCGCCCCTCGGTGATGCAGTCGGCGAGCAGCTCGGCGGCCTCGGTGTCGTGGTTCGAGTCCGGGCGCCACATCACTAGGTCCACCGCGCCGTGCGGGGAGGTGTCCTCGGTGACTGCCAGCACGTCCTCGGTCGGCACCCCGGCGAGCTGGCCGACCAGGTCGGCGCCGCCGTCGACCGTGGCCGAGGTCGCGATCACCACCGGATCAGCCCCGTACGATGCCGCCAGGCGACGCAGCCGACGGACGATCGCCGAGACATGGGAGCCGAACACGCCCCGGTAGCGGTGGCACTCGTCGATCACGATGTAGCGCAGCGAGCCGAGCAGCCGTGACCACCGGGCGTGGTGGGGCAGTACCGAGTAGTGCAGCATGTCCGGGTTGGTCAGGACGTACGAGCCGAAGTCGCGGGCCCAGTGGCGCTCGGCGTCCTCGGAATCGCCATCGAGGGTGCAGACCCGCCAGTCGTCCAGCTGCAGGTCGCGGCAGGCGCGGAGCTGGTCGTGCGCCAACGCCTTGGTCGGGGCCAGGTAGATCGCCGTGCCGCCCTGGCGGCCCCTACCGAGCTCGGCCCGCAGCTGGGCGGCGGTGAGGCGGGGGCGGGTGAACGTGCGGGACGCCCCGGAGACACCGGATGCTTCCGGGGCCGCCGGATCGCGAGTCGCGGCTGCGTCGCGGCGGGCCGGATCGCACCCGTCGCGGGTGGCGACGGCGATCGGCGCCAGGTAGGCGAGCGACTTGCCGGAGGCGGTACCGGTACTCAGCAGGACGTGCCGGCCATCGTGCGCGGCCTCCATCGCCCGGGCCTGGTGCTCCCAGGGCGAGTCGATACCCAGGTTGCCGAGCGACTCGAGGAGATCGGCGGGCATCCAGGGCGGCCAGGCCGCGGTCCGGCCGGAGCGCACAGGGATGTGGTGCACATGGCTCACCCGCGGGTCGGAGGACTCGAACACGCGGTCAGTGTAGGTCGCGGGACCGACGAGTGAGCCCGCCATGGGTGAGTGATTCGATGACATGTTCGACAATGGGTTCGGGTGTGGAGTCTTCCCGGCGTCCCACCCAGCCCCTACTGTTGCACCGAAGGACATTTCCAGGTCACGAGCCGATCCGAGGATGCCATGCCTGCTGACCCTGCCACGGCCCCTCGCTCCCCGGGGCGCCGTACGCTGCTCAAGGCGATGGGCGGAGGAGCAGCCGGACTCGCCGCCACCCCCTTGTGGGCACCCCGTGCGTCCGCGGGGACCCCGACCGGCGACGCAGCCCCGCGGTCCCTGCTGCCCGCCCCGGCCCCGGAGGTCCCGCCGCTGCTGGACCGGGGAAAGGTCACCCGGGCCCTCGCGCGCCTCGACCGGATCGTAGCTGAGGCGATGGCGAGCACCGGGGTACCGGGGGCGGCGGTCGCTGTCGTGTACCAGGACGAGGTCGTCTACCTGAAGGGCGTCGGCCTGCGGGAGGTCGGCAGGCCCGAAGAGGTCGGCCCGGACACCGTCTTCCAGTTGGCGTCGGTCTCCAAGCCCCTGGCCTCCACGGTGGTCGCCGCACTGGTGGGGCGGGGGAACCTGCAATGGACCGACCCGGTGGTGCAGCATCGTCCGGAGTTCGCCCTGGGCGATCCGTACGTGACGGAACACGCCACCTTCGAGGACCTGATGTCCCATCGCAGCGGGCTGCACACCGGTGCCGGCGACCTGCTCGAGGACCTTGGCTTCGACCGCGAGTACATCCTCGGCCACCTCGACCAGCAGCCCCTCGACACCTTCCGGGCCAGCTACAACTACAGCAACTTCGGCTACACCGCGGGGGGAGAAGCCGCGGCTGTGGCGATGCAGGCACCATGGGAGGACCTGGCCGACCAGGTGCTGTTCCAGCCGTTGGGCATGACGTCGAGCAGCTACCGGCACAGCGACTACGAGGCCAGGACGGACAAGGCGCTGATCCACGTGAAGGAGGACGACGGCGCCTGGGTCGCGAGGTACATCCGGAACGCCGACGCGGAGGCGCCCGCCGGCGGGGCGAGCTCCTCGGTGCGGGACCTGGCCGAATGGGTACGCCTACAGCTGGGCAACGGCAGCCATGCGGGCCAGGAGATCGTGGCCTCCGACGCCCTGCTGGCGACCCGCACCCCGCAGGTCGTGTCCGGCGGCGCGGGCGCACCGGCCGGTCGCGCACACTTCTACGGACTGGGATGGAACATCAGCTATGACGACCATGGCCGCCTGCAGATCGGCCACTCGGGCGCCTTCGCCCTCGGCGCCGCGACCAATGTCAGCCTGTTGCCCGGCGAACAACTGGGCATCGTGGCGTTGACCAACGGAACGCCCGACGGCGTCGCCGAGGCGATCGCCAGCGGCTTCCTGGACGTGGCTCAGAACGGTGCCCCCACGGTCGACTGGGTCAGCTTCCTCGGGGGCGTCTTCCAAGCCATCAACGCCTCCGAGGCCCCTGAGGTCGACTACACCAAGGTCCCCGAGCAGCCGGCCCCGGCCAGGCCGAACAATGCCTACACCGGCACGTACGACAACTCTTACTACGGGCCGCTCACGGTCACCGAGCAGGATGGTGCGCTGGCGATGAGGCTGGGGCCGTCCGACACCCCGACCGCCTTCGCCCTCACCCACTTCGACGGCGACACGTTCGGCTTCGAGTCGATCGGGGAGAGGGCCAATGGGCCTGCGGGCGCGATCTTCGCCTCCGATGCGGGCGAGGTGGCGCCCAGCGTCCGGCTCGACTTCTACGACCGGGAGGGTCTGGGCACCTTCGTGCGTCAGACGAACCAATGAGCGGCCGGTGGTTCATGGCTGACCTGCCTGCCTGCTGACGGGTGTGGAGGGTCTGGGCACCTTCGTGCGTCAGACGAACCAATGAGCGGCCGGTTCATGGCTGACCTGCCTGCCTGCTGACGGGTGTGGAACGATTGGCGCATGCCCACGCCAGCCTCGTACGCAGCCGATCCCCGCCGCCTTGCCGAGGCGCTGCGGACCGTCGATTTCACCGTCGACG
>JBIQHF010000043.1:0-2767 GCA_044508675.1 Propionibacteriaceae bacterium | reverse complement strand
TGGTTACCGACCGCCGACCTCGTCGCGCGACGCGGCTCGCTGGTCGCCGGTGTCCGCCACCGCACGGCAGTGCCGCGCGATGTGGCCGACCGGGTGCTCAACCTCCGCGATGCGCTGGACGCCGCCGGGCTTGCGGAACGGGTCGCCGTCGAGGCGGCCCCCGATGAGTCGCGGACCCGGGGCATCACTCTCGGCGCAGCCATCGACCGCGGACACCTGCGCCATCTTCCCGGCCAGCGGCTCGAGATCGGTGATTCCCCGGCCGGCCAACTGGCGGTGGTCGTCCCGGACCGGGCGCTGGGTGGCTGGCGGGTGTGCCACGTCGACCGCCTCACCCTCGCGCTGTCCCGCGACCTGCGCCCGACCGAGCCTGGCGACGTGGTGGTGACCGTACGGCCCGCACCCGATGCCTGGGTCGACGAGCGGGGCGGCACGGTCGTGGTCACCCCCGGCTTCATCCTCCGGTCCCGGGCCGACGGGCCGCTGGGAGCCCACGCGATCGCCGAGACGATCCGCTCCCAGGCCCCGGGGCGTACGCGCTGGCGCGACTGGGTGGTGCCCCAGCCGCCCGCCGACCAGATGAGTGCGCTGGAGTCAGTCCTCTCCGCTATGAATGACGAACGCGACGCCTTGCGCCGACGACTGGCCGCGCTCGACCACGCCGCCCGGCTGCTCACCGAGACCGTCGGCACCGGGCACGCCCGGCTCGTCACCCCTGTACCTGACCACCGTGATCCCGATCTTCCCCCGACCCCGAACGAAGGAGCCTGACATGGCGGCACAACCGCTCATTCCCGTCACACCATCGACGATGAAGGAGCTGAAGGACACCCTCTGGAAGGCCGCCGACAAGCTGCGTGGGTCGATGGATGCCAGCCAGTACAAGGACGTCATCCTGGGCCTGGTGTTCCTGAAGTACGTCTCCGACGCCTTCGTCGAGCGCCAGCAGGCGATCCGCGCCGAACTGGAGGCCGAGGGCGGCTACACCGAGGACGACATCGAGGCCACGCTGGAGGACCGCGACGAGTACACCGGCTCCCAGGTGTTCTGGGTGCCCGAGCAGGCACGCTGGCAGTACCTCGCCGACCACGCCAAGGGCACCGAGACCGCCACGATCGGTGAGCTGGTCAACGAGGCCATGAAGCTGATCATGGAGGACAACCCCGGGCTCGCCGGCACCCTGCCGCGGACCTACAACCGGGAGGGCGTCGACCAGCGCCGACTTGGTGAGCTGGTCGACCTGTTCAACGGCGCCCAGTTCAGCGGCCAGGGCGCGCACCGGGCCCGGGACCTGCTGGGTGAGGTGTACGAGTACTTCCTGGAGAAGTTCGCCCGCGCCGAGGGCAAGCGGGGCGGGGAATTCTACACCCCGGCCAGCGTGGTGCGGGTGCTGGTCGAGATGCTGGAGCCGACGAGCGGCCGGGTGTACGACCCGTGCTGCGGCTCGGGCGGCATGTTTGTCCAGGCCGAGAAGTTCCTCGAGGCTCACGGCCGGGAGGGCTCGGACCTGTCGGTGTACGGCCAGGAGAACAACGAGCGCACCTGGCGGATGGCCAGGATGAACCTGGCGATCCACGGCATCAACGGCAACCTGGGCCCGCGCTGGGGCGACACCTTCGCCCGCGACCTGCACCCGGACCTGCGCGCCGACTATGTGATGGCCAACCCACCGTTCAACATCAAGGACTGGGCCCGCCGCGAGGACGACGCCCGCTGGCGCTTCGGCGTGCCGCCGGTGAAGAACGCAAACTACGCCTGGATCCAGCACATCATCTCCAAGCTCGCCCCCGGCGGCAGCGCCGGCGTGGTGATGGCCAACGGCTCGATGTCGTCGAACACCGGCGGCGAGGGCGACATCCGCGCCCAGCTCGTCGAGGGTGACCTGGTCAGCTGCATGGTCGCCCTGCCCACCCAGTTGTTCCGGTCGACCGGCATCCCGGTGTGCGTCTGGTTCTTCGCCATGGACAAGGGTGCCGGCAGGAAGGGAAGCGCCGACCGTCGTGGCGAGGTGCTCTTCATCGATGCCCGGAACCTGGGCCACATGATCGACCGGGCCGAGCGTGCCTTCAGCGACGAGGACATCGCCAAGATCGCGGGCACCTACCACGCGTGGCGTGGCAGCGCGTCGGCAGAGGGTGCGGCGTACGAGGACGAGCCCGGCTTCTGCAAGTCCGCGACGCTGGCCGAGATCAAGGCGGTGGGTTATGCGCTGACGCCGGGACGGTACGTCGGGAGTGCTGCGGAGGCCGATGACGGCGAGCCGCTGGAGGAGAAGATCGAGAGGCTGACGAAGGAGCTGCTGGCGCAGTTCGAGGAATCGGCCCGGCTGGAGCAGGTCGTGCGCGAGCAGCTGGGGAGGGTGAAGTGACTCGGTTGGGGGATGTGGTCGAGACTGTGGTGGACTGTGAACACAAGACTGCCCCGATCGATCCAGATGGCGATTACTTTGCTGTCGGTACACCGGCGATGAGCGGGTTCGTTATTGACTACGGCGAGGCGCGGAGAATATCTCGGCAGACGTTCGAGTCATGGACGCGGCGCTTGACTCCACGGCGAGGGGACTTATTGCTGGCTCGCGAAGCCCCAGTCGGTCCTGTCGTCATGATCCCCGACTCCGAGAATGTCGCTCCTGGGCAGCGCACTGTGTTGTTGCGTCCTCAGCCAAGGACAGTGAACTCAACCTTCCTGTATTACGCGTTGAAGGCACCGGTGACTCAGCGTGCTCTGCGCGAACGAGCCGCTGGGTCCACCGTCGCTCATCTTAACG
>JBIQHF010000010.1:44231-114689 GCA_044508675.1 Propionibacteriaceae bacterium | reverse complement strand
ATCGACCAACCCCTCACTCACCGGCAGTGTTGCTACGACGCTATGACACCGCCCTCATTTTGGGAGGGGTTTCGCGAGTTGGCTGGTCCCGCCGATCTGCGGTGGCGGGCATTGCCCTGCTCGTGGTGTATGTTGCCCTGACACCGTTGGCTGGGACCGGCTTCGCCTCCGTCAGGCTGGTAGCTGAGGCACCACTGTGGCTTGTGGCCTTGGGTCGATCGGTGTCCTCGTTGGCTCTGGCTTGTGGCATGACGCTGTTGGCAGTCGGGGTGGTGGTGCCCCGACTCGCCCACGGGTCACAGTCACGCTCTGGCCCTCTGGTCTGACAGAAAAAGCGCTCTTCCCCGAACCGCTTTCACAGCCGCGGGCGTGATCACAGGTAGTGCCCGGTCGTCCCCCGGCAGCGCAGCTGCCACCGTGCAGCGCCCGTACGCCGACGATCGGCTCGCGACCGTGCTCGCTCTGGTCCGGGTCGATGATCCGGCCCCAGTCGGACGGGTCGGCTGTCGGCATCTCGGTGTTGTCGATGGACTCGGTCTCGGTGGCCCTATCTGCGCGACCCACGACTTCCCGACGAGGTGGAGGGCCGTCGGTCGACCGATCGTCCCGCGCTGGATTCCAGATTGTGAGGTGGACCGCAAATCAGCGGATTCACCACTCGGCTCCGATCCCTGTCGGAGATCCCGCCGGCGACCGTCCACATCGGCCACCCCCTTGCTCATCAAGGGTCTTGCCTCGACGGGATGACCTGCCGATCCCTATGGTCCAGGTATCGGAATACGTCAATGGAGGGGTTCAATGGAGAAAAAGAAGCATTACACCATCGCCTTCGCGATCGCGCTGACTGCAGCACTGATGTCCATGGGCCCACAGGCCAAGGCGGACGACCGGGCGGGCGCAGGAGGTGCACAAGCTCAGCGGGATGATGTGACGCGGGTGGAGGTCCCCATCCAGACAACCAGCCCGGAAATCGCCCAAGCGATCGTCGGTGATACCGACGCCACTGCTGTGCGCTTCGAGTACGTCAACGCCGTGGGTGAGTACACTATCTCCAGCAAGGACAACTGGGGCAGAGAAATGAATGCAGACCTCCAGGAGGAATACGGCGCCCCCCGCCAGTGACCGCAATTGTGTTCGAGTCAACCGAACCGCCGTCCGACGAGCAGGTGGACCAAGTACGGACTGACGCACAACAGCAGCAATCCTCCACGCAGCGTTCAACCACCGCAGATGTTATGGCAGACGTGTCGCCATTGGACCCGACACGGGAAATGCAGCCATCACAACGAACGCAGAGTTTGGATCTGTCGGGCCTTGATGATCTCCCGGATTGGTACCCCTCGTGGCATATGACCAGAGCCCACACTTTGGGCGACGGCACCCGTGAGATCGTGGCCAGCCTCGAATGGAGCGAGGGCCAAAGCCCGGGCGGGGGGAACTGGGGCGGAACCCGCGGTTTGGAGATCGAAACGAACTTGAGGAACACTGCCGGCGCAGGCATCACTCGCAGGCCCAACCCCTTCAACAACTGCCCAGACGGAGACATGGGATTCTGGACGGCTCGAAACTCGGACAAGTCCGTTGACTTCTGGGCCTTCGAGTCCCCCTCAGGGCAGGACCTTCGGGCCTCCAAACCCTACTTTGACACCGTCAATTCGACCGATTCCTGCGAGATCATGTCGCAGACTGTTGGTATTGGCCTCCCCAACCGGCTTCCCTCACAGGAATGGAATCCCGATTATTGGCTTGTCCAGACCATGATTCAAGGCGTCACCGCCAGCAAACCCGATTCCCCCATGATGGGCAATATCGACCCAGTGTCGAACAACTGCCTCACGGGCGCTATCGCATCGGAGTGCATGGGACTCAGTGATGAAATTGGCGCACTCGATGTTCCGTCAGAGGCAATGTTCGGCTACGAGCGTGGGATCACGGCACCAGGATGCGCAGCGCGTGAGTATGGAGGAGAACCCTTCGCATGCTTCTAGCCAAGGTTCCCGTCTGGAGGCGGGCACTACCCCATGCTCTCGGACTCATCGCAGCCTACGCCTTCTGGGAAGCGTGGTGGAGGACTGGACAAGTGATGTTCAGCTCGCTGAAGTGCCTCGGCTATACACCCGATTACTGCGAGTTTTTGAGAACGACAGGAAGCGGCCCCCAAGGAATCCAGTTCGTGATACTGGCGGTCTTTCTCTCACAGGTCGCGTCGTATGTTGTCGTCTGGTACCTCACCAGACTGGTGCTGGGCACCACGCGGCGGCAACGCCGCAACAGGCAGGCCGAGAACTGAACGGTGGGCGTCGCCAGGACCGACTGTTCTCCCATCAGTCGGTCCTGGCGATCACAGGTACTGTCCTGTCGACCCGACAGCCGCGGCGTTGCCGCCGCGCAGCGGCTTCACCGCCACGATCGTCTCGCGGGAGTGCTCGCCCTGGTCCGGTCCGATGATCCGGGCCCAGTCCGACGGGTCGGCGGTCGGCATCTCGGTTTGGTCGGTGAACTGGATCTCAGTGGCCCGCAGCAGTTGCTCGGTCGACACACCCGCCGGGCCGCCGGCCAGCACCTGCTTGATCGCCAGCTTCTTGGCCCGCGCGACGATCGACTCGATCATCGCTCCGGAGGCCAGATCACCGTAGTGGATCGTCGCGGTCGCGCCGGAGGCGTACGTGATCTCGAAGATCTCGGTGTCCTTGTCGGCGGCGTAGAGCCGGTCCAGTGCCGCCCCGATCATCTCCTGCCGGGTCTCACCCGGCCGCACCGGCACCCGCTCGTTGAAATACCGACCGAAGATGTCGGCCGCCGCCTCCCGGTCCGGCCGCTTGATCCGTACCTTCACGTCGAAACGGCCCGGGCGCAGGATCGCCGGGTCGATCATGTCCTCGCGGTTGGACGCGCCGATCACGATCACGTTGGCGAGCTGCTCCACCCCGTCGATCTCGGCCAGCAGCTGCGGCACGATGGTGGTCTCGACGTCGGAGGACAGGCCGGTGCCGCGGGTGCGGAAGATCGACTCCATCTCGTCGAAGAAGATCACCACCGGCGCCCCGTCGGAGGCCTTGTCGCGGGCCCGCTGGAAGACCACCCGGATCTGCCGCTCGGACTCCCCGACGTACTTGTTCAGCAGCTGCGGGCCCTTGATGTTGAAGAAGTACGAGCGGCCCTCGGCGCCGCCCTCCCCGGACAGCGAGTGCGCGACGGCCTTGGCGATCATCGTCTTGCCGCAGCCGGGCGGCCCGTACAGCAGGATGCCCTTGGGCGGGGTGAGGTCGTAGGTGCCGAACAGGTCGCGGTGCAGGAACGGCAACTCGACCGCATCGCGGATCTGCTCGATCTGGGCGCCGAGGCCGCCGATGTCCTCGTACGACACGTCCGGGGTCTCCTCCAGGATCAGGTCGGCGACATCGGTGGTCTGGACCCGGTCCAGCGCCAGCCCGGCCTTGGTGTCGACCAGCACCGACTGGCCGACCCGCAGCTGCTCGTCGACCAGCCCGACGGCGCGGTGCAGCACCTCCTCGCGGTCGGTGCCGGTCATCACCAGCAGCCGGCCGTCGTCGAGGGCCTCCTTGACCACGGCCAGCTCGCCGGTCACCGCCGTCTCGGCGACGCCGATCACCTGCGGGACATCGTTCAGCAGCACCTGGGCGCCGACCGCCAGGGTCTCCATCTCGACCGAGGGCGAGACCTGGACCCGCAGCCGGCGGGTGCCGATCACCACGTCGGCGACCTGGCCGCCGGGTAGCCCGACCACCAGCCCGAACGACGAGGGCGGACTGCGCAACTCCTCGAGCTTGCCGCGCAGCTTCACCAGCTCGTCGCGGGTCTGGCCGAGCAGATCGGTCAGCTTCTTGTTCTGCTCGGCCATCGTGCGGCCCTCGGTCCGCAGGGTGGCAACGCGCCGGTCGGCGGAGGCCTTCTCCTGCGAGAGGCGGCGGCTCTGGTCGGTGGCGGTCCGCAGTTCGTCGCGAATCCGGTACAGCTCGGCCTGCAGCTGCTCCTGGGTCTGCTCACTCATCGTCATCCTCCTGGACCGGGACGCCCGGGGGAACCGGGCCGGTGTAATCGGGTCCGTACGCCCCGGGAGCGGGGCGCCGCTTGCGCAGCGGCGCGTCCACTCCGTGGGCCATCCGGCGTGCGATCACCAGAAAACCGGTGTGGCCCGACGTCTGGTGGCCGGGCCGGATCGCCAGACCCTCGGCATGCCAGCTGCGGATCGTGGTCTCGGTCGCCCGCGGCTCGGTGTAGCAGCGGGTGGCGCGCAACGTATCCATCACCCTACCCATCTGGGTGGTGGTCGCGACATAGCAGCACAACAGGCCGCCGCCGACCAGCCGGGCAGTGACCGCGTCGATGCAGTCCCACGGGGCGAGCATGTCCAGCACCACCCGGTCGACCTCGTCGTCGGTGATCACCTCGGCCAGATCACCGTGGTGCAGCTGCCAATTGTCGGGCCGGCGGCCGTCGAAGAACGCGGTCACGTTCCGCTCCGCGACCGCGGCAAACTCGGCGCGCCGCTCGTACGAGTGCACCACGCCGCCCGGTCCGACCGCCCGCAGCAGCGACAGGGTCAGCGCGCCGGAGCCGACGCCGGCCTCCAGCACCCGGGCGCCCGGGAAGATGTCGGTGAACATCATGATCATCGCCGCGTCCTTGGGGTAGATCACCGCCGCGCCGCGCTTCATCGAGACAGTGAACTCCTCCAGCAGCGGCCGGAAGCACACGTACGTCTGCCCCAGACTGGACTCGACCGTGGCACCGTCGGGCCCGCCGATCAGGTCGTCGTGGGAGATCGCCCCCCGGGCGGTGAAGAACGCGCCGCCGCACTGCAACACGATCGAGTGACGCCGCCCCTTCACGTCCGACAGGTTCACCCGCTCGCCGGCCTGGAGCGGGCCCAGGCGTACGCCCGAGGCATGGGGATCGTTGTTCGTCGTCACTGTGCTCCACTCAATCGGTCCGGGAGAAGGCCGCCAGCCCGAGCTGCCAGCCGGTGCCCATCCGTCCGAGGTCGACCCGATAGCCGTCCCGGACGAACACGTACTCGTTGCTCTGGGTCAGCGGCGTGACGTACGCGTCCTCGGCGGCGTACGCCTGCAGGGTACGGGTCGCCGCCTCTCGGGTCGGCGCGTCGCTGGAGGTCAGGCCGCCGGTCAGGATCCCGGCCACCTCGCTGGCGTGCGGGGAGTCGGCGACCTGGGTGTACGCCTGCAGCCAGGCCCGCGGCGTCCAGGTCGCTGCCCGGGTGTCGACGATCCACAGATCGGCGCCCTCGACGCCGGGCTGGACACTCGCCTCGGCGAACCCGGTGTCGTCGAGCGAGCGCTCCAGCTGCCAGGCGATCTCGGCGCCGTCCGGCATCCGCGGGTCGTAGCCGAGCACCAGGGCGACCGGCGGGTTCGCCGGGGCCTCCAGCTGGGGCCGGCCACCGGCGGTGTACAGCCCTTGCAGGGAGCCGGTGATCCGGGTCGGCATGATGCTGGTCAGGGTGCGGCGGCCGGCGACCGCCTCGCTGACGAAAGCGCGGGTGGTCGCGTCGCCGACCTGCGGGGACGCCGGGTTCCACTGCAGCCGGATGACCCGGGCGCCGGACGCCTCGACCGACCGGAACGGTGACGGCAGCGGCTCCTGCGATGCTGAGCTGTCGCGGTTGGCGGCCTGCCGCTGTCGAATCACGGCAGCCTGGTCCAGGCCGCGCCAGGCCACGTCGACGTCCCCGGCTGCCATCGCCTGCTCCAGGTCGGCCGAAGCCTGGTACTCCCGCAGCACCACCCGGACGATGTTCGCCGACGAGTAGCCCTGGTAGGTCTCGTGGCGGGCGAAGGTCCAGATGCCCTCACCTGAGGTGACGTAGCGATAGGGCCCCGACCCGGCCGGCGCGGTGCCCGGCTCGGCGATCGCGTCGGCGGCAAAGACCTGGGGGTCGATGATCGAGGCGGCCGGGGAGGCCAGTGCATAGCCGATGTCGCTGTCGGCGTAGGACAGCACGAACCGTACGGTCTGCTCGTCGGGGGTCTGGATCGTGTCGATCGAGGCGAGCTGGGCGGCACTGGACCCGGGCACGCCGAGGGTGCGGGCCCGGTCGATCGAGTACTTGACCTCGGTCGAGGTGACCGGCTTCCCGGAGTGGAAGCGCAGCCCCTCCCGCAGGGTGCAGGTGTAGACCGTGGCCTGCTCGAAGATGCAGTCACGGGCCGCATCGGGCTTGAGCAGGTCGCTGCCGGCCGGGGTGGTCATCAGCCGCTGGTACACCGTGAAGGCGATCGTCTCGGATCCCCCGTCCGTCATCGCGGCCGGGTCGACGGTGCTGATCACGTCGGTCGTGCCGACGGTGAAGTCCCGGTTGGGCAGCGGGGTCGGCGTGGGCGTGTTCGTCTCGTGCGGCACCGGCACCTCCGGCCGGGGTGCCGGCGGGGCCGCCTGCTGGGTGCAGGCCGACACCAGCAACCCGCCGGCCAGCGCGAGGACGAGCCCGACCAGGCGTCGCCTCACCATTTAGGCCTCCGCGATCGCCGCGCCGGCCAGTGCGGCGAGGGAGGCCGGGGTGATTCCCGCCAGCGTACGGATCACCGTGCGCCGTGGCGCCAGGGACAGCGGCACCACGTTCGGCACGGCGACCACCCACGCGCCCGAGGCCTGACCGGCGGCCGTGCCGGTCGGTGAGTCCTCCAGCACGATGCACTCGCGGATGTCGACCCCGAGCAGGCCCGCCGCCTTCAGGTACGGGTCGGGGGCCGGCTTGCCCGCACTGACCTCGTCCCCGGCGACGACGGCCTGGAACGTGCCGGCCGGCAGGCGTTCCAGTACCGCCTCCAGGACCGGGCGCCACGAGGACGAGACCAACGCGCAGGGCACGCCCTCGGCCCGCAGCCCCTCGAGCAGCTCCAGCGCCCCGGGGCGCCAGCTGACCTCGGACAGGCCGCGCAGCTTGCGCGTGACCCGTTCGACCATCCAGTCGACCGCCCACTCGGCCGTCACGTCGTCGCGCTCGGCGACCGCGAGCATGTAGCGGGCGGCCGCGGTCAGGTCCGAGCCGATCAGATACTCGGCGTGCGCATCGTTCCAGTCGCCGCCGAGCAGCTCCATCAGCTCGTACTCCGAGCCGATCCACAGCGGCTCGGTGTCGGCCACCGTGCCGTCGAAGTCCCACAGCACCGCCGCGGGACGGGATCGATGCGCGGGTCGGGCCCCAGCGAGCCCGAGGGCTTCATCGTGCATTGAAGTACTTGGCCTCCGGGTGGTGGACGACGAATGCGTCGGTGGACTGCTCGGGCACCAGCTGGAACTCCTCGGACAGCTCGACCCCGATCCGGTCCGCCTCGAGCAGCCGGGTGATGATCGCCCGTTCCTCCAGGTCGGGGCAGGCCCCGTAGCCGAACGAGTAGCGCGACCCGCGGTAGGCCTGGTCCCGCACCATCTCGTCGATCCCGCTGTCCTCCCCGCCCAGGCCCAGCTCGGCACGGATCCGGGCGTGCATCCACTCGGCCATCGCCTCGGCCAGCTGGACGCCCAGGCCGTGCAGCTCCAGGTACTCGCGGTAAGAGTTGGCGGCGAACAGCCTGCCGGTGGCCTCCGACAGCTTCGGGCCCATCGTCACCAGCTGCAGCGGCAGCACGTCCGGGCCCTTCTGCTCGGCCAGTGCCCGGTCGCGGAAGAAGTCGGCGATGCACAGGAAGCGGGTCCGCTGCTGGCGCGGGAACCAGAACCTGCCGACCTCGCGGTCCAGGTCGTCGGGATGCTCCGGATCCAGGATGACCACGTCGTCGCCGACCGAGTAGGCCGGGAAGTACCCGTACACCGCGGCCGGGTCGGCGAGGTTCTCGGTACGGATCCGGTCCAGCAGCTCGCGGATCTTCGGGCGCCCCTCGGTCTCGGCGAGCTCCTCGTACGAGGCGCCGCCACGCACGCCACGCAGGCCCCAGCGACCCATCAGCGTGGCCCGCTCGTCCAGCCACTCGGTGATCTCGCGCAGCGGCGTGCCCTTGACCACCCGCGTCCCCCAGAACGGCGGGGTCGGCACGTCGATGTCGTACGCCACGTCGGAGCGCGCCGGCACCTCGAGCGCCGGCTCGTCGGGACGGTCGACGGCCTTGACCCGGCGTTCCCGCGGGGCGGGCAGCTCCGCCCCCGGCACGCCGCGCTTGACCGCGACCATCTTCTCCATCAGCGACAGGCCCTCGAAGGCGTCCTTGGCATAGCGGACGTTGCCGTCGAACAGGCCCTGCAGGTCCTGCTCGACGTACGAGCGGGTCAGCGCCGCCCCGCCGAGCATCACCGGGTACTTGGTGGCAATGCCGCGCGAGTTCAGCTCGAGCAGGTTGTCCTTCATCACCACGGTCGACTTGACCAGCAGGCCGGACATGCCGATCACGTCGGCAGCGTGCTCCTCTGCGGCCTCGATGATCGCCTGCACCGGCTGCTTGATACCGAGGTTGACAACGTCGTAGCCGTTGTTGGTCAGGATGATGTCGACCAGGTTCTTGCCGATGTCGTGCACGTCGCCCTTGACCGTGGCCAGCACGATCTTGCCCTTGCCCGCGCCGGCGGCGTCAGACTCCATGTGCGGCTCGAGGTGGGCCACGGCGGCCTTCATCGTCTCGGCGGACTGCAGCACGAACGGCAGCTGCATCTGGCCGGACCCGAACAGCTCCCCGACCACCTTCATCCCGTCCAGCAGGTGGGTGTTGATGATGTCGAGCGGATCGGTGTCGACCATGGCCTCGTCCAGGTCGGCCTCCAGGCCCTTGGACTCGCCGTCGATGATCCGCTGCTTGAGCCGCTCGCCGACCGGCAGTGCGGCGATCTCGGCGGCCCGCTCGGCCTTCTGGTCGGCGGTGGTGACCCCCTCGAACATCTCCAGGAAGGTTGCCAGCGGGTCGTAGCCCTCGGCGCGCCGGTCGTAGATCATGTCGAGGGCGACCTTGCGCTGGTCCTCGGGGATCCGGTTCATCGGCATGATCTTCGCGGCGTGCACGATCGCCGAGTCCAGCCCGGCCTCGGTCGCCTCGTGCAGGAACACCGAGTTGAGCACCACGCGGGCGGCCGGCGCCAGCCCGAACGACACGTTCGAGACGCCCAGGGTGGTGTTGACGTCCGGGTAGCGCCGCTTGATCTCCTTGATCGCGTTGATCGTCTCCAGCGCGTCGCGGCGGGTCTCCTCCTGCCCGGTGCCGATCGGGAAGGTGAGCGTGTCGACCAGGATGTCGCCCTGGCGCATCCCCCAGGTGCCGGTCAGCTCCTCGATCAGCCGGGTCGCGACGCGGACCTTCCACTCGGCCGTACGGGCCTGGCCCTCCTCGTCGATGGTCAGCGCGACCACGGCCGCGCCGTGCTCCTTGACCATCGGCATCACCCGGGCGAAGCGGGAGTCGGGCCCGTCGCCGTCCTCGAAGTTGACCGAGTTGATCACCGAACGGCCGCCGAGCCGCTCCAGCCCGGCCTCGATCACCGGCGGCTCTGTCGAGTCCAGAACGATCGGCAGCGTGACCGCGGTCGCCAGCCGGTAGGCCAGGGTGTCCATGTCGGCACGGCCGTCGCGGCCGACGTAGTCGACGCACAGGTCGAGCAGGTGTGCCCCGCCGCGGGACTGGGACTTGGCGATGTTGACGCACTCGTCCCAGTTCTCGGCCAGCATCGCCTCGCGGAACGCCTTGGAGCCGTTGGCGTTCGTACGCTCCCCGATCGCCAGGTAGGAGATGTCCTGGCGGAACGGCACGTCGGTGTACAGGGAGGACGCGCTCGGGGGCGGGGTGACCTTGCGGACGTTGAGCGGGCGGCCCTGGACCCGGTCGACGACCTGGCGGATGTGCTCGGGGGTGGTGCCGCAGCAGCCGCCGACCAGCGACAGGTTGAAGTCGTGGCTGTACTCGTCGAGCGCGTCGGCCAGCTGGACCGGCTGCAACGGGTAGCGGGCGCCGTCGGCGGTCAGCTCGGGCAGCCCGGCGTTCGGCATGACGCCGACCAGCACGTTGGCGTTGTCGGCCAGGTGGCGCAGGTGCTCGCGCATCTCGGCCGGGCCAGTGGCGCAGTTCATCGAGATCATGTCGATCCCGAGTGGTTCCAGTGCGACCAGGGCGGCGCCGATCTCGGAGCCGACCAGCATCGCGCCGGTGGTCTCCACGGTGACCGACACGATGATCGGCAGGTCCACGCCGGCCTCAGCGAGGGCACGCTTGGCGCCGATCACGGCGGCCTTGGCCTGCAGGATGTCCTGGGCGGTCTCGATCAGGATCCCGTCGATGCCGCCGTCGACCATCGCCGCGACCTGGATCTGGTAGGCGTCGCGCAGTTCCCGGAAGGTGGTGTGGCCGAGCGTGGGCAGTTTGGTGCCGGGGCCGACACTGCCGAGCACCCAGCGCGGCCGTTCCGCGGTGGAGTAGGAGTCGGCGGTCTCGCGGGCGACCTTGGCTGCCGCGTATGCCAACTCGCTGATCCGGTCGGAGATGCCGTACTCCCCCAGAGCGGACAGGTTGGTGCCGAAGGTGTTGGTCTCGACGCAGTCCGAACCGGCCTCGAAGTATGCCGAGTGGATCTCGCGCAGCACGTCGGGGCGGGTCACCGAGAGGATCTCGTTGCATCCCTCGTGACCCTGGAAGTCGTCCAGGCCCAGGTCGTACTGCTGCAGCATCGTACCCATCGCCCCATCGGCAACGACGACACGGCTGGCCAGGGCGGTACGGAGATCAGAAGCAGGTGGGGTCACGAATCAACACTCTACGCGGTGCACCTAGCGCGGTAACCTCCCTCTCATGACGTCCAGCGAAGCTCCCCGCACCGCCCCCGTCGCCCTGGTGGCATTCGGTGGCTGGGGCGATGCCGGTGACGCCGCGAGCGCGATCGCCGACCACCTGCTGCAGACCTACCCCTCGGAGGACCTCGAGGACCTGGATTCGGAGGAGTTCTTCGACTACCAGGTCACCCGCCCGGTCAGCGCGATCGTGGACGATTCGGGGCGGCGGGAGATCCTGTGGCCCTCGATCAGCATCGGCGTGGCCCACCTGCCCCGGGGCGACGTGCTGGTGGTGACCGGCCCGGAGCCGAACCTGCGCTGGCAGACGCTCAGCGACCAGGTCGTCGCCGTCCTGCAGGAGGCCGGCGTGGAGCAGGTCGTGGTGCTGGGCGCGTTGCTGGCCAACACGCCGCACTCCCGGCCGTTCCCGGTCTCTGCGGCGCCACTGACCGCGGACGAGGCGCGGCGTCTCGGCGTCGAGGTCTCGGACTACGAGGGCCCGACCGGGATCACCGGGGTGGTCACCCGCGCGCTGATCGATGCCGGGCTGCCCACGACGTCGTTCTGGGTGTCGGTGCCGCACTACGTGTCCGACGCGCCCCAGCCGAAGGCCTCCTTGGCCCTGGCGCGTAGGGTCGAAGCGCTGCTCGACCTCCGGGTGGACTGGGCCGCATTCGTCGCCGACGCGGCCGCCTGGGAGCACGGGGTCGACGAACTGGTCCGGGCCGATGAGGACATCGCCCAGTACGTGCAGATGCTCGAGTCGGAGAAGGATGCGACCCAGGAGCCCGAGGCCAGCGGTGACGCGATCGCCGCCGAGTTCGAGCGGTTCCTGCGCCGGCGCGACACCGACACGTAACCCTGATCCGTGATACTGACGCGGCGCCTGCAGGACCCGGCGCCGCTCGCCCGACGTACCAGGGACGGGCGCCGCATCCCGTACGACGACGTACGACACCACCATCCACGGGTTGACGGACGAGTGACCCCGGGAGCGGCACGCATCGAGCAGGCAGAGCCGACACGAGCAGAGCGGACGGCGCCCTGCCGGCACGAAGAGAACGGAGACAGGTGAAGGACGGCGTTCTGGTAAGAATCCTTCGAGGCCCGGTGAAGACCCTGTTCGACGTCGGTCCGCACAATCGGGCCCACGTCCCGGCCATCCGGGCCGGAGTCTCCGTCGCCGTCCCACTGTTGCTGGTGTGGTTCGCCGGTCACCCCGAATGGGCGCCGTTCGTGGCCTTCGGGGCGATGACCGGGATCTACGGGCGCAACACCTCCCGCCGCCACCGTGCCTCGATGCAGACCCAGGCGGCGATCTCGCTCATCCTCTCCGTGGTCCTCGGCTCGATGGTGTCCATGCACCCCGACCGTGACTGGGTGGTGGTGGCCGTCGGAGCAACCCTCGCGGCCGTCCTCTCGGTCGCTGCCGACCTGCTGAAATGGGGGCCGGGCGGGCCCCTGTTCCAGTTGTTCGGCTTCGCCGTCTGCGCGAATGCCGCGGACGGGTCCTGGACCATGGTCGGGATCGCGGCCGGACTGTCGACGGCCTCGGCCGCCTTCGCGATCGCTTTCTCGTTGCTCGGTCGTCGGGAGCACACGTACCGATCCGCGCCACGACTGCCCCCACCGGCTGAGGCATGGAACCACTTCCGTTCCGACGCGACGATGCGTCACATCGTCCGGATGGGCGGGGCGACGCTGGTCACCGGCACGATCACCACGCTCGCCGGGATCGGCCACCCCTACTGGGGCATGGTCGCGGCAGCTGCACCGCTGGCAGTGCCCGACACCAGCCGCCAAGTGGCGCGGGCCCTGCACCGTGTCATCGGCACCTTCGGTGGCCTGGCCATCGCCGGGCTGTGCATCATCCTCCTGCCGCAAGGTCTGCCGATGATCCTGGGGATCATCGTGTTCCAGGCCACCGCCGAGCTGTTCGTGATCCGCAACTACACGCTCGGCCAGCTGTCGGTCACGCCGCTGGCCCTGCTGATGGGCCAGCTGGTGCACCCGCAACCGGTCACCACCGTGTTGTGGGACCGCGGGTTCGAGACGGTCGTGGGCGTAGCGGTCAGCCTGGCGTTCACCTTCATGACACACGCCGACGACGGGCTGGAAGCGGCGAACGACGACGAGTTCCTTGACGCTGTCCTGCCCGGTCCTACCCGGTCCTGAGCGCATCGGAGTCCGCGGGTCCGCCGGAGCATTCGGGAAGCCTCCGACCTGCCGCGGATCCTGCTGGCGGCTGCGGACCTTCCGGAGCTGCGGCGGATCCTCTGCTCAACCGCGGATCGCGGGACTGCAGCGGCTGAGCTTAGTGTCCGCTGCACCGTCCGGGCCGGACAGAACGTCCGCTGCAGCCGGGATTTGGTTGCATGATTCGTCACCACAGGGGTCAGCGTTCGATGATCACCGACGCCAGCTCCCCCACCTTCAGCGTCGTCGACGACGTGTTGGTCAACGGGAACGAGCCCGACGCCCCCATCCCCGACCACACCAAACCCCACGTATGCGTCGCCCTGATCGTGTACTGGCCCGGCTCCTCATACACGTACCCGCACGTCGGAGACGGCGTCCCCGGCGGCTGCGCCCCCTTCACCCACGGCGTCGACACCGCGCACCGGACCACCTGCCCGTCACCCATGTCATACGAGGTCGACTCATAGGTGGCCACCATCACCAACGAGGCCCCCGACAACGCCACCGACTCCCTGGTCGTGACCGGACCCTCCCGCCACAGCCACACCGGGTAGCCCACCGCCAGCATGTCCCACTTGTTCAACGACGGATCCGGCCCCACCCGCACCGCCTGCACCGGCAACCGCAGGTCAGCCGCCGCCTCCCGGGCCACCACCTGCGGCGACACCCCCGCCCGGGCATACGGAGTAAACGTCGGGACCACCGGCTCACGCCAATCCACCAAGGGAATCCCCCGCACGCTCCCGCTGGCACGGTCCTCCGGCCCACCAGCCACCCCGGCCGCACCCGAGCCGCCAGCCCCCTGCTGGGCCGTGATCCCCGGCCGCGTCGTGCTACTGCGCACCACACCCCTCGCCGAATCCGGCCCTGACCGACGTGCGCTGGCCGCCCCAAACATGTCCGGCGTGCCCTCGTCAGCCCGGGCTACCGGGGAGCCCACCGACGCGACCAGCACGGCGAATACGAGCAGCGCACAGACGACGACCGCAAAGCCCGTCAACGCGTCAGCCGCTCCTGCCATCACTCGTCGCATACCTCGACCTCGCTATGAAGGATCTCCACGATCACCCAACTGCCATCGATTCGCTCAGCGTGGAGTTCAACGGAACCTCTGCTACCAACACCAAGGACCTCCCCATTCGACCCAACGATCACGTTCGCACTTCCGTCCTCGCACGAACGCAAGGTGAGCGAATCGCCAGAAATCGACACCGGCTGCACACTCTCGATCTCGACCCCGGGCTCCCCAGTGGCCCCCACCTCCCACAGATAGGCAACGTTCTCCGAAAAGAAGGAGAGGTACTCACCAGCCGCATAGCGCTCCATTGTCCCAGTCGGCGACTCCACCCCTCCCATGGCCATCACCCGGTTCATTTCCTTCATGAACTCCCGGTACGCGTGCATCGCCTCCGCGTACGCCTCCGCCTCCTCGGCCTGAGCCGCTGCCTTCGCCTCGGTACACGGCTCCCCCGAACCATCCGCAGTACACGACCAGGTCGGCACCGGATCCGGACCCGACCGCGACGCAGTACCACACCCTCCCAACAACCCCACCGCAATCCCCGCGCTCGCCACACCGGACAGCATCGTCTTCAGGCCCATCCCTCATCCCCTCGGTCAGCCACCACCTGTCCTACACGACGTAGGGCGCCGTCGGGGCCACCTCGACGAATCTGTGGACAACCACATCGACTGAACCCGAAATCCACAGCCCCGGACACCACCCGAACAACAGATGGCCCGAACGTGAGGCCGACAGCGCCGTTGACGTTCCCGCGGGAACGCGGGAGCGCCCACACCCGGGACCCGGGACACGCGGAGACGTTCCCGCGGGAACGTTCAGATGCGGCCGTTCTGGAAGTTAGATGTTGCCGGCGATGTAGGCCTTCAACGCCTCCACGTCGTTCGGCAGCTCCACCGTGTGTTGCTCCAGATCGGCCAGGTGGGCGTACGCCTCGGGCATCTCCGGCTCGCGCCCCAGCGCCTCCCGGATCGTTTCGCCGAACTTGACCGGCTGGGCGGTCTCCAGCACCAGCATCGGCACGCCGGGCTCGACGTACTCGCGCCCGACCTTCACCGCGTCGGCGGTATGCGGGTCGATCACCACCCCGCGGTCCTCCCACACCTGGCGGATGGTCCGCAGCCGGTCGGCGTGGGTGCTCCTGCCGGTCCGGAAGCCGTACCACTCGCTGGCCTGCTCGAACACCGGGTCGTCGGACAGGTCGAACTGCCCCAGCCGGACCAGTTTGGCGGCGAACAGGTCGAGCACCCGCTCCGAGTCGCGCCCGACGAGGTCGAAGACGAACCGTTCGAAGTTGGACGCCTTGGAGATGTCCATCGACGGGCTGGAGGTCTTGACCGTCTCCTCCGCCGCCCGCGGCCGGTACACCCCGGTGCGGAAGAACTCCTCCAGCACATTGTTCTCATTGGTCGCCAGGATCAGCTGCTTGATCGGCAGGCCCATCTGGCGGGCGATGTGGCCGGCGCAAATGTTGCCGAAGTTGCCGGTCGGCACCGCGAAGGAGACCTGCTGGTCATTCGATTCGGTGGCACGCAGGTAACCGGCGACGTAGTAAACGACCTGGGCCACCAGCCGGGCCCAGTTGATCGAGTTGACCGAGCCGATATGGGCATCGCGCTTGAACTCCGCGTCGGCCGAGACCCCCTTGACCAGGTCCTGGCAGTCGTCGAAGACCCCCTCGATCACGATGTTGTGGATGTTCTCGTCGTCCAGGGTATACATCTGCGCCCGCTGGAAGTCGCTCATCCGCCCCAGCGGTGACAGCATGAACACGCGGATGCCGGCCCTGCCCCGCATCGCGTACTCGGCCGCCGAGCCGGTGTCGCCGCTGGTCGCGCCGAGCACGTTGAGCTCCTGGCCGCGCCGGCCCAGCTCGTACTCGAACAGCGCACCGAGCAGCTGCATGGCCATGTCCTTGAACGCCAGCGTCGGGCCGTGCGACAGCCCCTCCAGAACCATGTCGTCGCCCAGCGGGGTCAGCGAGATGATCTCGTCCTTGCCGAACACCTCGGCGGTGTATGTCCGGGAGCAGATGTCGCGCAGGTCATCGGCCGGGATGTCGTCGATGAACAGGCTCAGCACCTCGTACGCCAAGCCGGCGTAGCCCTGCTCGCCGAGGACCGTACGCCACTGGTCGAGCAGCTCAGGGGTGAGGTGGGGGTACTTCTCCGGCAGGTAGAGGCCGCCGTCCGGTGCCAGCCCCTCCAGCAGGATGTCGGAGAAGGGGCGGGGCTCGGCGCCGCCACGGGTGGAGATGTAGCGCATGGGTTCCTCTGGCTCGTCAGGACGGTGGGAGTGGGTGTGTCCGGGTCATCGCCGGGACGCACGGTGCGTACGGGATCGGGTCAGTGAACGTGGTTCTGGTGGATCTCGGCGTCGCCGTGGGCGCGCAGCGAGCGGATCATCGCGTCCGGGTCATCGGCGCCGTACACGGCCGATCCGGCGACGAACACGTCCGCGCCGGCCTCGATGGCCATCCCGATGGTGTGCTCCGAGATACCGCCGTCGACCTGGATCGCGATCTGGAGCCCGAGGCCATCGACCAGCTCACGGGTGCGGCGGACCTTCGGCATCATGGTGGCCAGGAACGACTGGCCGCCGAAGCCCGGCTCGACCGTCATGATCAGGATCTTGTCGAACTCGGCCAGGATGTCGGCGTACGCCTCGATCGGGGTGGCCGGCTTGATGCCCAGCGCAGCCTTCGCCCCGATGCCGTGCAGCTCGCGGGCCAGCCGGATCGGCGCCTTGGCAGCCTCGGCATGGAAACTGATCGATTCCGCACCAGCCTCCGCGTACTCCGGGGCCCAACGGTCCGGGTCCTCGATCATCAGGTGGATGTCCAGCTCATGCGTGGTCCGCTTGCGGATCGCCTCGACGACCGGCAGGCCGATCGTGAGGTTGGGCACGAAATGGTTGTCCATGACGTCCACATGGATGGCATCGGCACTGGGCACAGCAGCGATGTCGCGGTCAAGATTGGTGAAGTCTGCCGACAGGATGCTCGGCGTGATCTGGATTCCCACGCGGCACAGTCTAATGTCAGTGGCCCCTCCTAGGATCGCCGCATGAGCGACGAGGTGAAGCAACCGGTGGCCCGGGTGGCCGTCGACATGCCGTTGCTGCACCTGGATCGGCTGTTCGACTACCGCGTCACCGCCGGCCAGGCCGAGGCAGCACAGCCGGGCGTACGGGTACGGGTGCCGTTCGCCGGCCAGCAGCGCGACGGCTACGTGATCCAGCGCGTCGACGGGGACGACCTGGGGCCCGGCACGGCGTTGGGTCAGCTGTCCGAGCTCGGCAAGGTGGTGTCGGACGAGCGGGTCCTCACCGGCGAGATCGCCGGGCTGGTCCGGGCCGTCGCCGACCACTGGGGCGGCTCCTTCGCCGATGTCGTCCGCCTCGCGGTACCGCCGCGCCACGCCGCCGCGGAGGCCGCCGAACCGGTGCACCGCCCGGCACTGGATGCGCGCAGGGCCCTGTCGGCGCCGCAGCCGCTGGCCGACTACCCGGCCGGCGACTCGTTCTTGGCGGCGGTCCGTGCCGGTGGCGCCCCACGGGCGTTCTGGCAGGTCGTGCCGAGCCACCACCGGCTGGGCGACTGGGCCGCCGGCCTGGTGGCCGGGGCGTCGGCCGCCGTCGCCGCCGGCCGGAGCGCGGTGCTGGTTGTACCGGATGCCCACGACGTGGAGCGGCTGGCGGCGGCGTGCCGGGGGGCGTTCGCCGACTGCGGGTTCGTCACGCTCACCTCCGAGTTGGGCCCGGCCGCCCGCTACCGCAACTTCCTGGCCGCCGTCCGCGGGCAGGCCCGGGTCGTGATCGGGACCCGGGGCGCGGTCTGGGCGCCGGTGGAGGACCTGGGGTTCATCGGCGTCTGGGACGAGGGCAACGACCTGCTCGCCGAGCCCCGCTCCCCCTACCCGCACGTCCGCGAGGTCGCCGCGCTGCGGGCCCAGCGGGCCGGGGCCGCCCTGCTGCTCGCCGGGTACGGACGCAGCACCGAGGTCGAGGCGCTGGTGCAACGCCAGTGGCTGCACCCGATCGGGCTGGCGGGCCGGGACCAGCGCGAGGTTTCTCCCGTCGTCCGGGCCCCGCGGGACCGGGAGGACCAGACCGGGCGGCTGCCTCACGACGCGTTCGACACGATCCGTGCCGGGCTCGCAGCCGGGCCGGTACTGGTCCAGGTGCCGCACGGCGGCTACCAGGTCGTGGTGGTCTGCCAGGACTGCCGTACGCCGGCCCGGTGCGCCGATTGCGGAGGTCCGCTGCACGGCCGGCCGGACGGGCTGATCTGCGGGCTGTGCGGGGACCGGCCCACCGCCTGGACCTGCACCGAGTGCGGCAGCCCGCGGTGGCGCACCCCCGTCGTCGGGGTGCAGCGGACCGCCGAGGAGCTCGGCCGGGCGTTCCCGCAGGTGCCGGTCCGCCAGTCCCACGCCGGGCACATCCTGGCCACCGTCCCCGACGACAGCTCGCTGGTGCTCGCAACACCGGGGGCCGAGCCGGCCGCCCCATCGGGGTATGCCGCAGCGGTGCTGCTGGATGCCGGCGCGATGCTGCTGCGCGCCGACCTGCGCACGCCGGAGGAGACGCTGCGCCGCTGGCTGCAGGTGTGTGCCCTGGTCCGTCCCGGGGACGAGGGTGGGTCGGTGCTGGCGGTGGGGCCGGCCGACCATCCGGCGGTGCAGGCACTGGTCCGGCTGGATCCCGGCGGCCTGGCGTCCCGGGAGCTGGAGGACCGGCAGGAGGCGGGTTTCCCGCCGGCCGTGCGGCTGGTCGTGGTCGAGGGCGACCAGGTCGGGGTCGAGCACGTGTCCAGCCGGCTGCTGCTCCCGGACGCGGTGGAGGCGTGGGGGCCTGCGCCGGTGCTGGAGGCGGACGGCTCCCTCGGCGACACCTGGCGGCTCACGTTGCGCGCCCCGCTGGAGGACGGCGCCGTCACCGTCCAGGCGGTCCGGGACGTGCAGGCCCTGCGCACTGCGCACAAGGACCCCGGCTCGGTGCGGATCCGGGTCGATCCGGCCCAGATCGGATGACGTTAGACTCGCGGGGTGCGTCTTGTCTTTGTTGGTACTCCTGAGGTGGCCCTCCCGAGCCTGGAGGCCCTCGTGGCCTCCCGGCACGACCTGGTCGGGGTGGTCACCCGGCCCGATGCCCGCCGGGGGCGGGGCAAGTCGCTGAGCCCGAGCCCGGTCGGGGCGCGGGCCGCCGAGCTCGGCCTGCCGGTGCTCAAGCCGGAGCATCCGCGCGACCCGGAGTTTCAGGCGCAGCTGGCGGCACTGGCCCCGGACTGCTGTCCGGTGGTCGCGTACGGGGCGCTGCTGCCCGCCGAGGTGCTGGCGATCCCGCCCCACGGCTGGGTGAACCTGCACTTCTCGCTGCTGCCGGCCTATCGTGGCGCCGCCCCGGTGCAGGCGGCGATCCTGAACGGGGAGACCACCACCGGCGCGGTGACGTTCCGGATCGTGCCGGCACTGGACGCCGGGCCGGTCGGCGGCCGGATCACCACGCCCATCGGGCCGCGGGAGACCGCCGGCGACCTGCTCACCCGGCTGGCCGGGGCCGGTGCCGACCTGCTGGTCGACACGATGGACCGGATCGAGGACGGGACCGCCGAGTTCGTCGAGCAGCCGGCCGAGGGCGGCACGTACGCCGCCAAGATCGAGGTCGAGGACGCGCACGTCGACTGGGCCGATCCGGTCGAGGAGATCGACCGGGTGATCCGCGCCTGCACCCCCGCCCCGGGAGCCTGGACGACCCTGGACGGCCAGAAGTTCCGGCTGCACGAGGTGCTGCCGACCGACCGGCCCTCGACCCGGCCCGGGCTGGTGGAGCGGGACCGGCGGACGGTGCACGTGCACACCGGCACCGGACAGCTCGAGCTGGTGCGAGTCCAGCCCGCGGGCAAGAAGCCGATGGTCGCCGCCGACTGGGCCCGGGGCCTGCAGGCCGACGAAATCGTGCTGGGCCGATGAGCCGCCGACGCCCCGGGGGCGGCCGGCCCGCTCGCCCGGTCGACCACGCCCGGCGGGCGGCATACGACGCACTGCGGGCTGTGCATGCCGCCGGCGCGTACGCCAACCTCGCGATCGGCGAGATCCTCGACCGCCGCCACCTCGACGACCGCGACGCCGCGCTGGCGACCGAACTGGTCGCCGGCACCTGCCGGCTCGAGGGCACCTACGACGCGATCCTCGAGGCCGCCTCGGGTCGGCCGCTGTCGTCGCTGCAGCCGGCCGTCGTCGATGTCCTGCGCCTGGGCACCCACCAGGTGCTGTCGATGCGCACCCCGACCCGGGCGGCCGTGGACAGTTCGGTCGACCTGGCCCGGTCGGCGATCGGCGAGCGGGTGACCGGGCTGGTCAACGCCGTGCTCCGCAAGGTCGCCGCCGAGGACCTGGACACCTGGATCGATCGGCTGGCCGCAGGCCTGTCGGGAACCGCCGAGCTGGCGGTCCGGACCCACCATCCGCTGTGGATCACCCAGGCCTACGTCGACCTGCTCGGCGAGGAGGCGGTCGAGGCGCTGCGCGCCGACAACATGGCCCCCCGACCGACGCTGGTGGTCCGACCCGGCTTGGCCGAGCGCGAGGAACTGGTCGCCGCGGGCGCGACACCGACCCTCCACTCCCCCTACGGTGCGTCCCTGGACGGCAACCCGGCCGATGTCCCGGCGGTCCGCGAGGGCCGCGCCGGGGTGCAGGACGAGGGGTCGCAGCTGGTCGCGCTGGCGCTGTCCCGGGTCGAGGCACCGGCCGGGCGCTGGCTGGACATGTGCGCCGGCCCCGGCGGGAAGGCCGCGCTGCTCACCGGTCTGGCCCGCGCCAGCGGCCAGGACCTGGTCGCCTCCGAGCTCCAGGAGCACCGGGCTGCCTTGGTCGCCCAGGGGCTGCGGGCGTATGATCCGCCGGTTGCGGTGCTGTGCGCCGACGGCACCCGGCCTGCGTGGGCGGCCGAGGCGTTCACCCGGGTCATGCTGGACGCGCCGTGCACCGGGCTCGGTGCGCTGCGTCGGCGCCCGGAATCACGATGGCGCCACCGGCCCGAGGATGTCGACGAACTGGCCCCGCTGCAGGCGCAGTTGCTGCTCTCGGCGATCCGGTCCACCGCGCCGGGTGGCGTGGTGGCGTACGTGACGTGCTCCCCGCACGAGGCCGAGACCGAGGACGTGGTCCAGGTCGTGGCCGACGAGACCGGTGTGGAGGTGCTGGACGCGCCGTCGTTCCTGCCGGAGGTGGCGGAGTGCTCGCGGCCGGATCCGTGGGGTGGGCGCCGGTTCGTGCAGTTGTGGCCGCACCGGCACCGGACCGACGCGATGTTCCTGGCGCTGCTGCGGGTCGGTTGAGCCGAACGAGCATCGGGCGGCGGAAGGCGTCAGCGGGAGCGCTGGGCCAGGATCGCGTCGCAGATCCGGTGCGCGACGACGCCCTTGGTACCGGTCGCCTCGGCCACGACGCGGTCGCGGTCGATGATGATCACTGCAGTGTCGTGGTGGCCGAAGACCTTGCCGCCGCTGACGTCGTTGCAGACCAGCAGGTCGGCGCCCTTGCGGGCTAGCTTGGTGGTGCCGAGCTCGAGCAGTTCGGAGCGGTTGTCGGCGGTCTCGGCGGCGAAGCCGACCAGTGTCTGGCCCTCGTGGCGCGACCGTGCCAGCCCGGCGAGCACATCGGTGGTCTGGGACAGCTGCAGGGTCAGTCCCCTGTCTCCGTCCTTCTTGATCTTGCCGGCCGCGGCGTCCGCGGTGAAGTCGGCCGGGGCGGCGGCCATCACGACCACGTCCGAGGCCGGGGACACCTGGTCCATCACGTCGGCCAGGTCGGCGGTGCTGGAGACCCGCCGGACCGCGACACCGGCGGGCGGGTCGTGCTCGATGTGCGCGGCGACCAGGGTGACGTCGGCGCCACGGAGCGCGGCGGCGCGGGCGATGGCGATGCCCATCAGTCCCGACGAATGGTTGCCGAGGAAGCGGACCGGGTCGATCGGCTCCTGGGTGCCGCCGGCGGAGACAGCGATCCGCAGGCCGGCCATGTCCCGGGCCGCGGCGGCGGAGGCCAGCACGGGGTCCTCGATGATCGCCTCGGCGATGGCGCGGATGTCGACCGGATCGGGCAGCCGCCCGGGGCCGGTGTCGACGCCGGTGAGCCGTCCGGAGTCGGGATCGGCGACCACGATGCCCCGCTCGCGCAGGGTCGCCACGTTCGCCCGGGTCGCGGCGTGCAGCCACATCTCGGTGTGCATCGCCGGGAACATCACCACCGGGCAACGGGCGGTGAGCAGGATGTTGGTGAGCAGGTCGTCGGCCCGGCCGGTCGCCGCTCGGGACAGCAAATCCGCGGTGGCGGGGGCCACCAGCACCAGGTCGGCCTGCTGGCCGATCCGTACGTGCGGCACCTCGTGCGTGTCATCCCAGACCTCGGTCGAGACCGGATGGCCCGACAGCGCCGCCCAGGTGGTGGCGCCCACGAACTCCAGCGCATTCGCCGTGGGCACGACACGGACATCATGGCCCGAGTCACGGAGTCGGCGCAGCACCTCGCAGGCCTTGTAGGCTGCAATGCCGCCGGCGACGCCGAGGACCACTCGGGCCATGATCCGGGATCAGTCCTTCTTCTCGTCGGTGGACGCGTCGCCGGCCTGGTCCGCGTCCTCGTTCAGCGGCTCACTGCCGGGCAGGTCGAAGCCGTCACCCATGTCGAGGCCGTCACCGAAGTCGTACGACCCGAAATCGCCTTCGAGGAAGTCCTCGCCGAACGCGGCCTGCTGCGCGGCGGCCTCGGCCTCGGGATCGATCTCGGTGTACTCGAGCAGGCCCTCGTTGATCTCGCGCATCGCGATCGACAGGGGCTTCTCCTGGATCTCGGTCTCGACCAGCGGACCGACGTTCTCCAGCAGGCCGCCGCCGAGCTGGGCGTAGTACGCATTGATCTGCCGGGCGCGCTTCGCCGCGAACAGGACCAGGCGATACTTGGAGTCCACCTTCGTCAGCAGGTCATCGATCGGGGGATTCGTGATCCCCGGGGGCGTGGATTCAATAGTCAAGATCTAGCCTTCTGCAACCTAGGGGCGTGGCACCGACGGTGTCACAGACCAGTTAACTCTACCAGCTGGTCCACCGTTTGCCCTAAATCATTGTTGACCAGCACGGTATCAAACTCCTCCTTGGCCGCCATTTCCGCCTCCGCGGTGCGCAGCCGCTGCGCCTGCTGCTCAACGGTCTCGGTGCCCCGGCCCTGCAGCCGTCGGACCAGCTCCTCCTTGCTGGGCGGCGCCAGGAAGATGAAGTACGCGTCGGGCCAGCTGCTGCGGACCTGGCGCGCACCCTGCAGGTCGATCTCCAGGATCACCGTACGCCCGGCGGCGACGGCCTCCTCCACCGGCTTGCGGGGGGTGCCGTAGCGGGCCGCGCCGTGCACCTCGGCCCATTCCAGCAGCCCGTGCTCGGCGACAAGGCGATCGAATTCGTCATCGCTGACGAACCAGTAGTGGACCCCGTCGACCTCCCCCGGCCGTGCCGGGCGGGTGGTGACGGAGATGGACACGTACGTCTCAGGGTGCAGCTCGCGCAGGCGAGCCATCACCGTCCCCTTGCCGACCGCGGTCGGTCCCGACAGGACGAAGACCCGACCCGGGGCGACAGTCAAGAAAACTCCTTCTTCAGCGCGGCGATCTGGTGCCGGCCCAGCCCGCGCAGCCTCCTCCCGGAGGCGATCTCGAACCGGTCCATCAGCACCTCAGCCCGCTTCGGGCCGACGCGCGGGATCGACTTCAGCAGATCGACCACGCGGATGTGTGCGATCGTATCGTTACCGGCCGCCAGGTCGAGGACGTCTCCGACCGTGACCTCGCCCTGTCGGAGCTGCGCCTTCACCGCTGCCCGTTCTCGACGCGCCGAGGCAGCCGCGGATCGCGCTGCCTGCAGCTGCTCCTCGTTCAAGGGTGGGATCAGCACCGATGGCCCCCTTCTCGACGTGTCCCCCGCTGTTCACGCGGGGCACTCTAGCCCATGGTCATGATGTTTCGGCGGGCGGCCTGGCGCAACATTTCGGCGTCAGGGCCCTGGCCCATCACACCACGACTGGACGTCGGGAGCACATTCCCTAGTGAAGTGCCAAAAATTGTGGGGAGGTCGTCCAACTTGCCTCCCTGCGCACCCACCCCGGGAGCCAGGATCGACCCGTTGAACCCGTCCAGGTCGATGCCGGTGTCGATCCGGGTGGCCCCGACCACCAGCCCGATCGGGCCGATCATCGGCGTGCCGGAACCGTCCCCGGGCGCCGAGACGCGCATCTCGAGGAACCGTGCATTGGTGGCCATGGCGGCATCGACTACCTGCTGGGCGACCGGACGCCCGTCCGGACCGGTCGCCAGCTGCACGTGGTCACCCTCGGGATTGGACGTCCGGGCGAGCACGTAGATCCCCCGGCCGTTGGCGATGGCCAGGTCGATCGCCGGCTGCAGGGAGCCGTAGCCCAGGTAGGGGCTGAGCGTGATGGCGTCGGCCGCCAACGGCGAGCCGTCCACCAGGTAGGCGCGGGCGTACCCGGCCATGGTCGAGCCGATGTCGCCGCGCTTCACGTCGAGCACCGACAGCGCACCGGCGGCCCGGATATCGGCGAGCGTACGCTCCAGCACCGCGATGCCGGCCGAACCGTACTCCTCGAACAACGCCGACTGCGGCTTGAACGTCGCCACCGTCGAGCCGAGCGCCTCGACCATGCCCCGTGCACACGACTCCAGTCCAGCAACTGTCCTGGGAAGTCCCCAGCTGTCCAGGATCGAGGGGTGCGGGTCGATCCCGACGCAGAAGCGACCGCGCTCGGCCGTCACCTCGCGCAGGCGTACGCCATAGGGAGCTTGCGACATGGGGCATGCCTCCAGGGTCAGAACAGGTCAGAGCAGGTCAGGACGGGGTCGAGCGGTGGGAGTGCGGTGGTTCAGAGTGCGTTGATGTCGCGGACCAGGCCGGGTCCGCGATAGATGAAGCCGGTGAACACCTGGACCAGGCTCGCGCCCGCATCCAGCATCGCCCTGGCGTCGCCGGCGGACAGGATCCCGCCGACGCCGATCACGGGCAGCCGGGTGTGCGAGGCAACGTAGCGGACCACCTCGCGGGCGCGGGCGGTCAGCGGGGCACCGGAAAGCCCGCCGGGCTCGGTGGCCAGCGGCCGGTCATCGACCGCCAGCCCGTCACGGGCGAGGGTGGTGTTGGTGGCGATCACCCCGGCGGCACCGGCGTCCTCGCACACCCGGAGCACCTCGTCGATCGCCGACCACTCCAAATCGGGGGCGATCTTCACGAAGATCGGCACCGGGCCGAGCACTGACTGGGGTGACTCGGCGGCGCGCAGGGCAGCCTCGCCGACCAGCGCCCGGACCAGCTCGGACAGGTGGTCAGCGCCCTGCAGGGATCGCAGTCCGGGCGTGTTCGGGCTGGACACGTTGACCGCCAGGTAGTCGACCAGGAACACCAGCCGGCGCAACGAGACCAGGTAGTCCTCGACGGCGTCGGCCAGCTCCACGGTCTTGGTCTTGCCGAGCGAGACCCCGACCGGCAGGCCGGCGGCGAGGTTGCCGCGGCGTACGCCGTGCAGCTCCAGTCGCGCGGCGATCGCCTCGGACCCGTGGTTGTTGAACCCCATCCGGTTGATCACGCCCCGGGAGGCCTTCAGCCGGAACATCCGCGGCTTCGGGTTGCCCGGCTGGGCCTGCCCGGTCACCGTGCCGAGCTCGACGTGGGAGAAGCCGAGCCGGGACCAGGACTGGAGCGCCCGGCCGTCCTTGTCCATCCCGGCGGCCAGGCCGACCGGTCCGTTGAACCGGATGCCGGCCACCTCGACGGGGCGCCCGGAGCTGCCGAAGGCCAGTTCCAGCACCGCCCGGCGCCGCGGCGTACGGCCCCACCAGGCCAACCAGTCCAGCGTCGTCTCGTGCGCCACTTCCGGGTCCCCGCCGCCGAGGCGGAACAGGGCCGGGCGGCCGACACCGTCGTAGAGAGCGTCGACCAGCGATCCGGGCAGGTGCTGGACCATGTCAGGACACCGCCGACCCGGCGTGGGACTCGACGATCCCGGCGGTGATCGCCGCCCACTGCTGCAGCGAGCGCACCTCGATGTCGCCGGCGCGCATCGCCTCGATGCCGAGCACCGCGGCGGACAGGCCCTGCGAGGTGGTCACCGAGGGGACGTTGTGCAGCACGGCGGCGGTGCGGATCTCCCAGCCGTCCTTGCGGGGCTGGCCACCGGACTGGACCGACCCGTGCGGGGTGTTGAAGATGATGTCGACCTCACCGTCGTTGATCATGTCGGTGATCGTCGGCTCGTCGTTCGGGCCCCGGCCCTCGCTGGCCTTGCGGACCTCGACCACCTCGACGCCGTGGCGGCGCAGCACCGAGGCGGTGCCGCTGGTCGCCAGGATCCGGAAGCCCATGTCCGCCAGGTGCTTGATCGGGAAGACCATGTTGCGCTTGTCCCGGTTCGCGGCGGACACGAAGATCGTCCCGCTGGTCGGCAGGGCGCCGTACGTGGCGATCTGGCCCTTGGCGAAGGAGGTGCCGAAGTCGTCGTCCAGGCCCATCACCTCGCCGGTCGACTTCATCTCCGGGCCCAGGACGGTGTCCACGAACTGGCCCTCGGCGGTGCGGAACCGGTTGAACGGCAGCACCGCCTCCTTGAGCGCGATCGGCAGGCCCGGCCAGATCGCCGCCCCGTCGGTCTCGGCGCGCAGCATCCCGGAGGCACGCAGGTCGGCGATCGACTCGCCGAGCATGATCCGGGAGGCCGCCTTGGCGAGCTGGGTGCCGGTCGCCTTGGAGACGAACGGGACCGTACGCGAGGCGCGCGGATTGGCCTCCAGCACGTACAGGGTGGTGCCCTGCAGCGCGAACTGGATGTTGATCAGGCCCCGGACCCCGACCCCGGCGGCGATCGCCTCGGTCGAGGTACGGAGCGTGTCGATGATCTCGTGGCCGAGCGTGGCCGGCGGCAGCGAGCAGGCGGAGTCACCGGAGTGCACGCCGGCCGCCTCGATGTGCTCCATCACACCGCCGAGGTAGATCTCGGTGCCGTCGTAGAGCGCGTCGACGTCGATCTCGGTCGCGTCGTCGAGGAAGCGGTCGATCAGCACCGGGTGCTGCGGCGATACCGAGGCGTTGCGGCTGATGTAGTCCTGCAGAGCCTCCTCGCTGTCGACGATCTCCATGCCGCGCCCACCCAGGACGTAGGAGGGACGCACCATCACCGGGTAGCCGATGCCGGCGGCGACATTGCGGGCGTCCTCGAACGAGTAGGCGGTGCCGTACTTCGGCGCCAGCTGGCCGGCCTCCTCCAGCACGGCGCCGAACGCGCCGCGCTCTTCGGCCAGGTCGATCGACTCCGGGCTGGTCCCGACGATCGGCACGCCGGCGTCCTTGAGGTCCTGTGCCAGCTTCAGCGGGGTCTGGCCGCCGAGCTGGACGATCACCCCGGCGACGGGGCCGGCCTGCGCCTCGGCGTGGTAGATCTCCAGCACGTCCTCCAGGGTGAGCGGCTCGAAGTAGAGCCGGTCGGAGGTGTCGTAGTCGGTCGAGACCGTCTCGGGGTTGCAGTTGACCATGATGGTCTCGTAGCCGACCTCGTGCAGCGTCATCGACGCGTGGACGCAGGAGTAGTCGAACTCGATGCCCTGGCCGATCCGGTTCGGGCCGGAGCCGAGGATGATCACGGCCGGCTTATCCCGGGGGGCGACCTCGCTCTCGGCGCCGTCGCGCTCGTACGCGGAGTACATGTACGGCGTACGGGCGGCGAACTCGGCCGCGCAGGTGTCGACGGTCTTGTAGACCGGGCGGATGCCGAGCGCCCAGCGGACCCCTGCGACGACGTCGGTGCGCATCCCGCGCAGGTCGCCGATCTGGGCGTCGGACAGGCCGTGGTACTTGGCGTAGAGGAGCAGCTCGGGGGTCAGTTCATCGGCCTCGCGGACCTCGGCGGCGACCTCGGTGACCAGCAGCAGCTGGTCGATGAACCACGGGTCGATCTTGGTGGCGTCGAACACCTGCTCCGGGGTGGCGCCCAGGCGCAGCGCCCGGTAGACGTCGTTGATCCGGCCATCGTGCGGGCGGGCGGCGCTGGCCAGCAGCTCCTCGACGGTCTGGGTGATCTCCCCGGCCACGTCGAGCGGGGCGTTCGGGTCCTCCATCGAGCGCAGCGCCTTGCCGAGCGCCTCGGTGAAGTTCCGGCCGATCGACATCACCTCGCCGACCGCCTTCATGTGGGTGGTCAGCGTGTCGTCGGCGGCGGGGAACTTCTCGAACGCGAACCGCGGCACCTTGACCACGATGTAGTCCAGGGTCGGCTCGAAGGAGGCCGGGGTCTCGGCGGTGATGTCGTTGGGGATCTCGTCCAGCGTGTAGCCGACGGCGACCTTCGCGGCGATCTTCGCGATCGGGAAGCCGGTGGCCTTGGAGGCCAGGGCCGAGGAGCGGGAGACGCGCGGGTTCATCTCGATGACGACCATCCGGCCGTCCTTCGGGTTGATCGCGAACTGGATGTTGCAGCCGCCGGTCTCGACGCCGACGGCGCGGATGATCGCGATGCCGACGTCGCGCATGTGCTGGTACTCGCGGTCGGTCAGCGTCATCGCCGGGGCGACGGTGATCGAGTCACCGGTGTGCACGCCGACCGGGTCGAAGTTCTCGATCGAGCAGACCACGACCACGTTGTCGGCCTTGTCCCGCATGACCTCCAGCTCGTACTCCTTCCAGCCGGTGATCGACTCCTCGATCAGCACCTCGCTGGTGGGGCTGGCGTCCAGGCCGGCGCCGGCGATGCGGCGCAGGTCGGACTCGTCGTACGCGAAGCCGGAGCCCAGGCCACCCATGGTGAACGAGGGGCGGACGACGACCGGGTAGGACAGGTCCTCGGCGGCCGCGACGCACTCGTCCATGGTGTGGCAGATGTGGGAACGGGCGGACTCGGCCTTCGGGCCGCCGGGCACCTCGAGCGCGTCGACGATCGCCTTGAACTGCTCACGGTCCTCGCCCCGCTGGATCGCCTCGATGGAGGCGCCGATCAGCTCGACGCCGTACTTCTCCAGCGCGCCGTTCTCGTGCAGGGCGACGGCGGTGTTCAGTGCGGTCTGGCCGCCGAGGGTGGGCAGCAGGGCGTCGGGGCGCTCCTTGGCGATGACCTTCTCGACGAACTCGGGGGTGATCGGCTCCAGATAGGTTGCGTCAGCGAACTCCGGGTCGGTCATGATGGTGGCCGGGTTGGAGTTCACCAGGATCACCCGGTAGCCCTCCTCCCGCAGCACCCGGCAGGCCTGGGTGCCGGAGTAGTCGAACTCGCAGGCCTGGCCGATGACGATCGGGCCGGAGCCGATCACGAGGATCGACGTGATGTCGGTGCGGCGTCCCATGGCTCAGGCCTCCATCAGCGTGACGAAACGGTCGAACAGGTAACGGGCGTCGTGCGGTCCCGCGGCGGCCTCCGGGTGGTACTGCACCGAGAAGGCGGTGAGTCGGCCCTCGCGTTCCAGGGCCAGTCCCTCCACGACGTCGTCGTTCAGATTGACGTGGTCCACCCGGGCCTCCCCGTACGGGGTCGAGGTGGTCCCCTCCAGCGGCGCGTCGACGGCGAAGCCGTGGTTGTGCGCGGTGACCTCGACCTTGCCGGTGGACAGGTCCTTGACCGGCTGGTTGACGCCGCGGTGGCCGTACTTGAGCTTGTAGGTGTCGAAGCCGAGGGCGCGCCCGAACACCTGGTGGCCGAAGCAGATCCCGAAGAACGGGGTCCCGGCCGACAGCACCTGCTGCAGCAGGGCGATCTGCGTATCGGCGGTCGCGGGGTCACCCGGCCCATTGGAGAAGAACACCCCATCGGGATTGATGGCCATCAGCTCCTCGTAGGAGATGTCGGCAGGGAAGACGGTCGTCTCGACGCCCCGCTCGGCCAGCCGCTCGGGGGTCATCGACTTCAGCCCCAGGTCGAGGGCGGCCAGGGTGAAGCGCTTCTGGCCCTGCGCCGGCACGACGTACGACTCCTTGGTGGTGACGTCGGCGACCAGGTTCTGGCCGGCCATCGTGGGCTGCGCCAGCACCCGCTGCAGCAGCACCTCCGGGTCGGACTCGAGGGTGGAGATCCCCACCCGCATCGTCCCGCGCTCCCGCAGGTGGCGGGTCAGGGCGCGGGTGTCGATGCCGGCCAGGCCGACGATCCCCTGGTCCTGCATCTCCTGCTCCAGCGAGTGGCGGGACCGCCAACTGGAGGGGATGCGGGCGATGTCGCGCACCACGTAGCCGGCGACCCAGATCTTCGAGGACTCGTCGTCCTCGTCGTTCCAGCCCGTGTTGCCGATGTGGGGGGCGGTAGCGACGACGATCTGGCGGTGGTAGGAGGGATCGGTCAGCGTCTCCTGGTAGCCGGACATGGCCGTGGAGAACACCGCCTCACCGAAGGTCTCGCCCTGGGCTCCGAAGGAGGTACCGACGAAATGCCGGCCGTCCTCCAATACGAGCAGTGCGCGATGACGGACAACGGGCATAGGAGAACGGTCCTTCCAGGATCAGTCGATGACGACGTTGTTCAGGACACCGCTGACGAACGTCGGCGATTCATCGGTCGAGAGCTCCTCGACCAGCGCGATGGCTTCGGTGATGGCGACCCCGACCGGCAGGTCCAGGTGCACCATCTCGGTGACGGCGATGCGACAGGCCGTACGGTCCACCCGGGGCATCCGGTCCAGCGACCAGTCCTTGTCGAGCGCGGCACTGATCCGGGCATCGACGTCGGCGGCGTTGAGATGGTAGGCACGGACGATGTCGGCCGTGTAGTCGCGGACCGGGGGGGCCGCGGCGTCCGTACGCTCAGCGAGCGTGACCAGCACGGGGCGACCGCGCAGCTCGGACTCGAAGATGATGTCGAGCGCGCGTTTGCGGGCCTTGTGCCGGGTGGACGAGGGGTGGCGCGGGGTGGGGCTCACAGACGGCCGAGGTAGTCACCGGTGCGGGTGTCGACCTTGACGCGGTCGCCCACGTTGAGGAAGAGCGGCACCTGGATCTGGCGGCCGGTCTGGACCGTGGCGGGCTTGGTGCCGCCGGTGGAGCGGTCGCCCTGCAGGCCGGGCTCGGTGTAGGTGATCTCCATCTCGACCGAGGCCGGCAGCTCGATGTAGAGCGGGGACTCCTCGTGGATGGCCACGGTGGCGTTGTTGTTCTCCAGCAGGAAGTCCTTGGCGTCGCCGACCACCGCCGGGGACAGCTCGAGCTGCTCGAAGCTGGCGACATCCATGAAGACGTAGTTCTCGCCGTCGTTGTAGAGGTACTGCATGTCCCGACGGTCGACGGTGGCGGTGTCGACCTTGGTGTCGGAGTTGAAGGTCTTGTCGACGATCTTGCCGGACATGATGTTCTTGATCTTCGTGCGAACCACGGTGTTGCCCTTGCCCGGCTTGTGGTGCTGGAACCACAGGACCTGCCACAGCTGGCCGTCCAGGTCGAGGATCATGCCATTCTTGATGTCATTCGTGGAAGCCACGCTTTTCCGCCTTTCGCCACCATTCGCGGACCACCCGGCCGGGCGGGCCGTCGAGCAAGTCTAGTCCTGCCGGCCTCGTGCGCCCAATCCGTCCCGCGGACGGGACCGTCGCCCCCTCCGCCCCCTCCGGCCGGTCCGGCCGGGCTCGGGCGGCAGGGCCCGACGGGGCGACGCCGACCCCGGCGCCGGTGCCGGCGGCCCCTCGCCGGGTCCGTGCCTCGGCCCGGAGGTCGACCCGCAGGCCCGGACCCACTGCCGGCAGCGCTCCAGACGGGTCTCGAAGGTCTGGACCGGCCGCCCTCTCCAGGTCTCGCCGAACAGGAGCTGCTCCTTGCGGTCGGTCACCGCCACCGCCGAGCGGCCCCGTCGGTTCTCGGCCACGTCGATCCGGGCCACCTCCGACCACCCGATCCTGCGGCCCCCGGCCGGGCGGACGCCGTCGGGGTCGGCCACGGTGAGGCAGGCCCGGCCGATCTCGACGCCCAACAGCACCGCGATCACGGCCAACCCCACCCCGACCAGGCGCCAGGGGCCGGTCCCGGCCACGATCCACCCCACCGCCACCACCAGCAGCGCCACCGCGGGCAGGACCTGGAGGACGAGCCCCGGATCCACCGCGACCAGACGATCCTCCTGCTGGGTCGTCATCGGGATCCTCAGCGGCAGGTGGCGGCGTACGCCTCGGCCAGCAGGTCCTCGTCCACGCCGTCCGCGATCGCCGGCTCACCGAGCCCGTGCAGGACCACCAGGCGGAGCGTGGTGCCGCGGTTCTTCTTGTCCAGGGCCATCGCCTCCCGCAGCTCGGGCCAGGCCGCCGGGTCGTAGCGGGTCGGCAGCCCCAGGTCGGCCAGGAGCGTACGGTGCCGGTCGGCCAGCTCGTCGTCGACCAGGCCGAGCCGTCGGGCGACCTCGGCGACGAACACCATGCCGATGCTGATCGCCTCGCCGTGGCGCCACTGGAAGTGCTCGCGCCGCTCGATCGCATGGGCCAGGGTGTGGCCGTAGTTGAGCTGCTCGCGCCCGATCACGGCGCCGGTGCTGGTCCGCTCGCGCAGGTCGGCCGAGACCACCCGGGCCTTCACCGCGATACCGCGTCGGATCACCTCGGTCTGCCGATCGCTGGCCGGGGACAGCGCGTCGGCGATGTCCTCCTCGACCAGTTCCAGGATCCGCGGGTCGGCGATGAAGCCGCACTTGACCACCTCGGCCATCCCGGAGCGCAGTTCCCGCTCGTCGAGGGTGCGCAGCAGGTCGGTGTCGGCCAGCACGCCGATCGGTTCGTGGAAGGCGCCGACCAGGTTCTTGCCAGCGTCGATGTTGATCCCGGTCTTGCCGCCGACGGCCGCATCGACCATGCCCAGCACGGTGGTGGGCACGGTGACGAAGCGGATGCCGCGCAGCCAGGAGGCGGCCACGAAGCCGGCCAAGTCGGTGGTCGCTCCCCCACCGAGCCCGACCACCAGGTCGGAACGGGTGAACCCGGCGCCGGCCAGCCGGTCCCAGCAGTCGGCGAGCACGCCGGTGGTCTTGCACTCCTCGCCGTCCGGCAACTCGATCAGCAGGGTCTCGGCGGCCAGACCGGCGACCAGCCGCTGGGCGACGTCGGCCAGAGTCGGGGCGTACAGCACGGCGACCCGGCGGGTGTCCCCGACCAGGGCGGACAGCCCGGCGAGGGCGCCGGGACCGACCTGCACTGCGTAGGGGGTGTCCGCGTGCACCTCGATGGTCGTCACCGAATCCTCCTGGGCCGTGGGGTGGAGCAGCGTGGGGTGGATCAGGTCGATGACGGCGTCGGCGACCTGGGCGGGGCTCAGCGTGTCGGTGCCGACCCGGTGGGTGGCCAGGGCCTGGTACGTGGGCAGGCGCTGCTCCAGCAGCTTGCGCAGCTGGCCCCGTACGTTGCCGAGCAGCAGCGGCCGGGCGACGTTCATCCCGACCCGGTCGGCGGCCTGTCCGGCAGGGACGTCGAGCCACACGACGGTGTGCCCGGCCAGACCCTCCTGGATGGCCGGGGTCATCGGGGCCCCGCCGCCGAGCGCGACCACCGCCTTGCGGTCGAGCAACTCGAGGGTGACGGTCCGTTCGATCTCGCGGAAGGCGGACTCCCCGTCGTACGCGAAGATGTCGCGGATCGGGCGGCCCTCGCGCTCCTCGATCACCGCGTCGACGTCGAGGAACTCACAGCCCAGGCGCTTGGCCAGCAGCCGTCCGACGGTCGTCTTGCCGGCGCCGGGGGCGCCGATGAGCACCAGTGGCGCGTCGAGCGTGGTCATTCGTGGATCGCCAGCCCGCGCTCGGCCACGTTCGCCAGGTAGGCCTGGTAGTTGCGCTGGGTCTCGGCCACCGAGTCCCCACCGAACTTCTCCAGGCAGCTCTGGGCCAGCACCAGCGCGACCATCGCCTCGGCGACGACCCCGGCGGCCGGGACCGCGCACACGTCGGAGCGCTGGTGGTGCGCGACGGCTTCCTCACCGGTGGTGGTGTCGAGCGTACGCAGCGCCCGCGGGACGGTGGCGATCGGCTTCATCGCCGCCCGGACCCGCAGCAGCTCGCCGGTCGACATGCCGGCCTCGGTGCCGCCGGCGTGCTGGGTCAGCCGCCGGATGCCGTCGGGGCCCGGCACGATCTCGTCGTGGGCCTGGGAGCCACGGATCCGGGCCAGCTCGAAGCCGTCGCCGATCTCGACGCCCTTGATCGCCTGGATGCCCATCAGCGCCTCGGCCAGCCGGGCGTCCAGCCGGCGGTCCCAGTGGACGTGCGAGCCGATCCCGGCGGGGACGCCCCAGGCGAGGACCTCGACCACGCCCCCGAGGGTGTCACCGGCCTCGTGGCAGGCGTCGATCTCGGCGACCATCGCGGTGCTGGTCTGCGGGTCGGCGCAGCGGACCGGGTCGGCGTCGATCCGGGGCAGGTCCTCGATCGTCGGGTACAGGCCGACCGGGGTGGTGACGCCGCCCAGGCCGACCACGTGGGAGACGATGGTGATGCCGTACGCCTGCTGCAGGAAGTTCGACGCGACCCGGCCCAGCGCGACCCGGGCAGCGGTCTCGCGGGCCGAGGCGCGCTCCAGCAGCGGCCGGGCCTCGTCCCAGTCGTACTTCTGCATGCCGGCCAGGTCGGCGTGGCCGGGGCGGGGCCGGGTCAGCTTCGCGCCGCGGGCCTGGGCGGCGAGCACGTCCGGGTCGACCGGGTCGGGCGACATCACGGTCTCCCACTTGGGCCACTCGGTGTTGCCGACCATGATCGCGACCGGAGACCCGAGGGTCTCGCCGTGGCGGACACCGCCGACCATGGTGACCCGGTCGGCCTCGAACTTCATCCGGGCGCCGCGGCCGTAGCCGAGCCGGCGCCGGGCGAGCGACTCGGCGATCTCCTCCGAGGTCACCCGGATGTGGGACGGCATCCCCTCCAGCACCCCCACGAGGGCCTGTCCGTGGGATTCTCCGGCTGTCAACCAACGCACCATAGGGGTCACTCTCTCATTCGTGGCGGCGGGCGGCGAGGGCCGCCCGTCCAGCAGACACCAGGACGGCCAGGTCCACGTCCTGGCCGGTGAACAGTCGGACCTGCCCGACGGCCTGGTTGGCCAGCAGGTCCATGCCGTCGAGCACCGTCGCCCCGGCGGCCAGGGCCGCCTCGCCCAGCACCGTCGGCCAGGGATCGTAGATGACGTCGAACAGCACCGGCGCCGCAGCGGCCACCCGTGCGGCCGCTGCGGGCTCCAGCTCGGCCGGTGCGGTGGCGATCGTCACGTCGTGACCGGCTCCGGGCGCCTCTCCCCAGCCGACCACGGCCAGCCGGATCCCGAAGTGCTGCGCCACCGGGTCGAGGCTGGCGTGGGCCCGCTCGGCGGAGCGCGCCATCACGGTGGCCTCGAGGACACCCAGCGGGGCCAGGGCGGCGAGCGAGGAACGGGCGGTGGCGCCCGCCCCGACCAGCAGCGCCCGCTCGGCCCGACCCACGACGGCCCCGACGAGGGCTGCGGTCATGCCGGTGACGTCGGTGTTCTCCACCCGGTGCCGGCCGGTGCGATGGTCCAGGACCAGGGTGTTCCCGGCGCCGACGACCCGGGCGGTCTCGCTCACCACGCCCAGGTCGAGGACCGCCCGCTTCAGCGGCATGGTCAGGCTCAGGCCGACCCACTCGGGCCCGCAACCGGTCACGAAGTCGGCCAGCTGGTCCTCCTCGACCCGGTACGCGTCGTACGTCCAGTCGGCCAGGCCGAGCGCGTCGTACGCGGCGCGGTGCAGCACCGGGGATAGTGAGTGCTCGATCGGCGAGCCCAGCACGGCGCAGTGTCGGGCCGCCATCAGCACATCCCCTTGTTGGCCTGGCACCACTTCTGGAACTCGGCCACGTTCTGGCTGTGCTCCTCGAAGGTGGTGGCGAACCGCGTCTCGCCGGTGTTCAGGTCGATGGTCACGAAGTAGAGCCAGGGCCCGTCGGCGGGGTGGGCGGCCGCCTCCAGCGAGGCCTGTCCCGGTGCGCCGATCGGGCCGGGCGGCAGGCCGGTGTTCCGGTAGGTGTTGTAGGGGCTGTCCAGGGCCCGGGCCTGGTCGGAGGTGGTGACCCTGCCGTCCTTGCCGGTCAGGTACTTCACCGTGGAGTCCATCTGCAGCATCATGCCGCGGTCCAGGCGGTTCTCCAGCACGCGGGCGACCTTGGCGCGGTCCTGCGGGTTGAAGGTCTCGGCCTCGACGATCGAGGCGACGGTGACCAGGTCGCCCGGGTCGCGTCCCAGCGACGCCGCGGCCTGTTCCAGGCCGATCTTCTGCGCGGTGGTGTTGAACTCGGCGACCATCGTGGTGAGGATCTCCTGGGGAGTCGCGTCCTCCCCGAACTCGTAGGTCTCGGGGAACAGGTACCCCTCCAGCCCCGTGGCGTACGACGGGGCACCCAGTGCGGCCGGGTCGGCGGCCAGCCGGACGAACTCCTCGCGCGGCAGCCCGCTCTGCTCGGCGATCGCGTCGAACTGCTGGTCCAGGGTCAGCCCCTCCCGCAGGGTGATCCGGTTGGCCACCCGGTTGGCCGGGTCCAGCAGCGCCTTCACGGCCTGTTCGGCCGGGATATGGGTGGGGAGCTGGTAGTCGCCGGCCTGGATGCCGGTCGCCCGGGGGTCGGTCCGCGCCGCCCGGACGAAGGCCTTCTGGGACTCGACCACGCCCGCGTCGGCCAGGGTGGCGCCGATGTCGGTCAGGGTGGATCCGCTGGCGATGGTGACCGTCACCGGCTCCGCCGCGGTCCCTGCCGCATAGTCCTTGGCGATCACCGCCGCGGCGACCCGGTCGACGGCGAACCAGCCGACACCGACCAGGACGAGCAGCGCGATGACCACGGCAATGATCGCCTTGGCACGCTGGGCCGGACGTGGCTTGTAGGCACGCGCAGGGGCCTGGTCGAGGAAATGCTTCATCGGGGGGCTCCTTGATCGGTCGGCTCCACGAGCTCACCGGCCGGCTCGCCGGTGGATCGTTCGACGGACAGGGCGTGTTCGAGGATGGCCACCGCTGCGGCCTGGTCGATCACCGCCCGCTGGTTGCGGGTGTTGCGGCCGGCGGCATGCAGGTCGCGCGAGGCTGCTGCCGTGGTCATCCGCTCGTCGACCAGGCGCAGCCCGGTGCCCGGGTCGAGTCGTCGTCGCAGGGTACGGGCGCGTCGCCGCATCTTCTGGGCGGCCGGGCCCTCCTTGCCCTTGAGGGTGCGCGGCAGTCCCACCACCACCTCGAGGACCGGCCCGTACTCCGCGACGATCGCCAGGATCTCGGTGATCGCGCGGTCCTCGTCGCCGCGCACCTGGACGGTGCGGACCGGGTACGCCAGAGTGGCGGCCGGGTCACAGGCCGCCACTCCGATCCGGGCATCACCCCAGTCGATACCGAGGCGTACTCCGGGACGCAGGCTCATCGTCCGGCGCCCACCTTGTCCACGGCCGCCCGGACCGCGGCCAAGGCCTCGGGGACCCGGGTCGGATCGGTGCCACCGCCCTGGGCCAGGTCCGGCTTGCCGCCACCCTTGCCGCCCAGCTCGGCGCAGGCGACCTTGATCAGGTCACCGGCGGACAGCCCCAGCTCCCGCGCCGCGGCGGTGGTGGCGACCACGGCCGCCGGTCGGTCGGTGTTGCTGACCAATGCCACCACGCCGGCCTGGTCGCCCAGCCGCGCGCGCAGCTCGGTGGCCAGGGTACGCAGGTCGCCGGCCGCCACGCCCGGTGCCTGCTCGGCGACCAGGGTGACATCACCGACCTTGGCGGCCTTGTCCAGGAACGCACCGGCATCGGCCAGCAGCTCCTTGGCATGGAAGGCCGCGATCTGCTTCTCCGCGGCCTTGAGCTGCTCGGCCATCCTCGCGACCCGCTCGGGCAGCTGGTCCGGCTGGGTCTTCAACGTCTCGGCCAGGCCCTGCACCAGCTGGCGCTCCGCCGCGAAGTGGTCGAACGCCTGGGGGCCGACCAGGAACTCCACCCGGCGTACGCCCGAGCCGATCGAGGACTCACCGGTCATCGCGACCAGCCCGACCTGCGAGGAGTGCGAGACGTGGGTGCCTCCGCACAGCTCCAGCGACCACGGTCCGCCCATCTCGACCACCCGGACCCGGTCGGGGTACTTCTCCCCGAACATGGCGATGGCGCCGGCCGCCTTGGCGTCGTTCAGGCTCATCATCGACGTGCTGACGCCCAGGTCGTCGTTGATCGCCTCCATCGTGCGACCCTCGATCGCCTGCTGCAGGTCCCGGGACAGGGCCTGGTTGGCGGTGAAGTCGAACCGCAGGTAGCCGGGCTTGTTGTACGAACCGGCCTGGGCGACGCTCGACCCGACCAGTTCGCGCAGCGCGGCATGCACCAGGTGCGTGGCCGAGTGCGCCTGGCGGGAGCCGAACCGGTGGTCGGGATCGACGTACGCGTCGACCCGCTGGCGCAGGTGCAGCTCACCCTCGCCGACCCGGACGGTGTGCACGACCAGCCCGGCGACCGGCTTCTGCACGTCGAGCACCTCGACGTGCAGGCCGCTGGCGCTGAGGATGCCGCGGTCCGCGTCCTGGCCGCCGGACTCGGCGTAGAACGGGGTCTCGTCGAGGACGACCTCGAGCACCTCGCCGGTCTGGGCCGAGGTCACCGGCCGCCCGTCGCGCAGCATCCCGCGGACCTTGGTCTGGGCGACCAGGTCCTTGTAGCCGGTGAACGGGGTCTCCCCCGCCGCCCGCAGCTCGCGGTAGGCCTCGGTGTTGACCAGGCCGCCCTTCTTGGCACGGGAGTCGGCCTTGGCCCGGTCCCGCTGCTCCTGCATCAAGGACTGGAACGCCTTGCGGTCCACCTGCAGGCCCTGCTCCGCCGCCATCTCCAGGGTCAGGTCGATCGGGAAGCCGTACGTGTCGTGCAACTGGAAGGTCGCGGCACCGGACAGGGTGTCCTGGCCGGCCTCCTTGGCCTTCTTCACCGCCACGTCGAAGATCTGGGTGCCGGCGGTCAGGGTGCGGCGGAAGGCCGCCTCCTCGGCATTGCCGACCTCACTGATCCGCGACCAGTTCGTCACCACCTCGGGCCACGACTCGCTCATCAGGTTGCGGCTGATCGGCAGCAGCTCCGGCAGCACCTCGTCCTGCACGCCGAGCAGGCGCATCGCCCGGATCGCACGGCGCAGCAGGCGGCGCAGCACGTAGCCGCGCGCCTCGTTGCCGGGCGAGACACCGTCGGCCATCAGCATCAGGCCGGAACGGACGTGGTCCCCCACGACCCGCAGCCGGACGTCGTCCTCGTGGTTGGCGCCGTACTTCTTGCCGGCCATCTCGGCGGCCCGCTCGATCACCGGGAAGACCTCGTCGATCTCGTACATGTTCTGCTTGCCCTGGAGCAGGAAGGCGATCCGCTCCAGACCGGCGCCGGTGTCGATGTTCTTGGTCGGCAGCTCCTCGGCCACGTCGAAGTCGACCTTCGAGCGGACCGCGGACAGGTCCTCGGTCTGGAACACCAGGTTCCAGATCTCCAGGAAACGGTCCTCGTCGGCCTCGGGGCCACCGTCGGGACCGTACTGGGGCCCGCGGTCGATGTAGATCTCCGAACAGGGACCGCCCGGACCGGGGACGCCCATGTGCCAGTAGTTGTCCGCCAGCCCGCGGCGCTGGATGTGCTCGGCGGGCACGCCCGCCGCCCGCCACATCTCGAACGCCTCGTCGTCCTCGGTCAGCACCGTGGTCCAGATCCTGTCCGGATCGAAGCCGAAGCCGCCCTCGCCCTGCGGGGTGGTCACCAGCTCCCAGGCGTACTCGATCGCGCCCTGCTTGAAGTAGTCCCCGAAGGAGAAGTTGCCGAGCATCTGGAAGAAGGTGCCGTGCCGGGTGGTCTTGCCGACCTCTTCGATGTCCAGGGTGCGCACGCACTTCTGGGCGCTGACGGCACGGTGGTAGGGGGCGACCTCATCGCCGACGAAGTAGGGCTTGAACGGCACCATGCCGGCGTTCACGAACAGCAGGGTCGGGTCGTTGTAGACCAGCGGTGCCGATGGCACCACGGTGTGACCCCGCTTCTCGAAGAAATCGAGATACGTGCGCCGGATGTCGGCGGTCTTCATTCGTCGTCCTCCTCAGGAAGGTTCAGCGCCTCGCGGATCTCCGCCTCGCGCTCGGCGGATGCCCGCCGTACGTCATCGATGAACTCGCTCACCCGCTCCAGGGCCGGCGTTTCACGGTTCGCCTCAATAATGCGTCGGCCTGCCACCCACGCAACCACACCGACGGCCGCCCCGGCCAGAAACCACAGCGCGGTGCGCCCGGTCCGCCGCATCAGCTCGCCCCGCCCTTGCGGCGCTTGCCCAGCGCGGAACGCATCCCGTAGGTGAAGGCGGCGGTACGGACCAGCGGCCCGCCGACGGTGGAGCGGAACAGGGTCGTCAGCTCGGCGGCGTTCCGGGCCACCGTGGTGGCGTTGGCGGTCACCCGGGTGGCGTCCTCGGTGATCACCCCGACCTTCTCGATCTCGGAGTTCGCGGCGACCACGGTGCCGCGCAGTTCGGTCATGATCGGGACCAGGGAGTGTCCGAAGTCACGCACGACCAGGCGCACCTCCTCCAGGACCCGGCCCAACTTGAGCAGCGGGCGGGCCAGGAAGCCCACCAGGAGCAGCGCGGCCAGGGCTGCGATCAGGCCGGCGATGCCACCGACGGTCATCAGGTACCTCCGTGTCGTACGAGCGCGCTAGGGGAAAATCGACAAGGCAGACCCTACCGCCCGGGTCCGCCACTTCCGACACGCAGCCACTACGGACTTCCGACCCCCAGCCCATAGAGTGGGCCCATGGTGAGCTCCAGCTGGACCGCGGCCTTCCCCGGATGGGAGCAGGGTTCCTACCACAACCATCCCGGCGTGTACCGCCGGCGCCCGGACAACATGAACATCCGTGTCCTGCGCCACGAACCACCCGTCCCCTGCCCCGTCGAGGTGGGCGAGGAGTGGCCGACCGAGCTGTCCTGGATGCTGTCGTTCTGGCGGCTGCGCGACTCCGAGAGCTTCCATGTCGTGGGCCCGGACAGCGCGACGCTGCACGAGGTGCTTTCCTTGGAGAACGTGTCGGTGGAGACCCTGCTGGTCGAGCTCAACCAGCGCTGCGGGCTGCGTGTCTGGGCGTCCACCCTGCCGGGCTTCGAGTGGACCGGGCACCTGGACGGTGGTGCCGCCCCGCCGGAGACCGTGTCGAGCAGCTGGCCGACCCCGTTCCTGGCCAACGGCTGGTCCCTGGTCACGGTGGACGGCAAGGAGATGGCCGAGAAGCGGCTGGGCACCCTGCTGGTACGGATCGGCGTCGATCCGAGCGAGGCCGAGGACGGCTACACCCCGCAGGTGTGCTTCCTGGAGTTCGCGCACGTCGGGCAGGCGTTGCGCCGGATGTTCGGCGGCGAGGAGATCGTCCCGGCCGGTGAGCTGTACTTCGCCCCGTGGCGCGACACCCGGATGGTCCTGGAGTTCCTGGCCGACCTGCAGCCGGGCGCGACGGTCGAGGCGATCCGGTCCTGGCTGCACACGTCCTCGGACGCAGCGGTCGAGTTCATCGCCCCCGACGCCCGCTAGTCGGGGACCACCCGCCGGTCGGGCCGGGCCTTGCCGAGCAACCCCTCCAGCACCTCGAGCCGGTCGGCCATGGCCGCCTCGGCCCCGTTGCGGGTCGGGGCGTAGTAGCGTGCCTCGACCAGGTCATCGGGCAGGTACTGCTGTCGGGCGACGCTGTGCGGGGCGTCGTGGGCGTAGACGTAGCCCTTGCCATGGCCCAGGGACGATGCCCCGGAGTAGTGGGCGTCGCGCAGGTGCGCCGGCACCTCCCGCCCCTTCCCGGCCCGTACGTCCGCGGTGGCGGCCTCGATCCCCAGGTAGGCGGCGTTCGACTTCGGGGCCATCGCGCAGGCGACGGTCGCGTGGGCCAGCGTGAGCCGTGCCTCCGGCATGCCGATCAGCTGGACCGCCTGGGCCGCGGCCACACAGGTCTGGAGCACCGAGGACTGGGCCATCCCGATGTCCTCGCTGGCCGAGATGATCAGCCGCCGGGCGATGAAGCGCGGATCCTCCCCCGCCTCCAGCATCCGGGCCAAGTAGTGCAGCGCGGCCTGCACGTCGGAGCCGCGGATCGACTTGATGAAGGCACTGGTCACGTCGTAGTGCTGGTCGCCATCCTTGTCGTAGCGTACGGCGGCACGGTCGACGGCCTGTTCCAGTGCGGCCAGGTCCATGGTCGAGCTGCCCCGGGCACTCGCCCCCGCGGCGGCCTCCTCCAGGTAGGTCAACGCGCGGCGGGCGTCGCCCCCGGCCATCTCCAGCAGCGCCACCCGCGCCTGGTCGGCCAGGTCGTACGTCCCGCCGTCCGGCGTCCGCAGCCCGCGCTCGTCGGTGAGTGCACGGTCGACCAGCACCGAGACGTCGGCGGTCGTCAGCGGCTTCAGCGTGAGCAGCAGGGAGCGCGACAGCAACGGTGAGATGACCGAGAAGCTCGGGTTCTCGGTGGTCGCCGCGATCAGCGTGACCAGCCGGTTCTCCACCGCCGGTAACAAGACGTCCTGCTGGACCTTGGAGAAGCGGTGCACCTCGTCCACGAACAGCACGGTCGGATTGCCCCGGGCGAGCTCACGCTTGGCGGTCTCCAGCTCGGCACGCACCTCCTTGACCCCGGCGGTCACCGCCGAGATCTCGACGAAGCGGCGATTCGTCGACCGAGACACCACGGCGGCGATGGTGGTCTTGCCGACCCCCGGCGGCCCCCACAGGAACACGGATCCGGGCTCACCGGCAGCCAGTCGCCGCAACGGGGACCCTGGCGCCAGCAGGTGGTCCTGTCCGACGATCTCGTCCAGCGTCCGCGGCCGCAGCCGGACCGCGAGCGGCTCCTGGCCGTGGCCGGACCAGCCCAGCGTCCCGCCCCGGCTGGTCGGGGTCGGGTCGTCGGTGTCGGAGAACAGGTCGTGAGGCATCACCGGCCACCCTACCCAGCCCTGCCGGGTCCGTACGCCCCGAGGAGGCGGCACCGGCGGGATTGCCCACGGTCGGTAGCAGGATTCTGGTCGAGTTGGGTCAGTTTCGTGCTACCCAGACCAGGGCGGGACGCCTCGCCGCGCTTTCAGCGATCCCGCCCGTAGGCTGGGGGCATGAGGAGCATCGGCACGACGACGGGGGCCGCCCTGGTACGGATCGACCGGGTGGAGGCCCGGATCGAGGACCGGCCGTGGCCCTGGGCCGAGGAGTACGCGGACCGGATCGCGGCGCACTGGCGCCAGGTGGTGCGCGACAAGCCACGGACGTTCAACGGCACGGTGACCATCTGCCGGGTGCGGGAGTTCGACGGGCCGGTCCTCAGGCTGGTCTTCGTGCCGACGCGGTATGCGGCCTCGCTGTACTACCGCAGCCTGGGCTATCCGCCCGAGGCGGCCTCGCACGTCTATCCGTTGGCCGCCCTGCGGGCGGCGGACGGGGCGTACCTGCTGGGCCGAATGGCCCCGCACACGACCTTCGGTGGGTCGAGCTACTTCCCGTCCGGCTCGGTCGAGCCCCGGGACGCGGTGGATGGCCAGCTCGACCTGACCACCACGCTGCTGCGGGAACTGCGGGAGGAGACCGGGCTGACCGCGGACGACGTCACGCTGGCACCCCACTGGTACGCGTGGTCACGCGGGGCTCTCACCGGTCTGCTCCGACCGGTCTCCTCCCCACTTCCCGGCCCCGAGCTCCTCGCCCTGGTGAACGAGCGGATGGAGGGCCAGGAGAACCCGGAGCACTCCGGGTTCTACCTGGTCCACGGACCCGACGAGCTCGACGGATCAGTACTCGATTCCACCCGGGCGTACGCCGAGGCCGGGCTGGGCTGAGCCTCAGGCCCGGGAGGACACCGTGTCCTGCTCAGCGGCATCCACCGGCTGCTCCTCGTCCTTCTTCTTCGGCTTGGCGTCGACGCCGGCCTCGCGACGCTGCTTCAGGGTGATCGGGGCGGGTGCACCGGTGAGCGGGTCGTAGCCGTTGCCGGACTTCGGGAAGGCGATCACGTCGCGGATCGACTCGGTGTGCGCCAGCAGCGACACGATCCGGTCCCAGCCGAAAGCGATGCCGCCGTGCGGCGGGGCGCCGAACTTGAACGCGTCCAGCAGGAAGCCGAACTTCTCCTGGGCCTCCTCCTCGCCGATGCCCATCACCTTGAACACCCGCTCCTGGATGTCGCGACGGTGGATACGGATCGAGCCGCCGCCGATCTCGTTGCCGTTGCAGACGCAGTCGTACGCGTACGCCAGGGCGCTGCCCGGATCGGTGTCGAAGGTCTCCATCGAGCCCGGCTTGGGCGAGGTGAACGCGTGGTGCACCGCGGTCCAGGCGCCCTCACCGACGGCGACGTCACCGGCGGCGACGGCCTCGGAGACCGGCTCGAACAGCGGGGCGTCGACGACCCACACGAACTTCCAGGCGTTCTCGTCGATCAGGCCGGTGCGCCGGCCGATCTCCAGGCGGGCCGCGCCGAGCAGTTCCTGGGAAGACTTGCGGCCCCCAGCGGCGAAGAAGATCGCGTCGCCGGGCTTGGCGCCGGTGGCGGCGGCCAGACCCTCGCGCTCGGTCTCGGTGAGGTTCTTGGCGACCGGGCCGGCCAGGGTGCCGTCCTCGGCGACCGTCACGTACGCCAGGCCCTTGGCGCCCCGCTGCTTGGCCCACTCCTGCCAGGCGTCGAACTGGCGGCGCGGCTGGGAGGCGCCGCCGGGCATCACGACAGCACCGACGTACGCGGCCTGGAACACCCGGAACGGGGTGTCCTTGAAGTAGTCGGTCATCTCGGTGATCTGCAGGTCGAAGCGCAGGTCGGGCTTGTCCGAGCCGTAGTGGTCCATCGCGTCGGCGTACGTCATCCGCGGGAACGGGGTGGGCAGGTCCACGTCGATCAGCTTCCAGATCGCGACCATCAGTTCCTCGGCCAGCGCGATCACGTCATCCTGGTCGACGAAGCTCATCTCGATGTCCAGCTGGGTGAACTCGGGCTGGCGGTCGGCGCGGAAGTCCTCGTCGCGGTAGCAGCGCGCGATCTGGTAGTAGCGCTCCATCCCGGCGACCATCAGCAGCTGCTTGAACAGCTGCGGCGACTGCGGCAGGGCGTACCAGGATCCGGGAGCCAGGCGGGCCGGGACCAGGAAGTCACGGGCACCCTCAGGGGTGGACCGGGTCAGCGTCGGCGTCTCGATCTCGACGAAGTCGTGGGCGGCCAGCACGCCGCGGGCGGCCTGGGAGACCTTCGAGCGCAGGCGCAGGGCCGCGGCCTGGGCGGGGCGGCGCAGGTCGAGGTAGCGGTACCTGAGTCGGGCCTCCTCACCGACGGTGACGTGCTCGTCGATCTGGAACGGCAGCGGGGCCGCCTCGTTGAGCACGTCCAGGTCGGTGATGGCGACTTCGATCTCGCCGGTGGGCAGGTCGGTGTTCTCGTTGCCCTCGGGACGACGCTCGACGACACCGGTGACCGCGATGCAGTACTCGTTGCGCAGGTCGTGGGCGCCGGAGGACTCCAGGATCTCGTCGCGCACCACCACCTGCGCCACACCGCTGGCATCGCGCAGGTCGATGAACGCCACGCCGCCGTGATCACGTCGACGACCCACCCAACCCGCGAGGGTGACGGTCTGACCGGCATGCTCGGCACGCAGGGTGCCAGCGTCATGGGTGCGAATCACAAGGGGTCCTTCCGGGATCTGGGCACGTACGATCCCTCACCCTACCGTCGAACGGGCCGGGGGCGCAGTCCCGCTCAGCGCAGCCCTTCTTCGGCGGTGACCAGACCGTACCGGTAGGCCAGCACCAGGATCTGGGTCCGGGACCGCACGTCCCACTTGTCGCCGATGTGGCGCAGGTGGGCCTTGACCGCCGCCTCGGAGATGGACAGGTTCTCGGCGATCTCCCGGTTGCCCAGGCCCATCGCCAACTGGTCGAGCACCTGCTGCTCCCGGGGGGTCGGGGCGCCCATCTGGCGAGGCAGGCGCGAGGAGATCTGCGCCCGCATCCTCGAAAGGGTCCCGCCGGAAGTGCTCCTGGCGGAAGCACTGCTGTCCGGAACGGTGTCCTCGGCAACACTGCGGGCCAGCGCGCGGGCGATCTGCGGGCTCAGCGGCATCTCGTCGGCGAGCGCCCGACGGATCCCCTGCTCCACCTGCTCGACGGAGGCGTCCTTGACCAGGTACCCGGCCGCACCGGCCCGCAGGGCGGGAGCGATGTAATCGATCGTGGCGAAGGTGGTGATGGCGACCATGCAGGCATCAGGGAAGCGACGGCTGATCTCCCCCATCGCCTCGACACCCGACATCCGGGGCATCTTGAGGTCCATCAGCACCACGTCCGGACGATGCTCGGCGTAGCGGGAGACTGCTTCGGAACCATCGGTCGCCTCCGCGACGACCACGAACTCGGGATGGCCCGCGAACATGTGGCGATAGGCGTCGCGGACCACCTCTTCGTCGTCCACCACAAGGATCGTCGTCGCCTGCATGACCCCCACACTACTAGGGTGGTGCGTACGACACAGATTAGTAGACACAATCAGTCAGGATACTATTCAAAAAGTGATGGCGGCGCGCCGGTGGACCGCCATACTGGACCCGGCTACCCGACCGGTTCCCGGCCGGGCCTGACACGAGGAGAGTGACGCACCATGGAGGAGTTCGCACGAGGGAGCGCCGTCGCACCGGCACTCGTCGCCTGCCTGGCTGCGAGCGCGCCCCCGACCTCGGCCACCGCGATCCCCGCCTTCGCCACCGAGACCTCGGGCGAAGCCGGACCCCAGGACTGGAACACCTCCCTCTGCCGCGCCTTCGCCCAGCCCTGTGGGTGAGACCGACGCGGCACCGCGAGCCCGCGGTGTGCGTCAGCAGTTCCTGACCTCCTACCCACTCCCGAAGTGGTTGCGATGGGTACTGGTGGTCTTCATCAGCATCGGGCTGGTGGATGACATCCGGGAGGTCGTCGTCGCCTGGTCGAGCATCGTCGCGGACGAGCGCCGGCAATTGCTGGTACTCGGCCTGTTCGTTGCGTACGCCGTCTGGTACATCGCGATCTGGAGCGCCCCGGTCGCGCTGCTGGTCGCCATCCCCGTGCTGCTGCTGTCGCTGATCACCGCGAGCTACCTCGGCGCGGCCATGGCCGTGGTCTTCCTCGTCGGCATCGCCGCCGCCACCACCCGGTGGGCCTTGACCCTGGCCACCTGGGCGGTGGCCCTGACCTGGCTCGTCCTCGTCGCGGTCCAACTCGGCCCCGAGGGCTACGTGACCTTCTGGTCATTCCTGACGCTGTTGGTCGTCTCCGCCGTGCTGGGGTCGACGGTCCACTACTTCCAGGGCCAGCGCGCCCGTGACCGCCGCCGACTGCACGAGCTGGCCGAGGAGAACTCGCGCATCCGAGACGACGAGCGGGCCACCCTGGCCCGTGAACTGCACGACGTGGTGGCCCACGAGCTGTCGATCATGTCCCTGCAGATCACCAGTCGTAGCCGCACCGACGATCCCGCCGAGCTGCACAAGGTCCTGGACAGCGTGCGGGGGTCCACCCAGAAGGTCCTGTACGAGCTGCGCATCCTCGTCGGGCTACTGCGGGACGGCGAGCAGGTCGAGGAACTCGGCATCGATCACCTGAGCGACGACACCTCCGTGTCCCGGGTCGGCACCGACCTTGCCGAGCGGCTGTCCGGTCTCGGGTTCGACATCACGGTCACCGTTGCCCCCGAGGTGGACCGGCTGCCCGCCACGCTCACCCGGACGGTCATCAGGATCCTGCAGGAGGCCTGCACCAACGTCCTGAAGCATGCCCCCGACGGTGCCCGGACCGTGGCCGACGTCCGCCTCAACCACCGCTACGTCCTGGTGTCGGTGCGCAACACGCTCGGCCCGACGCCGCGACGGGACGGGCTACGCCACGGGCCGACCGGGTGGGGCCTGCGCGGCCTGACCGAGCGGGTGGACCTGCTTGGTGGCCGGCTGGAAGCCGGCCGGCAGGACGAGGAATGGGTGCTGTCGGCGCGAATCCCCCTGCCGGACGACGTGGAGGTCTGACCAGCCGGAATCAGGGGCGCACCGTGCGCGGGTACAGGTCCTCGGCCGGCGGGGTCCACGCATCCGGGTCGGCGGCCGCCTGGTCGCCGGACCGGATGTCCTTCACCTCGTCGTTCCCTCCCGCCCCGAACCACACGTACGGGATGCCCCGCCGGTCCGCGTAGCGGATCTGCTTGCCGAACTTGTCGGCCTTCGGCGCGACCTCGGTCGGGATCCCGCGCCGGCGCAGGCGGTCGGCGGTACCGAGCGCCTGTTCGCGGGTGTCCTCGCTGTCCACCGCCACCAGCACGCAGGTCGGCACCGGCCGGGAGGAGGTCAGTTCGCCGCGCCCCAGGATCGGGGCCAGCAGGCGGGTCACCCCGAAGGAGTAGCCGACTCCGGGGAAGGTGTTCTTCCCGTCCGAGGCCAGCGCGTCGTAGCGGCCACCGGAGGCGACCGACCCCATGCGTTCCGAGCCCTGCAGCAGGGTCTCGTAGACGGTGCCGGTATAGTAGTCCAGGCCGCGGGCGATCTTCAGGTCGGCCAGCACCCGGCCGGGCACCTGGCGCTCGGCGACCCGGACCACCGCGGCCAGGGCGGCGAGGCCCTCGTCCAGCAGTTCGTGCTGGACGCCCAGCTCCTGCACCCGGTCGACGAATGACTCGTCGGAGGTGGCGATCCCGGCCAGTGCCACGCACTTGGCGGCCTGTTCCTGGTCCAGCCCCAACTCCTCGACCAGCAGTTCGCGGACGGCGTCCGGGCCGATCTTGTCGTACTTGTCGACCCGCTGCAGCACGGCGGCGGTGTCCTCGATGCCCAGCCCCCGGTAGAAGCCCTCGGACAGCTTGCGGTTGTTGACGTGCAGCAGCACCGGCGGGATGCCCAGGTCGGTGTGCAGCTTCTCGAACGCGTCCAGGGCGACCAGGGGGATCTCCACGTCGTGGTGGTCGGCGAGGGTGCCCTGGCCGACGATGTCGATGTCGGCCTGCAGGAACTCGCGGTAGCGGCCCTCCTGCGGGCGCTCCCCGCGCCAGACCTTCTGGACCTGGTAGCGGCGGAACGGGAAGACCAGGTGGCCGGAGTTCTCCAGCACGTAGCGGGCGAACGGCACGGTCAGGTCGAAGTGCAGGCCGATCTCGTCGGTGTCGCCCTCGGCGGCGTGCAGTCGGCGGACGACATAGACCTCCTTCTCGATCTCCCCCTTGCGGGCGAGCTGGTCCAGCGGCTCGACCGCGCGCGTCTCGATCGGTGCAAAACCGTGCAGCTCGAAGGTCGACGACAGGATCCGCAGGGCATGCAGCTCGACCATCCGCGCGGCGGGGAGGAACTCGGGGAAGCCGGACATCGGCTTGGGGCGGCTCATGCGGACAGCGGCCTTTCGAAGAGACGTACGTACGCGTGGCATACGCAGGAGGGACGCCCCTGAGCGTAGTCGCTAGGAGCGGAGGTACGGGTTCGTGGACCGCTCGCGGGACATCAGGGTCTGCCCGCCGTGCCCCGGCAGCAGGGCGACGTCGTCGGACAGGCCGAGCACCACCCGGGACAGGGTCTGCCGCATCACCTCCGGCTGCCCGTTCGGCAGGTCGGTGCGCCCCACGCTGCCGGCGAAGACCACGTCCCCGGTGAACACGAGTGCCTCGATCGAGTCGTCATCGGGATAGGGCAGCCGGTACAGGGTCGAGCCGGGCGTGTGGCCGGGGGCGTGCAGGGCCTCGAACTCCAGCCCGGCCAGTTCGATCCGGTCACCGTCGGCCACCGCGTGCAGGGGTGCGGGCTCGCGGTCGGTGAAGTCACGGACCTCGCCGACCGCCTGCTCGATCAGGGTGCGGGCAGCCGGCACCGCGTACGGGTCGGTCAGGTAGGGGCGGTCCGCCGGATGGATCCAGCAGCCGACCCCGTACGCCTCGCAGACGTCGGCGGCGGAGAACATGTGGTCGATGTGGCCGTGGGTGAGTAGGACGCCGGCCGGCTCCAGCCGCTGCTCGTCGACGATCCGGCGGATGGTGCCGAGAGCGGCGACGCCGGGGTCGATCACCACGCAGGGGCCGCCGGGGCCGGGGGCGACCAGGTAGCAGTTCGTCTGCCAGGCACCGGCCGGAAATGAAGCGATGAGCACATCCGCCACCATATCCGGCAAGATGTACCCCATGAGCGAGATGACAGGGCCAGATTCCTTTGGTCGCGTCGACACCGACGGCACCGTGTTCGTACGTACCCCGGAGGGAGAGCGCCCGGTGGGCCAGGTCCCGGGGGCCGAACCGGCTGAAGCCCTCGCGATCTACGTGCGCCGCTACGAGAACCTGGCGGTCGAGGTCGACCTGTTGGAGAACCGGCTGAAGGCCGGCGCCCTGGCACCGGATGAGGCCCGCAAGCGGATCACGCAGGTCCGCCAGAGCGTCCACGAGGCCGCCGCGGTCGGCGACCTGGCCGCCCTGGAGGCGCGGCTGGACGCGCTGGCGCCGGTGCTGGAGGCCAAGGCGGAGGAGCGCAAGGCCGCCCGGGCCGCGCAGAACGCCGAGACCCGCCAGGCCAAGGAGGCCATGGTCGCCGAGGCGGAGAAGATCGCTGCCGGCAACGACTGGCGCGGTGGGGTGAACCGGTTCCGGGACCTGCTGGAGCAGTGGAAGGCCCTGCCGAGGATCGACAAGGCCACCGACGATGCCCTCTGGCACCGGTTCTCCACGGCCCGCACCACCTACACCCGCCGCCGCAAGCACCAGTTCGCCGAGCAGAACGCCAAGCGCGAGGAGGCCCGGGTCCTGAAGGAGGCGATCATCGCCGAGGCGACCCCGCTGGCCACCTCCCAGGACTGGGGCCAGACCTCCCGTGACTTCCGCGACCTGATGCAGCGCTGGAAGGCCGCCGGTTCGGCTCCCCGCGATGTCGACGACAAGCTGTGGAAGCAGTTCCGCGCCCTGCAGGACACCTTCTTCGACGCCCGCAACGCCGCCCAGAACGTCCAGGACGAGGAGTTCCGCGGCAACCAGATCGCCAAGGAGGCCCTGCTCGACGAGTACGAGCCGAGGATCCGCCCCGATCAGGATCTGGGCGAGAGCAAGCGGCTCTACCGAGAGCTCCTCGACAAGTGGTCCGAGTACGGCCGGGTGCCGCGGGACGCCATGCGCGGCCTGGACAACCGGCTGCACAAGCTGGACCAGGCGGTCAAGCAGCGCGAGGAGGCCGAGTGGAAGCGTACGGACCCGCAGGCCCGTGAGCTCGCCACCGACACCGCGCGCAAGATCCAGGCGCAGATCGACGACCTGGCCGCGAAGCTGGCCAAGGCCGAGGCCCGCGGCGATACCAAGAAGGCCAAGGAGCACCGGGACGCGATCAGCACCTACCAGGGGTGGCTGGAACAGGCCGAGAACGCCGCCCGCGACTTCGGCGCCTGAGGCCGACAGCTCGACACCGACGCGAGTTCGGGGCCTGACCGGCGTGACTGCTTCCGGTCAGGCCCCTTCGGGTCTCCCTCGATGCGGGTTTCCCTCGGCTCGCGGTGCCCTCGATCAGGCCCGTACGCGGTTGACGTCATAGACGCCGGGCACGCGTCGGATCGCGTTCAGCACATGGTCCAGGTGGTGCGTCGGGTCCGGCGTCTCGAAGGTCAGGTTGATCTTCGCCGTACGGTCCCGGTGGGTGTTGACACTGGCCGAGCTGATCGAGATGTGCTGGTCGGCGATCGAGCGAGTGATGTCGGAGAGCAGGGCGTTGCGGTCCAGGGACAGGATCTCGACGGTGACCAGGAACGAACTCTCCGAGGTGGGCGCCCAGGACACGTCGATGATCCGCTCCGGGGAGGTCGTCATCAGGTCCGCGGCGTTGCTGCAGTTCCGACGGTGCACCGACACGCCGGAGGCACGGGTGATGAAGCCGACGATCTCGTCACCGGGCACCGGGGTGCAGCAGCGGGCCAGCTTGACCCACACACCCTTGTCCCCGTGCACCATCACACCCGATTCCGAGGCCGACGGCGAGGTGCGGGGCCGGCGCAGCACCACCGAGTCCTCGCTGGTCGCGTCGGCCACCTCCTCGGGCCCGCCGGCGATCTGCACCAGCCGCTGGACGACGGCCTGCGGGGAGATCGACCCGTCTCCGACCGCCTTGTAGAGGGCGTTGACATCGGCGACGCGGAAGTAGGCCGCCACCTCGGTGAGGTGCTCGATCGTCAGCAGGCGCTGCATCGGCATGTCCATCCGGCGCATCTGCCGGGCCAGGGCCTCCTTGCCGCTCTCGATCGCCTCGTCGCGGCGCTCCCGGCTGAAGTACTGGCGGATCTTGGCGCGGGCGCGTGGACTGGCCACGAACGACAGCCAGTCCCGGGAGGGGCCGGCCCCCTCGGCCTTCGAGGTGAGGATCTCCACCCGGTCACCGGTCGCCAGCTTCGACTCCAGCGGCACCAGCCGGCCGTTCACCCGCGCCCCGATACAGCGATGTCCGACCTCGGTGTGCACCAGGTAGGCGAAGTCGACCGGAGTGGCACCCGCCGGCAGGGTCAGCATGTCGCCCTGGGGGGTGTAGACGATGACCTCGTCGGCGTTGATCGAGAACAGCAGGTCGTCGAGGAACTCCTCGGGGTCCTCGGTCTCGCGCTGCCACTGGTTCAGCGCCCGCACCCAGTTCAGCTCATTGGGATCGGACTTGTCGCCCTTGCCCTCCTTGTACTTCCAGTGCGCGGCGACACCGTAGTCGGCGCGCCGGTGCATGTCCCAGGTCCGGATCTGGAACTCGACCGGCGTGCCCTCGGGGCCGCGCACGGTGGTGTGCAGCGACTGGTACATGTTGTACTTCGGCATCGCGATGTAGTCCTTGAACCGGCCCGGCAGCGGGTTCCACCGCGAGTGCAGCACGCCCAGCGCGCCGTAGCAGTCCTGGATGGAGTCGACGATGATCCGCAGCGCGACCAGGTCGTAGATGTCGTCGAAGGACCGGCCCCGGACCACCATCTTCTGGTAGATCGAGTAGTAGTGCTTCGGTCGGCCGGTGACGGTCGCCCGCACCCCGGCCTGACGCAGGTCGGCCTCGATCACCTCGGTGACCCGCTTGAGGAACTTCTCCCGTGACGGGGCGCGCTGCACGACCAGGTGCACGATCTCGTCGTACAGCTTCGGCTGCATGGTGGAGAACGCCAGGTCCTCCAGCTCCCACTTGATGGTGTTCATGCCGAGCCGGTGCGCCAGCGGCGCATACACCTCCAGGGTCTCTGCCGCGATCCGATTCTGCTTGTCCGGGCGCAGGTGGTGCAGGGTCCGCATGTTGTGCAGCCGGTCGGCGAGCTTGATCACCAGCACGCGGATGTCCTGGCTCATGTTGACGATCATCTTGCGCAGCGTCTCGGCCTTGGCCGAGGGACCGTACGTCACCTTGTCCAGCTTGGTCACACCGTCGACCAGCAGCGCGACGGTGGGCCCGAAGTCGGCGGTGACCTGCTCCAGGGTGTACTCGGTGTCCTCCACGGTGTCGTGGAGCAGGCCGGCACAGATCGTCTCCTCGGCCGCACCCAGCTCGGCCAGGATCGTCGCGACCGACAGCGGATGGGTGATGTACGGATCACCGCTCTTGCGCTTCTGGCCGGCGTGGAAGGAGGAGGCGATGCCGTACGCCTTCTCGATCACCGCCAGGTTGGCCTTGGGATGGCTCGCCCGGATCGCCTGAAAGAGCGGATCGAGCACGTTCGGCTGCTGGGCCTTGGTCCCCAGCCGCGCCAAACGCTGGCGCATCGACAGCCGTGGCGCCCCGCTCACGGCAACCGGCATCACTTCGTCACTCATGCCCGACCTCCTTCCCGACCCCGACGTCCCTGATCCGTTGTCGGGAGACCTGGCTCCCCAGAACCCCCCGATCTTAGGCTTGAAGTCTAGTCCTACCGGGCCAACGACCGTGCGGAGGCAGTCCGGGGTCAGGACGGGGTCACTCGGTGACGGTGACCAGCGCGGTGATCTCGGTCTCCCCCAGCCCGGCCTCGGCCAGTCGTCGGCGCGGTTCCAGGAAGGCCAGTTCCAGCACGACCGCCACGTGCACCAGTTCGGCGCCCAGTCGCTGGACCAACTCCGCGGTCGCCGCCAGCGTGCCGCCGGTGGCGAGCACGTCGTCGACCACCAGCACCCGCGAGCCGGGCCGGATCGCGTCGGTATGGATGGTGAGCGTCTCGTGCCCGTACTCCAGGTCGTAGCTCACCTCGTGCGTGGGCGCCGGCAGCTTGCCCGGCTTGCGGACCGGGACGAAGCCGGCGCCCAGCGCGATCGCGACCGGGGCACCGACGATGAAGCCCCGTGCCTCCATCCCGACCACCACGTCGATCTGCGGCGGCGCGGCGGCCACGAGCTCGTCGATGGTGGCCCGGAAGCCGTCCGGCGAGCCCAGCAGCGGCGTGATGTCCTTGAACCCCACCCCCGTGGTCGGGAAGTCCGGGATGTCGCGAATCAACGAGGCGATCAGGGCTCGGTTCTCCTCCGAGGTGCGCAGCAGCGGTCGGGTTCTCATCACGTCCTCCGGGGTGGGCTCGGACATCGCAGGGGGTGAAGGCCGGCGGGGCTCACTGTCCATGGCGGCGCTGACTGCGGGACTTGTGCTCCGGCTGGCGCCGGGTCCCCGGGTCGATCGGTGCCGGTGGACGTGGGGCCACCGGCGTCCCGGACTCGGCCACATCAACCGCCACCGTGATCGGCGAGGGCGTCGACACCCCGACGGCGTCATCGCGCCGCAACCGCTCCTCGCGCTCCCCCGTGCGGGCCAGGCGGGCACGCCAGGCGACCATCTCCGGCGTCCGCTCCTTCAGGTCCACCAGCACCGAGGTCGCGATGAAGATCGAGGAGTAGGCGCCGGCGACCATGCCGACGACCATCGCCAGGGACAGGTCCTTGATCGGGCCGGTGCCCAGCACGAAGACGCCGGCGATGAGCAGGGCGATGATCGGCAGCACACCGATGATCGTGGTGTTGATCGACCGGAGCAGCACCTCGTTGAGGCTGCGGTTCGCCGCAGCGGTGTACGTCTCCTTGTGCTCGGGCAACTCCCGCACGTTCTCCCGGACCCGGTCGAACACGACCATCGTGTCGTACAACGAGTAGCCCAGGATCGTCAGCAGGGCGGTCAGTGTCGCGGGGGTGACCGAGAAGCCGACCCACGCGTACACCCCGACCGTCACCAGCAGGTCGTGCAGCAGCGCGACGATCGAGGCGACCGCCATCCGCCAGTCCCGGAAGTAGACGGTGATCATCACCCCGACCAGGACGATGAAGACCACCAGCGCGATGATCCCCTTCTGGGTGATCTGCTTGCCCCACGAGGCGCCGATCAGGCTGTAGGAGACCTGCTCCGGCGGCACCCCGGCCCAGGTGCCGAGCGCCTCGCGGACCTGGGTGACCTCGGTGGTGGACAGGGAGCGGGTCTGGACGTTGACCGTGTTGGACCCGATGGTGGTCACGCTCACCTCGGCCATGTCCGGCAGGCCGACCCGGTCCACCACGTCGACGGCATCACCGACGGTCGTCTCGGTGATCGCATACGGCACCTTGAAGTCGGACCCACCGCGGAACTCGATGCTCAGGTTGAGTCCGCGGACCAGCAGCCCGACGATGCACAGGACCAGGACCACGGCGCTGATGGCGTACCAGCGCTTGCGATAGGACAGGACGTCATAGACGTTCTCGCCGTGCGAGAGCCGGACGAGCTTCTGCCACAGGCCGCGCATCAGGCCTCCTCAGGGGTGATCGGGGCGGCGGGACGACGACGGCGGCGACGGCTGCTGGGCAGCTGCTCCACGCCGATCAGCGCCGCCTCCAGGCCGGAGCCACGACGGCCCTCGCCGAAGAAACGGGTCCGCATCAGCAGGGTCATCATCGGCTTGGCGAACATGAACGTCACCACGACGTCCAGGATCGTGGACAGGCCGAGGATGAACGCAAAACCGCGGACCGCGCCGATCGACAGGATGAACAGCACCACGGCGCTGAGCAACTGCACGGCGTCCGAGATCAGGATCGTGTTGCGGGCCTTCGCCCAGCCGGACTCGGCCGCCGACCGGAGCGTACGGCCCTCGCGGACCTCGTCCTTGATGCGTTCGAAGTAGATGATGAACGAGTCGGCGACCATGCCGATGCCGACGATCGCGCCGGCGACGCCGGGCAGGTTGGTCGCCACGCCGAGGCCGGAGCCGAGCAGCACCAGCAGCTCGTACGTCATCGTGGCCGCCAGCAGGAACATGGCGATGATCACCCACGACAGGGCCCGGTAGACGGCGATGGCGAACACGGCGACCAGGATCATGCCGAGCAGGCCGGCGATCAGGGCACCGCGCAACTGCTCGCCGCCCAGCACCGGGGAGACGGTATCGACCGAGTCGACCGACAGCGACAGCGGAAGCGCGCCGTACTTCAACACCGAGGCCAGGCTCTGGGCCGACTCCTGGGTGAAGCCGGTGGCACCGCCGTCGATCTGGGCCCGGCCGTTCGGGATCGGCTCGTTGACCTGCGGGGCGGAGACGACCAGGCCGTCCAGGACGATGGCGAACTGGGTGCTCGGCGTGCCCTGGGCCAGCTGCGCGGTGGCGTCGGCGAACAGCTGGGCGCCCTCGGCGTTGAAGTCCATGGTGACGACCCACTGCAGCTGTCCCTGCGGGATCCCGGCCGAGGCCGTGTTGACCTGGTTGCCGCTGACCACGGTCGGGCCGAGGAGGTACTTGGCGGTGCCCTCGCGGTCACAGGTCATCAGCGGCTGGTCGGCCACGTCGGTGACCGGGTCACCGCACTGGTAGGCGAAGAAGTTCGCCACGTCCTGCTCGTTGGGCTGCCAGCTGAGCGCCTGCTGCTGCGGCGTGCCCTGGCCGGCCTCCGTGGGGTACGGGGACGGTTCCAGGGTCGGGGTCGCCGCGGCGCCCGGGTCGGTGGCCGGCGCGGTGGGCAGGTTGTTGCCCTCGGTGGCCGGCGGTGTCGCAGGCTGTCCCTCCGCGCTCGCACCCCCCTGTGGTGTCACCTCGGCCCCCGGTGCCGGCTCGGCACCGGGCTCCGGGACCGGGGCCGTCACGGGCTCGGCGTAGTAGACGACGCGGAAGTTGAGTAGGGCGGTCTGGCCGACCATTTCGATCAGCCGGTCCTCGCTCACGTTGGGAACGCTGACGGTGATCTGGTTGTTGTTGGCCGTCCGTACTTCTGACTCACCGACCCCGAGGCTGTCGACGCGCTGCTGCAGGATCGTCCGCGCCTGCTCCAGGCTCTCTGCATCGACCTGCCCGGTGCCGGTGGTGTTGGAGGCGGTCAGCGTGATGGTGGTGCCGCCGCGCAGGTCCAGGCCCAGCTTGGGCACCCAGGTCCGGGTCGCCGCCATCACGGCGAACATGGCGGCGATGACCAGGAACAGGATCAGCAACGGCCGCCACGGATGGACGTGCGTCGCCGAAGGTCGTGGGGTCTTGGTGGCCATGGGTGGGCGGCTCAGGCTTTCCGGTCGTCCGGGCCGTCGGCCTGGTCGTCCTTGTCAGTCCTGTCCGTGCCGGTCTGCGAGACGTCGTCAGCGGACCGGTCCGGCTCGACCGTTCCCTCCACGACATCCTGGTCCACCCCATCCCGGTCCACGTCCTGCTCGACGAGGTCCTGCTCAAGGGCGTCGGTCGTGGCCTCCTCGGCCGGCTCGTCGGGGTAGGTCCAGAACTCGTCCCGGCTGCGCGGCACCACTCCGGACACCAGCCGCTTGTCGAGGGTGATCACGACCCCCGGCGCGACCTCCACCTGGGCCAGCACCTCACCCAACGCGACCAGCGTGCCGTACACGCCGATCTGGGTCTGCACCCGGCTGCCCGGCTGGAGCTCGGTCAGGAGCTGGGCCTGCTTCTTCCGCTGCACCTGTGCCGGACGCACGAGCATGATGTAGCCCAGTGCGACGAACAGCACGATCATCAGCAGCGTGCCCATTTGGTTGTTCATGTGTCTCACTTCTCGGTCGGGGGCGGACGGGGGCGAGTCTAGTCCCAGAGGACCGAGGTGCTCCCCTGCTCGCCGGGCACGGGCAGCCCCAGGTGGGCGAACGCGGCCGGCGTGGCGACGCGTCCGCGCGGGGTGCGCATCATGAAGCCCAGGCGTACGAGGAAGGGCTCGGCTACCTCCTCGACCGTGTCCGGCTCCTCCCCCACGGCGATCGCCAGGGTGGACAGGCCGACCGGCCCGCCGCCGAAGCGCTGGCACAGCGCGACCAGCACGCCACGGTCGAGGCGGTCCAGGCCGAGCTCGTCGACCTCGTACAGCTCGAGGGCGGCCCGGGCGGTCGCCCGGTCCACCTCACCGGTGCCGTGCACCTGGGCGTAGTCCCGGACCCGGCGCAGCAGGCGGTTCGCGATCCGTGGCGTGCCGCGGGAACGGCGGGCGATCTCGTGGCCGGCGTCGTCGTCGACCGGGACCCCCAGGACCCGGGAGGAACGCTGCACGATGTGCTCGAGGGCCTCGGTGCCGTAGTACTCCAGCTGGGCGGTCATCCCGAAGCGGTCGCGCAGCGGTCCGGGCAGCAGTCCGGCCCGAGTGGTGGCGCCGACCATGGTGAAGTGCGGGATCTCGATCGGGATCGCGGTGGCTCCGGGCCCCTTGCCGACGACGACGTCGACCCGGTAGTCCTCCATCGCCAGGTAGAGCATCTCCTCGGCGGGCTTGGACATCCGGTGGATCTCGTCGAGGAAGAACACCTCGCCCTCGACCAGCCCGGACAGGATCGCCGCAAGGTCACCGGCGTGCTGGATCGCCGGCCCGGAGGAGATCCGCAGCGGCACCCCCATCTCCGCCGCGATGATCATCGCCAGTGTGGTCTTGCCCAGCCCCGGTGGACCGGACAGCAGCACGTGGTCCGGTGTGGCGCCGCGCCCGCGGGCCGCTGCCAGCACCAGGCCGAGCTGGGCGCTCACCCGGGGCTGGCCCTCGAAGTCATCCAGCCGGCTGGGTCGCAGCGCCGCCTCGACGACGCTCTCCTCGGGGGCGGCGTACGGGTCGACCGCGCCACGGTCGGTCACGAGCCCACCACCTCCCGGCGGACCGCCAGGGTCCTGCCCATCACTTGGCGAGCGACTGGAGCGCCGCCCGCATCAACTGTGCCACGCCGATCGAGGTGTCCTCGGCAACCAGCGGTTCGACCGCGTCGCACGCCAACTCGGCCTCCTTCGCCGACCAGCCCAGCCCCTGCAGACCGCCCGCGACCTGCTCGCGCCACAGCGGGCGCTCCGCCCCGGCCGCGGACAGTTCCGTCCCGGTCGGCTCCACTCCGAGGCGTACGACCTTGTCGCGCAGCTCGACCAGCATCCGCTCGGCCGACTTCTTGCCTACCCCGGGCACCTTGGTCAGGGTGCGCAGGTCCTCGGCCAGGATCGCCGCGACCAGTTCCCGGGGGTCGAGCAGGGAGAGCACGGCGAGGGCCAGCTTGGGGCCGATGGCGTTGACGCCCAGCAGCATCTCGAAGGTCTCGCGCTCGGTCGCGTCGACGAACCCGAAGAGGGTGAAGACCTCCTGGCGCACCTGCATCGAGGTCTCCAGGTGCCCGGTCTCGCCCAGCCGCAGGCCGGCCAGGGCGCGGGCGGTGCACTGTGCCTCCAAGCCCAGCCCGCCGATGTCGATCACGGCGGTCGTCGCCCGGATGGCGGTCACGGTGCCGGTCAGGTGTGCGATCACCGACGGACGTCCTTCCATGTCTTGGGGCCCCTGCCACCCTGGGCGGCGATCGCCTGCTGCCACCGGTTCGGGGTGGCGTCGGGCAGGTCGATCGTGCTGCGCCACAGGTGGCACACGGCCAGGGCCACCGCATCGGCGGCGTCGGCCGGCCGGGGCATCTCGGCCAGGCCGAGGATCCGGGCGACCATGGTGCCGACCTGCTTCTTGTCGGCCCGGCCTGAGCCGGTCACGGCGGCCTTGACCTCCGAGGGGGTGTGCAGCTGGACCGGCAGCCCGTGGCGGGCGCCGACCAGCATGGCGATGCCGGCGGCCTGGGCGGTGCCCATCACCGTCGGACTGTTGTGCTGGGCGAAGACCTGCTCGACGGCGACGACGTCGGGCCGGTGCTCACCCAGCTTGGCCTCGATCTCCTGCTCCAGGCGGAGCAGTCGTCGGGGCGTGTCGAGGTCGACCGGCGTGCGGAAGACCCCGACATCGACCAGTGCGCACCGCCGGGAGCGGTCGCCGTCGATGACGCCGAACCCGCATCGGGTCAGGCCCGGGTCGATGCCGAGGACTCGCACGTCGTCGCCGGACCTCAGTCCTCGGACAGCGAGGCCAGTGCCTCGGCGTCCGGCTCGTAGTTGCCGAAGACGTTCTGGACGTCGTCCAGGTCCTCGATCGCGTCGACGAGCTTCTCGATCTTCTCGAAGGTCTCCAGGTTGACCTCCTGGGTGAAGTCGGGCACGAACTCGACCTCGGCCGACTCGTAGTCCAGACCGGCGTCCTGGATCGCCTTGCGGACGTCGACGACGGAGTTCGGGTCGCAGATCACCCGCAACTGCTCCCCGGCGTCCTGCACGTCCTCCGGGTCGGCGTCGAGGGTCGCCTCGAGCAGGTCGTCCTCGGTGACCTCCTTGCCGTCCTGCTGCTTGGCCACCGAGACCACACCCTTGCGCTGGAACATCCGCGAGGTCGAGCCCGGGTCGGCGACGGTGCCGCCATTGCGGGTGATCGCGACGCGGACGTCGGAGGCGGCACGGTTGCGATTGTCGGTCAGGCACTCGATCAGCAGGGCGATCCCGGCCGGCCCGTACGCCTCGTACATGATCGTCTCGTAGTTGACCGCGTCGGCGCCCTCACCGGAGCCGCGCTTGACCGCGCGGTCGATGTTGTCGTTGGGCACCGAGGTCTTCTTGGCCTTCTGGATGGCGTCGTAGAGGGTCGGGTTACCGGCGGGGTCGCCACCGCCGATGCGGGCGGCGACCTCGATGTTCTTGATCAGCTTGGCGAAGAGCTTGCCGCGCTTCGCATCGATGACGGCCTTCTTGTGCTTGGTGGTGGCCCACTTGGAATGCCCACTCATGGGAGCTCCTGTCTGGTTGACCCGGCCGGGGCTTCAGCCCCAGATCCGGGGATGTTCGGGGGGAGTCGGCGCGGACTGCGCCCAGCGACGACGCCATGGCGCGGCGCCGTCCTCGACATCGGCTGCCAACCGCCCGGTAAACCTGTCGGCCCACCCGGTGGCAGCGCCGCCGGTCCCTCCGGGGTCGGGGGCCCGTCCCCCGTCGATCTCCGTGCTTAGGGCTGTGTCTTGCGTGCTCATGGCTGTGTCACCCCCGTTCTCCCATGACCTCGGCAACGATCGTCGGGCCCGTGTGCAGGTAGGTCACCTGCGGGTCGGGGCCGACGCGGTTCGAAACGATCTCCAGGGCATCGGCCAGCGTGGTCGCGGCCCGCATGCCCATCCGTGCGGCGCTGTTACGGTCGGCACCGACCCAGACGATGTCACCGCAGTACTCCCGCGCCCTGGCGATCGCATACCACTGGTAGACCGGCAGGATACCTGCATAGCCATGCTGGTCCCGGTGGACGTGCGCATACCATTCGTCGGTCGCGTACTTCGGCTCGTGGTCGGCGTGGATCACCGCCGGATCGGTGGTCCGCTCCAGCACCTGGGCGAAGAAGTCGCCCGAGGCCTGGTGCTCGGTGGGGCTGAACTCGGGCCGCAACGGGTGGCAGACGATCACCGCGCCACCCTTGCGGACCGGGCCGGCCTCCCTGGGCAGGGCATGCAGCGCGGCCCAGGCGGCGGTCAGGGGATCCACCGAAGTGCCGGCGTTGTGCGGCGTACGACCCGGCACGGTGGTGATCAGCACATCCGCCGAGGTCGGGACCTGCACCACCTGCTGGTCGGCCAACACCGCACGGGTGGCCGAGGCGACCGCGGCCGGATCCCCGCCGGTCAGCGCACAGACCTGTCGGGCCTGGCCCGCCTCCCACATCGACCGGTACAGCCGCTCGCCGGCGAACCGGCCCAGCCGGCTGCCCGTGGCGTACGCCAGCCGCTCGGGCACCGACCACTCCCACTCGCGCCGGCCCAGGTGGGTGAACGCGGTCGAGGCGTCCTGCTGGTCGGTCACCACGTCGATCGCCAGGACCGGCAGCCGCTCGGCGACCAGGTCGGCGACCCGCTGCTGGGCACCGGCGGCGGCCTGGAAGCCATGGATGGCATCGAGGGTCTCGCGGGCGACGGCACCCTCGGCCAGCAGGCCGGTGCCGGCATCGACACCGGTCCGTGCGACGTTGACGGTCACCACCAGGTCCGAAGCGGCCAGTCGACGGTTCACCAGCACCGGCTCGCCCTGGCCGGTGCGGCCCAGGTCGGCGAAGCCGGCCGGGTCGGCCAGGTCGTGCTGGACGATCAGCTGGTCGGGGCCGAGGGCACCGACGACGCGCTGGCCCAGCACCGAGAACAGTTCGCCCGGTCCGAGCCGGCGCCCGGTGCCGATCGCCAGCAGCACCTGTACGTCGTCGACCCGACGCTCGGCGGCGACCTCGAGGACCTGCTCGACCAGGCGGGCCCGGATGTCCTGGGCCATCGGCGCGACGGCCAGCCCGGACACCACGATGGTCAGGGTGCTGCCGGGCTCCAGCCGGTCCGCCAGCGGGGCACTGTCGACCGGGGCGGCCAGGGCACGGGTGATGGCCTGGTCGACGTCCTGGATCACCTGGTCGTACTCATTGGGGTAGACCACCTGCGTGCCCTCGGGCAGGGTGGCCAGGCGGCCCACTCCCCCGTTCCCGACCAGCAGCGGGGGCGTACGATTCTCGACTTCGAGGACGAATCCCGGTCGCGACATGTAATCCGTCTCCTCCTCTAGCGGCCGAGCGGCCGGTTGCGTCGGCTCCCGGCACTGTGGGAGCTCCATTCCACGACGGACCAGTGGTCGGTCTGCGCCACCCGCATCAGCGGGACATCGGGGTTGACCGCCACGGGGTTCCCCACAGCCCGCAGCATCGACTCGTCGGCGTGCGAGTCCGCGTACGCGTAGCTCTTCGCCAGGTCGATGCCGTGGGTGGCGGCGTAGTGCCGCAGCCAGGCCGGGCGGGACTCCCCGACCAGCGGCGGGCCGGTCAGGTAGCCGGTGCAGCGGCCCTGGTCATCGGTGGCCAGCTCGGCCGCGACGATCTCATCGAACAGCGGGACCAGCGGCCGGGTGAACGGCCGGATGGTGCCGGTCAGCAGCACCGTGGTGTGGCCGGCATCGCGGTGGTCCCGGACCCGGCGGATCGCCTCGGGGGCGAGCCGGTCCAGGATGATGTCGGTCAGCGAGCTGTCGACGAAGGCCTCCAGCGCCGCCAGGTCGGCGCCGCGGTAGCGCCGGTACAGCGACCGGAGGAACGCGCCGCGGTCGCGCTGCTCGACCCACAGGTAGCCGGGCAGGTCGCGCAGCAGACCGGCGACAGCCTTGGTCCTGCCCCACGGGCTCAGCTCGGGCAGGCGGGCCCACAGGTAGCTCTGGATCACATCGGAGTTGAGCACGGTGCCGTCCAGGTCGAACGCCGCCAGCACCGTGCCGGGTTCCTTGGCCGGGGTGAGCTCGCGGTAGGTGAGCGGGCGGGCCTTCCGCTTGCGCTTCAGCTCCTCCATCCGTCGCACCGGCGCGGTGATCGAGGGCACGTGGATGTTCTCGATATAGTCCTCCCAGGAGTACACCGAGGAGTCGAACGCGAACGCCTCCAGGTCGGCCGGATCCAACTGGTTGTGCAGCGCCAGCGTGTTGTCGTCCAGATAGGTCACCTCGGAGCGCAGGTACTCCCCGTAGATGGTGAGGTAGCGGCGCAGGAAAGCGATCTGCTCACCACCCCGGTCCAGGTCCCGGGCCAGCTTGCGGAACACCTCCACGCGCGGCGCGACCTTCAACGCCATGTCGGCGAACTGGTACGCCTTGGTGGAGGTGTTCAGCAGCTGGTCGACCTTCTGCGCGCCGGGGAAGCTCCAGGTCGGCAGCTGGGCGGCCCCGCGGGCCCCCGGGGTCAGCGGGTGCTCCAGGAAGTAGTGCCGTACGTGGTCGTACAGCCGGGCGAACGTCAGCGGGTTCCGGGCGCCGGAGTTGACGTGGTAGAAGACCGGGGTCCCGATCTCCGGCTCGGTCGCGCAGGCCGCCAGGGTCGCGTTCACGACCATGTCGCAGGGCACGATGTCGATCACCGAGTCGGGCGAGGCCGGCAGCTCGGGCATGTTGCCCTTGCCGTACGCCAGGATGATCGGGTCGGCCATCTTGAAGCCCTCGATCCACCCCGGGTACGGGTGCTTGAGCGAGGACTCGACGATGGCCGGGCGGATCACCGAGACCCGGATGTTGCGGCCGATGTCGGCGGCGACGCGCTCACCGAGCGCCTTGGTGAAGGTGTAGCAGTCGGTCCAGCCCAGCGACCGGGCCCGCTCGGTGCCGGCCTCGACCAGCTTGTCGTGCACCCACGTACGCCGACGCTCCTCGGTGTCACGGGCGGTGGTGAGCTGGCCGGCCTTGCGGTGGACCCGCTCGGCCTGGCGCCACAGCCTGGTGAGGCGCTCCGGGTTCCGCGACTCCAGCTCGATCGCCTCCTGCAGCTTCAGGCCCCAGGTGGTCTCGGTGTCGTAGTCGATGTCGTGGACGTGCTGGGCCTCCGGGATCATCCCGCGGCGCCGCCCGGCGGTGTACGCGGTGGAGACGTGCACGTAGTGCGGCACCTTGACCAGGGTGCCCGCCTCGTCGGTGACCGCGTCGAGCATGGCCTGCATCAGTGCCCGGGTGCCGACCGTGTTGGTGGCGAAGGCCTTGTCGATCGGCGGGTCGAAGGAGACGTCGCCGGCGCAGTGCAGCACGATGTCGAGGTCGGCCGGCAGCGCCGGGACGTTCGGCAGATCACCCTCGATCACCTCGATCCGGGAGTCGACCAGCTCGGCCTTGCCGCCGGCGGCACGGACCAGATCCCGGAAGATCTTCTTGCCGACCAGGGTGATGACCCGGTCCCGGGCCGACGCGGAGCCCTTGCGGCGGACCAGGACGGCCGGAGTGGTGTCCGGCAGCTCGGTGAGGATCTTCCACAACAACTGTTCGCCGATGAAGCCGGTCGCACCGGTCATCACGATCTTCTTGCCGGCCAGCAGGTCCCGCAGCCGTCCGTCCAGCCGAGGGGCCCCGGCCACCTCGGGGGTGTCGGTGGTAATGGTCACGGGGTCCTCACTCAGTGGGCGGGGCCGGAGGCGATGGAGCGGGTCAGCTCGAGCGCGTCCTCGATGGTGAAGTTGCCCAGGTACAGGGCGGTGCCGACGATGGCACCCTCCACCCCGATCGGGACCAGGCCCTGCAGCTGGCGGATGTCCTCCAGGCTGGAGACACCGCCGGAGGCGACGACCGGGGCATCGGTACGGGCGCAGATCGCGCCGAGCAGCTCCAGGTTGGGCCCGGACAGCATGCCGTCGGATCGTACGTCGGTGACGACGTAGCGGGCACAGCCCTCCTTGTCGAGCCGGTCCAGGGTCTCGAACACGTCGCCGCCCTCGCGGGTCCAGCCGCGGGCCGCCAGCTTCTCGCCCTTGACGTCCAGGCCGATCGCGACCTTGTCGCCGTAGGCGCGGATCACCTCGGCGCACCACTCGGGCCGCTCGAGGGCCGCGGTGCCGATGTTGACCCGCTCGCAGCCGGTCGACAGGGCGCGCTCCAGCGAGGCGTCGTCGCGGATGCCGCCGGACATCTCGACCTTCATGTCGACGTTCCTGACCACCTCGGCGAGCACGTCGGCGTTGTCACCTTCTCCGAAGGCGGCGTCCAGGTCCACCAGGTGCAGCCACTCCGAGCCGGCCTCCTGCCACCGCTTGGCGGCGGTCAGGGGGTCACCGAAGCGCTTGTCCGTGCCGGCGATGCCCTGGACGAGCTGGACGGCCTGGCCATGGCGGACATCGACTGCGGGAAGGAGCTCCAAGGGTTTCACGGGTGGAACCCTACCCGACAGCGCCCTCACACCCGTGTCGAGCACCGCGATGGACCTGTTCTGGCTCTCGGGGCGGCCCTGGGACGGTCAGTGCGGGGTGAGGTCGATGTGCTCGGCGCAGGCATCGCGCACCATCGCGTTGTGGGTCGCGACGAGGACCGTGGCCCCGCCGTCGGCCAGGTCCCGGAGGGTGGAGATGACCATCGTCGCGTTGTCGTCGTCCAGTGCCCCGGTCGGCTCGTCGGCAAGGATGAGAGCGGGCTGGCGGATGATGAGCCGAGCCAGAGCCAGACGCTGCTGCTCGCCGCCGCTGAGGTGGTAGGTCGGCTCACGCAGCCGACCTACCAGGCCGACCTGCGTGAGGGCTCCCTCCAGTAACCTGCGTGCCTCTCGGCGGCGATGATGCGGGAGCGCGACCTGTAGGTTCTCCTTGATCGTGGTGTCGGGGATGAGCGCGTAATTCTGGAAGAGGTAGCCGAGAGTATCGCGGCGGAAGATCCTCGCCCGATGCGCCGAGATGCCGGAGAGTGGCCGCCCGTCGAGGGTGATCGTGCCGGAGTCGGGGCGGTCGAGCAATCCGATGCAGTTGAGCAGGGTGGACTTGCCGCTCCCGCTCGGGCCGGTGAGCGCGGTCTCGTCGCGGACGGCACCGTACGGGTCAGGTGCTCCCACAGCGTGTGGGGCCCATAGCTCTTGGACAGATCATCGATGCGCAGCATGGTGTCCTTTCAGGCGTCGGCGGTGGAGTCGAGGATGCTGCGTCGCGCGGTCCGGACCAGGGCCAGGGTGCTCGTCGCCGCCCCGAGGACGGCGACCAGGACCGCGGTCATCGCCAGGTGGGGATCGGGGGCGGGAAATCCTTGGGCGACCAGCTGGGCGGCCCGCGCCTGACGGCTCAGCCCCCAGGCTGCCAGTCCTGCGCTGAGGAGCAGGTCACCGATCAACGGTAGGGCGATGATGCGGGCCATGGGCCACCCATGGATATGGCGTACGAAGATTCGTCGCCGGTGTCGTGCGGTATGGACCGATGCGGTCGCGACAGAGGTGATGACGATGGCCAGGATCCCGGAACCGACAGCGATGAGGAGCACGCGCTGCGCGAGTGCCCGCTGGTACATCTGTTCGGCTCCGGCCGAGGTGACGGTCCTGGTGCCGGCGATCACCCCATCGAGTCCGTTGTCGGTGATCGCGGCGGTTGCCGACCGGACGTCGGTGAACACGACCCCCTGCTGGGTCGACCAGGCCGCGAGGTTGTCATCGGTGACCGCGGGACTGCCCGCCGGGACCGCGATGAGCACGGCATCGCGGACCGTGTAGTGCTCGACCTGGTAGAGGGCGTTGCCGTAGGTGAAGACCTGCTGGTCATCCTGTAACCGCACCGGGCTCAGTCGGGCCGGCGCGGTCGCGCCCAGGTACTGGGCGGCGTCCTGGAAGTCCTTGCCGATCGCGGCCACGATCGCCTCGCGCTCCTGCCAGCGTCGGTCCGGGACGCCGATGACGGCTTCGTCGGAGTCCAACGGGGCCCGGAGGGTCGATCCCTGCGAGGTCTCGACCGGTTGGACCGACAGCAGCGTCGGGTTCACGATGACTGTCGGCACTGCAGTTCCATTGACCGTGAGCTGGCCCTCCTTCGCCAGGATGACTGTCCCGTCGGTGTCGGCCTGCCTGACCATGTGACCGATCGCGCCCCAGGGTGTCCCGTCCTTCGCCTCGGCGGTCGAGGTGCTGGTCACGGTGCCGCTGGTCGCGATGAAGACCGCCGGCGTATTCCAGTAGTGCTGCTGGCTGCGGTAGATCGCATTCAACTCCATGGTGCTGAGCCACGTCACGGTGACGATCACGGTCACGACCAGGGCCGGGATCCGGATCGCCACCACGGCGGCGGTCGCCAGATCGGCCGGAAGTCTGCCCTTGAGTGCCTCGGCCACGGTGGTCCGGAAGGTGAGCGCCAACGCGACACTGTGCGCGAGCAAGGACACCAGGAGCTGGGCACCGACCAGAGCCGCACTGGTCAGTGCCAGCATGCCCGCTTGGTGACCGGGGCCATTGCGCGCCAGGTGGATGATGGCCGACATCGCGGACCCGGCGGCGAGAGCAAGAACCACTGGACCGGCAGCCAGGCGCAGGTCCCGGAGCAGGATCGCACCCCAGGATCGGCCGAGGAGTCGCTGGGCACCGTACCCTTCAGCGTTGCCCAGCACGGCGGCAACAATGAGGGCAGCGCCGGTCAGCGAGATGACCAGGATCGCCCACCAGACGGGAGTACCGAGGAAGACGCGGACGTACGAGGCAGCATCGTTGTTGTCGTGCGCAACGGCGCTGACCCCCAGCGGACGGATCTGTGCGGCAAGTTCCTCGGCGACCTCCGGCCAGGCCATCACGTAGTAATAGGCCCGAGGGTCGATGTCGCCGATTTCTTCGGCGGACCGTACGGTCGTCGTCACTGCCCTGGAGAATGACGGATAGCCCTCGGAGACCCATCGGGCGCTGCTGTGGGACGGGTCCCCTTCGAACAGGTACAGCTGCCGCGAACCCACAGAATGGTCCAGGGTCAACACCTGCTCCGCGATGTTCACCGTGTGCTCCGAAGCGAAGCTCGCGACCAACCCGGGAATCGCCGATAAGTCAGCGCCTGGCTCGGCATCCCGTACCACGACGTACGATCCGGCCACGGTGATCCCGGACTCGTCGTAGATCGTGGTGGCTATCCACCCGAACAGGAGCCCGGTGATGACGGCGAGCACATAGCTGCCCCGCAGAACACGGACGATCACTGTCAAGTCTCCTCCGGCACAGTGGCGTAGGCCAAGGTATCAGCGCTGGACCCGTGACAGACGGTGGGGTGGCGGGAATTCGAGTAGCCAGTGGTTGGACCGAACTCATGGTTCTCCGCCGACATTGTCCGCCGCGGCAACCCCAGCTCCAGCGATCGCCACCAGCCTTCCCGCGCCGATAGTGACGATAATCCGCACAACCGTTCTCTTGACTGAATTTTTCCCCTTCGGATTTCAGTGGACACGGGAGAAATTGGCCGCCTACGGGACCGTCGAACGAGTTCGGTAAAGAAATGTATCCGAAAGGCGAAGAGTTGAGGTTCCGATAAGGGTTCAACCCACTCGCCGGGATCGTTCTTGCGCGCGTCGAGGAGTAGAAGGCGACCACCCGCTGTCCTTCGGGTGAACCGTTCGAGGGAGGTCACTGACAAGCAGAAGGACAAGCTGAGCGGCCTGTTCATGGACGATCCGTTCCACGCTTCAGCCGACCGGCAGGGTCCCCAACCAATTGCGCAGCAGCCGCGCCCCGGCCTCCCCGGACTTCTCCGGGTGGAACTGGGTCGATGACACCGGCCCCGCCTCCACCGCAGCGACGAACCGGTCGTCCTCGTGCATGGCATACGTGACGCGGACGCCGGGCAGGCCCAGCAGTTCCTCGGTGGCGTGCACGCCGTAGCTGTGCACGAAGTAGAACCAAGCGTCCTCGACGCCGGTGAACAGGGTGCTGCCCGCGGCCGGCTCGACGGTGTTCCAGCCCATGTGCGGCAGGCGCCGGGCGTGCAGCCGGTTCACCTCCCCCGGCAGGACCGCGACCCCCTCGGTGTGCTGGCCGTGCTCGTCGCCGGCCCCGAAAAGGATCTGGTGCCCCACACAGATGCCCAGCACCGGGGCGCCCTCGGCGATCCGGGCCCGGATCACCTCGTCACCGCCGACCTGGCGCAGCCCGGCCAGGCAGGCGGCGAAGGCGCCCACCCCAGGCACGACCAGGCCGTGGGCCTCGCGGGCCAGGACGGGGTCGGAGGTCAACCGGACGTCGGCGCCGGCAGCCTCCAGGGCCCTCTCGGCCGAGCGCAGGTTGCCCGACCCGTAGTCCAGCAGTGCAACGACCGGCTTGGTGCCCGGCGCCATCAGAGGGCGCCCTTGGTGGAGGGCACGCCCTCGACCCGCGGGTCCAGGGCGACGGCGTCGCGCAGCGCGCGGGCCAGCGCCTTGAACTCGGCCTCGACGATGTGGTGCGGGTCGCGGCCGGCGAGCAACCGCAGGTGCAGGCAGATCTGCGCGTTGAACGCGAACGTCTCCATCACGTGGTAGGTCATCGACGCCGCGTACGGCACCGACCCTCCCCCGCCACCGATCAGCGCGTACTGCTGGCCCTCGGGCTCGCCCTCCAGCACGGCGTACGGGCGGCCGGACACGTCGACCACTGCGTGGGCGAGGGCCTCGTCCAGCGGCACGAACGCGTCGGCGAAGCGGCGGATGCCCTTCTTGTCCCCGAGCGCCTGCAGGAAGGCCTGGCCGAGCACGATCGCGGTGTCCTCGACGGTGTGGTGCGCGTCGACCTCGACGTCGCCGGTGGTCTGCACGGTCAGGTCGAACAGGCCGTGCTTGCCCAGCGAGGTGAGCATGTGGTCGTAGAACGGCACGCCGGTGCTGACCTGCGTACGGCCCCGACCGTCCAGGTCGATGCTGACCCGGACCGTGGCCTCGGAGGTCTCCCGGACGATCTCGGCGGTGCGTGCAGCCATCATTCCTCCTCGGGCATCAGGGTGGCGGTCGGCAGCACCTCGAGCAGGGCGGCGCGGAAGGCCGCCATCTCCCCCGGCGTGCCGGAGCTGACCCGCAGCCAG
>JBIQHF010000010.1:0-44131 GCA_044508675.1 Propionibacteriaceae bacterium | reverse complement strand
GGCGGCGCGGAAGGCCGCCATCTCCCCCGGCGTGCCGGAGCTGACCCGCAGCCAGCCGTCCGGGCCCACCTCGCGGATCAGCACGCCGCGATCCAGCAGGCCCTGCCACACGGCGTGCCGGTCGGCGAAGCGGCCGAACAGCACGAAGTTCGCGTCGGTCTCGGCGGTGCGCAGGCCCTGCTCGCCGAGCCAGGTGACCAGGGCGTCGCGCTCGTCCCGCAGGTCGTCGACCCGGGACAGCAGCTCGTCGGCGTGCTCCAGTGCGACCGTGGCGACGGCCTGGGTGACGGCCGACAGGTGGTACGGCAGGCGCACGATCCGGCAGGCGTCGACGATCGCCGGCGCCGCCGCCAGGTAGCCGAGCCGCCCGCCGGCGAAGGCGAACGCCTTCGACATGGTGCGGGTGACGACCAGGTTGGGGCAGGTCGGCAGCAGCTCCAGGGCCGACGGCACGCCGTCGCGGACGAACTCCTGGTAGGCCTCGTCGGCGACCACGATCCCGGAACTGGCCTCGCAGAGCCGGCGGATGTCGTCCAGGCCGGTCGTGGTGCCGGTCGGGTTGTTCGGCGAGCAGACCAGGATCACGTGCGGCTGCTCCAGCCGGATCTGCTCCAGGGCGGCGTCGACGTCGATGGTGAAGTCGTCGCGCCGCGGCACGTCGATGTAGCGGCTGTGGGTGTCACGGGCGTACTCGGGGTACATCGAGTACGTCGGGCTGAACGACATCACCGACCGGTCCGGACCGGCGAAGGCCTGGAGCAGGTGGATCATCACCTCGTTCGACCCGTTCGCGGCCCAGACATGGTTCAGCGTCAGCCCGTAGCCACCCCGGTTGAGGTAGCCGGCCAGCGCGGTGCGCAGCCCGGTCGCCTCCCGGTCCGGGTAGCGGTTCATCGTCGTCGCGGCCCGCGCCGCGGCCACGGCGATGTCGGAGCGGATCGCCTCACCGGGGCCGTACGGGTTCTCGTTGACGTTGAGGCAGTACGGGACGTCGAGCTGCGGGGCGCCGTACGGCTCCTGGCCGACCAGTTCGGGACGCAGCGGCAGGTCGGCCAGCCGCACGCCGGACGCGGCGCCGGAGGAGGTCTGCGCGGTCACGAGCGGCTCCCCTGCGGGTCGTCGATCCGGACCCGCAGCGCGTGGGCGTGCGAGGGCAGGTCCTCGGACTCGGCGAACACCATCACGTCCTTGGCGACGGCGTCGGTGGCGCCCTGGTCGTAGCGGATCAGGTGCACCGCCCGCAGGAACGACTTCACGTTCAGCCCCGAGGAGTGCTTGGCGCCACCGCCGGTGGGCAGCACGTGCGTCGAGCCCGCCAGGTAGTCCCCCAGCGACACCGGCGACCAGGTGCCGACGAAGATCGCGCCGGCATTGGTGATCCGCTGGGCCAGCTCGTATGCGTCACGGGTGTGGATCTCCAGGTGCTCGGCGGCGTACGCGTCGGCGACGGCCAGGCCCTGCTCCATATCGCGGACCAGCACGATGCCGGACTGCTTGCCCGTCAGCGCCTCGTCGATCCGGGCGGCGTGCCGGGCGTCGGCGGCCTGCTCGGCGACGACCTCGTCGACCCGGCGGGCGAGCTCCTCCGAATCGGTGATCAGCACCGCGCCGGCCATCGGGTCGTGCTCGGCCTGGGAGACCATGTCGGCGGCGACGTGGCTGGGGATCGCGGAGTCGTCGGCGAGGATGGCGACCTCGGAGGGGCCGGCCTCGGAGTCGATGCCGACCTTGCCCTGCACGTAGCGCTTGGCGGCGGCGACGTAGATGTTGCCCGGGCCGCAGATCATGTCGACCGGCGCGCACAGGTCGGCCACGCCGTACGCGAACATCGCGACGGCCTGGGCGCCACCGACGGCGTAGACCTCGTCGATGCCGAGCAGCGCACAGACGGCCAGGATGCTGGGGTGCGGCAGCCCGCCGAACTCGGCCTGCGGCGGGGAGGTGACGGCGATCTGCTTGACGCCGGCGACCTGGGCGGGCACGACGTTGTGGATCACCGAGGAGGCCAGCGGGGCCCGGCCGCCCGGCACGTACAGGCCGACCCGGTTGACCGGGATCATCTTCTGGCTGATCACCGCACCGGTCGCGACCTCGACGTCGACCTGCTCGGGGCCCAGCTCCTTGAACGCCACGATCCGGCGCCGGTCGATGGCGATCTCGTACGCCTGGCGGACGGTCGGGTCGAGTGCGTCGAGGGCCTGGGCCAGGGCCTCGGCCGGCACCCGCAGGTGCTCGGGGACCACGTGGTCGAACTTCTCCGAGAGCCGGCGCAGGGCGTCCTGCCCATGGTCGGCCACGTCCTGGCAGACCGGGGCGACGACGTCGAGGGCGGCCGTCACGTCGAAGGGGGCGCGGGGCACCATGGTGGAGTAGTCCACCAGGGCGTCCTCTTGGTCTCGGAGATCGACAACATTCAGCACGCGGATAGTCTACGGGGCGTGTTCATCGGCTTCGGAACCCTCGCGAATGTGGTCACCGTGCTGCTGGGGTCCGCGCTCGGGTTGTTGATCGGCAACCGGTTCCCCAGCCGTACGCAGGCCACCGTCGTCGACGCGCTGGGACTGGTCACCATCCTGCTCGGCGCCCTGTCGGCAGTCGACGTGCTCGACCCGTCGCTGGCCGAGGCGACCGGCTCGAGTGCGCCGGTGCTGATCGTGCTCGGCGGCCTGCTGGTCGGCGGTGTGATCGGTTCGCTGCTGGACCTGGAGCGGCGGATGGATGGCTTCGGCCACTGGGTGCGGCGACGGCTGACGCTTGGCCGGTCGGTGGAGCGCGACCCCGAGAGCCGGTTCGTGAACGGCTTCGTGTCCGCCTCGCTGCTGTTCTGCGTCGGCCCGCTGACCGTGCTGGGATCGCTGAACGAGGGGCTCGGCCGGGGCCCGGACCAGCTGCTGGTCAAGGCGGTGCTCGACGGGTTCAGCTCGATCGCGTTCGCCGCCAGCCTCGGTGCCGGCGTGATGGCCTCCGCGGGCGTGGTGCTGCTGGTGCAGGGTGCGCTGACGTTCCTGGGCTGGGCGATCGGGGACGTGCTGCCCGAGCCGCACCTGATGGCCCTGTCGGCGGTCGGTGGGCTGATCCTGGTCGGGCTGGGCCTGCGGCTGCTGGACGCGAAGAAGGTGCCGGTGGCCAACCTGCTGCCCGGGCTGCTCGTGGCGCCGCTGCTGGTCCAGGCGGTGATCGCCTTCCGGTGAACCCGCGGTGATCGCCTTCCGGTGAACACCGCGGTGATCGCCTTCCGGTGGATCCACCAGGCTTCACGAAATCTTCACGATCACCCCGGTGGGGCCTCCATATCGCGGCGATGTACTAGAAGTACCAGCACACAGGAGGTAGTCACCATGAAGACCACACGGATCGTCGCCGGCATCGCCGCGGGGGCGCTCGCCCTCGGGCTCGGCGGCTTCGCCCTCGCCCAGGCCGCACCACCGGCGGACCGCCCGTACGGGCAGGCCAGCGGCGTCCAGCTGGGCACCGAGGACCTCTCGGACGCCGAGCGCGCCACCCTGCTGAGGATGGTCGACGAGGAGCGGATGACTCGCGACCTGTACCAGGCGCTGGGCGACAAGTACCCGGGGGCCGCCCAGTTCGAGCACATCGTCACCAGTGAGCAGCGCCACTACGACGCGACGCTGCGGCTGGTCGAGGCGTACGGCCTGGACAGGCCGGCCGAGACCCCCGGCACGTACGACAACGCCGAGGTGCAGCGGCTGTACGACGGCTGGCTGGCGCAGGGCCAGGCTTCGGCCGAGGCCGCCTACCAGGTCGGGATCGATCTGGAGACCGAGGACATCGCTGACCTCCAGGCCGCGATCGAGGAGTCCGACAACACCGACCTGGACCGGGTCTACGGCCATCTGCTCACCGGCTCCGAGAACCATTTGGAGGCCTTCCGGGCCGGCACCGACTGGGAGCCGGGCACGGGCGAGCGGGGAACGAACCGCCCCGCTGACCGTGGACAGGGGCAGATGAACGGCGAAGGCCGGATGAACGGCCAGGGCCGGATGGGCGCCGCGATGAACGGCCAGGGCGACCAGCTGCGCGACGGCAGCTGCCAGCAGAACTGATCCCCCCCGGGAAGCCCCGGGGCGAGCCCAGGCCTCGCCCCGGGGCTTCCTGCGTTCAGGTGCGGGGCAGCTCCAGCCGGAACGCCGCCCCCTGGCCCAGCCCCTGCGAGGCCGCCGTGAGGTCGCCGCCGTGGGCCCGGGCGATGCTGCGGGCGATGGTCAGCCCGATCCCCGAGCCGGTCCCCCGCGCCCGGTCGGAGGATCCGGGCACCCGGTAGAAGCGCTCGAACACCCGCCCCAGGTCATCGGCCGCGATCCCCCGCCCGTCGTCGACGACGTCGACCACGGCCCGGTCCCTCGCGACCCCGACCCGGACCTGCACCCGTCCTTCGGGCGAGCAGGCGCGCAGCGCGTTGCCGAGCAGGTTGGTCACCACCTGGCCGATCCGGTCCGGGTCCGCCTCGACCATGACCCCGGGGGTCCCGTGCAGCTCCAGGGCGACCCGGGCGTCCTCGAACTGGGGGCGCAATCGGTCGGCGGCAGCGCTGACGATCCCGGCCAGGTCGACCGGTGTCGGCGCCAGGTCCAGTCGCCCCTCCTCGGCCCGGGACAGCGCCGACAGGTCCTCGGCGAGGCGCCGCAGCACCCGGGTCTCGTCACCGACCTTGGCCAGCCGATCGGCGTCGATCGGGAAGATCCCGTCGATCATGGCCTCGACGTAGCCGTCGATCACGGTCAGGGGTGTGCGCATCTCGTGGGCCACCTCGCCGATCAGCCGGACCCGCCGGGCCTCGGAGTCCTGCAGTGCATCGGCCAGCCGGTTCACGTCCTCGGCCACCGCGGCCAACTCGACCTCGTGCGGGGGGACGACCCGTACGTCGTACTCCCCTCGGGCCAGCGCCCGGGTGGTGGTACTGACCCGTTCCAGGGGCCGTAGCAGGCGGCGGACGACCAGCCAGGCGAGCAGTGCCGCGACGGCGAGGGCGACGACCAGCCCGATCAGCAGTGCCCGGTTGACGGCGGCGTCGAAGTCGGCCAGCACCTCGGACCCGCGTCCGCCGACGGTGCCGTCGCCGGCCGCGGCCCCGGTCCCGGTCCTGCGGCCCATCCCGGAGCGGTGCGCGAAGTCGGCCGGAGCCAACAGCCGTACCACGGCGAAGGTGATGGCGGCCCCGACCACGGCGACCGCGACGTGGGAGAGCAGCAGGCGGGTGCTGAGCCGGTTCACCGCGCACCGGCCAGGCACTTGTAGCCGACCCCGCGGACGGTCGCGATGAAGCGGGGGCTGGCCGGATCGTCGCCGAGAGCCGCCCGGATGCTGCGGACGTGGACGTCGACGACGCGCTCGTCGCCGAAGAAGTCGCCGCCCCAGACCCGCTCCAGCAGTTGGCGTCGGGACCAGACCCGTCCCGGCGCGTCGTACATCGCCGCGAGCAGGTCGAAGTCGAGGGCTGACAGGTCGACCGGCTCGCCGTCGACGGTGACTTCCCGGGTGAGGCGGTCCAGGGCCAGGCCGTCCGGTGCGGCCTGTTCGGGCCGGGAGGCGCCGTGCCGGTCGCGGCGCAGCACGGCGTCGACCCGGGCGACGACCTCTCGGGGGCTGAACGGCTTGGTGATGTAGTCGTCGGCCCCCATCCGCAGTCCGACCAGGCGGTCGACCTCCTCGGCCCGGGCGGTGACCAGCAGCACGTACGCGGACGTGATCGTGGCCAGTTCCCGCATTACTTCCAGTCCGTCGCGGTCCGGCAGTCCCAGGTCGAGCAGCACCACGTCCGGCGGTTGGTTCCGGGCCGCGGCCAGCGCGGAGGCCCCGTCGGAGGCCTCGGCGACGGCGTGGCCGGCCGCCTCCAGGTAGGCGCGCAGCACGTCGCGGATCGCCGCCTCGTCATCGACCACCAGCACCCGCGCAGCCATCTGCCCCTCCTCGTCGCCGGGCCCCCAGTATCCCAGCCGATCCCGGGCCGGAGCACGGTCGGGCGCAGGGTCGGGAACAATGTCCCCATGGCCAGACGCTCGAAGCGGACCCACGATCCGGTCGGTACGCCCGCCCTGGTGGCGCTGGAACGCGCCGGAGTGGCGCACACGGTGCACGAGCACGCCACCGACATTCATGCCGACGGGGAGCTGGGGCCGGAGAGCGCACGGCAGTTGGGGGTCAGTCCGGACCGGGTGTTCAAGACCCTGGTCGCCGAGTGCGGCCCCGGGCTGGTCGTCGCGGTGGTGCCGGTCAGTCGCCACCTGGACCTGAAGGCCCTCGCCCGCGTCCTGGGGGCGAAGAAGGCGCAGATGGCCGACCCGGCCGCCGCCGAACGGGCCACCGGCTACGTCGTCGGCGGGATCTCCCCGCTCGGCCAGCGCACCACCCTGCCTATGGTGGTGGACGACTCCGCATTGGAGCACGACACGATCATCGTGTCGGCCGGGAAGCGCTCACTGAAGGTCGAGATCGCCCCCGACGACCTGGTCGCGCTGACCGGTGCCCGGGTCGCGGCGATTCGTACGATGGCTTGAGCGCTTGGCCACCTGGTCCGGATCGTGGGCGAAGGAGCTCCAGATCAGTACCACGAACACGGCCGCGAAGGGCCACAGCAGCACGGCGACCGGGGTGTTCAGGGCCAGGTCGACCGGCACGACGTCGCCCGGGGAGGCCTGCGCGATCCGTTCCTGCACCGGGATGCCACCGACGATCCCGGCCAGCCAGGCCACCAGTCCGGCGATGGTCGGGACGACCAAGGCCCACAGCACCATCCGCCAGCCGCGCCGGTGGAGCATGGCGACCGCCAGCACGCCGAGCAGCAGGCCGCCGGCCAGGGCCAGCAGCGAGTACCGCGAGACCGCCGTGAACAGGTGGGTGAGGGCCATCTCGGTGAGCGCTGCCGTACCGTCGGGCGCGATGGTGTAGCCGGGCAGCACCGTGGTCGTCCGCCACACCGCGCCGGCCGCCGCGCCCACCAGCAGCGCGAGCAGCACGTACGCCCAGGGAACGCCCCGCCGGGGCGCCCCGGTCACCCGCTCGCTGGCGGCCTGGTCACCGCTCACCTCGTCACCGCTCACCTCGTCACCGCTCACCTCGTCACCGCTCACCCGGCGACGCTGACGTTCGCGGGGCCGAGCAGCGCCTTGAGGTCGGCCATCAGCGGCACCGAGGCATCGACCCGCAGCCCGGCCTGGACCCGCCAGACGCTGGTGCCCTCGCTGCCCTTCAACCGCACCCGTACCTCGGTGGCACCGGGGTGGGCCGCCAGCACGTCGCGCAATTGCTCGACCCGCGGCTGGGTGCAGCTGACCGCCGGGATGGTGATGACCACCGGGCCCTGGGTGTCGCTGCTGATGTTGGGCAGCACCACCTCACGGGCGAAGATCGACACCGCGTCGTCCTCGCGGCGCAGCGTGCCCTTGACCTGGACGATCGTGTCCGGGGCGAGGATCGGGGCGACGAGTTGGTAGACCTTGTTGAAGCACTTGACCTCGATCGACCCGCCCAGGTCCTCGACGTAGATCACCGCCCACAGGTCACCGCGCTTGTTCTGCTTGCGGACCACCTGGGTGATCATCCCGGCGACCTGGATCACCTCGCCGTCCCGGGGGCCGTCCTCGTCGAGCAGCTGCTCCACCCCGTAGTCCGACAGCCGGGCCAGCACCGGCTCCATGCCCTGCAGCGGGTGGTCCGAGACGTACAGGCCGAGCATCTCCCGCTCGAACGCGAGCTTGGTGCGCTTGTCCCACTCGGGCACCTCGGGCACCACGACCGCGGTCGGGTCCTCCTCGGCCTCCACGATGCCGAACAGGTCGTCCTGGCCGTTCGCCTCGTTGCGCTTCAGGCCCGTGATCCGGTCGATCGCCTCCTCGAAGCACTCCATCAGCGCCCGTCGATGGTGGCCGAGCGAGTCGAAGGCGCCGGCCTTGATCAGCGACTCGATCAGCCGCTTGTTGCAGACTGCCAGCGGCTGCTGGTCCAGGAAGTTGGTGAACGAGGTGGCGTGCCCGCAGGTCTCCCGGGTCGCGAGGATCTCGTCGACCACGTGCTCGCCGACGTTGCGGATCGCGGTCAGCCCGAAGCGGATCGCGTCGCCGACCGGGGTGAAGTGCGCGGCCGACTCGTTCACGTCGGGCGGCAGCACCTCGATGCCCATCCGGCGGCACTCGCCCAGGTAGACCGCCATCTTGTCCTTGTCGTCCTTGACCGACTGCAGCAGCGCGGCCATGTACTCGACCGGGTAGTTCGCCTTCATGTAGGCGGTCCAGTACGAGACCAGCCCGTACGCCGCCGAGTGCGCCTTGTTGAACGCGTAGTTGGAGAACGGCAGCAGGATGTCCCAGAGCGTCTGCATGGACTCCTGGGAGTAGCCCCGCTCGAGCATGCCGTTCTTGAAGGTCTCGTACTGGGCGTCCAGCTCCTTCTTCTTCTTCTTGCCCATCGCCCGGCGGAGCATGTCGGCGCCACCCAGGGTGTAGCCGGCCAGCTTCTGGGCGATCGCCATCACCTGCTCCTGGTAGACGATCAGGCCGTACGTCTCGCCGAGGATGTCCTCCAGCGGCTCGGCCAGCTCCGGGTGGATCGGCTCCACCGGCTCCTTGCCGGTCTTGCGGCGGGCGTACTTGTTGTGCGAGTCGGCGCCCATCGGGCCGGGCCGGTAGAGCGCACCCACCGCGGAGATGTCGTCGAAGCAGTCCGGCTGCATCGAGCGCAGCAATGCCCGCATCGGGCCACCGTCGAGCTGGAACACCCCCAGGGTGTCGCCGGCCTGCAGCAGGTCGAACGTCTTCGGGTCGTCCAGGGTGAGGGTCTCCAGCACCACCTCCTCGCCCTTGTTCAGCTTGGTGTTCTCCAGGGCGTCGGCGAGGATCGTCAGGTTCCGCAGCCCCAGGAAGTCCATCTTGATCAGGCCCAGCGACTCGCACGAGGGGTAGTCGAACTGGGTGATGATCTGGCCGTCCTGCTCGCGCTTCATCAGCGGGACCACGTCCATGATCGGCTCGGACGACATGATCATGCCGCAGGCGTGCACGCCCCACTGCCGCTTCAGGCCCTCCAGGCCCATCGCCGTGTCGACGACCTCGCGGACCTCCGCCTCGGAGTCGTACAGCGCCCGGAACTCCTGGCCCTCCAGGTAGCGGTCGTGGTCCTCGTTGAACAGGTCCTTGAGCGGGACGTCCTTGCCCATCACCGGATCGGGCATCGCCTTGGAGATTTGGTCCCCGAGCGAGTACGGCATGCCGAGCACGCGCCCGGCGTCCTTGACCGCCTGCTTGGCCTTGATGGTGCCGTACGTGACGATCGCGCTGACCTTGTCCGCGCCGTACTTGTCGGTCACGTACTGGATCACCTCGCCGCGGCGACGATCATCGAAGTCGATGTCGAAGTCCGGCATCGAGATCCGCTCCGGGTTGAGGAAGCGCTCGAAGATCAGGCCGTGCTCGATCGGGTCCAGCTCGGTGATGTGCAGGGCGTACGCGCACATCGAGCCGGCGCCCGAGCCACGACCCGGCCCGACCTTGATGCCCTGCGCCTTGGCCCACTTGATGTAGTCGGAGACGACCAGGAAGTAGCCGGGGAAGCCCATCTGGAGGATGACGCCGGTCTCGTAGTCGGCGCGGTCACGGACATTGGCGGGGACCCCGTCCGGGTAGCGGTCCGCCAGGCCCCGGTTGACCTCCTTGACGAACCAGGTCTCCTCGGTCTCCCCCTCCGGCACCTCGAACCTCGGCATGTACTTGCCGATCGCGTTCTCGAACGTGACGTTGCAGCGCTCGGCGATGTCCAGGGTGCTGTCGCAGGCCTCGGGGATCTCGTGGAACAGCTCGCGCATCTCGCGGGCGGACTTCAGGTAGTAGCCGTCGCCGTTGAAGCGGAACCGGTTGGTGTCGGCCAGGTGCGCGCCGGCCGAGACGCACAGCAGCGCGTCGTGGGCGTGCGCGTCGTCCTTGGACACGTAGTGGGAGTCGTTGGTGACGACCATCGGCAGCGCGAGCGCCTTGCTGATGTCGCGCAGCCCCTGGCGGACCTTGGTCTCGATGTCGAGGCCGTGGTCCATCACCTCGACGTAGAAGTTGTCCTTGCCGAAGATGTCGCGGAACTCCGCGGCGGAGGCCAGCGCGTTGTCGTACTGGCCGAGCCGCAGGTAGGTCTGCACCTCCCCGGACGGGCAGCCGGTCGTGGCGATCAGGCCCTTGGCGTAGCGGTGCAGCAGCTCCCGGTCGATCCGCGGCTTGTAGAAGAAGCCTTCGATCGAGGCGTACGACTCCAGCTTGAACAGGTTGTGCATGCCCTCGGTGGTCTCCGACCACAGGGTCATGTGGGTGTAGGCGCCCTTGGCGGAGACGTCGTCGCCGGTCCCGTCACCCCACTGCACCCGCTTGCGCTCCGAGCGGTGCGTCTTCGGGGTCATGTACGTCTCGCAGCCGATGATCGGCTTCACGTCGTAGTTCTGCGCGGTCTTCCAGAACTCGTAGGCCCCGAACATGTTGCCGTGGTCGGTGACGGCGATCGCCGGCATCCTCAGCTCCTCGGCCCGCTTGAACATGTCCGGGACACGCGCTGCCCCGTCCAGCATGGAGAACTCCGAGTGGACATGCAGGTGGACGAAAGGATCGTCGACTGAACCGGCCATGGGGCGGGTGCCACCTCCTGGGGCGAGCGGGGACGGACGGACGCGCCGTGCGCGAGCGAGCAGGGACCAGCGTAGCCCGCGACGACGTGCCAGGCCGGATTGGCCTGCGGGCACGCAGGGTGGTGTCGCCGTGTCCCTCCACTGTCGGTGCTGTCGGTGCTGGCGGTGCTGCCGGTGCTGCCGCGGCGGTGCGGCCGGTAGGATTGACCGACACCAAGTTTCGAAGGAGCAGTCGTGACCGATCCATCGGCCAGTGCGGCCAGCGGACTTCACCAACAGACTGAGACCGAGCGCAAGTTCGCCCTGCTGCCCGGCGCCGACGTACCGGACCTCAGCGACATCGCCTCCGTGGGCGAGCCGACCGTCCTGGACCTGTCGGCGACCTACATCGACTCCCCCGCCTACGAGCTCACCCGGGCCCGCCTCACCCTGCGCCGCCGCACCGGGGGCAACGACGAGGCCTGGCACCTGAAGCTGCCGGCCCGCGACGGCGCCCGGACCGAGCTGCACAGCCCGCTGACCGAGACCGACAACCCGATGCTGGTCCCGCGTGACCTGCGGGCCGTGGTGAACCAGAACGTCGGCACCGTCGCCCTGGTCCCGGTCGCCCAGCTCGACACCCGCCGTACGACTCGGCTGCTGTCCGACCTTCGGACCGGCAGGCCGCTGGCGGAGCTGGCCGACGACACGGTGACCGCGACCCGCCTCGCCCTGCCCGGCACCGAGGCCACGTCGCAGGTCTGGCGCGAGCTCGAGGTGGAGCTGCTGGACGGCGACTCCGACTTCCTCGACACGGTCACCGAGCAGCTGCAGTGGGCCGGCATCGTTCCCTCCCAGTCCCCCTCGAAGGTGTCCCAGGCCCTGGGCGATGCGCCGGCGCGGGCCGCCGCCCACGAGCCCTCGCCGCAGGACCCGCTCCTGCTGACGGTGATGGCGGCCCTGTCGATCCACGTCGGCGTGCTGCAGGGCCGCGAGGAGGCCGTCGCGGTCGACGCGCCCGACGCCGTGCACAAGGCCCGGGTCGCCTCCCGGCGCCTGCGCAGCATCCTGCGGGTGTTCCGTGACCTGTTCGACCGGGACGCGGTCGACACGCTGCGGACCGAGCTGCAGTGGTACGCCACCGAGCTCGGCCACGCCCGGGACGCGGAGGTGCAGAAGGCCCGCCTGCTGGCCCAGCTCGACGACCTGCCACCCGAGGCCGTCGTCGGCCCGGTCCGACAGCGGATGGAGACCGAGCTGGAGGCCACCCACCAGCAGGCCCTGCTCGGTGTCGCCGCCTGCCTGGCCGACGACCGCTACCGGTCCCTGATGATCCGGCTCGGCCAGTGGCTCACCGATCCGCCGCTGTCGGACAAGTCGGGCGGCACGGTCGAGAAGCGCTCGATCGACCTGGTGGACAGGGCCATCCGCCGGGTGCGCCGGGCGTACGCCGAGGCGGAGAACTCCGAGGGCGAGGAACAGCTGCTCCACCTGCACGAGGTCCGCAAGAAGTCCAAGGTGGTGCGCTACGCCTGCGAGGCGCTCACCCCCGCGTTCGGGGAGCCGGCCGCCTCCTCGGCCCGTGACTGGGAGGCCGTCACCGAGGTCTTCGGCGAGATGAACGACGCCGTCGTGTCCCGCGGACGCCTGCTCCAACTGGCCGATGCCGCCACCGGCGCCGGGGAGCCGACCTTCACCTACGGGGTGCTCTTCGGCACCCAGATGGGCAATCTGGACCGTGACATGCCCGACGCGCGGGCCGCGCTGAAGCGCGCCATACGCAGGGGTCCGGACACCTGGCTGGACTGAGCTGATTCGCACCTCCGGGCATCTATCCGATCACCTCGGCACGATCTAGCCTGAAAGGCAACGCTGCTCGACGATGAGCGACGGGGTGAGCCGGAGCAGTGGGGTGAGCCGGTCGCCGGGCCGAGCCAGAGGGGAGCACGCCATGGGTCGCGTAGAAGGAAAGGTGGCCGTCGTCACCGGCGGTGCGAGCGGCCTGGGTGCCGCCTCCGCCGAGATGATGGCCAGGGAGGGCGCCAAGGTCGTCGTCACCGACCTGGACGACGAGGGTGGCCGCCGGGTCGTGGACCAGATCACCGCCGCCGGCGGCGAGGGCCGATTCATCCACCACGACGTCACCGACGAAGCCGGGTGGGAGGCGGTGTACCGGGAGGCCGTCGACGCGTACGGCCGGGTCGACATCCTGGTGAACTCCGCCGGGCTGGGCATCGGGGGCGCGCCGGAGGAGGAGACCCTCGAGAGCTGGCACAAGCTGCTGGCGGTCAACCTCGACGGGGTCATGCTCGGCACCAAGCACGCCCTCCTCACCATGAAGCAGCACAAGCCGGCCACGATGGGGTCGATCATCAACCTGTCCTCGATCGAGGGCCTGGTCGGCGACCCCAACCTCGGGGCCTACAACGCATCCAAGGGCGCCGTACGGATCTACACCAAGTCGGTGGCCCTGTACTGCGCCAAGAACCGCCTCGACATCCGGGTCAACTCGGTCCATCCCGGCTACATCTGGACGTCGATGGTGGAGAACTACGCCAAGGCCTCCGGTGACCTCGAGGGGGCCAAGAAGGCCCTGGCCGAGATGCATCCCATCGGGCACATCGGCGAACCCGACGACATCGCCTACGGGATCCTCTACCTGGCCAGCGATGAGTCCAAGTTCATGACCGGTTCCGAGCTCGTCATCGACGGTGGCTACACCGCTCAGTGAGCCTTGGGGGCCGTGTGACCCGTGGGGTCCGTACGGACCTGCCCGTACGGACCCAGCGCGGTTGGGTAGTCACAAACTGACACAACTCGGAGTGTTTTCGACTATCCAATTCGGTGCACCGGCGGGGAGCCAAATCAGGTAGTGAGAACCTTTCCGACCTCTGTCAGTTGTCGCTACCCAACGGAGCTCTGCCACGCACTGCCCGGTCACACGCGCTGATCACGACGGCGTGGGGAACCGAACGTCCCCCGGGATCTGACCGGTGCTGCGTCCGGCTGCGATCTGGCCGACCAGCCAGACCAGTCCCAGGCCGGCTCCCGCCGCCACTACGGCGGCCGCCGGCGCTCCGAGGGCCGAGGCGATGAGCGCACCCAGAGCGGTGGCGACGAGGGTATTGACCACAGTCACGAAGAAGGCGGTGCTGCCGACCACATGGGTGAGGACCCGGCGGGGTGTGCCCAGGGTGTATGTCGCCATGAGTCCGGGCCCATCGTCGTGAGTGGACGCCGTCAGGTACGGCGCCACTTCCGGTGCAAGGTCGACGTACGCCCTGCGGAGCCGATTCATGGCGAGGATCAGCTGCCTGTCCTCGCTGCTGGCCAGGAGCACCCTGACCTCCGTCAGCGTTCCCATGATGAGGACCGCCGTAGCGAAGCCGATGGACAGTCCCCGGAACACCATCCCGAAACCGGTCAGCTGCCCGATGAGCGCCAGCACCACGAGCAACGCGGAGCTCACCGTCAGATGGATCGTGATCCGGCTCATAATCTCGCCCCAGGTCATCGACCGGGTACCGAGCAGGCTCCAGTGCTCGGTCGCGAGGATCGTGGCCAGATCGGTACGTCCACGTAGCTCGGACGGAGGCACTCCCGAGGGCGCAGCGGGCAAGGGCCCGGGGCGGGGATTCTGCGCCGGGCCAGTGGAAGCGGGTTCGTCGGACATGGTCCACCTCGTCCCTGGCTACCCACCAAGTGTGGCACCGGTCAGAAGGGCCACCGAGACAGCTCTGACCCCTCGGTTGAGGAAGATCACACCCCCGGCGCCGGAATGCGACCGGATCCGTCGCTGCCCACCCATAGAGTCCGTCGTGAACGAAGCACCACTCCGAGCGCCGACGTACGTCGCCGAGGGCGGCGACTTCACGAAGGGTGAGTGGGAATGGGCCTCGATTTCGTGGCAATCGACTTCGAGACCGCCAATGCTTCGCGGGCATCGGCCTGCGCGGTGGGCGTCGCCGTGGTGGAGGGCGGGGTGGTCACGGCCCGGGAGGACTGGCTGATCCGTCCGCCGGGGCGGGCCGGCGGATTCGATCGGCGCAACATCGCGATCCACGGCGTCACAGCGGCCGACTGCGCTGCCCGCGGGATCAGCTGGGAGGAGACCGAGCAGCGGCTCGGGACGCTCACCGCGGGCCGGGTGGCCGTGGCCCACAACGCGGCGTTCGATCGGTCGGTGTGGGCGGCGGCGAACGCAGAGTCCGGCATCCGGGCCTCGACCGCTGCGTTCTGCTGCACCGTCGACCTGTCCCGCAGGGCCTTCCCACACCTGCACACCGAGCTGCCGAACTACAAGCTGCACACCGTGGCCGAGGCATTGGACCTCCCGCCGTTCCGGCACCATGACGCCGGCGCCGACGCCCTCACCGCAGCCCTGATCGTGATCGAGCTGGCCAGGAGGGGGCGGCGTGCCGAGCTCCCGCACCTGTGGCCCATGGGCCCGACCCCTCCGGCCGAGCCCTGCTCTCCCCGACCGTCACCGAGGCCAGCGCACGGGGACCATCGGCGTCGGGTGTTTCGCCCGACGTCCGGGCCCAGTCTGGCCGACCCGACGATCCCGACGCCCCGAACGCTGGCAGGACAGACCGTCCTGATCACGGGGGACCTCTCCTTCGCCCCTCGCGACGAGGCGCACGCGATGATCGAGGCGGCCGGCGGCCGGGTGGCCAAGTCCGTGACCCGATCCCTGACCATGCTCGTCATCGGTGCCGGCGCCCAGGTCCGGACCCCTCCGTTGACCGGCGCCACCGCCAAGGAACGAGGGGTGGTCGAGAAGCTCGCCCAGGGCCAACGGATCGCGGTGGTCGGCGAGCCGGAGCTGCGCGAGCTACTGGCCGAGACACCGTCACTCTTCCAAGCCGGCACGTCGGCCTGACAACGCCGGTGATCGCTCTCGCGATCCGCACGGGGGAGCCTTCACTGCCAGCCTGTCGGCGCTCTAGCATCCAGAGGAGTAGTCGCAGCAGATCCACGTCGTCCGAGGAGGAGACATGCGGGGCTTCAAAGAGTTCATCATGCGGGGCAACGTCATCGACATGGCCGTCGGTATCGTCATCGGTGCCGCCTTCACCGCGATCATCACGGCGTTCGTCCAGGGCCTGATCCAGCCGATCGTCGCGCTGTTCGGAGGTGCCAACCCCACCGGTCTGGCCTGGCGGATCAACCCGAGCAACGAGGCGACCCTCATTGACCTCAACTCGGTCATCTCGGCGACCATCACGTTCCTGATCACGGCCGCCGTCGTCTACTTCGTCTTCGTGCTGCCGATGAACAAGCTGGCCGAGCGGCGCGCCCGCAACGAGGAGCCGGAGCCGGTCGAGCTCACCAAGGACCAGTCGCTGCTGGAGGACATCCGTGCCCTGCTCGCCGCGCAGAACCCCGAGGCCGCCGCGCGCATCGAGGCCGCGAAGGCGAATCCGACCCAGGGAGCCTGACCCGGGACCGGTGAGCCCGTCGGGCTCAGCCATCGAGCTCAGCCGGCACCACCACGGTGTCGACCAGGGCACCGTTGCGCAGCACCGTGATCTCCAGGCGCTTGCCGATCGCGTCCTCGAACAGCAGTCGCTGCAGCGACTCCGCGTCGCCGAGCTGGCGGCCCTGCACCGCCAGCACCAGGTCGTACGGCAGGATGCCGCTGGATCCCGCCGGGCTACCCGGCACCACCTCGACGACCCGCAAGGCGGTCCGCCGGCCCGTCCGCTCGGCCCAGCGTGCGGGCAGCACCGCCGGTGAGGTGACCAGGCCCAGGTAGGCCCGGCGGACCCGGCCATCGTGCATCAGCGAGGCGATGATCCGCCGCGTCGTGGCGTTGATCGGGACCGCCAGGCCGACGCCCAGGCCGGCGACAGCAGTGTTGATGCCGATCACCCGGCCGGCCGAGTCGGCCAGTGCCCCGCCGGAGCTGCCCGGGTTGAGCGAGGCGTCGGTCTGGATCACGTCCTCGATCATCCGCATCCCGCTGCGCGTACGAACGGACAGGGAACGCCCCAGGCCGCTGACCACGCCGGCGGTGACGCTGCCGGCCAGGCCGAGCGGATTGCCGACGGCGACGACCAGGGCACCGATCGACAGGTCGTCCACGTCGCGGTAGACCGGCGGATCGAGCAGTTCGCGCTCGGCGCGCAGTAGCGCCAGGTCGGCCAACGGATCACGTCCGATGACCTCGAAGCGGGCCGTGCCGCCGTCGGCGAAGAACGCCTCGCCGCCGGACGCCTGGCCCACCACGTGGGCATTGGTCAGCAGGTGGCCCTCGGCGGTGAGGACGACCGCCGATCCCTCCGCCTCGCGGCGATCAGCGTGCAGTCGCACCGCCGCCACGCGTGGCAACAGGTGCGCGGCGACCGAGATGACGACCTGTGAGTAGGCGTCCAGCGCCTCATGATCCATACGATCAGTGTGGTCCCCGGGTTCCATGGCGCACCTCCGATTGACGCTGGTGTATCAACACCGTCGTGCCCTGAGTCCTTCCCGGGACCACTTGGGGTCGCCGGCGCCGCAACAGGCCGGGGTCAGTCGTCCAGGTGGTCCTGGAGCCGTCGGCGCATGACCACCACCAGCACCAGGCCGGCCGTCGTGGTGGCCAGCAGGAGGACCGCCAGGGGCGCGGCACTGCCGTGCACCAGGAGCCCGACCAGCGGACTCACGATCCCACCGACCCCGAACCGGGCCGCCCCGAGGACGGCCGCGGCGGTCCCGGCCCGGGCCCCGTGGTGGTGCAGTGCGATCGCCGACGAGTTCGCCTGCTGGGCGGGGATCGTCCCCAGGCCGATCATCGGCAGCAGGAATCCCCATACCCCGCCCACCCCGAACCCCACCGCCAGCAGTTGGGCCAGGGCGCTCAGCACGGCGACCACCAGCAGTCCCAGCTGGGTCCGGACCAGCCCGAAACGGCGCAGCAGTCGGGGGTTCAGCTGGGCCGACACGATGAGCACGAGCCCGAGCCCGCCGAACGCCCACCCGTACTGCTGCGGGGTGAGGCCGTACAGGTCCTGCAGGACGAACGGCGAGGCCGCGATGAGGCCGAAGATGGTCGCTGAGGCCAGCCCGACAATCACCCCCATGGTGACGAAGATCGGGTCCCGGGCCAGTGCGCCGTAGTTGTGCAGCACCGCCGACGGGCGCAGCCGGGAGCGCGATGCCGGCGGGTGGGTCTCCGGCAGCCAGGCCAGGCTGACGACCAGCATGGCCACCCCGAGCGCGGCCAGCATGACGAAGATGCCGCGCCACGAGGTCCAGATCAGGACCAGGGCTCCGAGGTTGGGGGCGAGGACGGGTGCGAGGCCGAGGATCAGGACCAGTCGCGACATCAGCGTGGCGGCAAGCTCGCCGCGGTGCAGGTCACGGACGACGGCGAGGGCGGCCACCATGCCCGCGGCACCGGCCAGGCCCTGCACAACGCGGAGCAGCACCAGGATCTCGATGGTCGGCGCCACCGCGCACAGCAGGGAGGTGACCGCGTGCAGTAGGCACCCCACGAGCACCGGGCGGCGGCGCCCCCAGGCATCGGTGAGCGGACCGAGCAGGAGCTGGCCGAGCCCCAGTCCGATCAGGCTGCCGGCCAGGGTCGCCTGCACCTGGGAGGCCCCGGTACCGAGGTCGGCGGCGATCCCCGGGAACGCCGGCAGGTACATGTCGGTGGACAGGGCTCCGGTGGCGCTCAGGAAGCCCAGCACGATCACGAGTCGGACGTACGCCCCGCGGTCCGGGCCGGTCGACTTCGGTGCCGGCGTCGGCTGCAGCGCCGGCTTCGGGGCCTGGCACCCGGGGTCGGAGTGGTCAAGCCCGGTACGGGTCGTCACGAGCCCGCCCCGACACTGGCTCCGGCCGGTCCGACAGCTTTGCCCGCGACGCCTGTGTCCCCGGTGGCTGTGTCCCCGACAGCCGTGTCCGCAGCGGCCATCGGTAGGCGCATGGTGATGATCGTGCCGGATGGGTCCTGGCGTTCGATCGCGACGCTGCCGGCATGGCGTTCGACGATCCGTTCCGACAGCACCAGCCCGATCCCGGAGCCGTCCACCTTGTTGGAGAAGGCGCTGGAGAGCAGCCGATCACCGGGGACTGCCGCCATCCCCCGGCCCCAGTCGGCGACCGCGCAGCACGCCTGCCCCTGCTCGCTCCAACTGGTCACCCGGATCCGCTTGTCGGTGTTCTCCGGGCGCGAGACCTCGTCGATCGCATTGATGCAGAAATTCAGGATCACCTGGCCGATCAGGATGCTCTCGCCGTTGATCGGCAGGGGGTCCGCCGAGAGCAACGCCTCGACGGCGACGCCCCGTTCGGCCGCCCGCAGCCGGACGAAGTAGAGGCTGTCGGCGATGATGGCGTTGAGGTCCTGGCGTTCAGCGGTGCTCTCGATCCGTTGCACGTAGCGCTTCACGCTGGCCACGATCTCGGCCGATCGAGCCAGCTGGCGCTGCGCCCGCTCCATCCCGTAGCGGATGTCCGACTCCGCCAGGGTTCCCGATTCCAGCCGGGACATGATCCCGGACAGGAAGTTGCTCGCCGCGGCGAGCGGCTGGCCGAGCTCGTGGGCGATCACCATCGCCATGTCACCCATCGCGTTGTACCGGCTCAGGTACTGCAGATTGGCCTCCTGGTAGGCCTGCTGGCGCTCGAGCTCGACCTTGGAGGTGATGTCCCGCAGGGTCAGCAGGCGCGACTCGATCCCGTCGTGGGCGACGTCCTCCAGCTGTCCCGACAGCCAGGTCGGCGCGTCCGGGCCCGGCACCTCCAGCCGGAACTCGACCGCCCGGGAGGTGCCGCGGTTCTCGCGCGGGGACCAGGCACCGTCCAGGGGTGGGGTGAACACGGCGACCTCGGCGAGCGGGCGGCCCACCAGGTCGGCAACGGGGGCACGGAACAGGCTCGCGGCGAACTCCGAGATGTCGACGATCCGGTTCTGCTCGTCCAGCAGCACGATCCCGGCCGAGGCGTACGCCATCAGTCGCTGGAGGTAATCGGTGGTCCGGGCGAGCCTGGACTGCATTTCTACTTCAGCCTCGATATTGCGGAATTGCACCATCACCGCGGGCCCTCCGGGGAACTCGATCAGGCTCGCCACGGCATCGGTGAGGAAGTCCCGCCCCTCCTTGCTGCGGTATTTCCACCGCTTGTGACTGACGCCGTTGTCGACTGCATCCTGCAACCACGCGACCCCGACCTCGCGGCGGAACTCCTTCTCCCGCCCACTCATGTGGTGGGCCTTCAGGGGGCGCAACTCCTCGAGGGTGAACCCGAACATCCGGCAGGCCGCGGGGTTGGCCCACAGGATGTTCTTCGAGGTGGCCTCGTGGATCAGGATGCCGGTCCCGGTGTGCAGCGCCATCTGCTCGAAGTCCTCAGGGCTGGGAAACATCGGTCCTCCTCGTCGGGCAGCACCACCCATGGTCCCCGATCCCCCAAGGCCCACGGCAATAGGGGATTCCTTCAGCCTCCGCCGAGGTAATCCCAATGGTGGCGCAGGGCGATCCGTTCGTACGTTTGCAGCACACCGAAACCGAAACCGACACGGAACGGAGACGCGGATGCGCACCAACCGGAACCTGGCCGCCCCACCGGGGGTCGCTCGTGAACAGGCCTTCCAGGAGGCCCTCGATGTCCTCCGGGAGCGCCGCGACGAATTCAAGGAGCAGGGCTACGTGCCCCGCGACTACATCGACCTGCTGAAGAAGGCCGGCATCTACCGCGCCTCGACGCCGCGGATGTTCGGCGGGGAGCCGCTGCCCCCGGCCGAGTTCCTCGACCGGATCGAACAGATCGCCACGATCGATCCGGCGACCGGCTGGGTGGCCAGCTTCGGCTCCGCCCTGGTCTACTTCGGCTCGCTCCCCCTGGAGACCCAGGCCGAGCTGTACGCCCAGGGCCCCGACCTGGTGTACGCCGGCGGGCACTTCCCCATGCAGGAGGCCGAGGAGGTCGAGGGCGGCTACCGCTGCACCGGCGTGTGGCTGTTCGCCAGCGGCTGCGCCGGCGCGGACCTGCTGGGAGTGGGGCTGAAGGGTGGCCCGGAAGCCCAGGGCCGGCCCCGCACGGCCGTGCTCGACGCCGCCGACGTCACGATCGTCAAGAACTGGGACGTGTCCGGCATGCGCGCCACCGGCTCGAACGAGCTGCACCTGACCGACGCGTTCGTCCCCACCGAGCGCACCTTCATCCGCGGCTCCGCCTCGAACGTCGACGAGCCGCTGAACCGCTACCCGATGGTCGCGTACGCCGCGCAGGTGCTGGCCGTGGTGAACCTCGGCGCCGCCCGGGGCGCCCTCGACCACATCCGTACGATCGGCAGCCGCAGCGCCAGCGTGACCGGCGGTGCCAAGCGTGGCGCCCAGGCCACCTTCCAGATCGGCCTGGCGCGCGCCGAGGCCGACCTGCGCTCCGCCCGCGCCTGGTTCTACGAGATCAGCCGCGAGGTGTACGAGCTCGCCGAGGCCGGCATCGAGGTCAGCGACGAGACCACCGCCCTGCTGCGGCTGGCCGCCACCAACGCCGCCCACGTCGGACGCCAGGCGGTGCTGGCCGCGTTCGACCTGGCCGGGACCGGCGCGACCTTCAACGCGCACCCCCTGCAGCGCTACCTGCAGGACGGGCTGGTCCCGCCGCAGCACGCGATGCTCTCCTCCGCCACGTACCAAGCCGCCGGGGCCGTGCTGCTCGGCGAGCAGCCTGCCGTGCCCAGCTTCCCGTGATCCGCCCCGTGCGAGCGACCCCGTACGCACCGTTCCCGACGACCCCAGGAGTGACCGATGACCGACCAGCCGTTGCGCGTGCTGTTCTGCATGGGAATCAACCAGAACTTCTTCGACCTGCCGAAGGACCGGATCGGGATGGTCTGGACCGCCTTCGCCGGCATGCTGCGCGAGATGGAGGACATGGAGGGCATCGACGTCCTCGGCAACATGGACGACGACTCGCACATGGTCGGCCCGTCCGCCGGCTGGCCCTGGACCTGCTACGTCCTGGCCGACGTCAGGGACCAGGAGACGGTCAAGAACGCCTGCAACCTCTTCCGCACCACGATGGTCGGCGAACACGCCCTGTGGCGCTACGCGACCATCGAGGCGCGGATGGGCCGGGCGCTGACCATCCGGTCCGACGTGAAAACGGACTGACGATGGCCACCCTGGAGACCCGGCTGGCACGGCTGGAGGCGACCGAGGCCGCCACCGCCTGCCTCACCCGCTACTTCGACCTGTGCGACGTCCCCGGCCCGCTGGCCGAGCCGGACCGGATCGGTGCCCTCTTCACCGAGGACGCCGTCTGGGAGGGGATCGGGCCGGAGTACGCCGGCACGTACGGCCGGGCCGAGGGGCGGACGGCGGTGCAGGCCCTGGTCGCCGGCTACCTGCCGCCGGTCGACCACTTCGTCCGCAACGCCCACCTGCTGGGTGTCGGACGGGTCGAGTTGGTCAACCGGGGCCAGGCCCGGGGCCGCTGGCTGATGCAGCAACTGTCGCTGCTGGCCGATGGCCGGGCCGAGCTGCGCTGCGCACGCCTGCAGGTCACCTTCACCCTCTCCGCCGAGCGGCACCAGCCGCCCGGTGCCCTGATCCGGCACTTCACCACCGAGCGCCTGTTCGCCACCCCGGTCTCGGCGGAGGCGATGGCGCACCTGCTGCCCCTCCCCACGACCTGCTGACCACATTCCACCACCTGACCCCCACCGGATGGAGCCGACCATGACCACCGCACCCCGGGTCGTCGACACGTACGCGGACCTCGCCAAGGCCGACCGTGTCGCCGGCCAGTTGTACACCGACCCCGCCCTCTTCGAGGATGAGATGGAGAAGATCTTCTCCACCTCGTGGGTGTGGGTCGCCCACGAGAGCGAGATCCCCGAGCCTGGCTCGTTCAAGACCACGTACGTCGGCCGCCAGCCGGTGATCGTCAACCGTGACCGCAAGGGCGGGTTCAACACCCTGCTGAACCGCTGCCGCCACCGCGGGGCCACGGTCTGCGACCAGTCGAAGGGCAAGGCGAACGGCTTCACCTGCCCCTACCACAACTGGTCGTACGCCCTGGACGGCAAGTTGCGCGGCATCCCGTACCCGGAGGGCTACGAGGGTGTGGTCGAGAAGGCCGACTACCCGCTGCAGAAGCTGCGCACCGAGTCGTACGCCGGGATGATCTGGGCGACGTTCAACCTGGACGCCGAGCCGCTGGAGGACTTCCTCGGCGACGCGAGGATCTGGATCGACCGGTTCTTCAAGCAGACCAACGGCTACCCGGCCAAGGTCACCGGGATCCACAAGTTCCGCTTCAAGGGGAACTGGAAGATCCAGTTGGAGAACACCACCGACGGCTACCACTTCCCGATGGTGCACAAGTCCTGGCTGTCCTCGATCGACGCCGAGACCGCCGACATGATGTCGTTCATGAACGATCCCGAAGCCGTCACCCACGACCTCGGCAACGGGCACAGCGTGGCGATCATGGCCCCCGCGAACGCCGACCTGGACATCGACGACGGCGCCCCGCTCCAGCCGCGGTTCAACCACCTGGTCGCCGAGCTCGAGGCCTCCGGGGAGTACACCCCCGAGCAGATCCGTCGTTTCATCCGCTCCATGCATGGGTCGGGCTTCAACCTGAACACCTTCCCGAACGTCTCGTTCTCGCTGTCGTTCTTCCGGGTGCTGATCCCGATCGGGCCCGACGAGACCGAGATCTGGCACATGTCGCTCGGCATGGACGGCGGCCCCGAGTGCGTCAACCGCGAGCGGATGCGGATCCACGAGCACTTCCAGGGCCCGTTCGGCTTCGGCAGCCCCGATGACGCCGAGGGCTGGGACCGGGTGCAGCTCGGCGCGGCCGGCAACCCGTCGATGCCGATCCTGGTCAACCGTGGCCTCAACCGTGAAACCACCAGTGCCGAGGGCTGGCCCACCTCGCACGTCACCGACGAGACCGGCATGCGCGGGGCCTATGCCATGTGGAAGAGGATGATGAGCAATGACTGAACTCCGACTGGCCGAGGCCCGCCTCGACTCCCTCACCGATCCCCGCGTCGTCCGAGCGATCGAACTGGTCTGGCGCGAGGCCACGATCCTCGACGACAAGGACTACGCGACCTGGGAGTCCCTGTTCACCGCCGACGCGCTGTACGTCATCCCGATCGATCCGGACACCGAGGACTTCGCCTCCTCGCTGAACATGGTCTACGACGACGCGCGGATGCGCCGGCTGCGGGTGGAGCGGATGCTGCAGGGCTACTCCCCCTCCGCCCTGGCCGCGGCCCGGACGATCCGGACGATCTCCCGGTTCACCGTGGAGCAGGTCACCGAGGACTCGGTGACGCTGAAGTCGGCCCAGGTGCTGGTCGCCTACAAGCGCGGGACCACCGACACGCTCGGTGCCGAGCTCACCCACACCATCGCCCTGTCCGACGACGGCGACCGGATCGCCGGCAAGGTCGTCCGACTGCTCAACAGCGAGGGCCCGGTGAACGCGGCCGGCTTCCTGCTCTGAGCCGACCCCCGAGGAGATGACGAGATGACCATGACCGCCCCGACCACCACCCCGACAATCCCTGCAACCCCACGGGTCGCCGTCGTCACCGGCGCCGCCGGCGGGATGGGTGAGCACATCAGCCGCCGTCTGCACGCCGGGGGCCACCACGTGCTGGTGACCGACCTGGACGAGCGCGCCGCCTGCGCCCTGGCCCAGGACCTGGACCCCGAGGGTCGTACGGCCGCCGCGCTGCGCGTGGACGTGAGCAGCAAGCCGGACTTCGAGGCCGCCCTGGCCAAGGTCCGCCAACTGTGGGGCCAGCCCACCGTGCTGGTCAACAACGCCGCGATGACCCAGGCCGCGGACCTGATGACCCTCCCGGCGGAGGACTTCACCAGGGTGCTCACGACGAACACCACCAGCGTGTTCTTCGGCTGCCAGGTGTTCGGGGCGGCCATGGCCGCCGCCGGCCACGGCCGGATCGTCAACATGGCCTCGCTGGCCGGCCAGAACGGTGGCACCGCCACCGGCGGCCACTACGCCGCGTCCAAGGGGGCGATCCTCACCCTCACCAAGGTGTTCGCCCGCGAACTGGCCGCCTCCGGCGTGACCGTGAACGCGATCTCGCCGGGCCCGCACGACCTGCCGGTGGTGCGTCGTACGGTCCCGGAGGACAAGCTCGCCGCCGTCGTGGCCGGCATCCCGGTCGGCCACATGGGCGACCCGGCGTTCATCGCCGACATGGTCTGCCTGCTGGCCTCCGATGGCGCCGGTTTCGTCACCGGCGCCTGCTGGGACGCCAACGGCGGACTGTACGTCCGCTGACCGGCCCGTCCCGACCCCATCCTGACCCCCCATCGCTCCCCAGCGATCGCCCCCATCCCCCGCCGAAGGAGGACTCCCATGGCACCACTCATCGACGTCCGCGTCGCCGAGATCATCGACGAGACACCCGCGATCAAGGCAATCCGCCTGGTCCGGACCGACGGGCGTCCGCTCGGCGTCTACCAGGCCGGGGCCCACGTCGACGTGGTCGGCCCGACCGCGATCACCCGCCAGTACTCACTGTGCAGCAAGCCCGAGGACCCCGACTCGTACACGGTCGCGGTCAAGCGCGAGGAGAACTCCCGCGGCGGCTCGGTCGCGCTGCACGCCCTGGCGGTCGGAGACGAGATCCAGATCAGCGAGCCTCGCAACCTGCTGGGCATCGACCCGACCGCCGAGCACCACGTGCTGATGGCGGCCGGGATCGGGATCACCCCGATGCTGAGCATCGCCCGCTACCTGGACCTGCACGGTCGCGACTTCGACCTGCACTACTTCGCCCGCAGCCACGAGGAGGCAGCCTTCCTCGGCCTGCTCGAGGAGAAGTGCCCACAGAAGCTGCACGCCCATCTCGGGGTGCCGCGGACCGCGCACGAGCCGCTCATCCGTACGGCCCTGACCGGCCTTCCCGAGGGGAGCCACGTCTACCTGTGCGGCCCCGAGGGGTTCATGGACCTCGTGGGGCGACTGGCCGCGCAGGTGCTCCCCGAGGAACGGATCCACCGGGAGGCCTTCACCGCCACCGAGCAGCCCGGCCCGGACGGCAACCGGCCGTTCGAGGTGGAGCTGGAGGGCGAGACGTACGGCATCCCGGCGGACCGCAGCATCGTCGAGGTGCTCCAGGAGGCGGGCTGCGACGTGGACACCTCCTGCCAGGAGGGCATCTGCGGCACCTGCATCATGACGGTCCTGGAGGGCACCCCCGAGCACCGCGACAACGTGCTGACCAGGGCGGAGAAGGCGGCCAACGAGACGGTCGCGGTCTGCGTCTCCCGGGCCCGGACCGACCGGTTGGTGCTCGACTACTTCTGATCGTGCCGAGAGGCCGCCCCTTGGGTAGGGGAAAACTGCCACAACTCGACCAGTTGCCGCCTACCCAGAGGGGTGGTCTCGTCGGCCCTAGATCCCGGCACCCCGGCAGGCGCTCCGGGGGACGCGTAGAGTTGAACGCTGTCAGACCGTGACCCAGGCCCCGTACCTCAGCACGTCGCGGACCAGCGTGCCGATGCTCTCGGCGTCGGTCTTGGCCTTGATCCGGGCCCGATGGACGTCCACCGTCTTGACACTCATACCGAGTTTGCGGGCAATGTTCTGGCTTGGTAGCCCCTCCACGACCAGGGCGAGGATCTCGCGCTCCCGCGGGGTGAGGCCGGCGATCTTGGCCTGGATGTCCTGGCGGGCCCGGTGGTCCTCGAACCGCTCCTGGGCCTTGCCGATGGACTCCTGCACCACGTCAAGGAGGCGCTGCGGCTCGTACGGCTTCTCCAGGAAGTCGACCGCGCCCTGCTGCATCGTGCGGACCGACATCTTGATGTCGCCGTGGGCGGACACGAAGATGATCGCCGTGTGCGGAGCGAACGCGTTGAGCTCCTCCTGCAAGCGGGTGCCGCTCATCCGGGGCATCCGGACGTCGAGGATCAGGCAGGCAGGATGGCTGCCGTCGTACGCGGCGAGGAACTCGTCCGCGGCGTTGAACACCACCGGCTCGACGCCGATGCTGCCCAGCAGCCAGGTGACCGACTCACACAGTTCGGGGTCGTCATCGACCAGGTAGACGACGGTTCCAGGGATGGTGTCCGGGGTCCCCATCACTGTGCCTCCCTCCGACGACGGTGTCAGTACCTCACCAGCCTAGGCCGGTTTCCCAAGCCGCCGGTCTCCCGGTTCCACGGAGATCCGGGCGAGATGGTCGAGGCACGGAACCTGGGCATCAGAGCGCCCCAGGGCTGCGCAGCCATGCAGCAGTCCGGCGGGGCTGTCTCGCAGGTCTCGCCGCGTCCGGACGTGAACGTGGTCAGGTAGCGGGCAGCCAGCGGGCCTCGGCGGTCCAGTAGTTCACGCCGGCTTCGCTGACCCCGTGCTGCCAGTCGCCGGTGCGCTCCAGGTCCGGCTCGACCTCGGCGATCGAGCGGTCGGCGGCCTCGGGCCCGTCCTCGGGGACGGCCCAGTGCACCCAGTTGACCTCCTGCCCGTCCTGGTCGTGGACGAACAGGTCGACGTGGTGCCAGCCGTAGCCGAGCGTGTCCTCGTAGCAGGTCAGGAACATCCGCTCGTGCGGGGTGGGTCGGGGATCCATGGATCAGCCTTTCGGTGCTGGCATTCAGTACTGGTCGAGGGGCAGTCCGTGGGGGTCAGGCGGCGGTCAGGCCGGCGACCAGCCGCTCGAGGCGGGCGGCGACCGCGAAGATGTCCGCTTCGCGACCGGGCGGTCCGACCACCTGCAGGCCGAGCGGCCGACCGTCGGCGGTCCGGATGCCGGGCACGGTGACCACCGGCAGGCCAAGAGCCTGCCAGGGCCGGCTGAGGAGCGGGGAACCGGTCGCCGCCAGGCCGGCCGGCGCCGGGCCGAGCGCCGCGGGGCCGACGATGACCCCGCCCTCGCCCAGCAGGGTAGACAGGTCGGTCTTCGACACGTCACGGCGGACCCGGGCGTCGTGGTAGTCCTCATCGGTCGTCGCGACCCCGGTCTCGAGCAGGTCCCGCAGCGGGACGCTGATGTCGCCGGGGTGCTCGAGCAGCGAGGAGCGCTCGCGGGCAGCCTCGTACGCCATGATCACCGGATGGTCACCGAGCAGGGTGCGGACGTGGTCGTCCCACTCCAGGCGACGTACGGGGGTGCCCGCCTCGCCCAGGGCCGCGGCCGCAAGGTCCACTGCCTGCGCCATGGCCGGGCCGAGGGGGTCGGGGACCTGCGGTCGCCACACCAGCACCGGCACGGTGGCGTCGTCCGCCGGCTGCCGCAGGTTGCCGACCCGGGTCCCGGTGAAGGCCTCGAACACGACGGCCATGTCCCGGACCGTACGGGTCAGCAGGCCGAGGGAGTCGAACTCGTCACTGAGCCCGGTGATGCCGGACATGTCGGTCGAGCCGTGGGCGAGCACCATACCGGTCACCCCGCAGAAGGACGCCGGCCGGGTCAGTGACCCGGCGGTCTGCGTCCCGAGCGCCAGCGGGACCATGCCGGCCGCGACGGCGGCCGCCGATCCGCTGGAGGAGCCGCCCGGGGTGTGGCCGGGGGCGGCGGGATTGTCGGTGGGGCCGGGGGCGAAGTAGCCGTACTCGGTGGTGACGGTCTTCCCGAGCACGACCGCGCCGAGTTCCTCGAGCCGGCGGACGCAGGCGGCCGAGGTGGCCGCCGGTGCCGGCGAGGTGGTCGACTCCGAGCCGCACCGGGTCGGCAGGCCGGCGACGTCGATGATGTCCTTGACCCCGACCGCCAGACCGCGCAGCGGCAGCATCCGGGGCTCGGCGACGGAGCTGCCGCAGCGCAGCTCGGCGGCCCGCCGGTCCACGACGTCGGCGTCCTCCAGGGCATGGTCGGACAACGCGACCCAGGCGTGGATGTCGTCCTCGAGGGCGGCGATCCGCTGCCGGGCCGCCTGCACCGCGCGACGGGCGAGTGGCTCGGCGGTTCCTCCGTCGAGCAGTTCGGCAATCGTCGGCATGCTCGCTCGCGCGTCGTGCACGGGTCCTCCTGGTCGTGAGAGTCCTTGTCGCCTCATCGTGCCGCTGATCGTCTCGACGCGAAAGTAAAGGTTTCTCCCCTACGCCTGTAGTGATCCACGTCATAGCCTCGGCCCATCTCGACGGGTTTCGACCCCTTTTCGAGCCCCACCACGTCCCCTCATCGAAGGACAACTCGATGACCATCACCACCACACAAAGTCGCACGCGATCCGGCCCCAGTCTCAAGAACATGACCGGGCGGGCGTGGGTCGTCACGGCCCTGCTCGTCCTGTTCCAGATCGTCGCGTTCGCCGACAAGGCGGTGCTCGGCCTGGTCGCCCCGTTCGCCATGGCGGACCTGGGCATCACCCCGGTCCAGTTCGGCTTCATCGGAAGCGCGTTCTTCTTCCTCTACTCGGTCGTCTCGATCGTCACCGGGTTCCTGGCCAGCCGCTACTCGGTGAAGTGGATCCTGTTCACCATGGGCCTGGTCTGGGCCGTGCTGCAGTTCCCGATGCTCGCCGGTGGCGGAGCCGCGATCCTGCTGGTGACCCGGATCGTCCTCGGCGGCGCCGAGGGACCAGCCACGGCCATGTCGTTGACCTCGGCCCACGGCTGGTTCCGCCCGCAGGACCGGGCGCTGCCGAGCAATCTCATCGCGGCTGGTTCGACCCTCGGTCCGGTGCTCGCCGCCCCGCTGCTGGCCACCGTCATCGTCACGTTGGGGTGGCGCTGGGCGTTCGGTCTGCTGGGCATCCTCGGCCTGGTCTGGGTGGTCGCCTGGCTCCTGCTCGGTGCTGACGGCCCCTTCGCCGGCAACCGCAAGGCCACCGCCGCGCCGGTCGAGGTCGAGCACGACGCCGACGAGACCCCGGCCGAGAAGGTCTTCGACGACCGCCTGGTCGGCGTCGACAACCAGAAGCCGGTCACGACCTGGGCGGCGCTGCTCAATCTGACCGTGCTGGCAGCCGTGGTCGGCGGCTTCTCCAACTTCTGGGTGCAGGGCTTCCTCACCACCTGGCTGCCCCAGTACCTCAAGGGCGTGCTCGGCCTGTCGATGCAGCAGGTCGGCGTGGTCACCACCTTCCCGTGGCTGATCGGGGCGGGCGTCCTGCTCCTGCTCGGCTTCATCGGGCAGAAGATGATGAAGAACGGTCGCAGCGTGCACCTGTCCATCGCGGTGCCGTTCGGCCTGTCCGCGATCGTCGCCGGGATCGCGTTCCTGCTGGTCCCGGCCGCGCACGGCATCACCGCGGTGGCCCTGCTCGCGATCGCCGGCGGCTGCAGCCTGGTCTACCCGATGACCGCCTCGGCCCTCGGGTACACCGTGGGGGCCAAGCAGCGCCCGATCCTGATGGCCACCCTCGGTGGTGTCGCCTCGGTCGGCGCGATCATCTCCCCGACCCTGGTCGGCTGGCTGATGGCGCAGGCCGGCTACGTCGCCCCGCCGAAGGGCCAGCCGATTCCGGCGGACATGGTCGCCAACATGGCCACCGGCATCCACCAGGCGTACACGATCACCGGCATCGTCCTGCTGGTCGGTGGCGTGATGGCGGCGCTGTTCCTGCGCCCGGGCCGCACCGGCCAGCGCCTGCAGCGGGACCACCTGCGACCGGCGGGCTCGCGGGTCGTCTGATGGCCCGCGTACGCCCGACGGATCCACCACCTGAGGAGAATCGATGACCGAGACCGCAGTCAAACTCGACAACCGACTGTTCCGCGACGTGATGGGCCACTACCCCACCGGGGTCGTCATCGTCACCGGGGTGCACCCGGACGGTGAGCACCTGGCGATGGTGGTGGGGACGTTCAGCTCCGTCTCGCTGGAGCCGGCGCTGGTCTCCTTCCTGCCGATGAAGACCTCACGGACCTTCGCACGGCTCACCGAGTGTGACTCGATGTGCATCAACGTGCTCACCGGCAAGCAGGAGCACATCGGGCGGGCGATCGCCGGGCGCCGGGGCGACAAGTTCGCGGGGCTGGACTGGCACCCCTCCCCCTCGGGCGACCCGATCCTGGCCGGGTCGCTGGCCTGGATCGATGTCCGGCTGGCCAGCACCGTCGAGGCCGGGGACCACTGGATCGCGCTGTGTGAGGTGGTCGATCTGGCCGTCACCAACCCGGAGGCGCCGCTGATCTTCTTCCAGGGCGGGTACGGACGCTTCGCCGTCCCGTCGCTGCTGGCCCGGTCCGACGAGGAGATCCTCGGTGCCGCGCACCAGGCCGAGGGTGCCCGCGGCCTGCTGGAGGCGCTCGCCGAGCAGCACCGCTGCGAGGCCTCGCTGCTCAGCGTGGTGAACGAGGATGACCTGGTCGTCCTCGCCTCCGCGGTGGCGCCCGGGGTCGACCTGGCCGACGGGCTGGGCGTACGGATCCCGGTCGTGCCGCCGATCGCCGACGTGTGGGTCGCCGAACAGCCCGCCGACCTGCAGGAACGCTGGCTGGCCAAGGCGGTCGGCCCGGACACCATGACCGAGGTCTTCCGGGATCGGCTGGCCTTCGCGGCCGAGCACGGCTACCTCATGTCGTTCCTGCCCGCCGGACAGCTCAACCCGTACGCCGAGGTGACCCGGGCGACCCGCCGCTACGCCGCCGGCGAACTCACCCCAGCCACCGAGCGCGACATCCGGCGCTGCATCGCCAGCTCCGAAGTCAACTACCGGATGGTCGACATCGATCCGTGCGGCACGTATGACGTCGGGATGATCGTCGCCGCGATCCACGACAGCGAGGGGCGGGCCATACGGATGCTGCGGCTGGCCCAGCTGCCGGGGCAGGCATCGGGCAGCCAGGTGACGAAGTGGATCGACGCGGTGACGTCGGCCGCCGCCACCCTCGGCCCGATCCTGTTCGGCTCCCCCGTCGCGGATGCCGCCTGAGCCTCCCGGCACCCGTGGCCACAGCAGGCCGCCCGACCGCGTTCGCGGTCGGGCGGTTCTGGTCTGGCTGTCGCTCAGTCCCGGATCCTCGCCCCGCAGCGGAGGACGTCCCGCACCAGCGTGCTGATGCTGTCGGCCCCCGTCTTGGACTTGATGCGGGCCCGGTGCACGTCGACGGTCTTGACGTTCATCCCCAGTCGACGGGCGATGTTCTGGCTGGGCAGCCCCTCCACCACAAGCTTGAGGACCTGGCGTTCGCGCGGGGTGAGGCAGTCGACCAGCTCCTGGACCTCGGACCGCAGGCGGTGCTCCCGGAAGCGGGCCGCGGCCGTCCCGATCCCCTCCTGGACGACATCGAGCAGCGCCTGGGGCTGGTAGGGCTTCTCGAGGAAGGCGAGCGCCCCCGAGCGCATCGTCCGCACCGACATCGGGATGGTGCCGTGGGCGGACATGAAGATGATCGCCACGTACGGCATCTCGGCGATCAGCCTGTCCTGCAGCTGCATCCCGCTCATCCGGGGCATCCGGACGTCGAGCAGCAGGCATGCCGGGTGCCGGCCGTCGTACGCGGCCAGGAACGCATCGGCGCCGGGCAGGACCTCGCAGTCCAGCCCGATGCTGCCCAGCAGCCAGCTGACGGACTCGCACAGCTCCGGGTCGTCGTCGACGACGTAGATGATCGGGTCCGGTCCACCGGCTGGCGCTTGCGCCCCGGCGGGCAGGACCCTGCGATCCAGCATGGCGGTCATTGTGGTGCCTTTCTGTGACGGATGCGGGCCCGGGCGACGCGCGCCCGGTGGGTGTTCAGTCGATGACGAGGTCGGCCACCAGGGCCTCGAGACGGTCGGCGAACGCCACCGTCCCGGTCCGGTGCCCCGGCACGCCGATCACCTGCAGGTCGAGGGGCGAGCCGTCGGCGGTGCGCAGGCCGGCCACGGTGAGGACGGACAGCCTGAGGACGTGCCACGGCTGCTCGCGGACGGCCGGGCCGACGACCACCCCGCCGGCACCCAACCGGCGCAGCAGGTCGGTACGGGAGACGTCGCGGCGGATCCGCGCATCGTGGTACGCCGCGCTGGTGGTGGGGGCCGCGGCGCGCGCACGGGCGCTCGGCTCCGGGAGCGCCTCGTACGCCAGGATCACCTCGCGGTCCTCCAGCAGCGTCCGGACGTGGTCGTCCCAGTCCAGCGGCTGCACCTCGATCCCATCCTCGACGAGGGCTGCAGCAACGACGTCCAGGGCACGCCCAACCGCGGCATCGGCCGGGTCGCCCGGGCGCCAGAGCCGGGCCGACACAGGACCGACGGCGGGCCCGGCAGCGACTCCCGGCGTGTCGTCGGGTGACCGGAAGACTCCGCAGCCGCCGATTCTCCGATGCACGATGACCTCCTCCATCTGGCGGGCGGGAGTCCACGACACAGCCGGGCCGGCGCCCTCACGGGAACTCCCTCACCATCGCGCACCGTGATGACGGGGATGCAACGGCTGCGTTTCGACCGGCCACGTCCTGCCAGGAACGACAGCCCGTGCTCGGAGCAGATCCCCGACGGGCGACAGGGCGCCGCGGAGCCCCACGGCCATCGCGGGATGCTCGGCAGGGTGCGCTCAGCCTCCGGTGGGCCAGCGGTTCCACGGTGTCGGCGGGGCCGGGGTGGGCGGCAGGTCGCTGACGACATGGCCGAACCGCTCGGCGCGGCGCTCCGGGTCGTTCCAGATCTCGGTGGCCAGGTCCATCTCCTCCCGCGTACGGCCGACGAAGTTCCAGGCCATCTGCACCTGCAAGTCGAACGGGACCCCGCCCAGCAGGATCGCGCGGGTCGGCTCGTCCACGGTGACGCCCAGCTCGTCGCGCCCCGTCGGCAGGTAGCCGAGGTGCCCGGGGGTCAGGGTCTGCCCGTCTGCACCGGCCCGGCCGCGCAGCACGATCAGCGCGTACTCGTAGTCGGGGCGCAGCGGGAGCGTCGCCGCGGCGTGCAGGTCGAGCTCGACGCCGACCAGGTCGGTGTCACGCCGGGCCGGGCTGGCCTGGCCCAGCAGCTCGCCGGTGATCACCTTCGCCGCTCCCCCGTCCAGGTCGACGGCCGGCAGGTCCGGGTGGTGGGCGAAGTCCTGGTCGCCGTCGCGGGTCGCATCGGGCTGGGCGATCCACAGCTGGATGCCCTCGAGGGTGCCGGCGTAGTGGCCGGTCGCCTCCTCGGAGTGGGAGATGCCGTGGCCGGCCGTCATCAGGTTGAGCTGGCCGGGGGCGATCACCTGCTCCGAGCCGAGCGAGTCCTTGTGCAGGATCTGGCCCTCCAGCAGCCAGGTCGCGGTCTGCAGGCCCATGTGCGGGTGCGGGGCCACGTCGATGCCGCGCTGCTCGGTGACCAGGGCCGGCCCCATGTGGTCGGCGAAGCACCAGGCCCCGACCGTACGCAGGCTGCCATGGCGCTGTGGCAGGACCCGACGGACCTCGAACGAGCCCAGGTTGGCGGTGCGTGCGTCGAAGATCTCCATGATCGGGTCCTTCCCGGGCGAGGCGCCCCTGAGAGACCATCATCACCCCGTTCGTTCCGGGGCTCAATCACCTGATCGACACGTACGGTGTCCGTTCTACTCGCAGGCGACCCCGTCGCCGTCACGGTCGAGCTTCGACGAGTATCCGGGGTCGCCCCGGTGCAGGGGCGCCACGCCCGCGGCCCTGGCCTCCGTGCAGTTGGCGTAGGAAACCGAGCCACCGCTCGAGGAGCCGCCTCCTCCGGTCGCGCTGCCATTGGTTCTTCCTGCCCCACTCGTCTCGGCCCGGGTGGGTTCGGGTGCCACGAACGGCGCCACCGCCGCGGCCGATGGGACCTCAGACGCCGGGGTGGCCGTAGGAGTCCCACTCGGTGCCGCCGTAGGCGTTGGCGTAGGTGTCGCGGTGGCTGTGACGGTCGTTGTCACTGTTGCAGCCGGTGACGGCACCGGCTCGGCGGGCTGGGGCTGCCTGGCCTGGGCGCCTGTCTGGCCCAGCCCAGCGACGAGCAGCACTGCCCCGGCAGCGACGAGCGGCCATTTCGCGACCCGCGACTGGAAGAAGGCCCACCCGGCAAGTGCGAGGCCGGCGAGCCCGAGCGCCCCGCCGGCATTCCCTGCCAGCGAGAAGAACATGACGACCACGGCGGCACCCAGGATGACGTACTGCCACGTGGCCGGGGCGGGTCGCGACCGTGGCTGCTCAACGACGGCAGGAAGCATCGCCGTCTCGGGTGGGACGGGTCCCGAGGCGTAGCCCGGTCCATTTGGCTGCTCGGGACCCACCGGGCCCTCTGCCTGATCGGAAGGGAGCTGGGTGTCGCGAGGCCGCTTCGGAGCGCCGCCCCCGACCGTCTCGCGGTAGTACACACCCGTCCCCGGGATCCCCCCGGAGACGGTCGTCTTGCCCGTCGTCGACTTGGTGACGCCGAATCCGCGGCCGCCCACCCTGACCGATGCGCTCTTCTTACCGAAATTGAGCCGTACGCCGGGAGCGATCTTCACGCTCCGGCGGAATCCCCACCCCATGGCAGCTTCCCCTCATTGATGCCTCAGTCTCACCCAGGGAGCTGTTGCGGGCAGACGATGTGATCAACCTCGCCCGAATCGTGCCCGTCGAGAACATCGACAGGCGATGCCGCAGGTGCCCTCAGACTGACTCATGTGGCCGCGACGCGGGCGGCCGGCATCAGGGCGGGGCAACAACCCTCCGGGTCCGGACCGCCTCATCCAGCGACTCCGTCATTACTTATGCCTTGCCCCACGCACCACACGAAGCCCATAATTAACGACATCAATTAATTATGGGATGAGGAGACGGAGGGCTGATGTCCATAGTCTTCGGGGACGATCCGGTTCGTCAGGCGATCCACGACATCTTGCAGCGCCTTGATTCCGGCGAGGTGGTCGACGACTCGGTCGAGCGCCAGTACGTGGATCTGAAGGAGGAGCACGGACGTCGGGACCGATCGGGGATGATCGTCGGCAGCCTGCCTCACAACGAAGGCGCAGCCAAGGAGTTGGCTGCCGCCGCGGCATGCATGGCCAACACGCCCGGTGGCGGCGCCCTCATCGTGGGAGTCTCCAATCGTGGCGAGCTCATCGGCACCGAGCTGGATCTCGAGTGGCTCCGCCGCCGCGTGTGGCAGCTCTCGGCCCAACGACTGACCGTCGACGCCCGCGAGGCCTGCGTCCGCAACCATCGCCTTCTGATCCTCACAGTGCCCCAAGCCATCGAACCCATCCGGATCAACGGCAAGATCCGGTGGCGGGTCGGCAGCAACTGCGTGGAGATCGACGCCAACACCTGGCATGCCAACCGTCTCGCATCAACGAACTACGACTGGTCCTCCGAGACCTCAACCATCACGACTGACCGTGCTCGCCCGGCCGCTCTGTCCCAAGCGCGCGACTTGCTCATCGCCTCGGCGGAGCCGCATGCAGAGGAGTTGGCCCAGGACACTGACACCAATCTGCTCCGGCGACTCAATGCGGTGACATCCTCAGGATTCCTGACGAACGCCGGCGCCCTCGCCTTCGTCGGTCGAGGAGCTGCAGCCCTCGACTTCATCAGACGCGACCATGCCGGCGGAGACAGCCTCATCCGAGTCCGTCGTGACGACCGATCACTTCTCGAGGAACTCGTCGAGGTGTTTCAGGCAGTGGATGCCACCACACCCCTCATCCACCGGCAGCGGGGCCTCGTCATCGGACAAGAGCGTCAGATCCCCCGCCGTGCTGCTCGGGAAGCGGTGGTGAACGGCGTCGCACACAGGGAGTGGGCCATCGATGACCCCACGGTCGTGGAATCGGTGGGAAACCAGCTCCGCGTGACCAGCCCCGGAGGATTCGTGGGTGGTGTCACACCAGACAACATCCTCACCCACCCTTCTCGCTCACGGAACAGGTCACTTGCCGAACTCCTTGCAGCGCTCCGGGTGGCTGAGCGCGAGGGGATCGGAGTCGACCGCATGACCCGAGACATGATCCGGGTAGGTCACGCCACACCCGAGATCATCGAAATCCCCGGACCGTACGTTCGAGCGACGTTGATCGGCGGGGATGTCGACGAGACCTGGGTCGCCTGGCTTCAAGAGATCCATCCAGCAGTGGTCGCGGAGGACCTGAATTGTCTCCTCGCCCTTACCCGTCTGGTGCAGAACGGCTGGATCGACCCCGTGACCACCGCGCGAGTCATCCAGGACACCGTGACGACCGCGCGGAGCACCCTCAGCGTCTTGTCGAAAGCCTCAACCGACGGCGCACCACTACTGGTGTCGATCGAGGGGGTTCCTGAGGACCAGGAGCCTGCGTGGCGCCTCAGCAACGAGGCCACAGCTTCGCTGCATGAGCGCGCCGACGGGGCAGGCATTCCTCGCAAGTGGCCCAGCCGCAAGTCAGTGGCCACCTCGTACGCGGCGCACCGCGGCCGCATCAGCTCCACGGAGTTGGGCAGTCTCCTCGGCATGGCTCCGACCAACGTGGGCTCGATCCTGCGGCAGCTTGAGCAGGAGGGGCTGCTTCGGCCCTCCTGGCCGTCGCGACGCGGGCGGGGATTCCACTACGTGCACAACCATCAGGATGCCTGACCCACGCTCAGCCGGGGACACGGTGAACGCCCGAGTCGGGCCCCTGCGTCCATCGACCGGCGATGTCACATGCGCCTTTTAGACTGACCCGAGATGGCCGCAACGCCGGTGGCCAGCATCAGCACGGGGGGAAACGTGGCCGAGCAGGATCCGAGAGTTCTCGAGTATGAACAGGACGTCAACGCGACGTACCTGACCGACCTCGAGCGCCGATCCCAGGGCTATCAGATCGACGACCGAGTGCTGTGGATCCCGGAGATCACCGTGGCCCCGCTGATCGGCCGGGTGCGGATGCGCTATGAGGGCGACGACGCGGACGAGGAGTTCTACGTCGCCAAGACGGCCGCTGATCTGGACGGCATCGAGGTGATCAGCTGGGCGGCCCCGGCAGCCTCGGCGTTCTATGGCCAGCGGTTCGCCGAGGGTGCCGGGCCCACGATACGACGCCGCTTCACCCAAGGAACCGACCACGACATCACGGCGTACCAGGACGAGTGGATCGTGGAGCCGGACGGCCCAGCATTCAGCACTCCGGCCGTGCCCACGGCACCGGAGCCCGACCCCGCCCCGGGCACGCCCGCCACGGAGGCCTCCGGCACCCGCAGCAGCCACGACGACACCGCTCCCGCCCAGGCCGCGGTCATCCCCGGCACCGAGCAGGAGCTGCGCAAGCCCCGGACCTCGCTCAAGGCGCTGCTGCGGACGCTGCAGCCCGAACAGTACGACCTGGTCGCCGCCTCCCCCACCGAGTCGCTGACCGTCCAGGGCTATGCCGGCACCGGCAAGACCGTCGTCGCCACGCACCGGGCGGCCTGGTTGACCCACGTCGACCGCCAGCAGCCGTTGCGCAATGTCGCCCTGATCGGCCCGACCGAGACCTGGGCCCGGCACATCCGCCCCGTGATCGATGAACTCGCCACTCCCGGCACGGTGGCGATCACCTCGATGAGCGAGGTGATGCGGTCGATCATCGACGCCCCCGACGTACGCGCGTCCAGCGACGACTTCATCGACGCCTACTCCGCCCAGCTCGGCACCATGCTGACCAAGCTGGTGACCAGGCAGCGCAAGGCCGAGCCCGACCTGACCCCCGCCCGGGCGTACGGGGTCTTCCTGCGCACCAACGCGGTGTCCATCCCGGCCTCGCGGCGCCCTGAGTTCATCGAGTGGCGCAGCACCTTGCCGAAGACGTACGACGTGGCCCTCGGTGACCGGAAGCTCTGGCCGCTGCTGACCTTCCTGAACCTGCTGCTGGCGCCCCGACCCGTCTACGACCACATCATCGTCGACGAGGCCCAGGACCTGCGCCCGCTGGAGTGGCTGATCCTCGCTCGACTCAATAGCGGCGTCTGGACCCTGGTCGGCGACACGAACCAGCGCAGGACCAGCCACACTCCGCGCGGGTGGAAGGACATCCGCAAGCTGCTCGGGCTGTCGGGGTGGGCGGAGGAATCGCTCCTGGGCGGTTACCGCACCACCCGGGCGATCATCGATTTTGCCGCGTGCATGCTCACCGGATCGGCCGGCCACCGGGCGTACGACGTGCTGGGCGAGGGCGAGCCGCCGCGGATCCTGCGGGCGAGCAAGCCCGACGAGCTCGAGGCGATGGCCCTGGCCCAGGCCGACCGGCTGTCGGCGGACCATCCGAAGGGCAAGGTGGCGATGATCACCCCGCTGGTGCGCAGGATCGGATCGTACGCGAAGAGCCACGACTGGGCTGAGGGCGCCGACCACTATTGGTCGAACGCGAGCGGGCGCCGCTTCACCCTGCTGACCTCCGAGGAGGCGCGCGGCTTGGAGTTCGACGCCGTCGTCGTGGTCGAACCGAGGGAGTTCAAGGCCCTGCCCGGCGACAACGGGCCGCTCTACACCGCCATGACCCGCGCCAACCTGGAGCTGGTCATCGTGCACGAGCAGGTGCTGCCGCCGAAGATGGTCCGCTACCTGCGCAGCAGTCCGGCCCGCCCCTGACCATTCCCGTTGCGACCGAAGGAGCACGCTCACCGCATGACACACGTCATCTCCGTCCTGAACATGAAGGGTGGGGTCGGCAAGACCACCACCACGGTCATGTTGGGGGAATACCTCGCCGCCGAGCGCGGCAAGAAGGTTCTGCTGGTCGACATGGACCCGCAGATCAGCCTGTCGATCACCATGCTGGGCGAGCGCCAGTGGGGATTGGTCAAGGATGCCGGTCACACACTGGCCTCGATGTTCAGCGCTGCGATCGACACGCGCGGCGCTGACTACGACATCACCGGGACGATCTACCGGGATGCCTCGAACGTGAAGGCGGTCACCGACGTCGACCTGCTGCCGCTGTCGCCCGACGTCAACGATCTCCAGCCCGAGTTGGAGGCGCTGGGCGTGGCGAAGAGGAGCCCGCTGAAGGTGTGGGACATCCTCGGCCGGGCGATCGAACCGATCCTGGACGAGTACGACTACGCGCTGATCGACTGCCCGCCGAGCTTCGACGTGATGACGAAGAATGCGCTGGCCGCCTCGACCGGCTACGTCGTCCCGACCATCCCGGATGTGATGTCAACGTACGGGATCCCGCTGCTGCAGGAGCGGGTGAAGTCGTTCTCGGCCACCGCGGGAACGGAGGCCCCGGAGGAGGTCGGGATCATCGTCACGAAGTACCAGAAGATCTCCCCGACCCACCGGCAGCAGATCGCCCGGCTGCGCAACAGCCGAGAGTTGCCGACGCTGCTGGATCCCTGGGTGCCAGAGACCAGCAAGATCTCCGGGGCTGCGGAGTTCCAGCAATACTCCACGCTCAAGACGAAGTACGGCCCCCAGAACCACCAGGGCATCTGGGAGTTGACCGAGGGATTCCGCCAGCGGGTGGAGGATGGGAAATGACGAGCGTGACACCTGAGACGAACGGGACCGACGACATTACGGCAGCGTCCGCCGCCCTGCGCGCCCTGGCCGCGACCGACGGAGGCGAGGTGCTGGCCGGCCAGCTGTCCCGGCTAGTCGCCGTCATCTCCAACGAGGCCGTACGGACCAGGAGCTTCCGCAGCGACCTAGTGGCGGCGCTCGTCCCCGAGCCGGCGACCGACGAGGGCCTGGCAGGGCCGTTCTCGGAGGGCAAGCTCCAGCGGATGACGAAGGCCGAGCTGCAGAAGCTGATCACCGCCCAGGGCATGGATCCCGACCGGACCATCAAGTCCCGGACGACCAAGGGCGAGATGATCGCCCTGGTCCTGGCATTCCAAGGGTCGGGGCCGCAGGTTGAGGATGTGCCGGTGGCCGGGGCCATTGAGCCTGTTGCGGAGCATACGGCGACAACCCAGGTGGACGCGCCGGAAGCGGCACCGCTAGCCAACCCGCCCAAGCGCCGGCGACGGCCCAGCCCGCTCGACCCGTACGCGGTCGTGGCGGACGACGGAGTGGAAGGACTACGACAGCGACTGCAGCCCTTGGACATCGAGGAGCTGAAGGACATCATCGCCGAGTACGGCATGAACCATGACGGGCGGGCGATGAGCTGGAAGGATCACCGCCGGTTCGTCGACCGGATCATCGAGAAGGTGGATTTCGGGACAACGCAGGGAAGTGCGTTCAGATCCGCAACTACGAAGGGTGACGATGCACGTCGACTACCCACGCGCCGAGCGCATCGGTAGTAGAGTCACGTTGTCCTGGGGGGTCCAAGTGAAGAAACAGATTGTCGTCGTCGGTGCTGTGATCCTCGGTGAGGAGGGAATCCTGTGTGCACGCCGCGGGGATGCAGGAGCCTTACCTGGGATGTGGGAATTCCCGGGCGGCAAGGTCAAAGCCCGCGAAACGCCCGAAGAAGCCCTCCGTCGAGAGATCTGGGAAGAGCTCGACTGCACGATCAAGGTCGGCGATAAGATCACGACCACGAACCACCAGTACGACTTCGGTGTCGTCATGCTGACCACCTATTACTCCACCTTGGTTGCCGGTCATCCTCAACCGATTGAGCACGCCGAAATCCGGTGGGTTCCGCCGAGGACATTATCGCAGCTCGAGTGGGCTCCTGCCGACATTCCGACCGTCGAGTTGATCAGTTCAAGGCTCGCAGCATGACTGTCGATTATGCCTGGGCCGATGGGCTCGGGCGAGACATCCAGTTCGGGTATATCTCGAGCGACATCGCAGGGCCAAGGCGACGCCACCCACAGATGGTTCTTAACACCAACGAGACGTCCGTTCTCCGCACGCTGAGGGAGGAGCTGCGTCGAAGCAAATCCTTCGTTTTCTCTGTCGCCTTTGTTTCCCCAAGAGCCATCGCGCTTTTAAAGCAGGAGCTCGTCGATTTCTCCGGCGAGGGCCACATCATCACCTCGGACTACCTGGCCTTCAATTCACCACAGGCCTTCGCGGAACTTTTCAACCTAAAGTCATTGGGGATTGATGTCCGAATCCATCGCTCAAACGCCTTCCACCCCAAAGGCTACATTTTCCAGCAGCAGCAGGTCACCACCTCGATCATCGGCAGCTCGAACCTGACTGAGAATGCACTAGTACGCAATCACGAGTGGAACCTCAAGGTGTCGGCGGCCACGGGCAGCGATCTCGCGTGTCAGATGCGCGAACTGATCGAGCATGAGATCGCCGACTCCGATGAGCTAACCCAGAGCTGGGTAGACCAATACGCTGAAGGTTACGTTCCTCCTCACTGGCAGCAGAAGCGTCAAGCACCAGCGAAGTCACCCTCACTTGGGCATACTGCAGAGGTTCGCATCCTCCCCAACCAAATGCAGAGGGACGCACTCGCCGCACTGAAGAAAGTCCGCGACGCCGGCGAGGATCGCGCAATTGTCATCTCCGCCACGGGCACCGGCAAGACAATGCTGTCTGCACTTGACGTCCGCTCCTTCGATCCGAGCCGCTTTCTCTTCGTCGTCCACCGAGAGCAGATTCTCAACCGCACCATCGAGGAATATCAAAAGGTCATCGACGCACCTGCCGGCGACTTCGGCAAGTTAACGGGCAACAACCGAGATGTGGACGCTCGCTATCTTTTCGCGACGATTCAGACCCTGTCCAGACCCGAAATCCTCCGACAGTTCAAACCGGACGATTTCGACTATATCGTAATCGATGAGGCACACCGTTCTGGAGGCAGGACCTACCGGCAGGTCATTGACTATTTTTCCCCGCGATTCCTTCTCGGGATGACTGCAACCCCCGAACGCACCGACGGATTCAACGTCTTCGAACTGTATGACTACAACGTCCCCTACGAGATCCGTCTGAATCATGCCCTCGAGGAGGACATGCTCAGTCCCTTCCACTACTATGGAATTTCTGAGGTTCATTTCGACGACGGTACGACTATCACGGAGGACACCGAACTCAGTATCCTCATCGGGCCAGAACGGGTCGAACATCTACTCAGGGCCTTGGAGGTCTATGGTCAGGCCGGAGTTGCTCCTCGTGGGCTCATTTTCTGCGGAAGAAACAATGAAGCTGCCGCCTTGTCTGCTGAGCTAAACGAGCACTGCCTACGCGGAAGACCTTTGCGCACTGTCGCCCTCAGCGGGAAAGACTCGGCGGAGCGACGCGAGGCTACGGTTCAGAGACTGGAGAGCGGGGACCTCGACTACATTCTGACTGTCGACATCTTCAACGAGGGCGTCGATATTCCTTCGATCAACCAGGTCGTCATGCTGCGCCAGACTCAGTCGGCGATCGTTTTCGTCCAGCAACTGGGTCGCGGTCTACGTAAGGCACCCGGTAAGGAATACCTGGTCGTCATTGACATAATCGGTAACTACACGAACAACTTCTTAATTCCGATCGCCCTATTCGGCGATGAAAGCCTCAACAAGGAGTCACTACGGAAAAACCTCATCTCTGCGGAAGAGTCCGGCGTGCTGCCTGGCCTGTCCAGTGTGCGCTTCGATCGGATTTCCCAGAAACGCGTACTCAACTCCATCACTACCGTCAACCTCGACAACATGGGACGGATCAAGAACGCGATGCAGACGATGAGTAATCGCGTCGGTGGTGTTCCCGACCTCTGGGACTTCCTGCGTTTCGAGTCGGTGGACCCAATTTTACTCGCCACAAAACGTCAGAACTATCCGGCGCTCACCGAGTCACTACTCAAGGTGGACCACCACCTGAACTCCGATGAACATCGGGCCCTTATGCAGTTGTCTCATGAGGTACTCCCTGCTAAACGCGGACACGAGTTCATCCTGCTCGAGGCGCTCCTCGAATTGGGTCAGGTTTCTCTTGACGAAGCGCAGCGCTGGATGGAGCGGGCGAACTTCGTCGCGACGAGACGCGACGTGGAAAGCGCCGTCGATACCTTCACCCTTGAGAAGCACGCTGAAGCCGACATCAAGCGGTACGGCTCAAGCATCGGATTTCGAACTGATGTCGGCGTGGCGCTCAGCGATTCCTTTCAGCAGTTCTACGCCACGAACAGCGCCTTCCGATGGGCCGTAGACGACCTACTCAAGACCGGGCTTGAACTTGTCCAAAGCCGCTACGGCCGTGACTCCGGATTCATCCCGGGCCTGCAATACTCACGCAAGGAGACTTGCCGGCTGCTCGACTGGCCCCGAAAATTGACCTCCACGATCTACGGGTACCGCGTCAACGAGGAAACCGGGACTTGCCCGATCTTCGTCACGCTGCACAAATCCGACGACATCACTGCCAGCACGGCGTACGAGGATGAACTCCTGGACCGTTCGACGATGCGTTGGTACACACGAAGCCGCCGCACCTTGAAAAGTGCTGAGGTGGCGTCGATCGTCGCGAATCGAGTGGACCTGTATGTCTTCGTGAAGAAAGACGATGCAGAAGGGTCCGACTTCTATTACCTGGGTCGAGCCACCTCACATGCCGCAGAGCAAACAACCATGGCCGGGGCGGACGGACAGCAACTGGACGTCGTTCGCATGCTGCTACGGTTCGAGCAACCAATCGACGTCGCGCTTTACGATTATTTCCACCCCGTAGTGACTGAAAAGGCGTAAGTCCGACCGTTCAAATGCAGTGCGAGCAGCCTCAACCGGCCGGATCCAATCCCGGCGCAACTAGACACTGCCATTCTACAGAGTAGATGTCAAGAATTTTCTCAACCAACTGAAGGGCGGTGTCAAGGCGTGGAAGCAACAGCAGAGTCAACGAGTAGGCGCTCG
>JBIQHF010000001.1:89390-360307 GCA_044508675.1 Propionibacteriaceae bacterium | reverse complement strand
CGGCGGCAACCGCCGGTGCTTCCCGTGTTTCCGCCGTGGCGACACGTTCGAGGGTGGCCATGGTCAGATCCCCTCCTTCTGGAGCTGGGGGTTGTTCTGCAGCGGGCCGGAGCAGGTACCGATACGACCCTGCGCCTCGAGCCCGTTCAGGTAGGCGTTGTCCAGGCTTCGGCACTCGTGTCCGCCGAGGTAGGGAGCCGGGACACATCGTGATTAAAGTCACTCTATGGGTGATTAATGTCACTCTACAGCGCCCCGGTACGGGCCAACAGGGGTGACGGGAGACGCCGACGGGGCACCTCTCCACCCCGCGACCGTCGAAGGGCCGAGGGAGGAGGCGCCCACTAGGGTGTACCCGTGATCGAGGTCGTGGGAGTGGCAGCCAAGGGCCCGGACGAGGTGGCCCGCCGGCTCCTGGCCGACGCGGAGGTGGTGTTGGGCGGGGAACGCCATCTGGCGATGGCGCGCACGGTCGGGGCCTCCGCCGAGTTGGTGCGCTGGCCCTCGCCACTGAAACCGGCGCTGCCCGCGCTGCTGGAGTCCTTCGCGGATCGACGTGTGGTCGTCCTCGCCTCCGGCGACCCGCTGGTGTCCGGCATCGGCACGACCCTGGTCGAGCTGCTCGGCCCGGATGCGGTCCGGATCCGCCCGGCGGTGTCGTCGGTCGCGCTGGCGCGCGCCGAGATGCGCTGGTCGGCCGAGTCCTGCGACATGGTCAGCCTGGTGGGTCGCGACGTCGATCGGGTCCGACGCTTCCTGGCGCCCGGCAACCGGGTGGTGGTGCTGTCCGGCGGTCCGAGCACGCCGGCACAGGTTGCTGCGATCCTGGTGGCCGAGGGCCTGGGGGCGACCCGGATGACCGTGCTGTCCGACCTGGGGACCGCCGAGCAGGAGTCCCGCTCCGGGACCGCGCAGGCCTGGTCCGGTGAGGTGCCGGCGTTGAATGTGCTGTGTCTGGAGGTCGCCGGGGAGTCGGCCACGGCCTCGCTGGTCCCCGGCCTGCCGGACGAGGCGTACGAGAACGACGGCCAGCTCACCAAGCAGCACATCCGGGCCTCCGCCCTCGCAGCACTGCGCCCCCGACCCGGGGAGCTGCTCTGGGATGTCGGTGCCGGTGCCGGCTCGATCGGCATCGAATGGGCCCGCCAGGACCCGCGCAACCGCACCCTGGCGATCGAACGCTCGCCGGAGCGCGCCGACCGGATCATCCGCAACGCTGCCCGGCTGGGGGTCCCCGAGGTGCGCGTGGTCGAGGGACCGGCAGCCGCCGCGGTGGTGGGGGAGGACCTGCCGGCCCCCGATGCCGTGTTCATCGGGGGCGGCGCCACTCAGGAGGTGATCGAGGCCTGCTGGGACGCCCTGCGACCGGGCGGCCGGCTCGTGGTGCACACCGTCACCCTCGAGACCGAGCAGGTGGTGATCCAGGCCTGGCAGCGCCACGGCGGGGACCTCGCCCGGCTCGGTGTCGAGACCGCCCGCCCGATCGGCCGGTTCACCGGCTGGAAGCCTGCCCGCCCGGTGGTCCAATGGGCCGCCACCAAGCCCCAGGAGAGCGCATGACCGTCCATTTCATCGGTGCCGGACCCGGTGCCGCCGACCTGCTCACCCTGCGCGCGGCGGCACTGATGGCCACTTCTCCGGTCTGCCTGTACGCCGGCACGTACGTCACCGAGGAGATGCTGGCCCACTGCCCCGAAGGCGTCGAGCTGGTCGACACCGCGGTCGTCGACCTGGACGAGCAGGTCGCGATCATGAAGCGTGCCACCGACGAGGGCATGGACGTCGCCCGGTTGTGCTCGGGCGACCCGTCGATCTACTCCGCGATCGCCGAGCAGACCCGCCGGCTCGACCGGGAGGGGATCGAGTGGGACGTCACCCCCGGGGTGCCGGCGTACGCGGCGGCGGCCGCGCTGGTCGGCAAGGAACTGACCGTCCCCGAGGTCGCCCAGACCGTCGTCCTGACCCGGGCCCAACGGGACTCGACCAGGATGCCGCCGGAGGAGTCGCTGCGGGAGCTGGCGAAGTCCCACGCGACGCTGGTGCTGCACCTGGCGATCCGCTTCGTCCGGGAGCTGCAGCAGACCCTGGTCCCCGAGTACGGCCAGGACTGCCCGGTGGTGGTGGTCTCCCGGGCCGAGCAGCCCGAGGAACTGGTCCTGCGCGGGACCCTGGGGGACTTCGCCGACCAGGTCGAGGCGCACGGACTGAAGCAGGCGGCGATCATCATGGTCGGCTGGGCGCTGGATGCCGAGGACTTCCCCGACTCGCACCTCTACCGCACCCGGTCAGCCCGGCTCGAACGCGGTGATGCCAAGGATCCGGTCGGCCGGTAGGCCGGGATCCGAGCACCCGGTCGCGCGGTGGTTCGCGTCCGGCCTCGGCGGAGGTCGTGTGGCGCAGCGGTCAACTGAGCAGGATCACCAGCGGGATCACCCCGGTCGCCGCATTCGTGATCACATGGGCCGCGACGAGCGGCATCAGCCGCTGGAGGTGCACGGCGAACAGCGCTGCACCGAGTCCCCACAACGTGAAGGCACCCAGGTACAGGACCATGCCCAGGGTGGTCGGGGCGAGCAGGACGTGCTGGATCCCGAACACCACCGATGGCACGACCACCGCCAGAGCCGTACGTGCCCGGGGCGAAGCCGGCGTCCGGACTTCGTGGAAGGCGTCGATCGCCAGGCCCCGGTAGATGATCTCCTCCGCCGGCGCATTCACCAGGGGGAAGGCAATGGCCGTGACGATCGCGATGGTGAACGCGGCGGCAGGGGACCAGGTGAGCTGGGAGGTGGTCGGCGCCGCGAACACCTCGGCGAACCGGTTCCAGGGCTCCGGCCCGAGGACGAGGAACGAACTGCCGACCAGCCCGACGGTGAACGGCACGTACAGGGCGATCGCGATGCCCAGCCCGACCAGCACGTCACGGGGCAGGCGCCGCGGCTCGTAGCCGACCCGTTCCCGCAGGGACGAGCCACGGGCCCGGAGGATCCGATGCGCGACGACCAGGCAGATGGCTCCGACGAGGATGAAGTAGGGCGTGGCGACCTGGGGGTTGGTGACGGCGAGGGCGTCACCGCCCGTGATGGCGAAGAGGAGAGCCACGACGAGGGCGGCCACCAGCAGCAGTGCCGGCCGGAACAGGGTGAGGGCAAGGGCGCGCTTCACGGCGTACTCCGGTCCTTGGGGGCAGAGGGTGGTGGCAATCCCCACCCTGTCAGCCCGGGGGGCCAGTCGGCCACCGGTGTGGCCTCCTCTGCAGGCCGGACCCTGCGGCTGCGGTGGGCTAGGGGTCGCCACGATGCTGCGCCGCGAGCCGTTCGGCGACCTCGGCCATCCCGCGAGGACGCTCCGACCAGCCGAGGCGCTTGGCCAGCTCCAGCGGCCAGGGCGTCCGCAGGTGCGCCGCGGCGACCAGTTCGTCGTCGCCGAGCAGCTCCTCGACCGGCCCCTGCCTGGTCCGGCCATCGGTCACGATGATGGCCGTGGTGGCCCAGGACAGGGCCAGGTCCACGTCGTGGGTGGCCATGATGACCGTGGTGCCCGATGCCTCGAGCCGGGTGACGGCGGCCAGCATGTCCTCCACCGCGTCCGGGTCGAGGCCCGCCGTCGGCTCGTCCAGCAGCAGGTAGGCGGGCCGCATGGCCACGGCGCCGGCCACGGCGACGCGCTTCTTCTCCCCGTACGAGAGCTGGTGGGTGGCCCGGGCCCGCAGGTGGCTGACGCCCAGCAGCTCCAGGGCCTCCTCGACCCGGGCCCGGGCCTCGTCCTCGGTGAGCCCGAGGTTGAGCGGCCCGAAGGACACGTCCTGGGCGACGTCGGCGCTGAACAGTTGGTCGTCCGGGTCCTGCAGCACCAGCTGCACCCGCCGCCGGTGGTCGGTCAGGCCGCGGCGGTTGTGGCGCAGGGCCGTGCCGTCGACGACGATGTCGCCCTGCTCGGGGACGATGGCGCCGGACAGGCAGCCCAGCAGCGTGGTCTTGCCGGAGCCGTTCGCCCCGAGCAGGGCCGTACGGTGCCCGGGGCGGATCTCGACGTCCACGCCGGTCAGGACGCGGCCGCGGGAGGGGTAGCCGGCCGCGAGGCCGTGGGTGGTGAGGCTCATGCAGGCCATCCGAACCCCCCGGTCCCGGCAGCCAGCAGGCCCAGCAGCCAGACCGAGGTGAGTGTGAGGAACAGGGGGGAGTGGGGGCGGACGTGCTGCAGGGTCCGCAGGTCGTCGACGTATCCGCGCCCGGCCAGTCCCTGCTCCAGGCGACGGGACCGCTCCCAGGCCCGGACCAGCACCCCGGCGGCGAGCGTCCCGAAGGACCGGAGCGACCGACGGAAACCGACGTAGCCGAGTCGTGCCGCCTGGGCCTGGCCGATGGTGACCGCCGATTCCCACAGCACGAACAGCAGCCGGTACGTCAGTGCGGCGATGTCCAGCGCCGGGCCCGGGATCCGTAACCGCCGGCCCGCGTCGACCAGGTCGACCATCGGTGTCGTGACGGCCAGCAGGACCACCGCGCAGGTGCCGGCGACGCTGTGCCCAAGGACGGTCCCGGCGCGGGCCACGGACTCGGCGGTGACGGCCAGTGGCCCGACGCTCCACCACACCGTGGTGGTCGGGGCGAGGGCGCCGACCTGCACGGCGATGGATGCCACCCCGGTGACGACGAAGGCCACCGGCAGCAGCAGCGCTGCCCACCACGTGCTCCACGGCACCTTCGCCAGCCGCAGCGCGGCGACGGTCAGGCCCACCACGATGATCGGCCCCACCGGCCAGGCCGGCGTACCCAGTCCGATGACCAGGGTGCCCAGGACCAGGAAGGCCTTGTCGGCGACCGCCACGTCCCGCCAGGGACTGCCCCAGGCCGCCCCGTCGACAGAGAACGCCACCGATCAGTGATCCCCTGCCGATGCCGGGGCCGGTGCCCGGTCCGCCTCCAGCCGGCGGATGGCGGCGCGGGACTGCAGGCGCCCGATCGCCCACCCCAGCACCGCGCCGCCCAGCGCGGCCTGGGCGGCGAAGATCCCGGACTCGATCTCGCCGCTCCCGGGGGCGAAGATCGGTTGGAACCACGGCTCCACGCCCTGCTCCTCCAGCGCCTCGACCGCCTGGGCGTCGGCGCCGCCGAACTCGGTGGCCGGCGCCGTGCTCCTGGCGATGGCGAAACTGGTGGCCAGCAGCACCGCGACCAGGCCGACCAGGGCCCAGGTGATCCACCGGCTCCGCCGCTCAGGCATCGATCGTCTCCTCGCTCGCCGGGGCGGGACGGTCGGTGAGCACGCCCAGCCCGACCAGCTCAGGCCTGGCAATGCTGCGCAGAACCCGGAACAGGACCACCCCGATCAGGCCTTCGACGATCGCCAGCGGCACCTGGGTCACCGCGAAGATCGCCAGGAACGTGCCTGCCGCCGCACCGAACGTCGGCTCAGGGTAGGCCAGAGCCAGCTGCAGCGACGTGACCACGTAGGTCGACAGGTTGGCCAGGGCCATCGCGACGAAGACCTGCACCTCCAGCGGGGTCCCCAGCCGGCGCAGCGCGACGTACGCGCCGTAGGCCACCCACGGCCCGACCACGGCCATCGAGAAGACGTTGGCGCCCAGCGTGGTGAGGCCGCCGTGGGCGAGCAGCAGGGCCTGGAACAGCAGGACCACCGTGCCCAGGAAGGCCATCACGGGTGGTTTGAAGAGGATCGCGCCGGTACCGGTGCCGGTCGGGTGGGACGAGGAGCCGGTGACCGACGGCATCTTCAGCGCCGACAGGATGAAGGTGAAGGCGCCGGCTGCGGCGAGCAGCACCCGGTTCTGCGGGTGCTCGCGGACCTGGCGTACGGTGGCGCGGACCCCGTGCACCACGAACGGTGCGGTGGCGGCGGCCCAGCCGATGGCATGGGGGAGGGGCAGGAAGCCCTCAGCGATGTGCACGGCGTGTCCTTCCGGGATGACGCGTCCCGATGATCGGAGTGTTCTGACACGGCGGATGGCTTCCTGACTTGTTCACAGTGGCGCGACCGTGCCGGATTCCCACCGGCTTCCCCAGCCGCCGTGCGTCTGCTGCAGGCTAACAGAACACGCCCTCACTCCGGCTCGGTGACGTCCACGATCGTCGCGTCGAGCACCCGGACCAGGTCGGCCGCGGCCAGCACCAGCGAGACCCCGTGGGCGCCGCCGCCGATCGACACCCGCCGGTCCGGCGGATCCACGATCGTACGATCGGCGAACACCGGCCAGGCCCCGGTGGCGCCGAACGGGGTGATCGTGCCGCGTTCGTAGCCGCTGGCCTCCTTCGCCTCGTCGGCACCGGGCATGGTCAGCCGGTTCACCCCGAGCGCCGCCCGGACCTTCTTCCAGGACACCTTGCGGCCGCCCGGCACCAGCAGGAAGAAGTAGTCGTCGTCGGCACGGCGCACGACCAGGGTCTTGGTGACGTCCGACGGCAGGACGCCCAGGTGGGCCGCATGCTCCTCCAGGCTGTTGGCCCGCGGCAGGTCGGCGTACCGGGTGAACTCCACCCCGGTGGCCTCGATGGCGGCGAGGGCACGCCGGGCGCCGGACGGGTCGGCCATGATCAGTCCTCCGTGCAGTCGCTGGGCGTGCCGGGATACAGCCAGATCTCGTCGCCGCGCAGCTCGATCCGGTGCGTCGGCTCCGGCTCGGTCGCCGGCAGGGCGAGCACCTTGCCGGTGCACAGCGAGAAGCGGGCGCCGTGCAGCGCGCACTCGACCACGCCGTCCTCGATCCAGCCCTCGGCCAAGGAGGCGTACTCGTGGGTGCAGATGTCGTTCAGGGCAAAGAAGCGCCCCTCGTCGTTGAAGACGGCGATGTCCTCCCCGGTCCCGTTCACGTCCGCGGCCACGACGAGGGCCTCGCCGGGCTCGATCTCGTCGACCGTGGCGACCCGGATCGGTGGCAACTGTCCCATCCCGTCCTCCTCGACTTGCGGCGGGCGGGAACACACCACGCCCGGTGCAGCCATCCTACGGTGATGGCCGGCACCGGGCGCGGGACGGACCGGGTCAGTTGGTCGAGATGAATTCGTCCACGAGCCGGTTGAACTCGTCGGCGTGCTCGATCTGCAGCCAGTGACCGCAGCGGTTGATCAGCACCAGGCGGCTGTTCGGGACCAGCGAGACCAGGCGCAGGCTGTGCTCGAAGGGCACCACCCGGTCGTCGCGACCGTGGAACAACAGCGTCGGGACCTGGATGGTCCGGACCTTGGCCTGGTCCAGCTCGACGACGGGGCGCTTGCCGATCGCGTCGACGAAGTTCTTGTTGTGCTCCGGCTGGGCGGCGACCATGTCGGCACGGCCCTGGATCAGCTCGTCGGTGGCGAAGGAGTTGTCGAAGGTCATCACCTCGACCAGTTCCTTCATCACCTCGAACGACGGCTCACGGTAGCCGCGCTGCAGGATCTTGATGCCTTCGCTGAGGCCACCGGGGCCGAACAGCGTGGTGGAGCCCGACGAGGACCCCATGGTGATCAGCCGGGTCGTGCGCTCCGGGTACTCGTAGCCGAAGCGGATCGTGGTGCCACCGCCCATCGAGTTGCCGATCAGGGTGGCCTTCTCGATGCCGAGGACGTCCATCAGGTCGGCGACGGCCTTGGGGTGGTTGCGCTCCTGCCAGGTCACCGGGTCGGACTCGCCCCAGCCGGGCATGTCGGCGGCGATGACGTGGTACTTCTCGGCCAGGAACGGGATGTTCTTGGAGAAGTTGGTCCAGCCGGTCGCGCCGGGGCCCGAGCCGTGCAGCATGATCACGGGCTCGGCGTCAGCGGCGCCGGCCTCGTTGATATGGATCCGGCCGGAGGCGGTGTCGACCATTCGGCTGGTGTTCTCGTACGTCAGCTCCATCAGTGGTTCCTCTCGTCTGGGTCAGCGGGCGAGCTTCTTGAGCTCGATCGTCGGGTCGGCCAGCTTGTTCGGGTCGACCACGATGCCCCGATCGATGATGCGGCGGGCGGCCCGCACTGCGGTGCCACCATCGATCGTGCAGGCGCCGATGAGGCGACCATCGGCCTCGATCCGGAAGGAGGCGATGGTGGTGCCGTCGACGACCCGTTCGATCGGGGTCCCGTTGACCATATCGCCCACCGCCTCGACGTGGACACCGTAGCGGTCCGACCACATCCAGCTCGCGCCGAACTGCGGCAGCTCCCGACCGAGGATCGCCGCGGCGACCCGCTGCCCGCCGTGCGTCGCCGACTCCCAGTGCTCGTGCCGGCGCAGCAGGGTGCCGTCGCTGCGTCGGATCCGTGCCACGTCGCCGGCCGCGTACACCGCCGGGTTGGAGGTGCGGTGCGCCTCGTCGACGACGATGCCCTGGTCGGTCTCCAGGCCCGCGGCCTGCGCCAGCCCGGTCTCGGGCAGGATGCCGACCGCGACCAGCACGGTGTCGGCCACGACGGTGCTGCCGTCGTTCAGGGTGAGGGTGTACTCCTCGCCGTCCTGGCTGATCCCGGTGGTCATGGCGGTGCGGACGTCGACGCCGTGGGCGGCGTGCATCTGGTGCAGGCGGACGGCCAGTTCGGCCCCGCAGATCGGGGCGAGCGGCACCGGGACCGGGTCGACGAGGGTCACCTCGGCGCCCTCCTTGACCGCGGTCGAGGCGACCTCGGCACCGATCAGGCCGGCCCCGATGATCGCGATCCGCGCGCCGGGGACCAGCCGGGACCGCAGCCGGTCGGCGTCGTCCTTGGTGCGCAGGGTCAGCAGGCCCGGCAAATCACCACCGGGGATGGGGAGCATCCGGGGGCGCCCGCCCAGCGACAGCACCACCGCGTCGGCGGACAGGTCGGTGCCGCCGGCCATCGACAGCCTGCCCTCGGCGGGCAGCAGCGCGGTCACCCGGTCGGTGACCAGTTCCACGGCGTTGTCGGCGTACCAGCTCTCCGGCACGAACAGGATCTTCTCGGCCGGCATCGAGCCGTCAAGGTACTCCTTGCTCAGCGGCGGACGGTCGTACGGCACGCCCTCGGGATCGACGATCGTGATCCGCCCGTCGTAGCCGTACTTGCGCAGTTCTTGCGCGGTGGTGAACCCGGCCAGCCCGCCGCCGGCGATGACGACGCCGCCGGGCGCCATCAGGCCGTCACCTCGGTGACGGCGTCCTCCACCGGGACGCCGGGGTGCAGCCAGATCTCGTCACCGCGCAGCTCCACCTTGTGCGTACGGGCCGGGATGCTGGCCGGCAGGCACAGCGCGGCGCCGGAGCACAGCGAGAACCTCGCCGAGTGGATCGGGCACTCGACCTCGACGCCCTCGATCCAGCCATCGGCGAGCGAGGCGTCCTCGTGGGTGCAGGTGTCGTCCAGGGCGAAGTAGCGCCCGTCCGAGAAGAAGACGGCGATCGGCGCGCCGGTGCCGTTGGTCTCGCCGTCGACGACGATGGCCTCCTCGTCCTCGATGTCACCGACGGTGGCGACCTTGATCGGCTCGCTCATGGTTTCCTCCAGATGTGGAAAGGGGATAGGTGGGTGGGTCAGCGCGCCGGCCAGACGACAGCCTGCGCGTAGGCGGACGGATCCACCGGCAACCACCTATCGTAATGATGGCGGAAGTCCTGGTGCCGGTAGAACTCTCGGCTCACCGGCCCACGCTGCGGATCAGTGGGCGTGCGCAGCGTCGGCCCGCGGAAGTCGGCGGTCGCCGCCCGGAGTGCGTCGTGCCGGTCGTAGACGACCTGGTCGCCCCACAGCTCCAGCAGCAGCAGGTGGCCGGGCAGGTCGATGTTCTCCAGCCACGCGTACTCGAGGCAGCCCTGCTCGCGGCGGGTCTCGGCGACCTCGGTGGCGATCGCGGCGTACATGGCATCGGAGCGCTCGACCGCGTACTGGATGATGATCCGGACCGGTCCGGCGGCCGGCCAGAAGATCCGGCGGGCCGACTCGTCGGCGTCCTCGGGCACCCAGCGGCCACCGCGGACCACGAAGCGCTCCTGCCGGTAGAACTCGGTGGCGGTCGGGTCCTCCTGCGGGTCGCCGAGGTGGTCGCCGGTGACCAGGCCGGCCAGCGTCGGGTAGTCGCCGGCCAGGGCGCGGCCCCAGAACGTGTCGTATGCGGCCTCGCTCTCCCACAGCATGGTCGCGGCGGAGAAGTCCTCCCCGGCGACCAGCGAGGCGTACGCCTCGGCCGAGGCGCAGCCGGGCTCCTCCCGGATGGCGGCCAGCTCGTCGGCCAGCGGGCCGAGGACGGTGGGGTCGGCGAACTCGTGCAGGACGCGCAGCATGTCAGTCCTCCACCAGGGTGGAGAAGTCGACCTCCCAGTCGGGCGCCCGGAAGCGCGGCTCGGCCGGGAAGCGTCGGAGCACGCCCTCGACCAGGTATCCGCCGAGCTGGTCGAAGGTGTCGAAGTAGGCGTAGTGGGCGGCGCCGCCGCGCAGGTCGGAGCCCGTGCACAGCGGGGCGTCGAGAGCGGTGACCGCCTCGACGGTGGCGTCCCAGTCGTGCTGGCTGGTGGCCAGGTACGGGAAGATGTGGTGGATGCCGGGGCCGCGCTGGTCGGTGAACTCCCGGTTGTAGTGCGAGGGGCCGTACGTGCACTGGATGATCTCGAAGCCGAAGTCCTCGCAGAAGCCCTGGGCGGTGAAGTAGCCGTGCTGGACCGGGTCGATGTCGCGGTAGTACGGCGCGTCGAGCCGGCCGAACTCGGTCTGCCAGGTCTTGACCGCGAACTTCTCGATCCCCAGGATGCGGCGGTACTCCTCGATCGTCGCCATCGTGTCGTCGACCACGACGCCGAAGTGGTTGATCCCCTGGATCGGCAGCGGGCGATGGCCGCCGCGCAGGGCCGCCCCGTCGTGGCGGCGCACCTGCCCGGCCGGGACGGCAGGGGCGGTGACGACCTCCAGCAGGTAGCCGCCGAGCCGGCTGCGGGTGTCCCAGAACGTGCGGCGCACCTCGCCGTCGACCACATGGCTGTGCGCCCGGCGGATGCCGAGATCGGCGAAGTGCTCGCCGATCCCGGCATCGTCGACGTCCTCGGCCAGGACGGTCAGGAAGGCGATGCCCTCACCCTTGGACAGCAGGAACTCGTTGAACGGCGTCTCACCGCCGGTCGGCTGGACCAGCTCGAACGGGACGGCGTGGGGCGTGCCGACCGTCCCGTACCCCGCCCGGTAGGTGCCCGGACTGCGCCGCCCGTACGACACCGCATCGGTGACCCGGTCGGTGGTGAGGTCCGCGACCGTCCACTCGTCGAGGCCGAGCAGCTTCGCGTACTGCTCGGTGGCTCGGTCGAGGTCGCGGACCACGACGCCGATTCCTGCCAGGCGGGTGATGTTCATGGGGTTCCTGTCCGAAGGGGGCCGGGTTTCGACAGCGGTGGGTCAGTAGAACAGGCTGAGGTTCTTGATCAGGATCGTCGACATGTCGAACAGGATGCGGCGTTCCTTGATCACGTAGCCCCAGGGGGACTGCGGGTCGCGGACGATCCGGTCGATCCGCTCGCCGGTGATGGAATCCTGGGAGCGCTGTCCGTTGGAACGGTAGTCGTAGAAGTTGGACCGCACGACGTACTCGTCCTCGGCGAGACCCTTGGTCACCCGGATGTTGGAGATGATGTGGCGCTGCCGCGACGGCGGCTCCTCGCCCCAGGCCTGGTTGGTCAGCAGTCGGTCGACCCGCTGCTTGAGCTGGACCTTGTTCTCCTCGAAGTAGGCCGCGGTGCGGAACTCGGCAATGTGCTTGCTGCGCTCGCGGGACAGCCGGTCCTCCTGGGTGGGGGCCCAGTAGAGGCAGTCCTCGGCGAAGAAGTCGAGCCACTCGCCCCAGTTCCAGTCGTCGAGGACCTGCACCTCCTCGTAGAGGAAGCGGGTGATGGCGCGCTCGACGGCGGGGTCGACGTCGGCGAGCAGGACGGCCACCTTGTCAGCGGTCGCGGTGACCGGACGGGCGGCGGCCAGCGGGTCGCCGTAGGGGATCTCGGTCGGGACGGCGGTGGCGTCCTGGGTGGTGGGGTCAGCGGTCACGGTCATGGTCACACCTCGTTGTGCTCGGGTCGGTCGTACGTTGCGGTCATCAGGCGTCGGCGGGGACGGGCTGGAGTCCCATCCGGTGCTGGGCGCGGCGCTCGGCGAGCTCGGCCCAGGTGTCGGTGGTCATCATGTCCAGGTAGTTCGCGTACATGTTGATCGCGGCGTTGTCGGAGAAGACGTGCGCCGTCGATCCGCCGGGGTAGCATCCCTCGTCCCACTGGATCGGCGCGCCGATCATCTGGTAGGCGTAGCCGGAGTCGCGGGAGACCTTGCCCTTGAGCAGGTGCTGCATCTCCTCCCAGTTCAGCGCGTCGTCGGCCTCGAACATGCCGCCGGGGGTGAAGGTGCGCAGGACGTCGCGACGGATCGAGTCCTTGATCTCCTCCGGGGCGTCCTTCGGCACGAAGGTCCACGCCCAGACCTCCATCTCGTGCGGCCCACGCGGGTGGGTGACACGGATGGTGTAGTTGCCCAGCACCATGAAGGTCGGCCAGATGTTCAGGTGGCCACGGACCTCGCGGTCGTCGCCCAGGCGGCGGGCGATCATCTCGGCGATCTCCGGCCGGGCCTCGTAGGCCTGCATGGCCTGCCCGGTGTTCGGGACCTCGGCGCCCTTCTCGCCGTACCACGCGCCACCGTGGCCGTAGTCGGAGAAGAACTGGCGGCCGGTCGGGTTGGTGCCACGCTTGGTGCGGTCGGCGGCGTCCGAGCCCTTGTTCAGCACGGTGGCGGCGGAGACGTGGGTGATCTCGGAGTGCTGCATGTCCGAGGTCGGCTGCTCGGCCATGAACTTCCAGTTGTTCGGCAGCACCCAGCGGTGGAAGGCGACCTGCTCCATGCCGCCGTCCCAGCGGTCGATGTAGCCGTCGAGGTAGTACTTGGCCGAGCCGAGGTACTCCTCGAAGTCGGGGGCGTCCTCGTCCCAGGTGCCGAACCAGAAGCCCTTGTAGTTGTGCAGCCGGGGGACCTTCACCGCGCTGAAATTGCCGCGCTCGAAGGTCTCCGGGTACGTGGTGTCCTGGCGGGGCACCTGGATCAGGTTGCCCTCGAGGTCGTACGACCAGCCGTGGAAGGTGCAGGTGAACGCCTTGGCGGTGCCCTTGTCGACGCGGCAGATGCGCATGCCGCGGTGGCGGCACTGGTTCAGGAAGGCCTTGACGCCGCCGTCCTTCTGGCGGACGACCATGACCGGGTCCTCGCCGATGTAGGTCTGGAGGAAGTCACCCTTCTTGGGGATCATCGAGTCGTGGGCCAGGAAGCACCAGGCGCGCTTCCAGACCTTCTCCAGCTCCTGCTCGTAGATCTCCTCGTCGGTGAAGATCTGTCCGTGCAGTCGACCATTCTCGATGTCCATGAGATCGGCGATGTCGGTCATGCAAACTCCCTTGTCAACGTACCGTCGGATGGCTCCGGGCCGGTTGGCGTACGCCAAGGGCGGTCCAGCGCTGGAGCCGGACTTGAGTTGTCACTCAAGTCACTTGAGTGAGCACTCAAGTTGTGGTGGGGCTCACAGTAGGCGACCGACTCGCCTACTATCAAGTAGTTTGTTTCGTCTGGAAGGACGCACGGTGGCGAAGTCGAGCCCGGATTCCCTGTCGACCCGCGAGCGGATCCTCGAAGCCGCGCGGCTGATCGCGCGCGATCGCGGCTACAAGGGCACCACCCTGGCGATGATCCAGAAGGAGGCCGGGGTGCACCCGGGCTCCTTCTACTGGCACTTCGAGGACAAGGACGCGCTGTTCGCCGGTCTGGTCCGCTACGCCTACGAACAGTCCGGCAACATGGTCGAGCGGCTCGACCCCGGCGACGCCCCCAACCCGGTCAAGGTCGTGCTCGACTCGATCGTGCTCAACCCGTCCCGGTACGGCCTGTGGCGCTTCAACGTGCAACTGATGCTCGACCCGGACATGCATGACTCGAAGACGGCCGGCGAGATCCGTACGCTGCGTGAGATGACCCAGAAGGCGCTGACCCGGGCCTGGCTGGAGCACGTGCCGCCGCGGGTGCTGGAGGCGCGGCCCGACCTGCCGCTCAGGATGGCCGACTACTCGCTGGCCACGGTCGAGGGGTGCATCCTGTCCCGGGTGGCGGGGACCGTACGGGACGAGGAGTTCATCACCGGGATCGCGACGTTCACCATGGACCAGATGGTGGCGGCGGCCTGCCAGGAGGTCGGCGAGAAGGTGCCCGAGTTCTTCCGGAGCCGCACCGAAGCCTCCTTCCGGGACCTGGCCCTGGGCCCGGCGGCTGTGGTGCCGGAGGAGTAGGGCTCGATTGACGCCACCCCACCGGCGGCCTACCGTTCGGGGCAGCGCGGTGAACGGATGGGCGTCCGCTCCCGCGCCGTGAGTGAGCGCCGAGACCGACCCCGAGAACGCGGAAAGGCCCCACCATGACCACAGAACACCCCCACGGCTGGTTGCACGACCAGGTCATCGCTCTCACCGGCGGCGGGTCGGGGCTGGGCCGGGCCCTGGTCGACACCCTGGTCGCCGAGGGGTCCCGCGTCGTCGTGCTGGAATACTCGCCCGACAAGTGCGAGGCGCTGCAGGCCCAGTGCGACCCGGAGCGGGTGGCCGTGGTGCCCGGTGACGCCGGCACGTACGCGTCCAACCGCGAGGCCGTGGACCTGGCCGTGCAGCGCTGGGGAAAGCTCGACTGCTTCATCGCGAACGCCGGCGTGTGGGACTTCAGCCGCCGCCTGGACGAGATGTCCCCCGAGGAGCTCGACCGCGGCTTCGACGAGCTCTACCGGCTCAACGTCAAGGGCCCGCTGCTCGCGGCCAAGGCCGCCGTGGAGGCGCTGCGCGACACCAACGGCTCGTTCATCGTGACCCTGTCGAACGCGGCGCTCTACCCCGGTGGCGGCGGCGCCCTCTACGTGTCGAGCAAGCACGCCGGCGCCGGCCTGGTCAAGCAGTTGGCCTACGAGCTGGCCCCGGACGTGCGGGTCAACGCGGTGGCACCGGCCGGGATGGTCAGTGACCTGCGCGGCCCGGCCGCGATGGGCCTGCAGGACACCTCGATCGGCGCTACCGACATGGCCGAGATGGTCGCCCGGAAGTCGGCGCTGCAGCGCTGCCCCGAGGCGGTCGACTACACCGGGGCGTACGTCCTGCTCGCCTCCCGCAAGTACGGCATCACCACCTCCGGGTCGATCCTGGACGTGGCCAATGCCAAGGGCCTGATCGGGCGGGTGGTCGACGACCTGCTGGGGTGAGGGAGCGAGACTCACAGGGGTTCTACCGGGGTGGCGTCGGCGACCAGCACCAGCGCGTCGTACGCCGCGGCCGGGACGGTCGGGACCGTCACCAGCGGCCGCACCCAGGCCTGCCAGGCGGCGAACGCCTCGCCGGCACTGCCCATCGGGACGGTGCGGTGCAGCAGGTCGGCGTTCCGGGGGCTCGCCGCCGCGAACTCCAGGTAGCCCTGCTCGGTGCCGGTGAACATGCCGCGCAGCGGGGTGGGGTTGTTGATGCTGAACTCGCGGCGCTCGCCACCGGCCAGGGGGGCGGCCAGGAACCGGGTCCGGACGAACTCGGTCCCGATCACCCGGTAGCCCTCACCCCACCGCTGGGCGGCCAGGGTGCCCAGGTCGTCGTGCCGGTACGCGGCGCCGGTCTTGTCGACGTGTCCGGCATGGGCGAACACCAGCACCTGCGGGCGGCCCCGGGCGGTGCTGTCGGCGACGGTGCGCTCGAGGTTGGCGAACATCAGGCGCGCCCGGGCCGGCAGGTAGTCGACGTCCTGGTGCTGCTGCAGGTCACGGCCCTGCTGGAGGGTCCGGGCGGCGTCCACGGCGATCCGGCCGGCGGGGTCGGCGGCCGCGCCGGTCGCCTCCAGGGCGCCGACGAGCTCGTCGATACTGTCGGAGACGGCGCGATAGTCCTCGGCCGTACGCCGGTCATCGCTCAGCGCGTCCAACTGCGCCGCCAGCCGGGCGGCATCCTCGGGGGCGGCGGCCCGGAGCCGGTCCAGGGCCAATCGCTTGTTGGCGTCGACCCGCTGCACGTCCATGCCGACCAGATGGGTCCGCTCCTCGGCCGGCAGGGTGGCGTTGCGGTCGCGGAGGAACTGCAGGAAGTCGGCGACCTGCTCGGTCTTGTTGAGTCGGAAGCCGAACCTGAGGGCGGCCTCCTCGGCGGTGCCCGGTCCACCCTGGACGAACCGGTCGACCATCGCGACCGACCCGTAGTCCTCCTCGAGCACGATCGTACGGAACTGCGGCAGCTTGCGAGCCAGCTCGGTGCGCAGGTCCTGGAACTCGGCGTTGCCGTGCGTGGCCTCGCCGAGCGCGAGGACGGTCGCGTCGGCCAGGTGCGGGCCGGGGGCCGCGTCCGTGAACTCGATCGCCTGCGGCTCGCCCCGAGGGCGGGTCATCCAGGCCCGCCCGCCGATCACGGCCACGGCGAGCACCACCACCGACAGCGCCACGATGGGAAGGAGCCGACGCATCCCGATCCGGGATCGCTGGGGCGCAGCCATCATCGCACCTCCGAACGGAGCTCGCGCACGATGCCGATGACCGCGGGCACCACGACCCAGGCGGCCAGTGCGGTGCCGATCCGGCCCAGGTCGGCCAGGGTGGTGTCGACGGCGAGCAGGTTGACGGCACCCGGGTCGAGCCAGCTCATCACCTCCGCGGCGTTCGGGCCGGCCTGCGAGACCAGGCTGCTCACCATCGGCCACACCAGCAGCACCACGATCGGGGTCGGGGCGTTCCCGGTGAGGTAGGCGAGCGCCCAACCGGTCAGGGCCAGCGTCATGTTGACGCCGGTGAAGGCGCCGAGCCCCCGCCAGTCCACGGTCCAGGTGACCTCGTGGCCGGTCAGGGCCGTCCCGACCGGGGCGATCACCAGGGCGGCGGCCAGTGCCAGCAGGGTCACCATGATCGCCAGTGTGATCGCGGCGCCGGCCTTGGCGGCGATGACCCGGCCGCGGTCCGGGATGAGGGCGTACGTGCTCAGCGCGGTGCGGTGGGTCCGCTCGGCGGTGACCAACAGGACCGCTGCCACGGCGGCCATCACGCCACCGGGGACACCGGCCAGGGTGACCAGGTCGGTGAAGGGGAGCGGGTCGCGGAACAGCAGCGCGCCGCCGCCGAAGACGCCGGCGAGGACCGCGCCGGTGATCACCAGGGTGATGCCGGAGCGGGTGTCGACGAGCTTGCGCAGTTCGACCAGCCAGGTACGGACGGGGCCTGGGCCGTCGGTTGCGAGCCGGGCGTCGAGGGTGAGGGTGGTCATGGTGGTGACTCCGTTCTTGGACAGGTGGTCCGGGGTTGGTCAGGCGGCGGTGAGACTGAAGTAGAGCTCCTCGACCGAGCCGTGGCGGGCGCGGAGCGTCTCCAGTCGGTCGTCGGCCACGACGTGGCCGGAGCCGATCACGACGAGGCGGTCGGCGATCCGCTCGACCTCGGCGAGCGCGTGGCTGGAGAGCAGGACCGCGCAGCCGCGCTCGGCGCGGGCCCGCAGCAGGTCGGCGAGCCAGCGCTGGGCCTGCGGGTCGAGGCCGTTGGCGGGTTCGTCGAGGACGAGGGCGACCGGGTCGCCGAGCAGCGCCTGCGCGATCCCGAGGCGCTGCCGCATCCCCAGCGAGTAGCTGCCGACCCGGCGCCCCGCGGAGCCGGACAGGTCGACGATCTCGAGCACTTCCTCGGCGCGGCCGGCAGGCAGCCCCATCGTCCAGCAGGCCAGACGCAGCGACTCGCGCCCGGTGCGGCCGGGATGGAACGCGTCGGCATCGAGCAGGCCGCCGACGACGAGCCCGGGGTTGCGCAGGTCGGCGTACTGTCGGCCGGCGATGGTCGCGGTGCCGGAGTCGGCGTGGCCGAGCCCCAGCAGGACCCGCAGCGCGGTGGACTTGCCGGCGCCGTTCGGCCCCAGGACGCCGGTGATGGATCCGGGTTCGACGGTGAAGGAGGCGTCGGTGAGAGCCTGCACCCCGGGGTAGGTGACGGTGACGTGGCTGAACTCGATCATGGGCCCAGTCCATCGCAGCCGGATGGGTTCCGGCATCGTCACCCCGGCCGCTCCTGCTCGGCCTCCCGGCCGCCAGCAGGCTGGCCCATGGGCCGGCCGCGGCCAGCCGATGGTCGGTCGTGGCGGCGGCGGCAATCTGCGATGCTCGTGGCATGTCCACCCCGTCCTCCGCCGACCCGCCGCAGGCTGCCCGTCAGCGCTCGCTGGTCTCCTGGGCGGTCGCGGTGCTCTTCTGGGTGTACTACCTGTCCCCGGTCGTGGTGATATCCGAGCGCTGGGAGTCCGCGCTGCTGATCGGCGTCCCAGGCCTGCTGGCCATGGCAGCCCTGGTACTGCGACACCGCCGTACGGTCCTGACCGTCGTCCTGGTCGGGGCCTGCCTGGTGGTGAGCCCTGCCGCGGCCGGGGCCGCGCTGGCCGCCCAGGCGACCCTGGCCCATCGGACCGGGCGGGCCAGCACCGTGGCGCTGTCCGCAGCCGGTCTGGTGGTGGCCAAGATCGTGCAGACGGTCGCCCACGCGTACGCCAATGACTGGCAGGTGGTGCCGTCGGCGGTGACGTTCGAGCTCCTCCTCCTGGTCACGGGGGTGGTGATCGCCACGCTGGCCGGGCGCCTGCAGCGCAGTCACGAGGAGGAGGCCGTCAGCCGGGCGGCGTCCGAACGGGCCAGGTACGAGGCCGAGCAGGCGCGGTTGGCCGAGGCGCGGCTGGCCGAGCGTTCCCGGATCGCCCGCGAGATGCACGACGTGGTCGCGCACCGGATCTCCCTGGTGGCGATGCATGCGGGGGTGCTGGCGCACACCGTCCCCGACGACGAGGCCCGCGGCATGGCCCGGCTGATCCAGTCCAACGCACGGGACGCCCTTGCCGAACTGCGCGTCGTCCTGGCCGACCTCCGCGGCGCCGATGCCCCGCCCGAGCCGCCCCAACCCACCCTTGCCGAGCTGCCTGTCCTGGTCGCCGACGCCCGAGAGGCCGGCCAGCGGGTCGACCTTGACCTGTCGGTCGACCTCGGCGCCGTACCGCCCCAGCTCAGCCGCCAGGCCTACCGGATCATCCAGGAGGGCCTCACCAATGCACGCAAGCACGCCCCGGGGGCCCCGGTGACGATCGAGGTGGCCGGCCGTCCCGGCGACCGGCTGGTCGTGGAGGTCACCAATCCGCTCGCCGATCTCGCACCCGCGCGACCGGCCGGGGACGGGTCCGGGTCCGGTCTGGGCCTGGTCGGTGTCGGCGAGCGGGCTGAACTGCTGGGCGGGTCGGTGACCTACGGTGTCAGGGACGATACGTACGAACTCACCGCTTCGCTGCCTTGGGAGGGATCTGCTTGATTTCAGTGCTGGTGGTCGACGACGACCCGCTGGTCCGCCGGGGGCTGCGGATGATCATCGGGCTGGACAGCGAACTGGAATGCGCCGGAGAGTCGGCCGACGGCGAGGAAGCACTCACACTGATCGGCGAGCTGCGTCCCGACGTGGTGCTGCTCGACGTCCGGATGCCGGTGCTGGACGGGCTGGGCGTGCTGCAACGGCTGCAGGGGCGTACGGGCGCGCCCACCGTTGTGGTCCTGACGACGTTCAACACCGACGACTACGTGCTGCGGGCGCTCGGCACCGGGGCGCGCGGCTTCCTGCTCAAGGACGCCGACCCGGCCGACATGATCGCGGCGATCAAGGCCGCCCACCGCGGCGATCCGGTGCTGTCCCCGGCTGTCACGGCGAAGGTCATCAAGGCGGCGACGGGAGCGGCCGCCGACCCTACAGCGGTCGCGATGGCCGGCGAGCTCACCGACCGGGAGCGGGCGGTGGCGCGGCACCTGGTGGCAGGGCGTACGAACGCCGAGATCGGTCGCCAGCTGGCCATGAGCCTGGCCACCGTGAAGGCGCACATCACGCGGATCTTCACCAAGCTCGGCGTCGACAACCGGGTCTCGGCGGCGATGGTGCTGCGCGACGCCGGGCTGTGACGCTGTGACGACGACCAGCGAAAGCTGTGACGCCGACCAGCGAGAATCTAGCTCCCGGCGCCCCGATGGTCATCTCCGAAGTTTCCATAGGGTTCCCCTATGGAAACTTCTCGGGTATCCAACTGAGATCTGCGGAATCCCGTCAGGATTCAGCCCATCCGCCACGCCGCCGGGGCGACCTGTTTTTGCCGGTGATTCCGTCCTAAAGTTCACGACATGACGCATGCGAACCTCAGCAAGCAGCATCCGACCATCTACCAGGGTGTCATCGGGCTGGACAAGGAGGTGCGGGCGGCAGCCGCGGAGGCCGGTCTGGACCAGAAGCTGGTGGAACTGGTGAAGATCCGGGTGTCCCAGCTCAACGGCTGCGCCTTCTGCCTGCGCATGCACACCCGCGACGCGATCAAGGCGGGCGAGACGGTCGACCGCCTCGCCGTGCTGGCGGCCTGGTGGGAGTCGCAGTACTTCACCGAGCAGGAGCAGGCCGCGCTGGCCCTGGCGGAGGAGGTCACCGAGCTGCCGGTGCCGGAGCGCCACGCCTGGGACAACGGCTCGCTGACCGACGAGCAGGTATCGGCGATCAGCTGGCTCACGATCGTGATGAATGCCTGGAACCGCATCGCGGTCACCAGCCACTACCCGGTCGCTCCGTAGACCCCGTCGCCCGGTCCGCGACGAACCGTGGCGTCCAGACCTGCCCGCCCGGGGTGACCCGGGTGGAGCGGGCCCCGACCATGACCAGGCACTTCATGTCGACCATGGCCGGGTCGAACTCGCCCAGCGTGGTCACGCACAACGACTCCTCGGACCGGCCGACGTCGCGGCCGACCACCACCACCGTGTCCGCGCCGCGTTCCTGCAGCAGGATGTCGCGGGCGGCGAACAGTTGGTCGGGCCGGGCGCTGGAGCGAGGGTTGTAGAGCGCCAGCACCAGGTCGGCGCGGCTGGTGTGGCGCAACCGCTCCTCGATCACCGGCCAGGGCTTGAGCCGGTCCGACAGCGACATCAGGGCGAAGTCGGCGCCGAGCGGGGCACCGGCCCGGGCCGCCACGGCCTGCGCGGCCGTCACCCCGGGCAGCACCCGGATCGGCACCTCGGCGTACGCCGGATCCTCAGCCGCCTCGAACACCGCCGCCGCCATCCCGAACACGCCCGCATCGCCGCCGGAGACCACGGCGACCGGTTCCCCCTGCCGGGCCAGGTTGAGGGCGAACCGGGCCCGGTCGACCTCCACGGTGTTGCCGGAGCTGTGGCGCCGCAGCCCCTCGCGCTGCGGCACCCGGTTGACGTACGGGGCATAGCCGACGACGTGGCAGACCCCGGCGAGCGCCGCGGAGGCCTCGGGCGTCAACCAGTGGTCGGGGCCGGGACCGAGCCCGAGGACCAGGAGCTCGGCGGCCGGCGCGGCGGCTGCGGAAGCACGGGAGGCCGCGTCCCCGGCCGGGCCGGTGGTGGCCACCGCCCGGCCGGCACCGTCGGCGCGGGTGTCCTGCCCCGGGACCAGCACCATCGACATGTACGGCACCGTGGCCGGATCCACCTCGGTCACCGGCAGCACCCGCTGGGCGACGCCGCTGGCCCGCTCCACGTACCAGGCCCGCTCCAGCAGGCCGGACTGGCGCAGCGCCTCGACCACGTTCGGGAACGTACGCCCCAGCTTCATGATCACCGCGGCCTGGGTGTCCGCCAGCCTGCGGGCGAGCTCGGGCACCGGCAGGGTGCCCGGCAGCACGGTCAGCACGTCCTCGTGGCGGGCCAGGCCGGTGGCGACCGCCGCCGTGGCGGCGACCATCGCCGGGACACCCGGAACGACCTCGGCGGGGAAGCGGTGGGCCAGCCGGTCGTGCAGGTACATGTACGAGCCGTAGAACAGCGGGTCGCCCTCGGCGAGCACCACCACGTCGCGACCGGCGGCGAGGTGTGCGGCCAGCCGCTCGGCGCACCCGTCGTAGAAGTCGGCCATCTCGCCGTAGTACCCCAGCGGATGCCGCGACTCGGCGGTGGTGACCGGGTAGCGCAGCAGCTCCTCGACCGCGCCGTCCGGGATCAGGTCGGCGGCGATCCGGCGGGCGACCGAGTCACCGGCAGGTCCGGAGTGGTAGGCCACCACGTCGGCGGCGGCGATCAGCCGGGCCGCCTTGCGAGTGATCAGGTCGGGGTCACCGGGGCCGACACCGACACCCCACAGGTGTCCGGTCACTGGTCTGCTCCGGACTGCTGGTCGTCGGACTCCATGCGATAACGCCTTTCCTCGATCTCGTCGATGGCCACCACGACGTGGTGGGGGTTCACCACGTCGATGTGGTCCGCCCGCGGTGCACCACACAGGCGTTCACATCCGGAGATGTGCAGGTCCTCGGTGAGCACCGCCTCCCCATTGTTCACCGCATCCACCAGCCGTTCGGCCATCGCGAGGGTATCCACCTCTGTCCGGGCGCAACCGAGAGCACCGGCACAGGAGGTGACGTGCGCCCACGGTTCAGTGGGGTCGATGGCGTAGCCGGCGGCACGGAAGGCCGCGGTGTCGTACGCCCCGCCGGGTACCAGGACCTGCCGCCAAGGGGTCAGGGTGATCTCACCCGGCGGCAGGGCTTCGATCATCTCGGGAAAGAGCAGGCCGAGAGGGACGCCGGCGAGGAGGTCGTCGCCGACCTTGCCGACGTGCCGGGCGCGGCCACTGTACAGCGTCCGGGTGGTACCCGGGCCCAGTTCGATCGACAGCCGGGTACCGAACCGGGAGCGTTGCTTGAAGCCGAGCTGGTGCGGGTGCAGTGGCGGTGGGTCCTGCTGGGAGCGCAGCTTCACGAACTCCCCGGCCAGGCCGATCAAGGTCGGGACGGCCTGTCGGGCCAGCACCTCCCAGGCTTCTCCGGTGCTGGTCGCCACGATGCCGACCAGGGGCGTGACGGCCTGGTAGCACAGGTCCCAGCGCTCGGCGGCGATGTCCCCGGACCCGTCGTCGAGGGCCCAGACGAAGCTGCCGGGCAGGTCGGCGAGCCGCGGTTCGGAAAGGATCGCGGCGTCGAGTTCGGCGGCCATCGGGTGCAGGTCCGGGCGGCGGGAGGAGGGCAGTGGGGAGCATAGGATCGTCCGCACCCGTTCATGGCTGAACGGCACGATACCCGTGGCGACCAGCGCGTTGGCGGCCCTGCGGTAGACCGAGCCGTCGTCCTCCAGGCGCATGGTGCGCAGCTGGATGTTTCCCCGCCGGGTCAGCTGGAGCAGCCCGTCCGCATGCTCGGCGGACACATCGGCCAAGCGTCGGAGCGTCTCGGAGGTGATCCGCCCGCCGGGCAGACGCAGCCGGACCAGGCCGCCGTCGCGCGCCCGGTACGGTCGCGTGAGACCGGGTGAACGGTCGACCAGCGACTTTGGTATGGGCACGCCACCGGATCCTACGTGCCGTTTCTTTCGTCCAGCTGAACTTTTGTCTCAGATCTCCTGTTCGCGCGCCAACGCGTTGAGCGCCGACGAGGCCAGCGCCGAGCCTCCCCGCCGGCCACGGACGACCAGCCACTCCAGGCCGTACGGGTTGTCCGCCAACGCGTCCTTCGACTCGGGCGAGCCGACGAACCCGACCGGGACCCCGACCACGGCGGCCGGCCGCGGACCGCCGGCAGCGACGATCTCGAGAAGCTGGAACAGGGCGGTCGGCGCGTTGCCGATGGCCACCACCGCCCCCTCCAGCCGGTCCCACAGCGAGACGGCGGCGGCGCTGCGGGTGGTGCCCCAGGTCTGCGCGATGCCCGGCACCCGCGGGTCCCGCAGCGTACAGAGCACCTCGTTGTCCGCCGGCAGGCGGCGCCGGGTGATGCCGGCGGCGATCATCGTGGCGTCGGTGTAGATCGGGGCGCCGGCGCGCAGCGCGCCGCGGGCCGCCTCGACCAGGCCGGGGGAGAACGCGATGGCGTCGGCCAGCCCCGGGTCCCCGGCGGCGTGGATCATCCGGACCGCGACCGTCCGCTCCGGCTCGGCGAAGCGGGCCAGGTCGGCCTCGTCCCGGATCATCCCGAAGGACTTCAGGTAGATCGAGGTGCCGTCGGTGTCGTAGTCGTACAGCTGCGGCGGGCGGTGCGGGGCGTTCATCGGGCCGCTCCGAGCCCGACGAGGGCTGCGGACAGGTCGATCGGGGCGAGCAGGTCGACACGGTCCCCATGCGGTTCGCCACAGCGGCGATCGCAACCGGAGACGTGCACCGGCCGGCTCGTGATCCGCGGGTCCCGGGCTGCAGCAGCGACCAGTTCCCGGGCGATGGCGGACGTGTCGGTGGCGGACCTGGCACAGTTCGGCAGTCCGGTGCAGGCGCTGACCGAGGCCCACGGGTCGGCCGGGTCGACCACGAAACCGGCGGCGGCGTACGTGTCCGCGGCCATCGCCCCACCCGTGAGCAGGACCTGGCGCCACGGGGTCAGGGTGACGGTGGCCAGGGCCGGCAGTGCCCGCACCATGTCGCCGGTGAACAGGCCCAGGGGCACCCCGGCCAGCAGGTCCGGACCGTACGCCCCGACCGGCCGCGGGCCGGTGACGTGCAGTCCCGCCCCGGTCGGGTCGGGCAGCCCGGCACCCAGCGGCCGGCCCAGCTCGCCGGGATGCCAGACCGGCCGGTCGGCCGAGCCGCGGGCGCGCTGGAACTCCTCGGCCAGGGCGAGCATCGTGGCGACCGCGTCGGTCCGGGAGACCTGCCAGGTCCCCCCACCCTGCACGGCGACCCGCCCGGTGTCCTCGTCGATCGCCTGGTAGCACACGTCCCACGGCTCGACGGCGACATCGCCGGAGCCGTTGTCGAGCGCCCACAGGAAACGTCCCGGCAGCTGCTCCAGCAGCGGCACGTCGAGCAGTTCCTCGTCCAGTTCGGCCACCATCGGCTGCAGGTCCGGCCGGTCCGGGGACGACAGCGGGGAGCAGAGCACGTTGCGGACCAGTTCGTGCGAGGGAGGGACCAGTCCGGTCGCCCGGACCGCGTCAGCGATCTCGGCCGGGACCGCGCCGTCGGGGTCCAGCGGGAGCCCGCGGACCTGCAGGTTGGTCCGGGTGGTGACGTGGACGTTGCCGTCGCCCCAGCGCTCGGCGATGCTCAGCAGGTGTCGCAGCACCTCCACCGGTAGCCTGCCGCCGGGCTTGCGTACGCGCACAATGGCACCGTCGCTCGCCCGGAACGGGCGGGCGAGGCCGGGGCAGCGGTCGGTCTCGGGTCGCGGGGCACTCATGGGGGTGATCCTAGGGGGCCGCGGTGACGGCGTCGGCCGGTTCCCCGCAACACTCGTTCCCGCGGCACGCCCCGGATGGCGGCCGTGCTCGTTAGGATGACGCCACCCCCTGACGAGGAGTCCCGTGACGACCATCGCCCTGCTCTCCACCTCCGACACCGACCTGCTCTCCGCCCGCGCCTGCGGGGCGGACTGGGTCTGGGCCAACCCGACGAAGGCCGACGAGGCGGGGATCGCGCGCCTGGTCGAGTCAGCGGACCTGGTCGTGTTCCGGTTCCTCGGCGGCCCGCAGGAGCTGCCGCCGACCTTCGCCGTCGCCCGCGACGCCGGGCGACCGCTGGTCGTGCTCGGCGGCGAGCAGCGGCCGGATGCCGCGCTGATGGAGCTGTCCACCGTCCCGATCGGTGTCGCGGCCCAGGCGCACGCCTACCTGGCCCAGGGGGGCTCGGAGAACCTGCGGCAGGTGCACGGATTCCTGTCCGACACCGTCCTGCTGACCGGCGAGGGCTTCGAGCCTGCGGCCGAGCAGCCGTTCTGGGGGCCGCTGCGCGAGCCGGGGGAGCGGACCGGCCCGCGGGTCGGGATCCTGTTCTACCGCGCCCAGTGGGCGGCCGGGAACGTCGCGTACGTCGAGGCGCTCGCCGACGCGATCGACGCGGCCGGTGGCGTCGGGGTGCCGATCTTCGCCGCCTCGCTGCGGGAGGCGCCGGCCGACCTGCTGGCGCACCTGGGGTCGTACGACGCGCTGGTCACCACGGTGCTCGCCGCCGGTGGCACCCGCGCGGCGACCGCCCAGGCCGGCGGGCAGGACGAGGCCTGGGACGTCGACGCGCTGGCCCGGCTCGACGTGCCGATCCTGCAGGGCCTGTGCCTGACCTGGAGCCGTGAGGCGTGGGCGGCCTCCGCCGACGGGATGAGCCCGCTCGACGTGGCCAGCCAGGTGGCGGTGCCGGAGTTCGACGGGCGGATCATCACGGTCGCGTTCTCGTTCAAGGAGACCGACGACGACGGGCTGCCGCACTACGTGCCCGACCCGGAGCGGACCCGCCGGGTCGCGGAACTGGCCGTCAACCACGCCCGGCTGCGCCACGTGCCGGCCGAGCAGCGCCGGATCGCGATCGTGCTGTCGGCCTACCCGACCAAGCACGCCCGGATCGGCAACGCGGTCGGCCTGGACACCCCGGTCTCGCTGATCCGGCTCCTGCGGCAGCTGCACGGGGCCGGCTACGACATCGGGGCGCCGGGCGAGATCCCCGGCACCGACCCGGCCGAGGACGCCGACGACACCGCCCGGGGCAACGAGCTGATCCACGCGATCATCGCCGCCGGCGGCCAGGACGAGGACTGGCTCACCGCCGAGCAGCTGTCCGGCCAGCCGATCCGGATCCCGGCCGCGCGGTACCGGGCGTGGTTCGCGGCCTTCCCCGAGCAGCTGCGGGACGCGGTGACCGGTGCCTGGGGCGAGGCGCCCGGCGAGCTGTTCATCGACCGGACGAACGACCCGGACGGGGAGATCGTCTCCGCGGCGCTGCGGGCCGGCAACGTGGTGATCATGGTGCAGCCGCCGCGTGGTTTCGGCGCGAACCCGATCGCGATCTACCACGACCCGGACCTGCCGCCGACCCACCACTACCTGGCCACCTACCGGTGGTTGGCCGAGGAGTTCGGTGCCGACGCGATCGTGCACCTGGGCAAGCACGGCAACCTGGAGTGGCTGCCCGGCAAGAACCTCGCCCTGTCGGCGGCCGACGGCCCCGACGCCACGCTCGGCTCGATCCCGGTCGTCTACCCGTTCCTGGTCAATGATCCGGGTGAGGGCACCCAGGCCAAGCGCCGCGCCCACGCCACGATCATCGACCACCTGATCCCGCCGATGGCCCGCGCCGAGACGTACGGCGACATCGCCCGGCTGGAGCAGCTGCTCGACGAGTACGGCAACGTGTCCGCGATGGACCCGGCCAAGGCGCCCGCGCTGCAGGCCGAGATCTGGACCCTGATCCGGGCCGCCCGGATGGACGCCGAGCTCGGCCTGGAGGACCGGCCCGAGGGCGACGCGTTCGACGAGTTCGTGATGCACGTCGACGGCTGGCTCTGCGAGATCAAGGACGTGCAGATCCGCGACGGCCTGCACATCCTCGGCCGGGTGCCCCGCGACGAGGAACTGGTCAACCTGGTGCTCGCCGTGCTGCGTGCCAACCAGGTCTTCGGCGGGTCGGTCAACGCGGTCCCGGGCCTGCGTCGGGCCCTCGGGCTGGCCGAGGATGCGCCGTTGGCCGAGGTCGACCGGGTCGAGGCCCTGGCCCACGAACTGGTCGCCGGGCTGGCCGACAACGACTGGGACGTCGCCGCCGTGCCCGAGGTCATCGACCGGGTGTTCGGCGGTGGGCCCGGCGGTGCGGACCCGGCCCGGGTCGGGAACGCGGACCGGGTCCGGGTCGCCGCCTCGCTGGCCTTCGCCTGCGACGAGGTCGTGCCCCGGCTGCTGGAGACCGCCGGCGAGATCGACGCGGTGCTGCACGCCCTCGACGGCGGCTACACCCCCGCCGGACCGTCCGGCTCGCCGCTGCGCGGGCTGGTCAACGTGCTGCCCACCGGCCGCAACTTCTACTCCGTCGACCCGAAGGCCATCCCCTCCCGGCTCGCGTACGAGACGGGCGCGGCGATGGCCGAGTCGGTGGTGGCCCGCTACCTGGCCGAGACCGGCGCCTATCCGCAGTCGGTCGGGCTGTCGGTGTGGGGCACCTCGGCGATGCGGACCTCCGGCGATGACATCGCCGAGGTGCTGGCGCTGCTGGGCGTGGTGCCGCGCTGGGACGAGGCCTCGCGCCGCGTCGTCGGTCTGGACGTGGTGCCGCTGGAGGAGCTCGGCCGGCCGCGGATCGATGTCACGGTGCGGATCTCCGGCTTCTTCCGGGACGCGTTCCCGCACGTGATCGCGATGCTCGACGACGCCGTCCAGCTGGTGGCCGGGCTGGACGAGTCCGAGGAGGACAACTACGTGCTGGCCCACACCCGGGCCGACCTCGAGGTGCACGGGGACCGGATCCGCGCCACCACGCGGATCTTCGGCTCCAAGCCCGGATCGTACGGGGCCGGCATCCTGCCGTTGATCGAGGCCGGGAACTGGCGCACCGACGCGGACCTGGCCGAGGTCTACAGCACCTGGGGCGGCTACGCGTACGGCCGGGGCGTGGACGGGCGCCCCGCACGGGAGGACATGGAGGCCAACTACCGGCGGATCCAGGTCGCGGCCAAGAACGTCGACACCCGCGAGCACGACATCGCCGACTCCGACGACTACTTCCAGTACCACGGCGGCATGGTCGCCACCGTCCGGGCACTGACCGGCGCCGACCCCAAGGCGTACGTCGGTGACTCGACGGTGCCCGACGCGATCCGGACCCGCACGCTGGCCGAGGAGACCGCGCGGGTGTTCCGGTCCCGGGTGGTCAACCCGCGATGGATCGCAGCGATGCAGCGGCACGGCTACAAGGGGGCGTTCGAGCTGGCCGCGACGGTGGACTACCTGTTCGGGTTCGACGCGACCGCCGGGGTGGTGGACGACTGGATGTACGAGCAGTTGACCGAGTCGTACGTGCTGGACGAGCAGAACCAGGCCTTCATGCGGGAGGCGAACCCGTGGGCGCTGAACGGGATCATCGAGAAGTTGCACGAGGCCGCCGACCGGGGCCTGTGGGCGGAGCCGGACCCGGACCTGCTGGCCCGGATGCAGCAGGTGTACCTGGATGTGGAGGGCGACCTGGAGGAGTGAGCCGGGACGTGGGTGGGGGTTGCTCGTCTCCGGGTTCCTGATTGCGCGTGGTTCTGGGTTCTGAGTCCTTGACTACCCGTGTTCCCGCGCGGCTCGGTTCTCGATCCTCCGTGCAGGACGACGGGTGATCAAGAACCGGGACCATGGATGCCGGTCCGCCGGTCCATCCCCGACCCATCGTCGGGGGACGGCCAGCGGGACCGACCGGGCTCAGGGTTGGATGTTCTGGTTGAGGTGGAAGAGGTTGTCCGGGTCGTATTGGCGCTTCACTTCCCGTAGGCGCTCGTAGCTGGCGCCGTAGTTGGCCGCGACCTTGGACTGGTCATCGGCCGAGGCGAAGTTGATGTACCCACCCGCGTCCGAATACGGCGCAATGGCTGCGTAGTAGTCGCGCACCCATTGCTTGTTGGCCTCGTTGTCCGCGGGGTCGGGCCACATCCCCGCGATCACCATCGCGTACGTGGCATCACGGTGTCCGAAGGCTGTCGCGTCGGCCGCCACGTCGTGGCAGGCGCCGTTGATCGAGTACAGGTGCACGGTCGAGTTGACGACCGGCACCTTCGGCCCGTGCTCCAGGTGCGCCCGGATCAGGTCCGGGGAGAGATCCGCTGCAAAGGCTGTCTTCCAGTAGTGCTGCAGGCCACGAGGTACCAAGGCATCGAAGGCACTGTTGAGCGCGGCGTACGGCATCGGCCCGATCATCTCCGCGACGGGTTTGGCGACGTCCCGGAACCGCTGCAGTACCTTTTCACCGTCATCCGGCGAGCCGGTCCAGCAGGAGACGACGGCGACGAACGGTTCACCGACCCGGTTCTCGGGCACGAAGGGCAGGGGCGGCGCGATCTGAAACGCGGGAAAGCCCCCGTACTCACGTGGTGCTGTCTTGATGAACTCGTTGAAGTGCGCCAGGACGTCAGCCCCGTCGGACAACTCGAAGAACATCGGACCGCCGTAGATCTGGCCCACCGGATGCATCCGGAAGGTGAACTCCGTCACCACCCCGAAGTTGCCGCCGCCACCGCGCAGCGCCCAGAACAGGTCCGGGTGTTCCTTCTCGCTAGCGGTCACCGTGGAGCCGTCGGCGGTGACGACCCGGGCCTGGAGGAGATTGTCGATGGAGAGCCCGTGTGCCCGGGCCAGATAGCCGATCCCGCCTCCGAGCGTGAGACCACCTACCCCGGTCGTGGAGATGATCCCGCCGGTGGTCGCCAGCCCGTGTTCGCCCGCGGCGTCGTTGAACCCTCCCCAGGTCACCCCGCCGCCGACGCGGGCCGTCCGGTTCGACGGATCCACCGTCACCGAGGAGAGACCGGAGAGATCGGCGACCAGCGCGTCGTCCCCCGTGCCGAAGCCGGGAACGCTGTGCGAGCCACCGCGGACGGCCAGGTCCATACCCGTCTCGGCGGCCTGTCGCACCACGGCGACGACGTCGTCGGTGGTCCGGCAGGTCACGACCGCGGCGGGATGGCGGTCGATCATGAAGTTGTAGACTTTTCTCGCCTCGTCATAGCCGGGGTCACCCGGGGTAACGACAGGGCCGGTCACCGAAGCCCGCAGGGTCTCGATCATCTGAGCGTTCATGACACCTCCGACTTGTTCGCCGCGGCGCGAACCTCGGGGTGGACCGAGGCAGGGCCCCGAACACCATCAATGATTGATTCAAGGGTAGAGCGGCGTCGTAGAGGTGTCGACGGCGCGAAGACCCATCTCCAAACCTCCGGCTGTTGCCCAAGGGCGCCTGTTTCAGGGCCGCAGCAGGTACGTGTCCATCACCCAGCCGTGCTGCTCGCGCAACTCGGCGCGCAGCGTGACCAGCTCGTCGATCACCTCGGCCAGCCGGCCGGAGCGCAGCACCTCGTCCGGCCCCCCCAGGTAGGCGCCCCAGTAGATCGTCAGGGCCGGGTGGGCCTCGACCAGGTCGCGGCAGGCCAGGTGCCCGTCGAGCATCACCACCACGTCGCCCAGGTCGGCGGAGTACTCCTTGACCAGCCGCCGCCCGGTGGTGATGTGGATGGGGACACCGATCCGATTCAGCGGGATCGCGTGCCGAGCGGCGAGCAATTGCGGGGCGCTGATCCCGGGTATCACCCGCACGTCGAACGGGCCGACCCGCTCCCGCAGCGCCTCGACGATCCGCAGGCTGGAGTCGTAGAACGCCGGGTCACCCCAGACCAGAAAACCGAGCACTGTGTCGGCCGGCAGCCCGTCGATGATCGTCGCGTACGCCTCGACCCGGGCCGCGTGCCAGTCGCGTACGCCGGCGTGGTACTGGGCGGCGTCGCGCTCGGCATCGGGGCCCCGCTGGGGGTCGGGCACCTCGATGAACCGGTACGGGTGCGCGGCGCCGATGGCGTGCTCGCACAGCACCCGGCGTGCCTCGACCAGGTCATGGCGGGCGCCGCCCTTGTCGGCGACCAGGAACACGTCGACCCGGCGCAGCGCCTCGACCGCCTCGTACGTGAGGAGGCCGGGATCGCCGGTGCCGATGCCGATCACGAGGATTGTGCTGACCATGCGGTCATCGTCCCATCCCGGAAGCGGGGCCTCGGACCTGACCGGACTGCCGGACCCGACCCCTTGTAGGCCGGTCTCCCACCGCCCTATCCGGAAGTAGTGGTGTTCCCGCTCTTCTGCTCGATCCTCGGGCTGCCGGAGCCGAACGTCACCGCGTTGCCGGTGCCCTCGACCTTGAGCTTCTCGGTCACCGAGGCAAGGGTGGCCGCGGTGTTGTTGCCCTCGATCTTGAGCTCACGCACCGCGTCGGCCTGCAGGGTGGTCCCGCTGCCCTCGATCTCGATCGTGTCGCAGCTGCCGGTGACGGTGACGGCGGCATCGTTGGCCGTGATCCTCACCGTGCCGCCGTCGCACTGGACGTCGGTCGATCCGGCTTCGCTGATCGTGATCTCCTGGTCCGGGCCGACCGTACGGTCACCCGGCTGGGGTGCAGCCGTCGGGGCCGACGTCGGCTCGGGGGTGGCCGCGGGGGGCGCCTCCGAGGTCTGCGCCTCCGAGGTCTGCGTGGCCGAGGGGGAGGGGGTGGTGGGCGCGGCGCCCTGGTTGTTGCCGGCGCAGCCGCCGGCAAGCAGCGCGAGCGGGATGATCAGTGACCCGAGAACGAGCCGGGACGATGGCGTGATCGTCATGGGATCGCTCTCCTCAGTCCTGCGCGATGTCACCGACGAAGGCGGCGACGTCCTCGGCCTCCTGCTGGCTGATGCCGTGCCCGACCCCGGGGTAGGTGCGTTCGGTGATGTCGGCGCCGGACTGCTCGACCAGCCAGGTGTGGCTGCGGGCGGCCAGCTCGGCGGGGATCACGCTGTCCTCGGGGTCGATGCTCCAGAAGATCGGCATGCCCGACAGCAGTACCTCGGGTGCCTCGAGCCCGGCGTCCCACGGCAGGGTGCCCGACAGCAGCACCGCGCCGGCGAAGCGCTCCGGAGCGGTGAACAGCAGCCCGCCGGACATCGCCGTGCCGCCGGAGAAGCCCAGCAGGACCACGCGGCTGTGCGGCTCGGCGACCTCATCCAGCCAGGCCAGCAGCGCGTCGGCGGTCCCCTTGATCGAGGACTCCAACGGACGGCCGATGCCCTGGTTCTCGAACCACGTCCAGCCGTCGCCGACCTGGATCGGACCCCGCGGGGCCGCCACCGTCACCGACGCGGGCATCAGGCCGGCGATCCCGATGATCGAGGACTCGTCGGCGCCGCGACCGTGCAGGGCGACGACCAGGGTGGTGCCGGGGCGCTCGGCCTCCGGGCGTGACCAAGCGGCGGCGGTGATCTTCGACATGGGGCGGCTCCTGGAGTGACGTACGTGGACCTTGACTTTCACACGCGACCGGAGCGGTGTCCAGAGGGAATGTCGGGCAGGCCATCGTGAAAGCCAGCACGGAAGGCCTCGAGGATCTCGAGGCTGGACGGTGAACCCATGTCCTTCGCAAGCGCCTGGCGGAGCCGAAGGTCGTCCAAGACGTCAGTCACCGCTACCGCGTGCTCAGGCGTGAACGGCGCCGCTGCCAGGTAGCCGGCGCGGTATGGCCCGGCGAGAAGAATGTCAGCCTCTGTGGCTTCCAGAGCTCGCGGATCCTCCCAGGTGGCATCTTCGTACGGTCCCTCGGAGGCGGCGGTCAGAATGGATTGGAGGTCGTGGGCATCCTTGGTGCTGTCGGACCGGCGGTCACGCCAGGCCAGGATTTTCAGGGCCGCCTGTGCCGGAAGTGAGGCGACCTTCACCTCGGTTCCTCCGGGAAGGCGAACAGCGACCGCTGTCTGTGCGGCCTCTGCGATCCCGCTGACGTCGAGCAGGTGACCGTCAGAGAACGTCACGCTTCGCTCCTTCTCGATACCGCCGAAGGGGACGACATCGATCTCGATCCCGAGCACCTTGAACTTGTGCTGGGCTCCTCGCATCGACTCCAGCCCTGAGGTGAAGGCTTCAAAGTCGCCGCGGCCGCTGACAGCGACAGCCACGTCCACATCCAGGGTCGCGCGGACCGCCGTCTGGTTGACGGGGCCATGCACCACTAGATCGCGCGCTGCCGCACCGATCAGGAGGAGGTCGAGGCCGGTTGTCCGGGCGCGATCGACCAGCACGGCGATTACAGCCTCGGGGACAGGGATTCCCTCACGTCCGGTCAGGTCTAGCCGTTCCATATGTCCTCGATGTCGCGAGCGAGGGCGGTCAGGCGCGGATCATCCTCCGACAACAGGTCCGCCTGGACCAGGAACGGCGGTGCCTCAGTGGCGTCGGCGAAGACCTCGGGTGACCAGAAGGCCGAGCGTAGGTGGATCGACCCCTCGGGGTCCCGACGTAGCCGGCCCTCGGTGATCAGGGTCGTACGGGAGGGCTCCGGGCAGTAGAGGAGGACCGTGGTTGGTCGGATCGAGGCACCCTTGGCGTACGCCGCAAGTTCAGAGCTGATCAAGCTTCCGGGTGGCAGGTGGGCTGAGAGCACATCGGTCACCGATGACCAGGTGCGTGAGGAGTAGCGCTCTGTCGGCCAGGCCTGGGGCTGGACCGCGAGATAGCTGGCGATCCACTGGGTGCGCAGCAATTCAGGTGAGGGATCGGATTCACGCAATGACCGCAGGACCCGATTGACGGTTCCCAGCGAGGAGTTGCTGGCGTCAGTAAGGCGTCGCTGTGTCCATTCCTCCCCACGTTGCTGGGCGACGAGGAGGGCGAACGTCACCGGAAGTCCGGTCCTGCTGAAGGGCAGCGTCGCCGGTGCGGAGTCCTTGGGGCGCGGTTGCCCGGTGATCTTCACGAACAGGCCCGGGGCGACGAGCGAGGCGTTGCCAGCGGCGTCAGCGAACCCCTGCCAACCGTTCTGCCGAAGGACGGTGGCTAGCCGGTCAGTGACGTAGTCGGTCATGAGGATGGTTCCGGGACCGGGGTGGTCCCGGAGTAGCAGTTGGGCGGGCCGTACGTACGCCTTGATGATGACGGGGAATTCATGGTCGCCTCCTTCCCAGCGAACCCGCAGAACCCCATCCCGTCCGGTGTCTGCCAGGGGCTCGGCAAACCAGGTTGCGTCGACGCCCTCGTTGCGCAGGGACCGCTCGACGTCGTGCGCGAGTTTCTCGGCACGGCCTGAGCCCCGTTGTTCCAGATTGGCCACATGTTCATGATACTGGAACACCTCGGAATCTGGAACGCTCAGGCCTGGGCCTCCGCCAACTCGACCAGCCCTGGGGCGTGCTCCTCGATCGCGTCGGCCAGGGAGTCGATCATCGCCTCCCGGCGCTCGTCGAAGCCGGGCGCCTCCGCCGTGGGCCGCCAGGACGATCCGGCCAGCGCCGCGACCTCGGCCAGGAAGGCCCGCCGGAACGCGTCGACCTCCATCGTGCCGTGCCACATCGTGCCGAACACCGCGCCGGCCCGGGCCCCGTCCAGGAATGGTTCGGCACCGGCCCCGACCGTCGCGACACCGTGGTGGATCTCGTAGCCGACCACCGGATGGCCGGCCCACTCCCCGCGTGGGCGTCCCAGCGACTTCTCTGCGCGGAAGACCGTGTCGACCGGCAGCAGGCCGAGCCCGTCGACGCGTACGCCGGGACCGGAGGACTCCACGCCCGACGGGTCGGCGATCGTACGACCCAGCAGCTGGTAGCCGCCGCAGATGCCCACCACCGGCCGGCCGGCCGCGGCCCGCTCCGCCAGCACCAGGTCCAGGCCGTGGCGGCGCAGCCAGCCGAGGTCGCTGAGCGTGGCGCGGCTGCCCGGCACGACTACCAGGTCGGCGGCGGCGAGCACGTCGGGCCGGGTGGTGATGGCCAGGTCCAGGCCCGGTTCGGCACCCAGCGCGTCGATGTCAGTGGCGTTCGAGACCCGCGGCAGCCGGACCACGGCGACCGACAGCCGCGGGCCGGTCACCGGCCCGGGCGCCGGGGCGGGCAGCTTCAGGGTGTCCTCGCTGTCCAGCCACACCCCGTCCAGCCACGGGATGACGCCGAAGCATGGCAGGCCGCAGCGCTCGGTGAGGGTGTCGAGGCCCGGCTGCAGCACCGCGACGTCGCCGCGGAACTTGTTCACCACGTAGCCGGCCAGCAGTGCCCGGTCCTCCGGGTCGAGCAGCCCCCAGGTGCCGTACACCGCGGCGAGCATGCCGCCCCGGTCGATGTCGCCGACCAGCGCGACCGGCATCCGGTAGCGCCGGGCCAGGCCCATGTTGACGTAGTCGCCGGCCCGCAGGTTGATCTCGGCCGGCGATCCGGCGCCCTCGCAGACGACCAGGTCGTACGACTCCGCCAGCGCCTCGTACGCCCCCCAGGCCGCCTGCATCAGCGCGGTCCGGCCGTGGGCGTACTGGCCGGCCTCCAGGGTGCCGTACGGGCGCCCGCGCAGCACCACGTGGGAGCGTCGGTCGCTCGAGGGCTTGAGCAGGACCGGGTTCATGTCGACCGTCGGTTCCAGGCGGGCGGCCCGGGCCTGCAGCCACTGCGCCCGGCCGATCTCGCCGGCGCGCCCGTCCGGCCCGTCGACCACCATCGAGTTGTTCGACATGTTCTGAGCCTTGAACGGGGCGACGCGGACGCCCCGACGGGCCAGGGCCCGGCACAGTCCGGTGACGAGCAGGGACTTTCCGGCGTCCGACGAGGTCCCGGCGACCAGCACGCCGGCCATCAGGGGAGGAATCGCTGGATCGCCGCGGCCGCGGCCTGGCCGGAGCGGACCACCGAGGACATCCCCAGCCCGTCGACCCCGCCGCCGGCGAGCGCCAGCGCAGGCATGTTCTCGGCCAGGTCGGCGCGCAGCTTCGCCATCCGGGCCGGCTGTCCGACCTCGCACTGGGGGACCTCGGGCCAGCGGACCACCAGGGCGTCGCGGATGTCGGCGCTCACGCCGGTGGTGCGGCGCAGGTCGTCCACCAGCCGGGCGACCAGCGCGTCGTCGGCCAGGTCGTCGATCTCGTACTGGCCGACCCGGCCGGCGGAGATCCGGACCAGGAACGTGTTGTCGTCGAGGCCATCGGTGGTCAGGCGCAGGTGCGGCCACTTGGTGGTGAGGAAGGTGGCGGCCTTCATCGTCCAGGGCGCATCGGAGGGCAACAGGATGCCGTTGGTCTCCGGGGTGACCCGGAGCGGGTCGCGGCGACGCGAGGAGCGGCTGAAGATCTGGTCGGTCGGCAGGGCCAGCAGGACGTTCGCGATCGACGCGGCGCGCTGCTGGCGCAGGGCCTCGGCGGCGCTACCGCGCAGCGGCGCGAGCAGGTCCGCGATCACCCGGGTCGGCGCAGCCAGCACCAGTGCGTCGGTCTCGAACCCGCCGACCTGCGTACGCACCTGCCAGCGGCCGCGGACCCGGACGACCTGGCGGACCTCGACCCCGGTGCGGACCTGCCCGCCGTGGGCGACGACGTCGGCGGCGAGGGCGTCGGTCAGCGTGGTCAGGCCGCCGGCCCAGGTCAGGAAGCCCGGGCCACTGGTGCTGGGCTTGGGGGGCCGGCGCAGCAACAGGGAGGTGTTGTGCTCGGCCGCCGCAACCAACTGCGGCGCCGTGCCGCGCAGCGACAACTGGTCGACGTCACCGCTGTGCAGGCTGCCGAGCATCGGGTCGACGAAGCGGCGCACCACCTCCGGGCCGAACCGCGAGGCGAGGAAACCGCCCACGCTGATATCCCGGTCGGCCGGCAGCGGCGGCGTCAGGCGGGCCAGTAACGGCTCCAGTCCCGCCCGCACCATCCCGGGCAGGCTCAGCATCCCCGAGCGGACCACCGGCATCAGCCGGGTCGGGCCGGACGGACCGATCCCGGCCGGCATCGGCTGGGCGCCGCGCGGGTGGCCGAGCAGCGTGGTGCCGCGGTGGGCGCCGAGCGCGGAGTCCGCCAGCCCGAGGTCGCGGACCAGCGCGGCCAGGTGCGCAGGGGCGGCGAAGACCGCCTCGGCACCGACGTCGACGACGCGGCCGGCGAAGTCGGCCGTGCGGACCTGCCCGCCGATCCTGTCGGCGGCCTCGACGACGGTGACCCGGTGCCCGGCCCGGGCCAGGTCGCGGGCGGCCACCAACCCGCCCACTCCGGCCCCGACGACGGTGACGTGACGACCGGACTCAGGGGCCTGCGAGGCGGTCGGCTCGGTCGGGGACGCGGTGGGCTTCATGGCCAGCAGGCTACCGGGCGGTGCGCATGGAGGCGGTGGCGTCTCCCGGAGTCGCCTCGGTCGTGCGCGGGATTGCCACGGGCCCTTTGTGGGAATCCCCCAACTGGCGGCGTGCTGTTCTGTGGCAGGTTCGGCTGACCGATCAACCTACGGTCCCGTAGCCTCGAGCCCGGAAGCTACGGGACCGTAGGTTCCTGGACCGACCAGGAGGACGCCGATGCCAGGCAGCAGCTCAGGGGTGCGGATGATCGGCCTGCTCGGGCCCGATGGCGTCCGAGTCGAGGACCCCGACCATGCGTTCGCGGGGACCGACGAGGACATCGCCACCCATCTGCGCGACATGGTGCTGACCCGCCGGCTGGACACCGAGGGCACCGCACTGCAGCGCCAGGGACAGCTGGGCCTGTGGCCGCCGACGATGGGCCAGGAGGCCGTCGGGGCCGGCACGATGCGCGCGATGAAGCCGGCCGACATGTGCTTCCCCTCCTACCGGGAGCACGGCGCGGCGATGATCCGCGGCGTCGACCCGGTCGACGTCATGTCACTGTTCCGCGGGGTCGACATGGGCGGGTGGGACCCCATCGCCACCCGGTTCAACCGCTACGCCATCGTGATCGGCTCCCAGCCGTTGCACGCCGTCGGTTGGGCGATGGGCCTGCAGCTGGAGGGACTGACCGGTACCGGCGGACCCGACGACGGGGCCGTGCTGGCATTCTTCGGCGACGGGGCCAGCGCCCAGGGCGACGTCAGCGAGGCCATGGTGTGGGCGGCCAGCCACCGGGCACCGGTCGTGTTCATCATCACGAACAACCAGTGGGCGATCTCGGTGCCCACCTCCCGCCAGGCCATCGTCCCGCTCGCGCTGCGCGGGGAGGGCTTCGGCATCCCCGGCGTACGCGTCGACGGCAACGACGTGCTGGCCGTCCAGGCGGTCACCGAGTCCGCCCTAGACCGGGCCCGCCGCGGCGACGGGCCGCAGCTGATCGAGATGTTCACCTACCGGATGGGTGCGCACACCACCTCCGACGACCCGACCAAGTACCGCTCCCGCGCCGAGGAGGACCGGTGGCGGGCGAAGGACCCGATCGACCGGGTCCGTACCTACCTGCAGCGGGTCGGCGCGATCGACCACGCCTGGCTGTCCGACCTGCAGACCGAGGCCGATGACTTCGCCGCCGACCTGCGGGCCCGCACCCTGGCGCTGGCCCCGCCGGACTTCGCCGACTGGTTCGACCAGGTCTACGCCGAGCAGACCGGCGAACTGGCCGAGCAGCAGTCCGCCTACCGCGCGTACGCCGCATCCTTCGCCGACGAGGAGACCCGATGAGCGCCGTCCGCACCCCCGTGGAGGAGTCCCGCACCGTGGAGAAGCCCCGTACCGTCGACAAGTCCCGCCGGGCCCCGGTGCTGGCCGAACGGACCACCCTGACCTTCGGCAAGGCGCTCAGTGCCGGCCTGCGCGCGGCGATGGCCGCCGACGAGAAGGTCCTCGTCTCCGGTGAGGACGTCGCCACGCTCGGCGGCGTGTTCCGGATCACCGAGGGCCTGCTCGACGAGTTCGGGGCGGACCGGGTCCGCGACACCCCGCTGGGGGAGTCCGGCATCGTCGGCACCGCGATCGGTATGGCCATGCGCGGCTGGCGGCCGGTGCTGGAGATCCAGTTCGACGGCTTCGTGTTCCCGGCCTTCAGCCAGATCACCACCCAGCTGGCCCACATCCACTCCCGCACCGCAGGCCGGGTGAGGATGCCTGTGGTCGTACGGATCCCGTACCAGGGCGGCATCGGCGCCATCGAGCACCACGCCGAGTCGGTGGAGAGCTACTTCGTCCACACCCCCGGCCTGAAGGTGGTCAGCCCGTCGACCCCGAACGACGCGTACTGGATGATCCAGCAGGCCATCACCTCCGATGACCCGGTGATCTTCCTGGAGCCGAAGCGGCGCTACCACATGAAGGGCGAGGTGGACCCGTCCGCGCCGCCGCGCGGGCTGTGGGAGTCGGCCGTGGTCCGGGCCGGCACCGACGTGACCGTCGTGGCGTACGGATCGACCGTCCCGACCTGCCTGGACGCCGCCGAGGCGGCCGCCAAGGAGGGCACCAGCATCGAGGTGATCGACCTGCGGACGCTGTCGCCGCTCGACCTGGGCCCGGTCGAGGCCTCGGTGCGGCGCACCGGCCGCCTGGTCATCGTGCACGAGGCCCCGCAGACCCTCGGTCTGGGCGCCGAGGTGGCCGCCCGGGTCCAGGAGCAGTGCTTCTGGTCGCTGGAGGCCCCCGTCATCCGGGTCACCGGCTTCGACGTCCCCTATCCTCCGAGCAAGGTGGAACGCCACCACCTGCCCGACCTGGACCGGGTGCTCGACGCCGTCGACCGCTCCCTCGACTACTGATCCCGCCACGGAAGGACAGACCATGAAGCGCTTCCCGCTCCCCGATCCCGGTGAGGGCCTGACCGAGGCCGACATCGTCACCTGGCTGGTCGGCGTCGGTGACGAGGTCAAGGTGAACGACCCGATCGTCGAGATCGAGACCAGCAAGTCCCTGGTCGAGCTGCCCAGCCCGTGGGCCGGCCGGGTCGTCGAACTACTCGCCGAGCCGGGCCAGACGGTCGAGGTCGGCGCCGAGATCGTCGTGATCGACGACGGCGAGGGCGCCGACGGGGAGCTCGGCCCGGCCGAGGGCGAGCACCAGCAGGCCCCGGCATCGCAGCAGCCTGCCACCGAGGAGACTGCAGCCCCCGCCGCCTCGGCGAACCTGGTCGGCTACGGCCCGGAGGCCGCCGCCACCGTGCGTCGACCCCGCAAGCCCGGCCCGGCGATGGCGAAGCCGCCGGTCCGCAAGTACGCCCGCGACCGTGGCGTACGGCTCCGCGAGGTGCCCGGCAGCGGGCCCGGCGGCACCGTGACGTACGCCGACGTGGACGCCTGGCTGGCCGGGCAGGGACACCCGGCCCCCGCCCCGCACGACGAGCCGCCGGTCTCCCCGGTGGTCGTGGCGGCCGATACCGCCGAGAACGGCGACCTGGCCGGCCCACCCACCCTGACGTACAGCCGGGTGCCGGTCCGCGGCGTACGCAAGGCGACCGCCCAGGCGGTGACCGAATCGGTCTTCACCGCCCCGCACGTGACCGAGTGGCTGACCTGCGACGTGACCGGGACGATGGACCTGGTCGAGAAGCTGAAGAGCGCCCGGGAGTTCCGCGACGTGCGGGTCTCGCCGATGCTCGTGGTCGCCAAGGCCGCCTGCCTGGCGCTGCGCTCCAACCCCGAGCTGAACGCCCGGTGGGACCAGGCCGCGCAGGAGATCATCTACTACGGCGACGTCAACCTGGGGGTCGCCGCGGCCACCCCGCGCGGCCTGCTGGTGCCCAACATCAAGGGTGCCGACCAGATGGGGCTGCTCGAACTGGCCGGCCACTTCGGCGAACTGACCCGGCAGGCCCGCGAGGGGCGCGTCCAGCCGGCCGACCTGCGTGGTGGCACCTTCACGATCACCAACGTGGGCGTGTTCGGGGTCGACGCCGGCACCCCGATCCTCAACAACGGCGAGTCCGGCATCCTGTGCCTGGGTGCGATCTCCCGCCGCCCCTGGGTGGTCGGGACCGGCGCGTCGGAGCGGATCGAGCCGCGCTGGGTGACCACGCTGGCGGTCTCGTTCGACCACCGGCTGGTCGACGGCGAGGGCGGTTCAAGGTTCCTCGCCGACGTTGCGCGACTGCTGGCCGACCCTGCGCTGGCCCTGCTGTTCTGACCCACGGGCTCAGTCCGTGCCGCCGCGGTCGGCCTCGCCGTCGCGCTCGGCCCTCAGGTCGTCCAGGTGCTTCCGGATGATCCGGGTCTCCTGGGCGACCCGGATCATCGACAGGGCATACTCCAGCGACACCCGCACCAGGAGCAGCCACACCAGCAGGCCGATGGCACCGCCGATCAGGGCACCCAGACCGGCGAGGCCGCTGGCGGAGAAGCCGGCGACGATCCCGACCAGCCACCACAGCACGCCCAGCACCAGCAGCAGGACGTACAGGAACTTGATCAGCGCCGGGGTGGCGAAGTGGGTGAAGCTCAGGTCCAGCAGCGCGGCGAACGGGTTGTCGTTGCGGTCCTCGTCCGGGTGCGGTGCAGGGCCGGCCTGCGGGTAGCCGTAGCCACCCTGCGGCTGGTCGGGCTGGGGCTGGGCAGGCTGGGGAGGGCCGTACGCGCGAGCACCCTGCGGCGGGCCGGGCTGGTACTGGTCCGTCCGGCCGTACGCGTGGGTCGCCTGCGGCTGACCGGGCTGCGGCTGACCGGGCTGGGACTGGCCGAACGCACCACTGGGCGGGTACTGGCCGTACGCCGGGCCGCTCGGCGGGCCGCTCGGCGGCGGGTACGGGGCGTACGAGGGCGCACCGGGCGGCTGCTGACGGTACGGCTGGTCCGGCGCAGTGGCGGGGTTCAGGGTGGTGGGCTGCTCCTCGACGGGTGGCCGCTCGGCGGCGGGTTGCTCGGCCGAGGGCTCCCTGGTGGGGTTCTGGCCGTCCTGGGGATCGGTCGGTCCGGAGTGCTGGGGGTCCTGGCTCATCGGTGGCTCCTGAAGTCGCGCGATCGTTCCCGGCTGACTCTAGCGACGGCCCGGCCCGAAACGCCCGAGGACCTGCCGCCCGCTCCTCACACTCAGTCGGGGGCGACCAGCGCCGCGGCCAGGGTCGCGCCGGTGGCGGTGCCCGGCACGAACTGCTCCAGCAGGGACCGCTGGTCAGGGCCGAGTTCGTCGTCCAGGTGGGCCAGCGACTCGTGCCGCACCCGCACCGCCCGGGTGCCGTACAGGGCGGCCAGGTTCAGCAGCGCGGTGCTGGTGGTGCCCAGCACGACCCGTGCACCGACCACCTCCGGGTCCATCTCCGCCGGCCCGGTGCCGACCGCGACAGGGAACCCGTCGTACGCCCCGTCCGGATCGGCAGGGTGGGGCCGGATCACGAAGTCCAGCCCACTGGCACGGACGGCCGCCTCGACCCCGCGCAGGTGCCGGTGGTGGGGCTCGGCGGGCAGCACGCCCATCGCCACCCACGGTTGGGCCAGGTACACCGCCCGCTCGGCCTTCGTCGCCGGGACCGGGACGCGCCGGCGGAACTCCTCGGCGACCTCCGGGCGGACCGTCCACGGTGCCCCTGCCCCGTCCCCGCGCCGGTACAACGGCCAGCGTTCGTCGGTGAGGCGGGCCACGGCGGTGGAGACCGCCAGGGCGCGGAGGGTCGGCCACACCGGGCCCCCGCCCTGGCGCTGCCACGCGTCCCGGCGGGTCCGCCAGGTGCCGTACGTGCCCAGCCCCTCGTCGACCACCACCACGTGCGGCCGATGCAGCGGCTGGTGGGCCACCATCCGGGCCCACGGCTTGATCCCGGGAGCCCCGACCGCCAGGTAGACCCAGTCGACCCCGTGCCCCGGTGCCAGCGCCCGCGGATCCGCCTCGGGCAGCACCGTCAGCCGCGGATCGGCCGGCAGGAACTCGACCACGTCCGCCGCGGTGACCGTGGTCCGGCCCAGGAACCCGCCGGTACCCAGGCTGCGGACCACCACCGGACCGGGCCGGGTGGTGAGCAGGTGGCGTACGTACGAGGCGGCGTGGACCAGGTGGGTGCGGCTCCGGACCCCGGACAGCGTCACGGCGACCGGGCGTTCGCCCGGCGCACGGTCCTGGGGTCGGTTCACCGGCCCAGCCTAGCGGTGCCCGCGCTGACCCGGACCGTGCGGCCATCGGGCCCGCGCAGGTCCAGCGTGTGGACCCGGTATCCGGTCCCGGCGGCCGGATCGGCGGGCAGTCCGTGCGCGTCCAGCCACAGCAGGATCGGTGTCCCGGCGAGCTTGGCGCAGACCTCGGCGCGGGTCCAGCGGGTCCAGAAGTCCATGGTCCCGAAGCGCCGGGCCAGGGCGGTCGGCACCGGCTGGTCGGCGTACTCGGCATCCACCGCACGGCTCGGCCGGGGGCCCGACCCGGGCTGGTCGGGGGGCCGCCAGGTCACGACCGTGGCGTCCGACAGGTGGGTCCGCACCGGCGCGCCCGGCCGGGGGCGTACGCCGCCCTGCGGTCCGGTCCGCCGGGACAGGTCCTCGCTGCCCAGGTCGAACTCGTCCGGGGACGGGGCGGGGTCCTCCGGGAGGGGCAGGGGCTCGTCGGGGGAGTGCATCAGATGATCGGCGGGCGCCCCAGCAGGGTCATCCGGGCCGCCGTCCGCCACCTGATCGGCCGCCGCTCGCCCGGGTCGGTGCGGTAGCCCTCCCGCAGCCCGGCGAACCAGATCCGCAGCCCCTCCCGGTCCCGGATCCGCGCCAGCGTGATCAGCACCCAGGTCGCCACGTACGCCCAGTCGAGCGGGTGCGGGAGGTTGCGGCGGGCGACCCAGACCCGGTTGCGGGCGTTCATCCGGTAGAACACCGCGTGCCGGCTGGCCGGCAGCGCCGGGTGGTGCACGATGATGCCAGGCGCGTACGTCAATCGCCAGCCGGCATCGAGCAGCCGCATCGCCAGGTCGATGCCCTCGTGGCCGTAGAAGAAGTGTCCGGGCCAGCCGCCGACCTGCTCGAACGCGGCCCGGCGCTCCAGGTGCACGCCCTCCCAGAACTGCACGATGTCCCCGCCGACCCCGGCGCTGGCCGGGTCGAGGCGCGGGACCCAGCGGCGCGGGCCGGGCTTGCCGTCCGGGTCGGTGGGGCGGGGCTGGACGACCGCCAGATGCGGGTCGGACTCCATCGTCGCGACCAGCCGGGCCAGCGTGTCCGGCGCAGGCAGCCAGGCGTCGTCGTCGTAGAACAGGATGTAGTCCCCGGACGCCAGCCGCGCGCCGAGATTGCGGGCCTCGGGGATGCCGAGGTTCTCCGGCTCGTGGTGCGCACGGACCTGGTCGGGCAGGCCCTCGGGCCGCCAGCCGTTGCCGACCACCAGCACGTCCAGGTCCACCCCGGTCTGGGCCAGCAGGGTCTCCAGGGCTTTCGCGAGCTCGACCGGGCGGGTGCCCTGGGACAGCACGACGGCGGCGACAGTGGGCAGGGACATCGGGACCTCCGGTGGCGATTTGGAGTCAACGTTAGCGGGGTAGCGTGGAGCGCTGATTCTGTCCGCAGTACTGGTATCTGAGATGCTGCTCCGGTTGATCGACCACCCGTCAGGAGGCTGCCCATGTCCCAGGAGGACCCGCTGACCGCAGCGGCGCAGCCTCGCCGGACGGTGCCGAAAGTGTTCCGTACGGTCGTCGGGGCGGGCCTGCTGCTGATGGTGGCGGCCATCCTGGTCGCCCCGCGGATGCCGGTGAACGGCTACGCGGTCGGGACCGTCGCCGCGCTGGTCGTCCTGCTCACGGCCCTGTGGGTCCTCGGCTCGCGCCCCGGAGCGGCCTGGCTGCGCCGCGTGCTGCCCGCGGACCGGGCCATCATCGTGCTCGCCGTGGCCCTGGTACTGCTCAACGGGCTCGTCGCGGCCACGGTGGGCTTCTACGGCGCCTACGACGCAGGGTGGGATGCCGGCGTGATCCGGCAGATCGCCGGCGTGCCCCCGGACCAGTGGACCGCCTGGGAGGTCACCTATCCCTCCCGCTACCCCAACAACCTGGTCATGCTCGGCCTGGCGGACGCAGCGATGTGGTCGACCAGGATCGGCCTGGGCTACGTGTCGTTCTTCGCGATCCTGGCCGGCCTGCTGATGGTGCTGACGGCGGTCGCCGTGTACCGGGTGGTGGCGATCTGTCGTGGGCCGCGGTGGGGCGTGGTCGCCCTGGTGCTCCTGTTGGTGTTGGTGTCGGTGTCGCCGTGGATGTCGGTGGCGTACACCGACCTGGTCGGGGTGTGGGTGCCGGTGACGGCGGTGTGGATGTTCGTGGTCGCCGTACGGCGCCGTGGGGCGGTCGGGCTGGCGTTGATGGCCGGTGCGGGGCTGGTGCTTGGGGTCGGCTACCTGGTCAAGGCCACCTCGATCGTCGGTCTGGTCGCCGCGGTCCTGGTGCTGGGGTTCGGGCTGGTCACCCAGCGCGGCCTGCGGCTGCGGCTGGTGGCTGCGATCGCGGCGCTGTGCGTCGGCGCCGGGGCCGGGATGTACGGCACGACCGCGTTGTTGAGGACCGTCGTCCCGCTGCCGCCGCTGCACCCCGACCACGCCGCCTCCCCACTGACGTACGTGGCCGGCGGCCTGACCACCACCTACCACCCCGGCACCGACGACGTCTTCTCCTACGGCGGGTACAGCCTCGAGATCGACCAGAAGACCTGGGGCATCCCGACCGAGGAGCAGAGCAGGATCAGCCGGCAGATCATCGATCGCGAACTGGCTGACCGCGGCTTCTGGGGGACCGTACGGTTCGAGGTCGACAAGTTGCTGTTCAACAACGGCGACGGCATGTTCTGGGTGTACGGCGAGAGCGAGAAGGACCGGGAGCCGGTCCGCTACCAGACCGGCCCGGCCGCCGAGACGCTGGCGCGGTTCAACGCACCGCAGGGTGACCTGTGGTACACCCGGGTCGACCTCACCCAGGCGCTCTGGCTGTCGGTGCTGCTGGCGACCGGCGTCGGGTTGGTCGCCCTGCGGCGCCGGCTGTCGCCGGAGGCGGCGGCCGGGATCGATCTGATGGTCTGGAACCTGATCGGGATCACTGTGTTCATGTTGCTGTTCCAGGGCCGGTCCCGGTACCTGTTCGGGCACGTGCCGGTGATCATCGCGCTCGCCACCAGTGTGCTGCCGCTGGGGATCCGCTGGCGGAAGGGGCGGGCCAAGTGAGCCTGCCGAGCCGCGTGTTCCGCATCGCGGTCGGGGGGTACTTGGTGCTGCTGGTGGCGGCCATCCTGGTTGTCCCTCGGATGTCCTTGTCCGGCTATTCCCAAGGGATCGTTGCCGCCATGGTCGGCGTTCTGGTGATCCTGTGGGTGCTCGGGTCGGGGACCGCTGCCCAGCTGTTCCGGAGGGCGCCCGCCGCAGACGGGGCTACCATCACCGTGGTCGCCGTGATGCTGGTGCTGCTGAACGCAAGTGTTGCGGCAGCAGTGGGCTACTTCGGCGCCTACGAGGCAGGATGGGACGCACGCATCATCCGGAGTTCCGCCGAGCTGCCATCGAAGTGGGGACCGTTCGAGTTCGGCTACTTCGCCCGCTATCCCAACAACTACGCCATGCTCGGGCTGGCGGACGTGGCGGTGTGGTCGACCAGGATCGGCCTGGGCTACGTGTCGTTCTTCGCGATCCTTGCCGGCCTGCTGATGGTGCTGACGGCGGTCGCCGTGTACCGGGTGGTGGCGATCTGTCGTGGGCCGCGGTGGGGCGTGGTCGCCCTGGTGCTCCTGTTGGTGTTGGTGTCGGTGTCGCCGTGGATGTCGGTGGCGTACACCGACCTGGTCGGGGTGTGGGTGCCGGTGACGGCGGTGTGGATGTTCGTGGTCGCCGTACGGCGCCGTGGGGCGGTCGGGCTGGCGTTGATGGCCGGTGCGGGGCTGGTGCTTGGGGTCGGCTACCTGGTCAAGGCCACCTCGATCGTCGGTCTGGTCGCCGCGGTCCTGGTGCTGGGGTTCGGGCTGGTCACCCAGCGCGGCCTGCGGCTGCGGCTGGTGGCTGCGATCGCGGCGCTGTGCGTCGGCGCCGGGGCCGGGATGTACGGCACGACCGCGTTGTTGAGGACCGTCGTCCCGCTGCCGCCGCTGCACCCCGACCACGCCGCCTCCCCACTGACGTACGTGGCCGGCGGCCTGACCACCACCTACCACCCCGGCACCGACGACGTCTTCTCCTACGGCGGGTACAGCCTCGAGATCGACCAGAAGACCTGGGGCATCCCGACCGAGGAGCAGAGCAGGATCAGCCGGCAGATCATCGATCGCGAACTGGCTGACCGCGGCTTCTGGGGGACCGTACGGTTCGAGGTCGACAAGTTGCTGTTCAACAACGGCGACGGCATGTTCTGGGTGTACGGCGAGAGCGAGAAGGACCGGGAGCCGGTCCGCTACCAGACCGGCCCGGCCGCCGAGACGCTGGCGCGGTTCAACGCACCGCAGGGTGACCTGTGGTACACCCGGGTCGACCTCACCCAGGCGCTCTGGCTGTCGGTGCTGCTGGCGACCGGCGTCGGGTTGGTCGCCCTGCGGCGCCGGCTGTCGCCGGAGGCGGCGGCCGGGATCGATCTGATGGTCTGGAACCTGATCGGGATCACTGTGTTCATGTTGCTGTTCCAGGGCCGGTCCCGGTACCTGTTCGGGCACGTGCCGGTGATCATCGCGCTCGCCACCAGTGTGCTGCCGCTGGGGATCCGGTGGCGGAAGGGGCGGGCGAGGTGAGCCTGCCGAGCCGCATCCTCCGCACCGTCGCCGGGGTCCTGACCGCGCTGATGGCGCTGGCCATCATCGTCGCGCCCAGGATGTCGTTCCTCGGTTACTCCCAGTGGGGCGTCGCTGCGATCATCGCTGCCCTGGCGCTGCTGTGGGGGCTGGGGTCGCGCCCGCTCGCCTCTGTACTCCGGGGCGTCATTCCCGCCGACTGGACCGGCGCCGTAGTGGGCGTGCTGCTGGTGCTGCTGAACGCGGTCGTCGCCGCCGAAGTGGCCTATTTCGGCGCCTACCGGGCCGGCTGGGATGCCGGCGTGATCCGCGGCACCGCTGGCCTGCCACCACAGATCTGGGAGCCGTACTACCTCGACTACTTCGCCCGCTACCCCAACAACCACGCCATGCTCGGCCTGGCGGACGCCGCGGTGTGGTCGACCACGATCGGCCTGGGGTATGTGGAGTTCTTCGCGATCCTCGCCGGTCTGATCATGGCTTTGACCGCGACCGCTGTGTACCGGGTCGTGGCGCTGTGCCGTGGGCCGCAGTGGGGGGTGCCGGCACTGCTGGTCCTGTTGGTGTTGGTGTCGGTGTCGCCGTGGATGTCGGTGGCGTACACCGACCTGGTCGGGGTGTGGGTGCCGGTGACGGCGGTGTGGATGTTCGTGGTCGCCGTACGGCGCCGTGGGGCGGTCGGGCTGGCGTTGATGGCCGGTGCGGGGCTGGTGCTTGGGGTCGGCTACCTGGTCAAGGCCACCTCGATCGTCGGTCTGGTCGCCGCGGTCCTGGTGCTGGGGTTCGGGCTGGTCACCCAGCGCGGCCTGCGGCTGCGGCTGGTGGCTGCGATCGCGGCGCTGTGCGTCGGCGCCGGGGCCGGGATGTACGGCACGACCGCGTTGTTGAGGACCGTCGTCCCGCTGCCGCCGCTGCACCCCGACCACGCCGCCTCCCCACTGACGTACGTGGCCGGCGGCCTGACCACCACCTACCACCCCGGCACCGACGACGTCTTCTCCTACGGCGGGTACAGCCTCGAGATCGACCAGAAGACCTGGGGCATCCCGACCGAGGAGCAGAGCAGGATCAGCCGGCAGATCATCGATCGCGAACTGGCTGACCGCGGCTTCTGGGGGACCGTACGGTTCGAGGTCGACAAGTTGCTGTTCAACAACGGCGACGGCATGTTCTGGGTGTACGGCGAGAGCGAGAAGGACCGGGAGCCGGTCCGCTACCAGACCGGCCCGGCCGCCGAGACGCTGGCGCGGTTCAACGCACCGCAGGGTGACCTGTGGTACACCCGGGTCGACCTCACCCAGGCGCTCTGGCTGTCGGTGCTGCTGGCGACCGGCGTCGGGTTGGTCGCCCTGCGGCGCCGGCTGTCGCCGGAGGCGGCGGCCGGGATCGATCTGATGGTCTGGAACCTGATCGGGATCACTGTGTTCATGTTGCTGTTCCAGGGCCGGTCCCGGTACCTGTTCGGGCACGTGCCGGTGATCATCGCTCTCGCGATGAGCGTGCTGCCGCTCGGCCTGCGCTGGGTGCGTCCGCGGTCGGCGAAGCGCGCGCTCCCGGCGGATGCGCCATAACGGTCCGCGACTTCGGCATCGGTGGGTGGCCGGGGTAGCCTCGGGGCTGAATCACGTGAACCCGGAGGAAATGTGGCCGTTGAGAAGCTGATCTCGTACGTGTTCCCGATCTACAACGAAGAGGGCAACATCGAGTTGCTGTACTCGACGATGTGCGACGTGGTGGAGCAGCTTCCGTACCGGGTCGAGTTCGTCTTCGTCAACGACGGCAGCAAGGACCGGTCGCTGCCGATGCTGGTCGACCTGGCCCAGCGGGACCCTCGGGTGCGGGTGATCGACTTCGCCCGGAACTTCGGCCACCAGATCGCCGTGACCGCCGGGATCGACGCCGCGGTCGGGGACGCGGTGATCATCATGGACTCCGACCTGCAGGACCCACCGGAGGTCAGCCTGGAGCTGGTCCGGGAGTGGGAGCAGGGCTGGGACGTGGTCTACGCCCAGCGGCGCAGCCGCAAGGACTCCGCGTTCAAGAAGCTGACGGCCAGCGGGTTCTACCGCGTGCTCAACGGACTGTCCGAGATCGAGATCCCCGAGGACACCGGTGACTTCCGGCTGATCGACGCCAAGGTCGCCGCGCAGTTGCGGCAGTACCGCGAGCACGACCGCTTCCTGCGCGGCATGGTCGCCGACATCGGCTTCAAGCAGAAGCCGGTGCTGTTCGACCGGCACGACCGGCACGCCGGCGAGACCGGCTACCCGCTGAAGAAGATGATCCGGTTCGCGATGGACGGGATCATGGGCTTCTCCAGCAAGCCGCTGCAGCTGATCACCCGGGTCGGCTGGGCGATGGCGATCCTGGCGCTGGTCGGCATCATCTATGCGCTGGTCCGCAAGGTGATGGCTCCTGAGGCGGTCGTCTCCGGCTGGACGTTCACGATCATCGCGATCCTGTTCGTCGGTGGCGTGCAGACGGTGATGATCGGCATCATCGGGTCGTACGTCGGCCGGATCTACACCGAGGTGAAGGACCGGCCGCTGTACGGGGTGCAGCGTACGTACGGCACACCGGTGCGGGACCGGGCACCGAGTGGCCGGGAGGACACCGCCCGGGCCGTGGACTCCCATCCGTACGACGATCCGCACCGGTAGCCGCCGGTGAAGGACACGTGGGCCAAGCTCTGGCCGTTCATCAAGTTCTGCCTCGTCGGGGTGGTCAACACCCTGGTGTCGTACGTGGTCTACCTGGGGCTGCGGCTGCTGCTGCCGTATCTGCTGGCCCACGTGCTGGGCTGGGCGGTCGGAGTGGTTGTCTCGTTCCTGCTCAACTGCCGGTTCACCTACCGGGTGAAGCCGACCTGGCGGGGATTCGCGCTGTTCCCGCTGTCCAGCATCCCGAACATCGTGCTGTCCTCGGCCGGGGTGCTGCTGATGGTGGAGGTCTTCGGCTGGGACCAGCGGATCGCCCCGTTGGTCGCGACCGCGCTGGCCGTCCCGATCAGCTACGGCATCGCCCGGACCATCCTGCTGGTGCCGGTGCAGCGCGCCGAGGCCGCGGCTGCCGCGGCGATGGAGGCCGGCACCCACCTCGAGCCCCGCAGGCACGAAGAACCACACCCCGGATCGTCCTCCGCGGCCGTGCCGCGTGGGACGGCTCCCGACGCCGACACGGAACTACAGTGAGCGACGTGGATCCCGCCAACTCCCCAGCCGGCGCGGCGCGATGCGCCTCGCTGTCCGTCGTCGTGCCCTGCTACAACGAGGAGGCGAACCTGGCGGAGCTGCACCGCCAGCTGGCGGAGACCTTGCCCGCCGTCGCCGACGACTGGCAGATCGTGCTGGTGAACGACGGCAGCGCCGACCGTACCGAGGAGATCGCCCTCGACCTCGCCCAGCACGACCGCCACGTGCAGCTGCTCTCTTTCTCCCGCAACTTCGGCAAGGAGGCCGCGATGATCGCCGGCCTCGACCATGCCCGCGGCGCGGCGGTGATCATCATGGACGGGGACCTGCAGCACCCGGTCGAGATGATCCCCCCGCTGGTGCAGCGCCACCTGGAGGGCTTCGACCAGGTGATCGCCCGGCGGGACCGGGCCAACGACCCGAAACTCCGCTCCGCGCTGTCCCGGGTGTTCTACCGGTTGTTCAACAAGCTGATCGACGTGCCGCTGGATGACGGGTCGGGCGACTTCCGGCTGCTCAGCCGCCGTGCGGTGGATGCGCTGGTCGGGCTGCGCGAGACCAACCGCTTCTCCAAGGGCCTGTTCAGCTGGATCGGCTATCCGACGGCGGTGATCGAGTACGAGAACGTGTCCCGCAGCGGCGGCCAGAGCAGCTGGACGCTGCGAAAGCTGTTCGACTATGCGGTCGACGGCATCCTGTCGTTCAACACCAAGCCGCTGCGGGCGGTGATCTGGCTCGGCGCGTGGATGATCGGCATCATGCTGCTGTACGTGGTGTGGTTGATCGTCGGCGTGGCGATCCTCGGCGTCGAGACCCCCGGCTACGTGACCACCATCGCCGCCGTGGTGCTGCTCGCCGGTGTCCAGTTGGTCGTCACCGGGGTGATCGGCGAGTACGTCGGCCGGATCTACTCCGAGGTCAAGCGACGTCCCGCCTACCTGCTGCAGATCAACACGGCCGACCACCAGCAGGCCGCCCCGGGGGACCGGCAGGAGGACGGGGCGCGGGCCCCGTACCCGGACCGGTGAAGGCGCCCCCGATGCTGCACTCCCTGTGGTTGAAGTTCTGGCCCCTGATCAAGTTCTGCCTGGTCGGGGTGGTCAACACCGGCGTCTACTACGGCGTCTACCTGCTGCTCTACCGCTTCATGCCGTACGTGGCCGCCCACCTGATCGGCTGGGTCGTCTCGGTGGTCGCCTCCTACCTGCTGAACTGCTGGTTCACCTACAAGGTGCGCCCCACCTGGCTGAAGCTGCTGCTGTATCCGCTGTCCAGCCTGCCGAACGTGCTGTTCACCACCTTCGGGGTGGTGCTGCTGGTCGAGGTGCTGCACGTCAGCAAGGAGCTGTCGCCGCTGGTCGCCGGGCTGTGCGCGGTGCCGTTCAGCTATCTGCTCGCGAAGCTGCTGCTGGTCGGTCGGAAGCCGGAGCAGCAGCCTGCCGACGTCGTCGCAGCCCCAGCAGAGCGGTGACGGCCAGCGCCGCGAGCGAGACAGCGGTCCCGGCCGCCAGGCCCGGCGTGCGGTAGGTGCAGGCCAGGTCGGTGGCGCCGGCGACCGGCACGCTCATCATCCCTGCCCGGCTCGTCGGCTCCACCGGCTGCCCGTCCACCCGGCAGCCCCAGCCGGGCACCGGCGTGACCAGCAGGACGGCCTCACCGTTCTGCGGGGCGTTCCAGTGCACCGCCAGCCGCTGCTTGCCGAACGTCACCTCCGCGCCCTGGGCCCGGGAGGCCTCCACCACCCCCGGCAGTGCTGCCAGGTCCAGGCAGCCGACATCGCCGGGGCGGATGTCGAGCTGGTCCCCGGTGACGGTGAACTCCACGTTCCCGTCCGCCGGCACCGTGCCGAGGGTGTGCACCTGGGCGGTCACCCACGGGAAGCTGGTGCCGTTCCAGTCCAGGGTGCCGCGGACCTTCTGGTCATTGGGGTGGGTGATGACCGACAGTGTCCGGCCCGGCTCGCAGGTGGTCCGTACGGTCGCCGTGGCGGGGGTCGCCGAGGACAGCGGCTCGTCCGTCGTGGTGGTGCCGGCCGCGTCGGTGACGGTGATCGGGGGGATCGAGTAGAGCGGGACACCGGCCAGCAGGTTCCGGTTGTCCCACACGGTTCCGCCCGGCGGGTCGACAGACCCGGGCTCGACCGGAGGAAGCACGGTGGCCAGGGCGATCACCCGGTCATCGGCCCGCAGGTGGATGCCCAGCAGGGCCAGGCCCACCGGATCGTACGCACTGATGCCGACCCGACGGCGCCACGAGGTGAGGCCGAGGCCCGCGAAGGCGTCCGAGGTGACCGCCGGGATCGTGCTCGAGTAGTACTCGATGCCGTTGTAGCCCAGCAGGAGCGGGTCATTGTCGGAGCTGTAGTCCACCCGGGTCCGCTCGCCCTCGGGCACATCCGGGACCGCGGCCAGCCGGGCGGCGTACGCGGAGGCACCCAACGAGGTCGGTGCACCGTGGTAGCGGGCCTTCTCGTGGTAGATCACCGCGCTGGTGACCGCACTCTCGGCCAGGATCGTCACCAGCAGCACCCCGGCCAGCACCCGTTCGCGGCCCAGCACGATCGCGACCGCCAGCGCGGCGAGGCCGGCGCCGCCGGCCAGGAGCGTACGAGCGTCCAGTTCGGGCAGCACCGCCACGGCGAGCGCCACCACGAGGGCGACCCCGCCGAGCAGCGGGCCACGGCCGTGCAGGCCCCGGGCCAGCCCGACCCAGGCGGCCACGACGACGATCCCGGCGATCGCGAACGCCTCCCGGTAGGCGCTGCCGTTCGGGACGGCGAACGCGTGCCAGGCCAGCTGGGTGAGCGGCACCTGCATGCTGACCACCGCGCCGACCACCAGGGCCGGTAGCGCCACCCGGGTCCGCACTGCCAGCCGCCGGCTGAATGCGATCGCCCCGACCAGCACCAGGGTGCCCAGCCCGACGAACAGCCCGGCCGAGCCGATCGTCCAATTGCCGGGGAAGAACCGGGCCAGCATCGTCTGCCAGCCGGTCTGGTACAGGCTGGCCTCCGGACCCGGGGTCGCCCCGGCGACTGCGGCCAGGGTCGGCAGGACCAGCCACGAGGTGGCGGCGATGCCGAGTGCGAAACCGCCGACCACCCGGCCCAGGCCGGCCAGGCCCGCCCGCCACCCGCGCCAGTCGACGACGAGCAGGGTGACCAGGACCAGCCCGACGGCGAGGGTGGCCATCATCGCGGTGTAGTAGTTCGCGACCCAGGACACCGCCACCAGCAGCACCGGGGCGACGATCCGCCGCCGGCCGGCCAGCTGCAGCGCCGCCCAGAGCAGCACCGGGAACGCCACCAGACCGTCCAGCCAGGACAGGACGACGATCGCGTCGCCGGTCACCCAGCCACAGCCGGCGTACGCCGCGCCCAGCGCGGCCGCGAAACCCCACGGCACCGAGCGGTGCATCGACAGCAGCACCGCGGCCATCATCGCGGCCGCCGTGCCGATCTGCAGCAGCGAGATGACCTGCACCCCGAGGGTCAGGTGCGGGCCGGGCACGAACACCAGCAGCAGGTTGAAGGGGCTGGCGCCGTACGTCGACAGGTCCCCCAGATAGGGCACGCCGAACGCGCTGCGCCAGGTGAACAGCAGGGAGTCCGCCGAGCCCGGGTGCTGCAGCAGGTCGCGCAGGTACGCCTTGTGCGGCAGCAACTGGTTGTAGGCGTCGTTGACCGCCCACGGCCGGGGCCCGAACGGGTAGATGTCCGCCCGCCACATGCCGGCCACGTGCGCGACCATCGCCACGGCCGCCGCGACCGCCCCGGCGAGCAGGGTCGACCGACGGCCGGACCGCGCGGGGCGATCCGCGGGCGACGACTGCTCAGGCGACGACTGCTCAGGCGACGACGGCGCAGGTGGCAGCACCGCCAGGTCGCGGACCGGCCCGCTGCCGGGCTCGGTCAGGTCTCGGCCGGAGGACATGGTGGTCATGCTAGGGGCCGAGCGGTCTGCCGGTTCACCGGTGATCAATTCATCAGCTGCAGCAGCAGGTCGGTGACGACCCACATGTTGCCGACCAGGGTGCCGGACATGTCCCCGCGCTGCCACACGATCGTGGTCGCCTCGGCCTGCTCGTAGTGCCAGAACGTGCCCTCACCGTTCGCCCCGAAGCCGCCGGTCCGCAGCAGCGGTGCCTGCTGGGCGGCGGCCGTACGCAACTGTTCGGCGTACGCGGCTGCCTCGGCCGGGCTCGCCCACTGCGTGGCGGTCACCTCCACCGGCCGGTCCGCCCGGGAGTACGTGGCGGTGCGGGCCGCCAGGGCGCTCTCGGCCAGTGGCCCGGCGGCATCGGTGGCGGGGCCGGTCTGGTAGCCGGGCACCGTCCGGGTCACCACGGCCTCCGGGTCGGTCGGCACCGGGCCCTCGGCCGGCATGGTCCGCTGGTCGGTGGCCGGCCGGATCGGCATGGTCGGCGGCGCCGCGGTGGGGTCGGCGGTGGGTGGGGCGACGGTCACGGTGCTGGTCGGGGCCGGTGCACTGTTCGGGGAGACCCGTCCGGAGAGGAACCAGATCCCCGCGCCGACGAGCGCGACGACTGCCAGGCCCACGACGGTGATGAGCAGGGACCTGCGCCCGCGGGGAACCCCTTGGTGCTGTGACGACATGATGGCCTATCTCGGGTGGTACGGGATGGTGCGAGGACGGCGGGCGGTTCGAGGATCGCCCCCCGATCGTGATTCCATGGAGCCCGTGCATCATAATCACCGGAGCGTCAGTGGCCCGAACCGAGGAAGCGTACGCCCACGACTCGCCGCCGCCACAGCGGTGATCGGCCTGCTGCTCCCCCTCCTGGGCCTCGGCACGGCCGCGGGCGCCGGCCCGAGCCGGACAGCCGCCCCCACCAGCGGTGGCAGCCAGTGCACCGGCGGCACGATGTCGGTGGTGGCCCACCCCGACGACGACCTGTACTTCCAGAGCCCCGACCTGCAGGACGACCTGCGGCCGGGCAAGTGCCACCGCAGCGTGTACGTCACCGCCGGCGACGCCGGTGGCGGCCCGGACTACTGGGAGCCCCGCGAGCGGGGGATCGAGGCCGCCTACGCGTACGCCCTCGGCGTCGACGACGACTGGCGGACCGAGACCTTCACCAGTGGCGACAACCCGATCCGGGTCCGGGTGCTGGACCCCGACCCGTCGGTCTCGCTGGCGTTCCTGCGCCTGCCCGACGGCTACCGGCTGGGCACCGGCAGCAACCGTTACGGCTTCCAGAGCATCCCCAAGCTGCTGGACGGGGAGATCAGCCGGATCGACGCGATCGACGGGTCGGCCGACTACACCGCGGTGGAGCTGCGCAACGCCCTGCTGGACCTGATCAACGACGCCCGGCCGGACCAGATCCGCACCCTCGACTACGTGCATGCGATGGGCTCCGACAACGACCACTTCGACCACCACGCCGTCGGGCTGCTAGCCCAGGACGCCAGCCGCTACGCCAGCCATGGCCACGGCATCGTCGGCTACCTGGGCTACACCACCAACCACCTGCCGCAGAACCTCGACGGCACGCCGTTGCGGGTCAAGACGGAGGTGTACGACGCCTACCAGGCCGAGGCGCTGCCCGACAAGCCGCTGCAGCACGACCCCTACCTCTTCCGCCAGTACCGGGTCGGGGCTTCGGCCTCCGGCCCGCTCGCCGATGCCGGGCCGGGCCGGGCCGCCTCCGTGGGGCAGCCGGTGACGCTCGACGGGTCACTGTCCCGCCTCGGCACCGCCGACCTGGCGTACGCCTGGGAGCAGACCCGCGGGCCGGAGGTGGCCCTGGCCGACCCGACCACCGCCCGGCCCTCGTTCGTGCCGGACCGGCCCGGGACGTACGCCTTCACCCTGACCGTGTCGGACGGCACCACCGAGGCCACCGCCACCACGAAGGTGACGGTGCAGCGCTAGCGTGGAGGTACGTGCCGGAAGGTTGCGCGGCGCCGTTCACGGCACCCCGGGAGCCGCCGCGCTCGGGGCACTCCTGGCGGTGGCCGTCGTGCTGGTGCAGCCTGCGGTGCTGCACGAGTACCCGTTCGGGGACGTCTCGCGGAACTTCGACGACTACTTCGCCCAGTTCCTCCCGTTCCACGCGATGTTGCGCGAGCTGCTGCACGGCAACCCGGCGATCGGCTGGCAGTTCAACTGGATCGTCGGCCTGGGCCAGCCGTTCCTGCCCGACTACGCCGCCTACCTGGGCGGGCCGTGGAGCCTGCTGATCGGGTTCTTCCCGCTCGAGCGGGTGGAGCTCGGGCTGTTCGTGATCGTCTTGGTGAAGGTCGCCGTCGTGGCGGCGGCGATGGTCGTCTACCTGCGGATCGCCCACGGGGCGGGCCATCCGCTGCTGGCTGCCGTGCTCGGCACCGCGTACGCCACCAGCGGCTTCGTGCTGGAGGAGGGCCTGTTCAACCCGATGTGGCTCGACGGCGTCGCGGCCCTGCCGCTGTTCGCCCTGGTCGGGCACTGGTGCCGCACCGGACGCCACCTGGTGCCCAGCATCGGACTGGTGGCCCTGTTCTTCTGGGCGAACTTCTACAGCGCGGTGATGGCCGCGGTCGGCGCGGTGTTCCTCACCGTGGTGATGGCACTGGTCGACCGGCGGCCGGCCCGCGCCCTGGCCCTCCAGCTGGGCCGGTTCGCCGTTCGTGGCGCCCTGGGCGTCGGGATCAGCCTGCCGGTGGTGCTGCCGGGGGTGCTGGCCGGGCTGAAGTCGCCGCCGCTCGACCTCACGTACGGGCCGGCGAACGTCCCGCTGTCGAGCTACCTCTCCCGGCTGTTCAGCCTGACCGAGCTGCTCGACTACTCTCCCGGACTCGGGGTCGGCACGGTGGCCCTGGTGGCGGCCGCGGCGTTCTTCGCCCACCGCCAGGTCCCGGTGCGCGAGCGCGTGGCTTTCGGGACGGCCCTGGTGGTGATGGTCGCGACGATGGCCTGGCAGGTCACCCGGCCGCTGTGGTACGGCTTCACCGAACCGCACGGGTCCTACTTCCGCAACGCATTCGTGGTCAGCGCGCTCCTGATCGTGCTGGCCTGGCGGTTCCTGCTGCGGCTGCGCCGGCCCTTCGCCGGATCGGCCGCCGCGATCGGCGGTGCCGCTGTCCTGGCCATCCTGCTGGTGCTGATCGTCGTCGGCCGCCGCGGGCCCCACCACGCCTGGTCGACCGAGGTGACCATGGTGATGGTGCTGGCCACCGTCGCCCTGGTCGCTGTGGTGACCTGGCGCCCGGGCCTGCACCGGGTGGTCACGGGACTGCTGGCCGTGCTGCTGGTGCTCGAGTCGGGCCTCAACGCGGTGGTGGTCGAGCAACTGCGCTCCGCCGCCCGTACGCCCCAGGGCTCCTGGGCCGCCCACGCCGAACGCGACCTGGCCCTGGTCGAGCAGCACCGCGCGGACGGGAACGGGTGGCCGCCCTACCGGCTGGACGCCGCGATCTTCGTGTACGGGAACCAGTCGGGCCTGCTCGGCGAGCCCGGTCCGCGCTACTACTCCTCGACCTTCAGCGCCGACTCGGCGCAGGCGTTCATCGACCTGGGCGTGCCGTCGCGGATGAACGGGCGGCTGATCGGCGACGTCGACAAGGACCCGACGCTGTATCCGCTGCTGTCGGTGTCGGGCCGCCTGATCCACTCCGGTCCCGACGGGGCGGAGCTGGCGACGTACGAGGCCTATCCGCTGGTCCGGGTCGCACCGCCGGCCCATGCCCCGGCCGTCGGGGTGGCCCCGGTGTTCGCCCACCGGGACGCCCTGTACGACGAGTCGGTCTACTCGCCGCCCGTGTGGACCATGGGTCCCGAACCGGGCACCGTGCTCGCGGCGGGCGAACAGGTCCGGCTGGCCGGCAGCTGCCCGGTCGGGGCGGTGCTGCAGGTCGAGGGGCCGGCCCTGGGCGAGCCGCTGCCCGACCAGGTGCTCGCCCCGCAGGCCCTGGCGATCGACGCCGACGGTGGCTTCGACCTGGTCTGGACGGCGCAGCAGCCCGACCGGGAGCTCGACCCGGCATCGTTCGCCTGCTACGACGCGGTCCGCGCCGCGACCCTGGTGGCCGCCGCCGGACAGGGTGCCCCGCAGGTCGAGGTGCAGGGTCGCCGCCTGGAGGCGACCTGGGACCGGCCCGTCTCCGGCGAGGTGATCGTCTCTACCACCGCCCACGACGGCTGGACCTGCCGGGTCGACGGGGCGCCTGCCCCGATCGTGCCTCGCCAGGGCATGCTCAGCCTGCCGGTGTCGGGGGCCGAGCACCTCTCCTGCCGTTACACCACCCCCGGCCTGGTCCCGGGCCTGGCGGCGGCCGGGCTGTCGCTGCTGCTCGCCGCCGGTCTGGTCGTGCTGCGCCGCCGGGGCCAGAACGACGACTAGATCGAGCTGCCCCCGTCGACGGTGAGCACCTGCCCGTTCAGGTTGGTGTCCTCGAACATCAGCATCCGCGCGACCGGCACGATGTTCTCCGGCTCCACCAGCCGGCCCGACGGGGTGCGCCGGGTGATCGCGCCGAGCTGTTCGGAGCCCAGCACCGAGCTCATCTCCGAGGCGAAGAACCCCGGGGCGATCGAGTTGACCAGCACCCGGCCGTGCATCTCCCGGGCCAGCGTCCGCATCGCCGAGTCGAGGCCACCCTTGGTCGCGGCGTACGTGGTCAGCCCGGCGTAGCCGCGCTGCGCACCGACCGAGGTGACCATCACGATCCGGCCCCGCCCGTTGCGGCGGATCATGTTCCGCAGCACCGCCCGGGTCAGCACCAGCGGGGCGGTCAGGTTGGTCTCGACGATCCGGGCGATGTCGGCCGGCGAGGTCTGCATGTGCATCGAGTCCTGGCCGACGGCGGCGTTGTTGATCAGCCCGTCGATCCGGCCCAGCTTCGCCGCGGCGTCCTTGACGAACCCGGTGACCGCCTCGACATCGGTGATGTCGACCGAGGCGATGTGCGTACGGTCCGGGACGTCCTCGGCGAGCCGGGCCAGCTCCGGGGTGACCGTCCGGGCGAAGGTGGCGACCTTCGCGCCGGCGTCCAGCACCATCTGCACCAGGGCCAGGCCCAGGCCGCGGGAGCCGCCACTGACCAGCACGACGCCGGACGGGGGGACCGGGCCGGTGGCGGTGCTGGTCGGGGTGGCCTGTCCGCCCACGCTCGGCCGGTTGTCGTTCTGCGGGTTCTCGGACTCAGACATCGGACTTCAGGGACTCCTTGATCGGGATCTGGTCGAGGATCTTCAAGCGGCGCGGCACCGCGTACTCCGGCAGCCGCTCGGCGCACCAGCCGGCCAGCTCCTCGGTGCTCGCCGTGGCGCCCTGCTCCAGCACCACCTCGGCGGTGACCATGTGGCCGACCAGCGGCGCCCGGCGGCCCCGCACCTGGGCCCAGGCCACCGCGGGATGGTCCAGCAGGACCGTACGGACCGCCGACGCCGAGGCCTTGGAGCCGCCCACGTTGATCTCGTCGGAGGCCAGCCGGCCCACGATCAGCACCCGGCCGTCGCGGATCTCGACCCGGTCACCGGTGTGCAGGTCGTCGGCCATGCCCTCGGCCCGGTACGGGGAGCCGATCACCAATTCGTCGTCGACCACGCTGAGCTTCGGCCGGCCCTCGGTGTGGCGGTGCAGCCACTGCTCGGGGAAGCCGGCCCGCCCGTCGTGCACGGCGATCGAGGCGCCGGCCTCCGAGGAGGCGTAGATCCAGGAGATCCGGGCCTGCGGGTAGATCCGGTGCAGCCGGTCCAGCACGCCCTGATCGACCGGCTCGCCACCCAGGGTGACCTGTTCCAGCGGCAGTTGCGCCATCGTGTCCCCGGAGCGCAGGATCGCCTGCCGCCAGAACGTCGGGGTGCCGGACGCGGCGGTGACGCCGTGCGCCAGCGCCAGCTGCGGCCAGTCCTCCAGCTGGTCCGGCTCGACGAAGACGATGTCGTTGCCCTCGTGGGCCAGCGCCAGGGTGACCACCTGCCACCAGGCGTATGCGCCGGGGGTGTACGGGCACAGCCAGGTCCGGGCCGGCTGGTCGCCGGTCACCGTGGTCAGCGAGGCCAGCGTGTGCGCGACCCGTTTGGGCCGGCCGGTCGATCCGGAGGTCAGCAGCCACAGCCGGCCCGGGTGCGCGGGACGCTCCACGGCGGCGGGCACCACGGCCACCTCGGTGCCCTCGGCGCGGGCGATGGCGATGCCGTTGTCCTGCAGGTCGGCGACCAGGTCGTCCTCGGCTCGGGTGGCCGAGGCGACCAGGGTCTCCCGCTCGGTGGTGGCGTGGGTCCAGACGGCCCGGGCGGCCTCGGCGTGGTCCCGGACGAACACCGCGGCCGCGGCCGGCAGGTCGTACGTGCCCAGCTCGGCCCAGGTGCCGGTGAACCCCCGGGCGATGATCCGGTTGGCTGCGCCCGCGACCATCAGGCGCTCTGCAGCTGCTCGATGAAGTCCAGGACGTCGGAGACGGTGGTGATGGACCGCAGCCCCGGCGCATCGAAGTTCAGCTCGGTGCCCAGCTCGTCCTCCACCGACAGCGCCAGCTCGGAGAAGTCCAGCGATCGGAAGCCGATGGCGTCCAGCGGGGCCGAGTCGTCGGCGGGCAGGTCCTTGCCCTGGTTCGCCAGGACCTCGCCCATCATGGTGCGGATCTGGTCGCGGCTCAGTTGGGTCATCGGGTCTCGGCTTCCTGCGTGCGGGCGGGTGGACGGCCCCACTCTAGCGAGTACGCCGACCGGCAGCGGGCGGTCCGGGGGCGGCGCCGGTCTAGGATGACCGACGTGCTGACGCCCGCCTGGTCCTTCACCGACATGATCCCCGTGGTCATCGTCGCGGCGCTGGTGGTCTTCCTGCCCGGGACCGGCTTCATGCTGCTGGTCTCCCGCCGGGTGCTGCCCGCGTTGGCCGTCGGCCCGGCGATCACCACCACGCTGGTCGCCGTGGTCGGGGTGCTCGCCGCGGCGGTCTCGCTGCCGTGGGGGACCGACACCCTGGTCGGTTCGACGCTGCTGTTGTGGGGCGTCGGGCTGCTGCTGGGGCTGGCCGGACGGAGGTGGGGCCTGGCGTCCCGGCGCGACTGGGGCGTTCCGGCCCGACTGGTCCCGGCGCTGGTGGCGCTGGCGGTCACCTTCGCGCTGGCGGCGTACGTGTGGGTGAAGGGCACCGGGGCGCCGGGCAACTTCGCGCAGGCGCCGGACATGATCTTCCACTACGCGCTGGTCGAGCAGTTCGCCGCGACCCGGGACATCTCCTCGCTGACCGCGGACCTGAACACCCTCGAGGCTCCCGGCTTCTACCCGGCCGCGCTGCACGGGCTGGGCGCCACCGTGGCCCTGCTGACCGGCGCGCCCGCCCCGGTGGCGCTGTCGGCTCTGATGCTGGCGATCATCGGGCTGGTCTGGCCGGTGGGCCTCTGGTTCTTCCTGCGGGCGGCGCTGCGGGTGAACGGCTGGACCGCCGCGATGGCCGTCCTGCTCGCCCTGGCGAACCTGTCCTTCCCGGTCCGGACCCTGGTCCACGGGCCGGTGTGGCCGCTGGTCTTCGCGTACGCGCTGGTCCTGCCGGTCCTGGCCCTGGTCACCCTGGCCGTACGCCTGGAGGGCGGCCGGCCGCGGCTCGGCGTGCTGCCCCTGGTGGTGTTCGTGCTGACCGTGCCGGGGCTGTTCTTCGCCCACACCAGTGCGTTGTTCGTGGTGGCGCTGCTGGGCTGGATCCACCTGCTCGCCCTGACCTTCGCGTGGGCCCGGCGGGGCGCCGGCCGGATCGGCTGGGCGTGGTGCCTGGGCCTGGCCGTGGTCGGGATCGCCGGGGTGCTGGCGATGGCCTCGGTGGTGCCGCCCGGCATGGCCGCGCTGCCCGGCCCGGTACGTGAGCCGCTGTGGGTCGTACGCAACTTCGTGCTCGGCTGGTCGCACCACACCGACCGGGGCGTCATCGTCGGCTGGGCCTACCAGGTCCTGGTGCTGGTCGGGCTGTTCCGGGCGGTCCGCACCTGGCGGCTCGCCTGGCTGGGGGCCGGCTACCTGGTGGTCGAGGCGATCGTGGCGACCGTGGCGATGCAGCGCCCGGCCGCCAGTTGGATCCTGGCCTGGCCGTTCTACGGCTACGAGTACCGGATGCAGGCGGTCGCCGTGCTGGCCGGGATCCCGCTGGCCGCGCTCGGCCTGCGGGCCCTGGTCGGCACCGACAGCTGGCCCCGCCGGACCCCGCTGCTGCTGCGCCGAGCCGTGGTGAGCGGCGCCGCCGTCGTGCTGGCCCTGGCCGCGGTCCCCCTGTCCATCGAGTACATCAACTCGCGCTACTACACCGCCCCGGCCGAGGCCTGGCTGACCGAGGAGGAGGCGGCCGCGCTGCACGCACTGTCCGCCACCCTGCCCGACGACGCCGTGGTCGCCGCCAACCCGCTGAACGGCGCCACCTACCTGGCCATCATCGGGCCCGAACGGATGCTGATCCCCACCGAGAAGGCCGGCAGCCCCGACGTGGTGCTGCTGCGCGCCTCCCTGGAGGACATCGAGAACCAGCCCGACGTCTGCTCGGCCGTGCACCGCCACGGCGTGACGTACGTGATCACCGGCGGCGACCCGTACCCGGGCCAGGAGTCCCAGACCGCTCTCTACGTCGGCATCGACAGCGTCGGCCAGGATCCCGCGTTCGAACTGGTCGAGCGGGCCGGTCCCTACAATCTGTACCGGGTGCCCGACTGCCCCCGCTGATCGTCCCCCGGAAATGGAGTCCCGATGCTACGTCCTGCCACCGACGCCGACCGTGAGCGGGTGCGGGTCTGGCGCAACCACCCGGATGTTCGCGCCGTGTCGCTGACCCAGCACGAGATCGGCCCCGCCGAGCACGCCGCCTGGTGGGAGAAGGTCCACACCGACCCGGCCCGCCGGGTGCTGATCTACGAGCGTGCCGGCATCCCTGCCGGGGTGGTCTCGCTGTGGGACATCGACTGGGACGCCGGCTCGTTGTGGTGGGGCTACTACCTGGACAACGTCGGCCTCACCGAGCGCGGCGAACTGCTACCCGCCTGGATCCAGATCCAGCGCGAGGCCGTGAAGTACGTCGACGCGATGCGCGACCGGGACCGGTCCATCGACACCATGGAGGCCGAGGTGCTGGACGCCAACGAAGGGGTGCGCTCCTTCAACACCCGGATGGGCTTCGTCGACATCGACACGTACACCCGCGAGACCAACGGGACCACCATCCTGGTCCACCACGTCCACCACGTCCGCCGGACCCGCCCGGCGGCCCGCAGCGAGGAGAAGTGAGCATGCTGGACCAGATCCGGATCGGCCCGACCACGATCGGCCCGGGCCACGAGCCCTTCATCATCGCCGAGATGTCCGGCAACCACGACGGCTCGCTGGACCGGGCGCTGCAGATCGTCGACATGGCCGCCGACGCCGGCGCACACGCGATCAAGCTGCAGACCTACACCGCCGACACCATCACCCTGGACGTCGACAGCCCGGACTTCCGGCTCAAGGACGACCACGAGCTGTGGGGCGGGCGCCGGCTGTACGAGCTGTACCAGGAGGCGCACACCCCGTGGGAGTGGCACCGGCCGATCTTCGAGCGGGCCGCCGAGCGTGGCATCCTCGCCTTCTCCAGCCCGTTCGACCCGACCGCGGTGGATTTCCTGGAGTCGCTGGAGGTCCCGGCGTACAAGATCGCCTCCTCCGAGATCGTCGACCTGCCGCTGGTCCGGCTGGCCGCCGCGACCGGCAAGCCGGTCATCATCTCCACCGGCATGGCCTCGCTCGGCGAGATCAACGCGGCCGTCGAGGCCGCCCGGTCCACCGGCAACGAGCAGGTGATCGTGCTGTCGTGCACCACCTCGTACCCGGCCGATCCGCGTGACTCCAACCTGCGCGGCATCCCGGTGATGCGGGACGCGTTCGGCGCCATGATCGGGCTGTCCGACCACACCCTGGGGATCGGCGCGGCCGTCGCCTCGGTCGCCCTCGGCGCGGTGCTGGTCGAGAAGCACGTCACCCTCGACCGCGCCTCCGGCGGCGTCGACTCGGCGTTCTCGCTGGAGGGCCCCGAGCTCGCCGCGCTGGTGCGGGAGACGCGGACGGCCTGGCAGGCGATGGGTGAGCCGGTGATCGGCGCCCGCGACGTGGAGGCCGAGGGGCTGCGGTTCCGCCGCTCCCTCTACGTCACCGCGGACGTGAGGGCCGGCGACGTGGTCAGCGCGGAGAACGTCCGCTCCGTACGCCCCGCCCTCGGCCTGGCCCCGGACCTGTTCGCCGTGGTGGAAGGCCGTACGTTCCGCCGGGACGTGGCGCGGGGGACCGCGCTGTCCTGGGACCTGGTCTGAGCCTGCCCCGTTCCTGCCCCTCACCTGTCGCCCTGATCGAACCGAAGGAGTACGAGCACCGATGGTCGAAGGTCCGCTGCTGAGCGTCGTCGTCCCGTTCTACAACGTGGAGGCCTACCTGCGCGACTGCCTGGAGTCGCTGCGGGCCCAGACGCTGACCGACCTGGAGGTGGTCCTGGTCGACGACGGCTCCCCGGACGGCTCGCTGCAGGTCGCCGAGGAGTTCGTGGCGGCCGATCCGCGCTTCCGGCTGGTCCGCCAGGAGAACCAGGGGCTCGGCCCGGCCCGCAACACCGGCACCGGCATCGCCACCGGCCGCTACCTGGCGTTCGTCGACAGTGACGACCTGGTCGCCCCGCGGGCCTACGCGCAGCTGGTCGGTTCGCTGGAGCGGACCGGCTCGTCGTTCGCCGGCGGCAACGCCTACCGGTTCAGCGCAGCCAAGGGCGTCTACCAGTCGTGGACCCACCGTGAACCGTTCGCCCAGACCCGTCCGGCCACCACCATCGACGCGTTCCCCACCCTGATGCGGGACCGGATGATCTGGAACAAGGTGTACCGGCGCAGCTTCTGGGACGAGCAGGGCTTCGAGTTCCCGGCGATCCGCTACGAGGACTACCCGGTGACCCTGTCCGCCTACCTGCGGGCGACGAGCGTGGACGTGCTGGCCGAGCACGTGTACTTCTGGCGCGACCGGGAGTCCGGCGACTCGATCACCCAGCAGACCTTCCGGATCGACAACGTCCGGGACCGGTCCGCCTCGGCCCGGTTGGTGCTGGACGGGCTGGACCGGGAGGGCGAGCGCCACGCCGAGGTGCGCCGGCGGGTGCACGGCTACTTCATCAACGTCGACCTGGTCGCGCTGGCCGAGGCGCTGATCCGGGTCGACGAGCAGGACCGGGTCGAACTGGAGCAGATGGCCACCGAGCTCGCCGATCGGCTCGACCCCGCCGCGGGCGAGGAGGCGACCCGGCTGGCCCGGCTGCTGCATCGCTCGCTGCGGGCCCGCGACCTCGACCTGGTCCGTGCCCTGGCCCGCTGGCGCGGGGGCGGCGGCAACACCGCCCTGGTCAGGGAACTGCTGACCCCGGCCGGCGTGACCAAGCTCCCCACCGTGCTCAACGCCGTCCTCACCCGCAAGCCGCCGCAGCACCCGGTCCGGCCCCGTCGGCTCCGCTCCACCCTCGTCTCCGGCCACTGGCGCGGCGACACCTTGCACGTGCAGGTCACCTCCCGGCTGCGCGCCCAGCTCGCGGCGCGGGCCGGCGCCCAGGCTCGGCTGTCCCTGCCGGGGGCCGGTGTCCCGCTGCCGGCCGAGGTGACCCCGGTCGGCGACGGGGTCCGCTGGGACATCACGATCGGCCCCGACGCCCTGGATCGGCTGCCCGTGGGACCGGACGGGGCGCGGCTGGAGCTGCGGATGCACCTGGGCCCGATCCGCTGGACCGGGGGGGTGCGGTTCGAGCCGGGCGACCTGCCGGGCGCCCACCGCACCGGAACCGGCCCGGCCCACCAGCTGCGCGGCGAGGGCTGGGACCTGCACCTGGCCCGGCTCGACGACGTGGTCCTCGCCCGGGCCAGGACCGGCGACGATGGTTTCGAGCTCACCCTCGACACCGGTCTGGCCCCCGGCGACGCCCTCGTGGTGCTCCGTCCCGACCCGACCCCCGAGCTCGCCGCCACCGACCGGAGCGGCACGGACGGCCGGTTCCGGCTGGCCGGCGCCGACATCGTCGCCGACGACCCGATCGATGACCCGGTGACCGGAGTGGCGGAGCGGCAGGTGGTCGTCCGGCACGCCGACGGGACCACCACGCCGGTCCATCCGGCCGACGGCACGGGCGAGGGCACGGCGGCCGCCGGCGTGACGGCGGGGGATCGTACGATCACCCTCGCCTGTGGGTGGGACGGTGCCCTGGTCGTCCGCCAGGAGCTCGTCCGGGCCTGAGTCGGCTCAGCGATCGCCGGGCGCGCCGGCCCGGCCCAGCCGGGCGCGGACCTTGCGCCGGGCGGCACCGGCGGTCCGGCGGGCCTGGCGCAGCACCTTCTTGGCGGCCTTCGAGGCCTTGTAGAGCGAGTAGCGCTGCTCGTCCCAGTGGAACCGGGACCACGCGCCGCGCAGCTCCTCGGTCTTCCGGTCGATGCTGGCCGCCAGCTCCTGCCGGGTCAGGTCGGCGTGCGGGCCGGTGTCCTCGACGGCGGCGACGTACGGTCCGATGTCGGCCGGGACGGCGGCACCGGCCATGGCGCCGCAGGCCTCCAGGATCGTCGACGGGTGCATGCCGCTGGGCCACGGGTGGCGCAGGCCATGGTGCCGCAGCATCCCGACGAAGTCGGCCAGGGCGGTCCACACCACCTTCTCCACCGGGGCGTCCGCGGTCGCCGGGTGCAGCCGGACCGCCGGGTCGTCGGCGACGATGTTGGTGAACCGGGCATCGGCGGCCGCGGCCGGCACGATGCCGCCGACCGCCGATGCCGCCACCGCCATCCGCCACGCGGTCAGCAGGCGACGCATCGTCGGGGTGTCCGCATCGGCGGCGGCGCGGATCAGTGCGTCGGCCAGCGACTCGGCCCGGGGCGCCACCCTGACGGTGGCGTCCGGGGCACCGGGGATGTCCCGGACGAGCGTGCCGGTGGAGGCGGGCGTCCAGGCGGCGACCCGGTCATCGTCGAGAGCGTCCAGCAGCACGAGCTGGTCGACGTCCTCCGGGACCGGTCCGGCGACGACCAGCCAGCCGGGGCAGACGTCGCGGTAGCGGCCGGCCAGGGCGAACGAGCGGGCGGCCAGCGGCGCGGTGATCGTGGCGGGCTCGCGAGCCACGCCGGCGACCAGCGGCAGCAGGGCCTCCAGCGGGGAGTCCGGGGCCGGGGAGTGCATCGCGACCGCCGGCGAGGGCCAGCCGGCGGCGGCGACCCAGGTGCGCGCGGAGGGGGCCACGTCGGCCAGCCACTGGTCCAGTTGGGCCTGGGTGCGCGGCCGGCTGGCGTCCCAGGTCGCGTACGGCGCCCAGTCGGCGTCGTCGTCGCGGCTGAACGGGTGCTCCGGAGCGCCCAGCCGGTGCAGGCCCAGGTCGTTCTCCACCGCGAGGGCGACCGAGCCGCCCGGCCCGGCGGCGCCGAACACCTGCGCAGCCAGGTCGGTCCACGGGACCGGGTCCGCCTCCAGCGACAGCAGGCGGGATACGTCGTCCAGGGCGACCACCAGGTCGTACGGCCCCTGGCCGGCCAGCACCGCGTCGAGGTTGCCGCAGCGCACCGTGGCGGTCGGGACGGCCTCGCCGAGCACCGCGGCATCGGGGATCGACCGGGCCCCGACGGTCAGGTCGCCGACCTGCGGGGCGAGCCAGCCGAGGAAGCCGGGGTCGACCGCGCCGAGCACCAGGCAGCGCCCGGTCGGCAGCAGTGGCTCGAGCAGCCGGCGGGGCAGCGGACCGGCCGCGGCCGGCGCCTCCAGGTCGCGCCAGTTCTGCACCGCGCCGGGAAGCAGGGTGACGTTGTCCGGGTGGGTCAGCGGGATGATGCGAGCCATGGTTCCTGCCATCCGAGTAGGTAACGGAGCTCTTCGGGGGAGGCCAGGTAGTCGGCCCCCAGCTCCCGGCGGGCGATGCTGCGGGCGGCCTCGGGGTCCGGGTGCGTCCCGAACAGCTCCGGGAACGTCGCCGGCAGCAGTTCGGTGCCGTTGAAACCGGCCTTGATGTTGTCCATGTCCATCGGGTCGCCGTAGATCGCCGGCTCGCAGCCGGCGGCGATGCCGTAGAAGATCGCGGTGCTGAGGCGGTTCGACGCGACCCGCTTGTGCCGGCGCTGCTCGGCGAGCTGGCGGTACAGGAACAGCGGGTCGTCGCCCTTCCACTGGTTGCCGCGCCGGCCGTGGCAGACCACCCGGAACCCGGCGTCCTCGTACTCGCCGCGGATCGCCGGATCGTCGTACTCCACGTAGTACAGGCAGATCGTGACCGGGCCCTCCTCGACGTCCCGGATCTGTTCAATCAGACGGGAGTGGGAGCCCTCGAGCTGTTCGTAGTCCACCGTGCCGTGGAACGGGTACCAGATGGTGCCTTCCCGCTCGACGGCCGGCTCGGGCTCCAGCTGCAGCAGGTAGAGGTACGGGGCGCCGGTCACCCAGAAGTTGCGCCACTCGATCGCGACCCCGCGTTTGCGGGCCATGTCGGACCAGACGAACTTGCGCAGGCTCCAGTCGCCGTAGTGGCCGTAGCCGTAGCCGTGCACGAACATCCAGCCGTGCTGCAGCATGCCGCGGACCGGCGGGACGTCGTTCGGGTCCAGGCCGCAGTAGCGGGCAAGGACGTTCGCATGGCCGTACCAGTAGTTGGTGTGGTCCATCCGGTCTCATCTCCTCAGCCTGCGGGCTGGAACGACAGTACCGCAGGGTCCGGACGCCGCTTCCGTGTCCGCGGTACGGAAATGCCGGTACCCGGGGCGGCCGGAGCCGTGCCCCGGGAGGGAAGCGGCCGTGCCCTAGGGTGGTGCCAGTCCCATCACGGAAGAGCAAGGAGTACAGCCGGCGATGAGTGCAGACGTGGGTGTCGTCGTGCCGTTCCACAACGTGGAGCCCTATCTGGAGGACTGCCTGCGGTCGATCGCCGAGCAGACCTGGACCGACCTGGACGTGGTGCTGGTCGACGACGGCTCGACCGACGGTTCGGCGCAGATCGCCGACGCGTGGGCGCGCCAGGACCCGCGCTTCCGGGTGCTGCACGAGCCGCACCACGGTGTCGCCGTGGCCCGCAACATCGGCATCGAGGCGGTCGGCGGGCGCTACCTGATGTTCGTCGACAGCGACGACCTGGTCACCCCGCGGGCGGTGGAGCAGCTGCGGACCAGTCTGGAGGCCTCCGGCTCGGACTTCGCGGCGGCGCACGTCTGGCGGCTGCCGCTCGACTCGCCGCCGGAGACCTCGTGGGCGCACCGGGACCTGTTCGCCGAGCGCCGGATCGGCACCACGATCCGGGAGTTCCCGCTACTGGTCCGCGACCGGATGGTGTGGAACAAGCTGTGGCGGCGCAGCTTCTGGGACGAGCACCAGTTGTCGTTCCCGGACATGTGGTTCGAGGACTTCCCGGTGATGCTGCGCGCCCACCTGGCCGCCCGAGCCGTGGACCTGCTGCCGGACCCGGTCTACGTGTGGCGCGAGCGCCCCTCCGGCGACTCCATCTCCCAGCGCGGTGTCGACGTCGGCAACGTCCGCGACCGGGTGGTGGCCGCCGAGATGGTGCTCGCCCTGGTCGATGCCGGCGCCGACCGGGAACTGCGCGAACTGGTCCACTCCCAGCTGTGCGACGTCGACCTGCGCGAGATCCTACAGTCCCTGCCCCGGGTCGCACCGGCCGACGCCGCCGCCGTCCGCGAGCTGGCCGTCCGCCTCGCCGCGGCCCTCGACGGCCGGCTGCTCGGCCTGGCCCGGGCCCCGATGCGGCACGCGTACGCCGCGGTGCAGCGGGGCGACTTCGCCACCGCCAGCTCCTGGGCCGGCTTCCTGGTCGACAAGTCGTACGTACGGCTGGCCCGCGCGGTCGGGACCAACGCCGCCGCCCGCCGCGAGTTCGCCGCCGACCTGGCCGTCACCGCCCGGACCCGGCCCGGCGGCCTGACCCGCCGCACCCGCAGCGCCCGGCTGCAGTCGATGAGCGCTGACACCGACCGGCTCGAGCTGCGCTGCTTCGTGCCGCTGCAGGGGTCATTGGGGCGGTACGCCTCCGCCGACGTGATCGCCGGCAGGATCGCGGCCCGGGTGCGCTCCCGGCGCAGGCCCGGCGGGCTGGAGGTGGTCGCCAGCTTCGACAGTGCCGACCTGTCGGTGCTGCGGGTGCCGCTGCCGGTGATCGTGAAGGTCCGGGTCGGACCGCTGACCTGGGAGGGCGGGGTCCGCCCCGAGTCGGTCGGGTCGGTCGCCACCCGTCGCGGCGGCATCCGGATCCAGACCACGGTCGTCGAGGGCGCGCTGTGCCTGGAAGGCCTGGCGCACGCGCCGACCATCATCGAGGTCAGGTTCGGCGACCAGACGGTGACGCTGCGGCTGGCCTCGGCCGGCGATGGCGACGTGGTGGTTCCGCGCAGCTGGCCCGCCCCGCCGCGTACGGCCGTCCAGCAGGGCGGGGAGGTCACCTTTGCGCTCGCCGACCTCCTGGCGGACGACCCCGCGGACGACCCGGTCAGCCGGGTCGCCTCCCAACCGATCACCGTGGAGATCGCCGGCTCGTCAGCCGAGCCGCTGCTGATGGACGCCGCGGATGCCTCGACCGAGGTGGCCGGGCAGCAGCTGGCGGTGGTCCGCGGCGCCGACGGTCGCGCCTACCTGCGCCACCACCTGCTCGACGGGTCGGCTCAGGCGCCCAGGATCGACCGGAGCGTGCCGATCACCCGGTCCTGATCGTCGAACGACAGCCGCGCGAACATCGGCAGCGAGATCTCCTCGCGGTAGAATTGCTCGGCGTTCGGGCACATCCCGCGCCGGTAGCCCAGGTCCTCGAAGACCGGGTGCCAGTACACCGGGATGTAGTTCACCTGGACCCCGATCCCGGCCGCCCGCAGCCGCTCGAACACCTCACGGCGCCGCCCGCCCAGCACCCGCACCGGGTACAGGTGCCAGGTCGGGTCGGCCCAGTCCCGCACGGTCGGTAGCCGCAGGCCATCGACATCGGCCAGGCCGGCCTGGTAGCGGGCGAACAACTCGGTGCGACGGGCCTTGAAGTCGTCGAGCTTGGTCAGCTGGCTCAGGCCGAGCGCGGCATGCACGTCGGAGAGCCGGTAGTTCAGTCCGATCGCCGGCACCTCGTACCACCATGGCCCCTCGTCGGGATGCCGGTAGGTCGTCCGGTCCCGCGACACGCCGATCGTGTGGAACTCGTCGGCGCGCAGCGCCAGCGCCGCATCGTCGGTGACGACCGCCCCGCCCTCGGCGGTGGTCAGGTTCTTGGTCGGGAAGAACGAGTAGGTGGTCACGTCCGACAGTGACCCGACCGGCCGGCCCTTGTAGGTCGACCCGATCGAATGCGCCGCATCCTGCAGGGTCAGTGCGCCGGCCCGGTGGGCGATCTCGTTGAGCCGGTCCGCGTCCACCGGCTGGCCGGCGTAGTCGACGCCGGCGATGACCTTCGTCCGGTGGGTGACCGCGGCCTCGACGGCGGCCGGGTCGATGTTGGCGGTGTCCGGCTCGATGTCGGCGAACACCACCTTCGCGCCGTGGTGCATCGCGCCGGACGCGGTCGCCACGTACGTCATCGGGGTGGTGATCACCTCGTCACCCGGGCCGACCCCGGCCGCGGCGTACGCGATGTGCAGCGCGGCGGTGCCGGAGGTGCAGCTGACCGCGTGCGCAGCCTGTGAGCGCTCGGCGATCGCCCGCTCGAAGTCAGCGACCCACGGGCCGGTCGTCAACCAGTCGGAGGTGAGGACCTCGCTGACCGCCGCGACGTCCGCGTCGTCGATCCACTGGCGCCCGTACGGCAGCATCGGCTCAGTCCTCCGGCAGCATCGCGCGGATCTCGTCCACGCTGTACCACAGGTCGTTGCTGCCCGAGTCGAGTCGGAAGCCGTCGGCGACCCGGACCCCGCCCTGCGGCGGCTCGTAGCCCCAGGTGGCCAGGTCGGGCATCATCACGTAGCGCTCGTCGCCGAGCCGGACCACGCGTCGGCCCTCGTCCAGGGAGATCATCTCCTCGTGCAGCTTCTCGCCCGGGCGCAGACCGATGGTCTCCAACTGCGCGCCGGGCACCAGGGCCTCGGCCAGGTCCGTCAGCCGCATCGAGGGGATCCGCGGCACGTACAGCTCGCCGCCGCTCATCAGCTCGAAGCTGTTCAGCACGAAGTCGACGGCCTGGGGCAGGGTGATCCAGAACCGGGTCATCCGCTCGTCGGTGATCGGCAGCGGCTTGCCGGCCGCGCCCAGGGACCGCCAGAACGGGATCACCGAGCCGCGGGAGGCCATCACGTTGCCGTAGCGGACCACCGAGAACCGGGTCGGGTAGGCGGCGGCGTAGTGGTTGCCGTTGATGAACAGCTTGTCGGCGGTCAGCTTGGTGGCGCCGTAGAGGTTGATCGGGGAGGAGGCCTTGTCGGTGGACAGGGCGACGACCCTCTTCACGCCGGCGTCGATCGAGGCCTCGATCACGTTCTGCGAGCCGATCACGTTCGTCTTCACGAACTCGTACGGGTTGTACTCGGCGGTGTCGACCTGCTTGTAGGCGGCGGCGTGGACGACGTACTCCACGCCGTGCATCGCCCGGTTGAGCCGCGGCAGGTCGCGGACGTCGCCGAGGAACCAGCGCAGCCGCCGGTCGTCGTTGAACAGTTGGCGGCACTCGTACTGCTTCAGTTCGTCGCGGGAGTAGATGACGATCCGCTTCGGGTCCACGTCGTTCAGCAGCTTGGTGATGAACGCCTTGCCGAACGAGCCGGTGCCACCGGTGATCAGGATGGACGAACCCGAAAGAATGCTCACGTGTGCTCCGGTGGATCGTGGAGCGCCGGGCGCTCCGGGGCGGGTTGTGCGCGCTGCGGACGCAGGGACCTGGTCGCGCGCAGTGGCTCTGGCGCCCCTCAGGCTAACATCCTCGGTTCCGCGGTCAGCGCTCGTGCAGGCCGCTGAAATCGGAGGCGTTCGGGCTGTCGTACGCGCCGGACCTGGCCTGGCGTGCGTCCCGAGGGGACGAAACCGGCCCGCACGCTTGGGGGGTGCGCACGGGCCGGTATACGAAAGACTACTGCGTGGCCGGTCGGTGCTGCGCCAAGGATTGCCCATTGTGGCGAGGATCACAGTGATGGGCGTGGGGTGGCCCTCGGGGCCCCCTCCGTTACGTGCCGTTCCGTATCGTTACGTGCCGTTTCGTACCCGTCCGTGCCAGTTCCGCCCCGCCCTGCCAAACGCCGCGCTTTCATGCAGACGCTACCGCTGTACGGGCGGCGGATCCCTGAAAGCGCGGCGGATCCGGGCGTCCGCGCTCTCGGCCCGTTCCGGGACCCCGAAGCCCGGCGCAGTGTTGTCCGTACGCCCCGCAGTGTTGTCCGTACGCCCCGAGGTGTTGTCCGTACGCCCCACGGCCTGCGGCGGCGGGGCTCCACCGGGTTCGATGGTCGGGTGGAGATGCCCAGGTTCGCACTGCCGCTGGTCCGTACTCGTCAGGCCCTGCTCGGGGAGGGGGTCGCCGACGACGAGATCCGCAAGGCCGTGTCCGCCGGCACGCTGGTGCGGGTACGGCGGGGGAGCTACCTGGACGGTCCGCTCGATCCGGTCAAGGCGGCCCGCCTGGCGGTGACCTCCCAGGTGGTGGCGGTGGCGGCGAGGCTGGGACCCGCGACCGTGTTCAGCCACGTGACCGCGGCCGCCCTGTGGGACCTGCCGTTCCTCGGCGACCCCCCGTCCGACCTGACCCATGTGACGGTTCCGCGCACCCACCACGGGGCCCGGCGCGCCGGGATCTACTCCCACTCGGGTCCGCTCCGGGTCGAAGACACCGTCGAACACCGCGGGATCCGGCTGACCTCGCTGGCGCGCACCCTGGTGGACGTGGCGTGTACCGAGGGCGCACGGCCCGGGGTGGTCATGGCGGACCACGCCCTGCGCCTGAGCCGTGACCCCGCGCGCCTGCGCCGGGAGATCGATGCCGCGATCGCGCAGATGGGTGGGTGCACCGGTGTCGGGAACGCGCGCCGGATGGCGGCCCTCGCCGATCTCGCCGCCGAGAGCCCCGGCGAATCGCTCAGCCGCCTCGTCCTCCGGGAGCAGGGGGTCCCCGAGCCGCAACTCCAGTTCCGCCTGCGGGTGCCACTACCCGGCGGCGGCTGGTCCGACTTCCGTACGGACTTCGGGTGGGAACGGCAGCGGGTGGTGGGGGAGTTCGACGGCAAGGCCAAGTACGAGCGCTATCTGGGTCAGGGTGAGACGCCCGGCGACTCCGTGTTCCGGGAGAAACAGCGTGAGGACGCCATCCGTCGAGCCGACTGGTGGGTGGAACGGTGGACCTGGGACGACCTCGTCAACCGTCCCTCGATGCTGGGGCGTCGGCTCCGGGAGGTCCTGGCGGCGCGGTCCGATTACTCGTCTCTGGGCCGGTGATCCTGCTCGCTGATCGAGCCATCGCGTAGTCCTTCGAGTCGCTCGAGCGCGTTCTCCAGGATCTCCACGGCTGCGGGTTACCTCGGTATCCCGACCAAGATCCGCCGCGCTTTCATGCAGACGCTACCGCTGTACGGGTAGCGAATCCCTGAAAGCGCGGCGGACACGAGTCAGATCACTGAGATCGGCCCCCGCCCCGGCGGATCCACCCCGATCGCTGCCCCTAGGGTGGAGTCATGAGCGATGGGACCCGGGTCGGGCTGCGGTGTGACGGCGGCCCGCGGATGGGCGTCGGTCACGTGCTCCGCCAGATCGCGCTGGCCGAGGAGTTCCTGGCCCGCGGGGTGGAGGTCACCATGCTCGGCACGGTGGAGGGATCCACCCTGGTCGACGGACTGCTCGCCGGCCACGGCCTGGCCATGGAACCGGCCCTCGACGAGCCCGAGGCGCTTCTGGCCCAGGTGCGCGAACGTCGCCTCGACGCGATCATGCTGGACGGCTACCACCTGTCCGCGGCCCTGGGCCGGACGCTGCGGGCAGCGGGGGTGCCGGTCGCGGCGATGGTCGACGGTAGGTTCGGCCTGCACCAGGATGCCGACCTCTACGTCGACCAGAACTTCGGCGCGACCCGCCAGCGGGGCGTGCCCACCGACCGGCGCTACCTGGCAGGGATCGAGTACGCCCTGCTGCGCGACGTGGTGCGCTCCCGTCGAGGTGGGCGCGGGCACCCGGGCCCCGAGGACCCCGCGGCGACCACCCGCCCCCGGATCCTGTGCGTGTTCGGCGGCACCGACGCGTACGGCGCCGCACGAACCATCGTGCCGCTGCTGCTCTCGGCCGACACGCCGGTCGAGGTCGTCGCGATCGCCGCGACCGCCGAGATCGGCGACGACCTGGGGGCCCTGCACCCCGGCCCGGACCAATCGCTCGAGGTGCTGCCTCCGGTCGCGGACCTGCCGGGCCTGGCTGCGGGGTGCGACGGCGTGGTGAGCGCCGCCGGTTCCTCGATCTGGGAGTTCTTCTGCCTGGGGGTGCCGGTCGCCCTGGTCGCGGTCGTCGACAACCAGCTGACCGGCTATCAGGGAGTGCTGGAGGCCGACCTGGCTGCCCCGGTCGGCCTGTTGCCCGAACTGCGCCGGGACCAGGCAGCGGTCGCGCAGGGCCGCGAGGTGCTGCGCCAGTTCACCACCGACCCCGCCTGGCGGGCGGCGCTGGGGGCCCACGGTGCCGGCACGGTCGATGGGGATGGTCGGGTACGGGTCGCGGACGCCATGCTGGGGCTGCAGCGGATACCCTGATCGCTACCGCGCCGTCCAGGTCGTCCAGGAGGTCCCGTGCGCACCCGAGTCGTCATCCAGTCCCGGCTGAACTCCTCCCGCCTGCCGGGCAAGGCGATGATGACGGTCGGCGGGATGCCGCTGATCGAGTTGGTGGCCCGCCGGGCGACCCGCAACCGCCACGAGGTGGTTGTCGCCACCAGCCGTGAGGAGTACGACCAGCGGATCGCCGACCACCTCGGTCGGCAGGGCATCGAGGTGCTGCGCGGGTCGCTCGACAACGTGCTGTCCCGGTTCATCGCCGCGACCGCCGACATGGACGACACCGATCGGGTGGTCCGGCTCACCGGCGACAACCCCGTCGTCGACGCCGACCTGGTCGACGAACTCATCGCCGCGGTCGACGCGTCCAGCCATTCGTACGGCCGCGTCGACCTGGCCCGCGCCCCCGAGGGACTCGGCGTGGAGGTCTGCACCGTCGGCAACCTCCGCGAGGCGGCGGCGAAAGCGACCTCGGCGTACGACCACGAGCACGTCACCCCGTGGATCCGCCGCAACCTGGGCGAACTGGCCTGGGCCCCCGAGGGCATCGACTTCGACATCGTCACCTACCGCTGCACCATCGACTCGCTGGCCGACTACGTCCGGATCGCGCAGCTGTTCGACGGCTACGCCGACCCGATCGGGGTGTCCTGGCGCGACCTGGTCGCCAGCATCGCCCGCCAGGTCGCGATCTCCGGGACCGCCCTCCCGCGCACCAGCCGGGGCGGGCTGACCCTGTCCCGGCTGCTCCTCGGCGCCTCGCAGATGGGCCGCGACAGCGGAGCGGTGGAGCGGCGCCAGCCGGACGCCGCCGAGGCCCGCGCCATCCTGTCGGCCGCGGTCGCGCGGGGCATCACCCACGTCGTCGCCGGCCGGGACGACGGGGCCTCCGAGGCGGCGGTCCGGGTCGCGTACGACCCGGCGCTGCGGCAGCGGGTCGGGGTGCTGACCACCGTCCGCGCGCTCGCCGGGGTGCCCGACGAGGCGCTGTCGTACGCCGTGGAGGCCTCGCTGGAGCGGTCGTTCGCCGAGCTCGGCCGGCGTCGGGCCGACGCGGTGCTGTTCGTCGGGGCCGACGACGCGCTGGCCGGCGACGGGGCCGCGTGGCGGCGGCTGCAGGACTACCAGAGCGCCGGCGACGTGGGGCAGGTCGGCGTGCTGCTCGACGACCCGGCCGACATCGCGCGGGTCAAGGACCTGCCCGGGCTGGGCTACCTGGCGATCCCGTTCTCGGTGGTGGACCGGCGGGCCAACGATGTCGTCGACGACCTGTCGGTCCTGGCCGAGGCGGGCGTGGTGATCACGGTGCACAGCACCTTCGCCCAGGGCGTGCTGACCTCCCGGGCCCCGCTGGCCGAGGACGCCCCGCCGGAGGCCGCGGCGCTGCGGGCAGCCGTCGAGGGGGCCGCCGCCGCGCTGGGCCGTACCGATGCGGTCGAGCTCTGCCTGGCGTACGCGAGCGCCCCCTCCTGGGTGACCGCGGTCGTGGTCGGGGTGGAGACCGCCGATGAACTGGTCCAGGCGATGGGCCAGGGCGCCAGCCGCCCGCTCAGCGCCTGGGAGGTGGAGCGGGTCCACCAGTTGGTCCCCGCGGCCGACGAGGAGTTCCACGACTGGCTGGCCCGGGTCTAGCCCGCCGATGAGGCACCGGATGCCCGACTCTGGTCCGGACGCCCCCGATCCCGACGTCCCCGACGCCGAGTGGCGTACGTACGCCGCGGCCGCCGAGCGCTCGGTGCTGCGCCGCCACCTGCACCGGCCGTGGTTCGCGCCGTGGGCGCACCTGGCCTGGACCGCCTACCCGCCGACCGTGGCGCACCGGACGTTCGCGGTGTTCCACTACTGGTGGCAGGCGCACGTGCTGGAGACCCTGGTCGAGGCGCAGGTGCGGGACCCGCAGCCGTGGCGCCGTCGATTGGTGGCCCGTTGGCCGGTCGCACTGGCGCTGCGCAACCGGGCCCGCTGGCGCAACGAGTACTACGACGACATCGGCTGGTTCGCGCTGGCCCTGGACCGCGCCGAACGCGACCTCGGGCGGCACCACCGCCGGCCCCTCGCCGCGATCACCTCCGCCCTGGGCAGGGCCTGGGCCGACGAGCCCCTCGGCGGGGGCATCCCGTGGCGGGTCGGCGACGAGTTCCGCAACGTCCCGGCGAACGGGCCGATGACCATCCTGATGGCCCGCCGGGGCCACCTGGATCGGGCCCGCCAGGCGCTGGACTGGCTGAACCGGCAGTGCCTCGACCCGGCCAGCGGCCTGGTCGTCGACGGCATCCGGCCCGGCCCGCCCGGGCGGCCGCACCGGGTCGATACCGCCTACTACACCTACAACCAGGGGCTGCTGCTCGGCGCGGAGGTCAGTGTGCTCCGCGCCGGGCTGGCGCTGGGCCGTGCCGGGGGCGAGGAGGTGGCGGCGACCGCCGCGCGGGTGCACCGGCTGGTCGCCGCCGTGGACCGGCACATGGCCGAGGACCACGTCATCGTCGGCCACGCCAGGTTTCCCGAGTCCGGGGGCGATGCCGGCCTGTTCGCCGGGATCCTGGCCCGCTACCTGGCCCTGGTCGCCACCGACCTGCCCGGCGAGGGGCGCGACGCCCGGGCCGCCCGCCGGCTCGCCACCACCCTGGTCCGGTCCAGTGCCGCCGCGGCCTGGCGGCACCGGGCGGAGGACCGGCGCGGGGTGTGGTTCGGGCCGGTCCGGCTGGTGCCGGCCCGCATCCCGGCGCGCGACGACGACCTCCCGGAGCGTGACCTGTCGGTCCAGGTCGGCGCCTGGATGCTGCTGGAGGCCGCGTCCCGTACGATCCGGCCCTGACGCGGGCCCGTTCGCCCTGGGGTGTGCCGCCCGGCTGACCGGCCAGTGACGTAACATGTGGAGGTTGTGGCCACCCGGGGTAGCCTGAATCGTCAGTGCAATCAGAAAGAGTGGATGTGCCCGGTACCAGCGTCACGAACCGTCGCCAGCGGCCCCCTGCGACCGCCCCGCTCGGGCTGCCCGCGAAGGTCACCATCGGGGTCGCCGCCGGCCTCGCCGTGATCGCGGTGTGGCTCGTGATGGGTTACCTCGCTGGCCAGCCGCCGCTGCCGGCCCGCCCGGAGACCGACGCGTTCACCGGCTACGTCTCCGGCATCGCCGACGTGGTCTCCCGGCTGGCGGTCCTGGCCACCCTCGGCGGGCTGCTCGCGATCCTCGGATTCACGCCGATCGGTGCCCACAACGACCTCACCGCCGCCGGTCAGCGGCTGCGCGCCTGGGTCGGGCGCTCCGCCCAGGTCTGGCTCTGGACCTCGTTGCTGCTGTCCGCGGCGAACGGTGCGTACGTCAACGGCGTCCCCCTGGCGTACGCCCTCACCCCCGGCACCTGGTGGGACTTCGTCTCCAGCACCTCGGCGTCGCTGGCCTGGTTCGCCAGCGCGCTGGTCGCCCTGGCCACCGTCATCGTCGCGTACACCTCCAAGCGCTACGCGGCGTACCTGCTGCTGTTCCTCGCCACCGTGCTGGCGACCACGTTCGTGTCGGTGACCGGCAACGTGACCGTCGGCCAGGACCACGACTGGGCCACCGACGCGGCGATCTTCGTCGGGCTGGCCTGGGCGCCGCTCGCTGCCGCCGCGCTCGCCGTGGTGCTGCGCGCCAACGACACCACGCCCCCGGACAGCGACACCACCGCGATCAACCGGCTGCGCCGCTACCAGAAGATCGTGCCGGTGCTGCTCGGGGTGGTCGTCCTCGGCCACGTCATCATCGGCTGGCAGCAGCTGGCCGGGCACTCGCCGCTGGGCAGCGGGTACGGCTGGGCGACGATCGGCTTCTTCGGCAGCTTCGTCCTGCTCGCCGCCAGCTGGGTCTGGCGCCAGGTCCGGGGCGAGGCCGATCCGGCCCGTACGAATCCGGCGATCGCCGCCCGCTCGGCCGCCCGCGACGTGGTCATCGCGATCGGGTACGTGGCGTTGCGCGCCGCCGCCAACCACCTGCCCCCGCCGCGGTTCCTGATCCCGCAGTCGATCCAGGTGAACTACCTCGGCTACCAGGTCGACATCCCGGCGACCGCGGCCCGGATCGCCTCGTTCGGCCGGCCGAACCTGCTGTGGATCGGCCTGGCCGTCACCGCCCTGGTCCTCTACTACTGGGGGGTCAGCAAGGTACGCCGCAAGGGCGACCAGTGGCCGATGGTCCGGACACTGTTCTGGACCCTGGGCTGGCTGCTGATGATGTACCTGGCCACCGCCGGCCTGTGGGAGTACTCCACCGTCGTCTTCTCCTGGCACATGCTGGTGCACATGACGGTGAACATGCTGGTCCCCGTCCTGTGCCTGCTCGGTGGCCCGATCTCGCTGATCCAGTCGGCCTCCCGGGTCCGCCCGCACGGCCAGATGCCCGGGCCGCGCGAGGCCACCATCGCCCTGCACGGCTACACCCCGCTGCGCCGGGTGCTGAACCCACTGGTCGTCTGGGCGCTGTACGTCAGCTCGCTGTTCCTGGTCTACATGTCGCCGGCGTTCCCGTGGCTGATGCGCTTCCACTGGGCCCACCAGTTGATGCTGCTGTACTTCATGATCACCGGCTACCTGTTCTTCGACCTGATCATCGGGATCGACAAGTGGTCCAACCTGCCGCACATCGGCCGGCTCGCGCTGGTCATCGGCGTGATGCCGTTCCACGCGCTGTTCGCGGTGATGATCCTGCAGGCCGAGTCGGTGATCGGCGCGACCTTCTACCGGGCGATCGACGTCAGCTGGGTCGGGGACCTCCTCGCCGACCAGAGCATCGCCGGCCAGATCACCTGGATCGTCGGTGAGGTCCCCCTCCTGATCGTCATCGTCGCCCTGGGCATCCAGTGGTTCCTTGCCGACAGCCGCGACGCGATCCGCCTCGACCGGGCCCAGGACACCGGCCTGGACGACTCGTACGACGCCTACAACGAGATGCTCGAGGAGCTCGCTGCCCGCGACCGGGACCACAAGATGCAGGAACGGAGGCTGAAGCGATGACCTCCACCGAGGTGCCAGTCGTGGCGTACGCGCCGGACCTGCGGATCGAGCTGGATATCTCCGGCATGACCTGCGCCGCCTGCGCCAACCGGATCGAGAAGAAGCTCAACAAGGTCGAGGGCATCAGCGCCACGGTCAACTACGCCACCGAGCGCGCCGTCGTCACCGGCCTGGCCCCCGAACGGGCCGGCGAGGCGATCGCGGTGGTCGAGGCGGCCGGCTACGGCGCCGCCGAGGTCGTCGAGGGCGAGGAGTCCGCCGGCGCCGAGGACCGGGTCAGGATGCTGCGGAACCGGCTGATCGTCGCCGCGCTCCTGACCGTCCCGCTCGGCGACATCGCGATCGTGCTGGCCCTGGCCCCGCAGATGCGGTTCCCCGGCTGGGAGTGGCTGCTGGTGCTGCTGTCGCTGCCGGTGGTGTTCTGGTCGGCCCTGCCGTTCCACCAGGCGGCCTGGCGCAACCTGCGGCACGGCTCGACCAGCATGGACACCCTGGTCTCGCTCGGCGTGCTCGCCGCGTTCACCTGGTCGGTGGTGTCGATCCTGCTCGGCTCCTCGGACCAGGAGGGCTACTGGCTTGGTTACGGCATCACCCCGGCCGGGGCCGACACCCTCTACTTGGAGGTGGCCGCCGCGGTCACCACCTTCCTGCTGGCCGGACGCTACTTCGAGGCCCGCTCCAAGCGGTCGGCCCGCAGCGTGCTCAGTGCGCTGGGTGAGCTGGCCCCGACGACCGCCCGGGTGATCCGTAACGGCCGGGAGGAGACCATTCCGCTGGGCGAGCTGCGGGTGTCCGACCGGTTCCTGGTCCGCCCCGGCGAACGCGTCGCGACCGACGGCACCGTGGTGGTGGGCAGCTCCGCTCTGGACACCTCGATGATGACCGGAGAGCCGGTCCCCGAACAGGTCACCGAGGGCGACCGGGTCCTCGGCGGCACGATCAACACCACCGGTGCCCTGATCGTCGAGGCGACCCAGGTCGGCGCCCACACCCAGCTGGCGCAGATGGCCACCACGGCCGAGCAGGCCCAGGCCCGCAAGGCCAGCGTGCAGACCCTGGTCGACAAGGTCGTCGGGGTGTTCGTCCCGGTCGTGCTGGCGATCTCGGTGCTCACCCTGGCCGGCTGGCTGCTGTCCGGGGCCGGGCCGCGCACCGCCTTCAGCGCCGCCCTGTCGGTGCTGATCATCGCCTGTCCCTGCGCCCTCGGGCTGGCCACCCCGACCGCCCTGATGGTCGGGGTCGGGCGCGGCAGCCAGCTCGGCATCCTGATCAAGGGGCCCGGCGCACTGGAGGCCAGCGGCGCGATCGACACCGTGGTGCTGGACAAGACCGGCACCCTGACCACCGGTCGCATGGCCCTGGAGCGTACGGTCGCCGCCGTGGACGGGCCGCTGCCCGGCCAGGACGCCGTGCTCGCGGTCGCCGCGGCCGCCGAACGCCGCTCCGAGCACCCGATCGCCCGCGCGATCACCACCGCCGCCGACGACCGCGGCCTGGCCGATCCGGGCCAGGTCACCGAGGCCGCGGCGCTGCCGGGACAGGGCGCCCGGGCCGTGCTGGTCCGCGACGGTGGCACCGACGAGGTGCTGGTCGGGACGCCGGAGCTGATGGCCGAGCACGGAGCGAGCGTGCCCCCCGACGTCCTCGCCGCCCTCGAGGAGGCGGCCGACGAGGGCCGCACCGGGGTGGTGCTGGCGGTCGGCGGCCGGGTCGCCGGCGCGCTGGTCGTCTCCGACCGGCTCAAGGACTCCGCCGCCGACGCCGTGGCCCGGCTGCGCGCGATGGGCCTGCACACCGTGCTGCTGACCGGCGACCACGAGCAGGCGGCCCGGGCCGTCGGCGACAGCGTCGGTGTCGACGAGGTGATCGCCGGCGTGCTGCCGACCGGGAAGGTCGCCGTGATCGAGGACCTGCAGGCCGGTGGTCGCCGGGTCGCGATGGTCGGCGACGGGATCAACGACGCCGCCGCGCTGGCCACCGCCAACCTGGGCCTGGCCGTGGTGACCGGCACCGACGTGGCGATGAAGTCGGCCGACATCATCCTGGTCCGCCGCAACCTCGAGGTCGTCCCGGACGCGATCGCGCTGTCGCGTCGTACGCTGCGGACGATCAAGGGGAACCTGGTCTGGGCCTTCGCGTACAATGTCGCGGCCATCCCGCTGGCCGCCGCTGGGCTGCTCAACCCGTTGATCTCCGGGCTGGCCATGTCCCTGTCGTCGGTGTTCGTGGTGACCAACTCGATGCGGCTGCGCAAGTACCGCAGCGGCCAGTCCCGCTGACCAGCAGGCCGGGCCCGGCCTGCGACCTGAGACAATGTCGGCGATGATGCTCACCGACCTGATCCCCGACAGTCCCGACGCCGACTCCCTCTACGAGGCCTTCACCGGGTGGGCCGACGACCGTGGGACCAGCCTGTACCCGCACCAGGACGAGTCGGTGATCGAGCTGTTCTCCGGCAACAACGTGATCCTGGCGACCCCGACCGGTTCGGGGAAGACGCTGGTCGCGACCGCGGCCCAGTTCGCCGCGCTGGCCCAGGACGGGGTGAGCTTCTACACCGCCCCGATCAAGGCGCTGGTGAGCGAGAAGTTCTTCGCCCTGTGCGAGATCTTCGGTGCCGAGAACGTCGGGATGCTCACCGGTGACGCCTCGGTCAACGCCGACGCGCCGATCATCGCCTGCACCGCCGAGGTGCTCGCCAACATCGCGTTGCGCGAGGGCAAGTGGGCCGACATCACCCAGGTGGTGATGGACGAGTTCCACTACTACGCCGAGCCGGACCGCGGGTGGGCCTGGCAGGTGCCGATCCTGTGCCTGCCGCAGGCCCAGTTCCTGCTGATGTCGGCCACCCTGGGCGAGGTGTCGTTCTTCGCCGAGGACCTGACCGAGCGGACCGGCCGGTCGACCGCCGTCGTCGCCGACGCCGAGCGGCCCGTCCCGCTGACGTACGCCTGGTCGCTGGACCCGCTGCACGAGTTGCTGGAGGAACTGGTCACCACCCACCAGGCCCCGGCGTACGTGGTGCACTTCACCCAGAAGTCCGCGCTGGAGACCGCCCAGGCGCTGCTGTCGGCCAAGCTGGCGTCCAAGGAGGAGAAGGCGCTGATCGCCGAGGAGATCGGCGCGTTCCGCTTCCACACCGGCTTCGGCAAGACGCTGTCCAAGCTGGTCCGGGCCGGCATCGGGGTGCACCACGCCGGCATGCTGCCGCGCTACCGCCGGCTGGTCGAGCAGCTGGCCCAGGCCGGCCTGCTCAAGGTGATCTGCGGCACCGACACCCTCGGGGTCGGGATCAACGTGCCGATCCGTACGGTCGTGTTCACCGGGCTGACGAAGTTCGACGGCAGCCGCCACCGGCTGCTGAAGTCCCGCGAGTTCCACCAGATCGCCGGGCGGGCCGGCCGGGCCGGCTACGACACCTCCGGCCACGTCATCTGCCAGGCGCCCGAGCACGTGATCGAGAACGAGAAGGCGCTCGCCAAGGCCGGCGACGACCCGAAGAAGCGCCGCAAGGTGGTCCGCAAGAAGGCGCCGGACGGTTTCGTCTCCTGGACCGAGGAGACGTACGAACGCCTCAAGACCGCCGATCCCGAGCCGCTGGTGTCCCGGCTGCGGGTCAACGAGGCGATGATCCTCAACGTCGTCGCCCGCCGCGGCAACCCGGTCCTGAACATGCGCGACCTGCTGCTCGGCTGCCACGAGGACGCGCGCAGCAAGCGCCGGCTGGTCCGCCGGGCACTACGGCTGGGCCGCGGGCTGGTCGAGTCCGGCGTGCTGGTCCGGCTCCCGGCCCCCGACCCGTCGGGGCGGACGTACGAGATGGCCCCGGGGCTGCAGGACGACTTCGCCCTCAACCAGCCGCTGGCCCCGTTCGCGCTGGCGGCGCTGGACCTGCTGGACCCGGAGTCCCCGACGTACGTGCTGGACACCGTCTCGATCATCGAGGCGATCCTGGACGACCCGTTCCCGATCCTCTACGAGCAGCAGCACAAGGCCCGCGGCGAGGCGATCGCCGAGATGAAGGCCGACGGCATCGAGTACGAGGAGCGGATGGAGCGGATCGAGGACATCACCTGGCCGCGCCCGCTCGCCGAACTGCTCGAGGGGGCGCTGGGTGTGTTCGCCCAGTCCCACCCGTGGGTCTCGGCCGACCAGTTGTCCCCGAAGTCGGTGGTTCGCGACATGTACGAGCGGGGCCAGACGTTCACCGAGTTCGTCAGCCACTACGGGGTGGCCCGCAGTGAGGGACTGGTGCTGCGCTACCTGTCGGACGCGTTCCGTACGCTGCGCCAGACCGTTCCCGAGGCCCGGCGCACCGAGGAGACCGAGGACCTGCTGGAGTGGCTCGGTGAGACCGTCCGGCAGACCGACTCGTCGCTGCTGGACGAGTGGGAGGCGCTGACCGACCCGGACGCGGTCGCCGAGGCCGCCGCTCGCGTCGCGGCGGGGGAGCAGATCGCCCCGACCCGCCCGATCACCGGCAACGCCCGTGCCTTCCGGGTGATGGTCCGCAACGCGATGTTCCAGAAGGTCCGGCTCGCCGCCGACGATCGGTTCGCGCAGTTGGCGCAGTTGGACGCGTACGCCGCCGACCTGCTGGGCGTACGGGCGCCGTTGAACCAGGCGGCCTGGGAGGACGCGCTGGGAGACTACTGGGACGAGCACGAGACGCTGAACGACGGCCCGGCGGCTCGGGGACCCGCGCTGCTCCAGGTCCAGGAGAAGTCGCGGGAGGGCGTATGGTCGGTCCGGCAGGTCGTCGACGACCCGGCCGGCGACCACGACTGGTCGTTCCTGGCCACGGTCCACCTGCAAGCCAGTGACGAGGCCGGTGAGCCGGTGGTCCTGACCGAATCATTCGATCGGATGGGCTGAGGTCGACCTCCTTTCGTCATCAGGGATTCACCTGATGGCACACTCGTCGTGATCAATTTGTGATCTTCCAGGTCTTCCGTTTAGGCTCCACAACGATTCGCCCCCCAGCTGATCGGAAGATTTCCCGATGACCCAGGCACGACGAGCCGCGACGCGCACCACCCTGCAGAGCCTCCGCCAAGCGGTGCGCCCCCGCAGCCAGGCGCACCACCCGACGCGAGCACTGGACGATTCGTACGACCTGCTCCGGGCCGCCGACGCCGACCGGGTCCACACCCCGACGCGGGCCATGGTCGACCCCGAGGCCCTCGTCGAGGCCAGCGCCACCCGCCGCCTGCCGCGGATGGTCCTCCCCGGAGTCGCCGCCGCCCTGGCGGTCGCCGGCACTGCGGTCGCTGTGACCCAGGGCTCGGAGAAGACGCTGGAGGCCACCCCCGCCGCCGTCGACATGTCGGCCCGCACCACCGACCGGCCGACCCGCAACGACGAGCGCCCCACGCCGCAGGCCCAGACCCCGACCGCGGAACCCGCCACCCCCGCAGCCGAGACCCCGAGCGCCTCCGCGATGGCCCAGGCCGCGCCCTCGTTCACCCCGAGCCCGAAGCCCGAGCCCGAGCCGGAGCCCACCGAGACGGCCACCGCCAAGACCTCGCCGACCGCGACCTCCTCCGCGTCCGAGAAGAGCAGCGCCTCGGCCGAGTCGAGCACCGCCAAGGCCACCGGGTCGATCGCCAACTGCAACCCGCCCTCCGGCGGCGCTATCGCCGCCAACACCCAGAAGGTGTGGGAGGCCAGCTGCCTCAACTTCCCGGACGTCACGACGTACGGTGGCACCCGCGCCGGTGACCCGGGCAACCACGGGACCGGCCACGCCCTCGACATCATGGTCTCTGGCGCCCGGGGCCAGGAGATCGCCAACTACATGCGCGCCCACGCGTCCGAGCTCGGCATCACCGAGGTGATCTACCAACAGAAGATCTGGACCACGCAGCGCTCCTCCGAGGGCTGGCGGGCCATGTCGGACCGCGGTTCGGCCACCCAGAACCACATGGACCACGTCCACGTGAGCACCAGCTGACACGTCGACGCACTGAAGCCTCGGCCACCTGGGTCGGGATCCATCGCTTGTGCCCCCTCCGATCGATCGGAGGGGGCACGAGTGGTTTCTTGTCCGGTCCCTGAACGTACGGCCCCGGGAACGACGGGTGGCCCGGCCTCTCGGCCGAGCCACCCGCGGATTGGTCCAGTGGGTCAGGAAGGGATCAACGTACGTTGACCAGCTCGCAGACGAAGATCAGGGTCTCGCCGGGCTTGATCACGCCGCCGGCACCGCGGTCGCCATACGCCAGCTGTGGCGGGATGACGAGCTTGCGGCGGCCGCCCACCTTCATGCCCTGGACGCCCTGGTCCCAGCCACGGATGACCTGGCCGACGCCCAGCTGGAAGGCCAGTGGTTGGCCGCGACGGTAGGAGGCGTCGAACTCCTCGCCGGAGGAGTAGGCGACACCGACGTAGTGCACGTCGACGACGTCGCCGGCCTTGGCCTCGGCGCCCTCGCCGACGACCTCGTCGATGATCTGCAGCTCGGTCGGCGCGGGACCCTCGGGCGGGTCGATCTCGGGGATGTCAGTCATGGGCAGGAGCCTAGCGACCCTGCACCCCGCACGTCTTGTGCCGAGCCGGGCCCGCAGAGCTGACCCGGCCGACCGACGCCTGTGGTGCCAGAGTTCTTGGTCCCGGGTCGTCCTGGACCCACGATCAAGATCTGGGAGCCTGGTCCGGTCGGGCTCACCGGGTGAGGAGCGAGCCGGGCAGTGGGAGCGGGACCCCGGACGCGCTCAGCAGCAGGGCGCCGCCGGCCAGCAGGCAGGCCACCGCGACCACCACGAACAGTCCGTTCCACAGCCCCTTCGGCAGATGGGTGAGCCGGGCGAGTTGGGCCGGATCGGAGTTCCGGTCCCGGCTCCGGGCCACCTCGACGGCAGGACGTACCGCACCGAGCAGCAGTACCCAGCACACCAGGTACGCCAGCCAGCCCTGCCACTGCGCGGGCAGGTACCAGGTGGCGGCAGCGAGTCCGACACCGACGACCAGGATCACCCACAGGCCGTAGAGGTTGCGGATGGCGAGCAGCATCAGCGCCAGCACGAGCAGGAAGGCCCACAGCAGTGCGCTCGCCCGACCGGTGCCCAGGACGAACACCGCGGCCAGGCCGACGACCCCAGGGGCCGGGTACCCGGCCAGCAGGGTCGCGACCATGCCCGGCCCCTTCGGGCGGCCCCGGGTGAGGGTGACGCCGGAGGTGTCCGCATGCAGCCGGATGCCCTCCAGCCTGCGCCCGCAGATCCTGCCGACGACGGCGTGGCCGGCCTCGTGGGTGATGGTGACTAGCATCCGGGTCGGCCGCCACAACGGCTCGAACGCCACCAGCACCAGCGCCGCGATGCCGAGACCGATCACCACCTGCGGGTCGGGGAGGGGCTGGACGGCGGTGATCCGGCCGAAGATGTCGCTGAGGGTCTCCACCCGACCAGTCTGGTTCCTCCGGACAAGCGCTTCCTGTGACCACGCCGACCGGTGGCCCCGGGCTATGCTCGGCACGCCCGATATCGCGTCATCCTCCGGAGGCCCCGTGTCCGTTCCCCGCCAGCCCAGTCCGCTGGGCAGCAAGCTCGGCCTGACCCTGCTCGAGGTCGGCGCGCAGCGCACCGTCGCGACCATGCCGGTCGAGGGGAACACGCAGCCGTACGGGATCCTGCACGGCGGGGCGCTGCTGGCCCTGGGTGAGGAGGTCGGTTCGATCGCCGCGAACCAGCACGCCCAGACCCACGGCAAGGTCTGCGTCGGTCTGGACGTCTCGGCGACCCACCACCGGGCCACCCGTCGTGGCACCGTCACCGCGACCGCCAGGCCGCTGCACCTGGGTGGGCGGGTGGCCACCTACGCCGTCGAGATCCGTGATGACCACGAGCACCTGGTGTCGACGTTCTCGATCACCTGCATGTTGATCGATCCCCGCCCCGAGTGAGGCGCCGTCGCTGATTCCGGGGAAGTCGCTGCTGACTTCTGGAAAGCGGTGGATCCGACGGGTCCCGGGCCGGGTGGTCATCCTCCAAAACGTCATAGGTTGGTCCTATGGAAACCACGCCCTGAGCACTTCTGCACTTGGGTGGGGTAGTCCATCCCGACCTCGTCGGGGCCGGGATCCGCCGCGGCTTTGGACACACGCCACCCGTACAGAGGCGGCGGATCCCTGGAAACGCGGCGGATCGGGTGAGGTCTCGGGTTCGGTGGCTGCCCACCGGCATTCCATAGGGGAGCCCTATGGAAATTTTGTGGGTATCCAACCGGCCACGCCCGGGCCACCTGAAGCGAGTCGGCTATCGGGATCGGAGCGTGAGCGGCAGGATCACCCAGGCCCCGGCGAAGAACGCGAGCGTGACGAGGCCGGCCACGATGGCGGCCGTGATCCCGAACAGCAGGCTGACGACGAGGGCCACCACAGCGATCATGGTGAGCGCCAGGGTGACCAGCCCCAGTTTGGCGAGCAGGTCCGCGTTGCCGACCAGGACCTGCTTCAGGTGTCGACGGAACAGCAGCCGGTGGGTGCTCACGGGGGCGATCAGCAGGCCGGCGGACACGACACTGAGAGCGACGGCGACCAGGTAGATCACGCGTTCGGCCAGGCCGAGCTCGGTGAAGCGGGTCTGGAACGGCAGGATCAGCAGGAAACCGGTCAGGATCTGGACCCCGGTCTGGGTCACGCGCAACTCCTGGAGCAGCTCGGCCCAGTTCCGGTCCATCCGCTCGGCAGGGGTCTCGTGACGCAGCGGTTCGTCCGATTCATCCGGTTCTGCCATGGCGGATCCTCCGTTCCGCGGACGAATTCCGCGTACGACGTGGGCGGTTCCTCCATGGTGACACCGACCTGCGCCGATATCGACGATCGGGGATCCGTACGCCACGGCCCGTACGCAAGGAGCCCTATGCCAGGGTCAGACCGAGCCGCCGCCCCAGAGCAAACCGGAGCCACCGCGCAGCCGCGAGGCGGTGGCCTCGGCCTGGTGGTCGGTCAGGCCGGCGACGAAGTCGACGATGCCGCGCCCGCGGCCCATGCGCAGGATGTCGGCCGGGGAGGTCTGCCCGTCGAGCCATTCCGGGTTCTCCCGCGCGACCCGCTGGTATCCCTCGGTGGCCGTGGCGACCAGGTCGAGCAGCCGGCGCGGCGCCCGGGTCGCGTCCAGGTCGTCGGACAGCCACTCGTCGAAGGCCTCGACCACCTGCCGGATCACGCTGGCCTGGCCGCGCTGCATCAACGCCAGGTCGGGGCGATGCAGCACGAAGTGCTGGTGGATGAACTTCAGCACCTGGACCCGGTGCCAGGCGTCCTGGGACAACGTCACTGACGAGCCGCGCACCGGCGGGTCGTCGACCAGGTGGACCGAGTCGACCAGGTCGTCGATCCACGCCGAGGTGAAGCCGGACAGCGACCGGTCGGCCGCCATCGACCCGTCGTACGGGATCGCCAGCACCCCCTCGACGAACTCGGAGCCGACCCGCAGCACCGCGTCGAGGAAGGCGTCCTCGTGGAAGATCCAGTCGTCGCGCCGCGACAGCCGGCGCCGTAGGCATTCCAGACCGGCGCCGGGGATGACATGGGGCGCAGCCAGGCGTTCCTCGGGGGCCATCGCCAGCCGGTCGCGGTGCTGCGCCCAGGCGCGGAACTCCCCCGACACCGCGGAGAACTGCAGCACCCCCGAGCGGTGGAAGTCCTCCAGGTCGTGCAGCGAGTAGGCGACGTCGTCGGCCAGGTCCATCACCGCGCAGTCCAGCGACTGCTGGTCCTTCCGGACGGTTGGGAACGCCTCTCGTACGGTGATCATCTCGGCCAGGTCCGGGACGTACGCGTTGAACTTCGCCGATCCGCCGGTGTGGTCGGCGCGGGCACCGCGGGGCTTCTCCCGCCAGGTGCGCGGGTGCGGCTCGGGCCAGTGGAAGCGACCCCACGGGTACTTCAGCACCGATCCGCGGACCGCGTTGGTCAGGTTGAGGCCTTCGTCGCCCGGCCCGTGCACCTCCAACTCGGTCAGCACCCGGAAGGTCTGCGCGTTGCCCTCGAAGCCGTCGGCCAGCCCGAACCGCTCCCTCGCCACCCGGTCGAGGACGTCCTCACCGAGGTGGCCGAACGGCGGATGGCCCAGGTCGTGGGAGCAGGCCGCGGCCTGGGCGACGACGTGGTGCAGCCCGCCCATCGCAGCGAGCCGGCCGGGCTCGGTGGCCTCCTCGATCCGGACCGCGATCGCCCGGGCCACCGCGGTCACCTTGATCGTGTGGGTGAGCCGGTTGTGGACCACGCCGCCGGTGGTGCCGGCCGAGACGACCTGGGTCACCTCGGCGAGCCGGGAGAACGCGGGGGAGAAGCGGATCCGCTCCAGGTCGACCCGGTACTCCGAGTCGGTGCCGGCCGCCAGCGGCCGGGCGATCCCGTCCTCGGTGCGGGCACGATCCGGTCGGGTCGGCATGCTCAACGCCCCTCTCTCAATGTCCTCATCCCAACGCCCGATCCGAACGTCCCCATCGGCGCAGTCCGGTGTGGCGCAGGTTACGGTCGATGCCCAGGCGCTGGTGCAGGACATGCGATGCGCCGGGCTGCAGGGTGATGGCGGCCGTGCCGGTGTTGGCGGCCTCGACGCACACCATCTCCTGCCACTCGTCGTCCCCGAAGTCCCCCATCCGCGCCGCCTTGGCGACGAACGGGTTCCACACGACCGTACGGGCCGAGCCGCGCTTGCTGACCCCGATGGTGCGGCGCAGCGCCGGATCCCTGACCGTCACGTCGCCCTCGTGGTCGTACACCCGGTCGGTCTCGCCGACGATGGCCAGGGCGCCGCGCTGGGTGAAGTCCTCACCCACGACCTTGTCGTGGTAGTGGCTGCCGTCGAGGCCCTCCACGGTGATCTTGCGGGCGTTGCCGACGTGCAGGTACGAGTGCAGCGCCTCTTCGTACGTGAACGGGGTGGTGCGGTTGTCGTACGCCTCGACCCGCAGCTCGATGTCGAGCAGCTCGCCGACGGTGTACGTGATGTCGGCAGCCCAGTCGCGGTCGAGATCGAGGTCGTCGACGGCGACGGCGTCGTGCCCGTCGAGGTGCAGGCGCAGCCGCATGGCATCGGCCACCGGGGTCACCTCGACCAGGTCCCAGGTGGACAGTCGCGCGACGCCGTGCGACGGGTGGTGCTGGCCGTCCCGACCCGCCCCGAACCACGGGAAGCAGATCGGCACACCGCCCCGGATCGCCGTGTCCGCCGAGAAATGGGAGCGCTCACTGAGCCAGATCACCGGCTCCTGACCGGCCGGGCGCCATGCGGTCAACTGGCCACCGTGCAGGTAGACTTCCGCGCTGCACGAATCGATCACGACGCGTACAACCGGCAGTCCGCCCCGCCCCTCGCCGACCGTGACACCGTCCGGTAGCTGCGACAAGTCCATGCTGGTCAACGTAGCCGCTCGGGGGCCGGAGGGGAACATCACCGCCGCGGGCGCGGACACGACCGGCCCGGAGCCGATCCGCCGGACACGACGCGAGGCCGCACCCTAGTCTGACCTCATGCAGTCTCCCGTCGATGCCACAACCACCGAGGCCTGGGGGCGGCTGAGCGCCCTGGCCCATGACTACCGACCCGACCTCCGCACCTGGTTCTCCGAGGACCCCCGGCGTACGGAGCGCTTCACCCACACGGCCGGCGACCTGTTCGTGGACCTGTCCAAGAACTGGCTAGACGACAGCATCCTGTCGGCCATGGTCGACCTGGCCGACCAGGTCCAGCTCACCGACCGGATCGACGCGATGTTCCGTGGTGACCGGATCAACGTGACCGAGGACCGTTCCGTCCTGCACACCGCCCTGCGTCGGCCCACCGGCCACTCGCTGATCGTCGACGGCCGCGATGTCGTCTCCGACGTGCACGACGAGCTGGCCAAGGTGTACGCGTTCGCCCGCCGGGTCCGCTCCGGCGAATGGCGCGGCATCACCGGCAAGACGATCCGTACGGTCGTGAACATCGGCATCGGCGGCTCCGACCTGGGCCCGGTGATGGCGTACGAGGCGCTCAAGCCGTACGGCCAGCTCGGGCTGGAGTGCCGGTTCATCTCCAACATCGACCCGACCGATGCGGCCGAGAAGACGTTCCTGCTCGACCCGGAGACCACACTGGTGATCGTGGCGTCGAAGACGTTCACCACCCTGGAGACCCTCACCAACGCCCGGATCGTCAAGAATTGGCTGCTGACCAGCCTGAAGGACCGCGGCGCCATCGTCGACGGCCAGGAGCAAGAGGCTGTCGCCAGGCACTTCGTGGCCGTCTCGACCGCGCTCGACAAGGTCGCTGCGTTCGGCATCGACCCGGCGAACGCGTTCGGCTTCTGGGAGTGGGTCGGCGGCCGCTACTCGGTGGACTCTGCCGTCGGCACCTCGCTGGCGGTCTACATCGGCCCGGAGAACTTCGGGAAGTTCCTGGCCGGTTTCCACCGGATGGACGAGCACTTCCGTACGGCCCCGATCGAGGAGAACGTGCCCGCCCTGATGGGGCTGCTGAACATCTGGTACACCAACTTTCACGGTGCCCAGTCGCATGCGGTGCTGCCGTACGCACAGTACCTGCACCGCTTCCCGGCCTACCTGCAGCAGCTGACCATGGAGTCGAACGGCAAACGGGTCCGCTGGGACGGGTCGCCGGTCACCACCGACACCGGCGAGGTCTTCTGGGGCGAGCCCGGCACCAACGGCCAGCACGCCTTCTACCAGTTGATCCACCAGGGCACCCGCCTGATCCCGGCCGACTTCATCGCGGTCGCCAACCCCGCCAACCCCACCCGGGACGGCGAGAACGACGTGCACGAGCTGCTCCTGGGCAACTTCTTCGCACAGACCAAGGCGCTCGCGCTCGGCAAGACCGCCGACGAGGTCCGGGCCGAAGGCGTCCGCGAGGAGCTGGTCAGTGCCAAGGTGTTCCCCGGCAACAAGCCGACCACCTCGATCATGGCGCCAGAGCTGTCCCCGTCGGTGCTGGGCCAGCTGATCGCCCTGTACGAGCACATCACGTTCACCCAAGGCGTCGTCTGGGGCATCGACTCCTTCGACCAGTGGGGCGTCGAGCTCGGCAAGGCGATGGCCAAGGACCTCACCCCGGCCGTGGCCGGGGACGAGGCCGCGATCGAGGCCCAGGACCAGTCGACCCGGGCACTGATCCGGTACTACCGCGCGGAGCGGCGCCGCTGATCCGGGTAGTGAGGTCGGCTGGGGCGGATCAGGCTGGCTTCGGGGTGCTCTGGGCCGGGTCGGGTCGTTCCGGCCGCGGATGTTGGGGCCGGCCGCGGACGTTATGGCCAGCCGCGGACGTTGCGGTGCCCTGTGTTGGCCAGGCCGAGCTCTGGCCGCGGACGTTGTGGCCGGCCGCGGACGTTAACGGCGGCTCCCCGGATAGCCGCGGACGCTATCGACAGCCGCTGCAGTCGTAGGATCCGCGGCAACCGATAGGGTCCGCGGCCGTTCCGGAACATCCGCAGCTGGGTCGAGGATCCGCGGCTGTGCGGAGGGGCTGTGCGGAGGGGCCGTACGGAGGACTGCGCGGGGGCCGTCCGGGACTTGTACACGGGGGGCGGCCCGGAGTGCCTCCCGGATCCCGCAACGGCGACCCTCTAGCATGGTCCGCGGCGTACGCCGACCGATCCGTCGACTCGGAGGAACAGTGGCCAACAACTCGCGCAGGTTCAGGGGCTGGACGCTCCACGGGGACGGGCGCCACATCGGCCCGGGTGAGGTCGTCAGGCCGAACGAGCGGCTGGCCTGGCCGCTCACCATCGGCATCGGCATGCAGCACGTGGTGGCGATGTTCGGCGCGACCTTCCTGGTGCCGCTGATCACCGGCTTCCCACCGTCGACGACCCTGTTCTTCTCCGCCATCGGCACGCTGCTTTTCCTGGTCATCACCGGCGGCCGGGTGCCCAGCTACCTCGGCTCGAGCTTCGCGCTGATCGCCCCCATCACCGCCGCGACCGCGTCGAACGGGATGGGATCCGCGCTCGGCGGCGTGATGGCCGTCGGCGCGTTGCTGGCCGTGGTCGGTGTCGTGGTGCACTTTGCCGGTGCCAAGTGGATCAACCGGGTGATGCCGCCGACGGTGACCGGGGCGATCGTCGCGTTGATCGGCCTGAACCTGGCCCCCTCCGCCTGGGGCAACGTGCAGCAGGCGCCGATCACCGCCGTCGTCACGATCGTGGCGATCGTCCTGGTCACCGTGCTGTTCAAGGGCATGATCGGCCGGCTGTCGATCCTGGTCGGCGTGCTGGTCGGCTACGCGACCGCGGTGGTCCGCGGCGAGGTCGACTTCTCCGCGATCGGCGAAGCGGCCTGGTTCGGGCTACCGACCTTCCACGCCCCGAGCTGGGAACCCTCGGTGCTGGCGATGTTCCTGCCGGTCGTGGTGGTCCTGATCGCCGAGAACATCGGCCACGTGAAGTCCGTCGCCGCAATGACCGGCGACGACCTCGACGGCGTCACCGGTCGGGCGCTGTTCGCCGACGGGCTGGCCACCGTGCTGGCCGGTTCGGGCGGCGGCTCGGGCACCACCACGTACGCCGAGAACATCGGGGTGATGGCCGCGACCCGGGTCTACTCCACCGCGGCGTACGTGGTCGCCGGCAGCTTTGCGCTGCTGCTGTCGCTGGTGCCGAAGTTCGGTGCGATCATCGCGACGATCCCGGTCGGGGTGCTCGGCGGGGCCGCCACCGTGCTCTACGGCATGATCGGCATGCTCGGAGTGCGGATCTGGGTGCAGAACCGGGTCGACTTCTCCGACCCGGTCAACCTCAACACCGCCGCGATCGCGCTGATCGTCGGCATCGCCAACTACACCTGGGTGATCGGCGGCTCGGTCGTCGACGGACAGCAGGTCGGTGGCGTGGTGTTCAATGGCATCGCACTCGGCTCGTTCGCCGCGATCCTGATATACCACGTGATGCGCGGACTCTCCCGCTGGCGCGGCACCAGCATCGAGTCGGCCACCCCGGCCTCCGCACCCGCCGGTGCCGAACTCCACCCCGGTGAGCTGCGCCGTACGCCGGAGGACGACCCTGACCGGGCATAGGCCGACGGTGTCGCGGGCGGGCTCACGTCCGGGCCGGGTGGTGCGTGCGACAGCCCTCGTCGCCGGTACGGGCGCCGCGGCGGGGGCGGCGGGCCTGGCCGCGATGGCCCTGTGGACCGTGCTCGGGACCCGGTCCCGACGCTTCACCGCCGATTCGGTCCCGGTCACCGATGTGGGCATGGTCCTCGGTGCGGAGACCTACCCGGATCGCACCCCGGCCCCGGCGCTGCGGGCCCGACTCGACCTGGGCGCCCGGCTCTACCATGCTGGCAAGGTCCGTACCCTGCTCGTCTCCGGCGACGAACGCTCCCACCACCAGGCGACCGTGATGGCCGACCACCTGATCGCCCGAGGCGTCCCGCCCGAGGACCTCCTCCGGGACCCGCTGGGCGTCGACACGTATGCCTCCTGCGCCCGCGCCCAGCGCGAGTACGGGGTGCGACGGTTGACCGTGGTCAGCCAGGACTACCACTTGCCCCGCGCCCTCACGATCTGCCGACTGATCGGCCTGGAGGCGTACGGGGTGGGCGACACCTCGGTGCGCCGGACTGTTCCGCGGGCGTGGTGGCGCAGCGTACGCCGCGAGGTCGTCGCGAACATCAAGATGGTCGCAGACCTGCTCCGGCACCATCTGGATGGCTCGGAATCCCGGTGACTCGATTTCTCGGGTGACTCGGCGCTCCCAGTTCTTGATCGTGGGTCCAGGACGAACCACGATCAAGAACCCGAGTGTGGGGCATTACCGTGGGCCCATGCCCGGGTGGAAGAAGATCATCGCCGGAGCCCTGAACGTGGCCCGGCAGTACGTGCAGACGCAGGCCCCTCCGCAGCAGGAATCGCCGCGCCCAGCCTCGCGCCCCGCTCCGCAGCAAACGGAGCCGCAGCGAACGGAGCCGCGCCCGACCCCGCAACGCACCTCGAACGACTACCCCGGTGACTTCACCGGGCGCCCCACGTTGACGTACGCCCCGCAGGAGGACGGGCGCCCCGATCCGGGCGAGGTGGTCTGGACCTGGGTGCCGTACGAGGAGGACCCCGCCCAGGGCAAGGACCGGCCGGTGCTGTTGATCGGGTCCGACGGTCGGTGGCTGCTCGGCCTGGCGCTGACCTCCCAGGACCACGATCGTGACGCCGCCCAGGAGGCCTCGCAGGGACGTTACTGGATGGACATCGGCACCGGACCGTGGGATCGTGAGGGCCGCCCCAGCGAGGTACGGGTCAACCGGATCATCCGGATCGACCCGGACGGGGTGCGTCGCACCGCGGCCCGTCTCGATGAACGACGCTTCGCCGCGGTCGCCCGTGAGGTGCGGCAACACTACGGCGGGTGACTCCACCGGCCCCGTAGGCTGGAGGCATGTCCTCACAGATGCCCGACAATTATCGAGCCTCGGACAGCGATCGGGTCCGGGTCAGCGAGATGCTGGACGCGGCGTACGCTGACGGGCGCCTGACCCTCGAGGAGCACGAGGACCGCATCGGCCGCGCGCTCCATGCCCGCACCTTCGGCGAACTGGCCCCGCTGACCGCCGACCTGGGGCAGGGCGCCGGTCTCGCCGTGCCTGCGCAGGCACCGCTGCCCGCCACGGACCCCCGGGGCCAGGGCGTGAGCGTCGACACCTCCCACCAGGGCCCGGCCGACACCGTGGTCGCGATCTTCAGCGGTTCGGAGCGGGTCGGTGCCCGCAGGATGCCCGCCACCACCACCGCGGTGGCCGCTTTCGGTGGCGTACGCCTCGACCTGCGCGACGCGGTACTGGAGGCACGGACCGTGGTGGTCAACACCTGGGCGATCTTCGGCGGCATCGAGATCATCGTTCCCGAGGGCGTCCGAGTGGTCACCAAGGTCGCGCCGATCTTCGGCGGCGCGTCGTCGAACGTACGATCCTCCGACCCCCACGCCCCGACCATCGAGGTCCGCGGGCTGGCGGCGTTCGGCGGAGTGGACGTGAAGGTTGCCGGTACCGATGACGATGACTGACCACCACCGGCCCTCCGACATCCTCTTCGCGCCACCGGAAGCCGACTGGCGCCCCATCTCGCGGCGTTGGCGGACCGTCAGCTGGCTGTCCTCCGGTATCACCGCGGCCGTTCTGGCGATCGTGCTGGCGGTTGCGGTGCACCTGGTCTGGGGCCGCTGGGAACTGACCTGGATCCCGGTCGCCGTGATGGCGGTGCTGTGGGTGTGGGGCGCGGTCCTGGTGTGGCGCCGCTGGCCGTCCTGGGGCTACGCGGAGACCCCGGACGAGCTGTGGGTGCGCCACGGGGTGATGTTCCGTTCCCTGACCGTGGTGCCGTACGGACGACTGCAGGTCGTCGACGTGAACGCGGGGCCGTTCGACCGGGCGTTCGGGCTGGCCACGGTCACGTTGGTCACCGCCTCGGCCGAGACCGACGCGCGGATCCCGGGCCTGCCGTTCGAGGAGGCGGCCCGGCTGCGTGACCGGCTGACCGAACGGGGCGACTCCCAGGGGTCCGGACTGTGACCAGCCCGACCCGACCGGAGAGTCCGACGGACCCGGGTGAGCCGATGGATCCGGGTGAGCCGATGGATCCGGGTGAGGCGATGGGCCCGGGTGAGGTGACGGTTCCCACCCAGCCGGCCGACACGCCCGGACCGGCCGACACGCCCGGACCGTCCGGCACCCTGCTGGAACGCCCGCACCCGCTCACCCCACTGGTCCGCGGCTGGATCGTGCTGGTCGCGGGTGTCGTCGCGTTCGGCCAGAACATCATCGACTGGATCACCGGCCAATCCGAGGTCGCGCCGCTGGGCGCCATCGCCGCCGTTATCGTCGCCATCGCCCTGATCGCGGCCGTGTCCGGGCTGCTGACCTGGTGGTTCACCCGGTTCGTCATCGACGACCACGAGGTGCGGGTGGAGACCGGCTGGCTGCAGCGGCGCTCGCGCCGGGTGGCGTTCGACCGGATCCAGTCCGTCGACGTCGACCAGCCGCTGGTCGCCCGCCTGCTCGGCCTGGCCGAACTGCGGATCGAGGCCGGCGGCACCGACAGCGGGACCCGCCTGCGCTACCTGCCACGCGCCCGCGCCTACACCCTGCGCGACTACCTGCTGCGCCGCGCGATCGGCGAGCAGACCACCGTCGCCGAGGTCGGCGAAGGCCCCCGCCCAGGCCTGCTGATCGACGAATCGACCGAGGACCAGGTGCTGCTCGCCCTGTCCCCGACCCGGATCCTCGGTGCGTTCCTGCTGTCGATGGAACTGTGGTGGTCGATCATCCTCGGCGCCGCGCTCCTGGTGGTCGGTATCGTCTTCGACCAAGCAGTCGTGTCGCTGGCCGCGTTCTTCCCACTGGTGATCGGCCTGTTCTCGACGATCAGCCGCCAGTTGGTGCGCCAGTTCAACTTCCGGCTGCTGCGGACCCCGCTCGGTGGCCTGCGGGTCACCTCCGGCCTGACCCGCCTGACCAGCCAGAGCCTGCCGCTGGACCGGATCCAGGGCGTACGGGTCAGGCAGCCGATCCTGTGGCGGCTGCCTGGGTGGTGGCAGGTCGATATCGATATGGTCGGCCTGTCGGGCGGCTCCGAGGACGGCGAGAGCCGCAAGGAGTCGACCGTCCTGCCCGCGGGCACCGCGGCGGAGTTGGGGTTCGTGCTCGCCCAGGTGCTGCCGGGCATCGACCTGGGTGCGGTGCCGCTGCGCGGCGTGCCGGGTCGAGTGCGGTGGATCCGCTGGTTCGACAAGCAGGCGCTGAAGTGGGGCGCCACCCCGCAGGTCGCGGTCGCCGAATCCGGCCTGATGATCCGGGACGGCGAGATTGTGCCGCTGCACAAGTTTCAGTCCGTACGCCTCACCCAGGGGCCGTGGCAACGTCTGTTCCGCGTCGCCAGCGTCCACCTCGACACCACCCCCGGACCGGTCCGGCACACCGCGCGGCACCTGCCGGTGGAGGAGGCCCGCCCGTACGCCGAGCAGTTGCTTGCGTGGGGGAGTGCGGCGCGGAAGCGTACGCTCCCGGACCCGGCAGAGCCTGCGCGGTAGTCGGATGCCCGGTCGGTAGGCTCGTACCATGACTGAGCGACCGGTACTTGGCATCGACATCGGCGGTTCCGGGATCAAGGGGGCACCGGTTGACCTGGGGACGGGCGACTTCGCCACGGACAGGCTGCGCATCCCCACGCCGAAGAAGGCCACACCCAAGAGGATCGGCGCCGTCGTCGCCGAGATCGTCGAACACTTCGCCGACCAGATCGGTCCCGGACCGATCGGCATCACGATCCCCGCGGTGGTGGCGCACGGAGTGACCCGTACGGCCGCCAACATCGACGCGAAGTGGATCGGTTTCGAGGCCGAGAAGATGTTCGAGGACCTGCTGGGCCGCAACGTCGTGCTGCTCAACGACGCCGATGCCGCCGGTCTGGCCGAGACCCACTACGGGGCCGCGAAGGGCCATCCCGGGCTGGTGCTGCTGACCACGCTCGGTACCGGGATCGGGTCGGCGTTGGTGCACCGCGGTGTACTGATCCCCAACTCCGAGCTCGGTCACCTGCAGATCGACGGCAAGGATGCCGAGACCCAGGCTTCGGCCGGGGTCAAGGACAGGCTCGGGCTGTCGTACAAGCAGTGGATCCCGCGGATCGAGCGCTACTACCAGACGGTCGAGGCTCTGCTCTGGCCGGACCTGATCGTCGTCGGCGGCGGCATCAGTCGGGACGCCGACAAGTTCCTGCCGCATCTGCACCTGAACACGCCGATCGTTCCGGCGCAGATGCGCAACAAGGCTGGCATCGTCGGCGCTGCCCTGATGGCCGTGAGCCACGAGAGCCACTTGGGCGACCGTCATTTGGTCGCGGTCGCCAACCAGCGCGCCCTGGCGAACGCCAACCTGACACTCGCGCCCACCACGGAAGCCGGCGGTGACGAGGCCGCGACCTCCTAGGGGCAGGCCCGCGGTTTGCGGTTACCGGCTGCGCCGCCAGCCGTGCCGACACTGGTTGTGCCGCCCAGCCCGGGTGCGGACATTGAGGCCACCCCGGGTGCGGACGTTAAGGCCACCCCGGTGCGGACGTTAAGGCCACCCCGGTGCGGACGTTAAGGCCAGCCCGGTGCGGACGTTAAGGCCAGCCGCGGACGCTGTGAAACTGCCGCGGATGCTAGCCCCAGCAGCGGACCGTGTAAGTGCAGCGGCTATCGATAGGGTCCGCAGCGATCCGGGGGGCCACCCGTAACGTCCGCGGCCAGCGATAACGTCCGCGGCCGGACCCGGGGAGCCACCCGTAACGTCCGCGGCCGGACCCGGGGAAGCCCGCCGGACGGTGCGGCTCGGAGCTACCGGCTCACATCCGCTCGAGCGCCTCGATCCCGAGCATGTCCAGGCCCGTGGCCAGCACCACCCGCACCGCGCGACACAGCGCCAGGCGCGAGTCGCGTACGGCGCCCTCGGACTTCAGGATCGGGCAGTTCTGGTAGAAGGCGGAGTAGTGCTGCGCCAGCTCATACAGGTAGGTGCACAGCTTGTGCGGCTGCAGGGTGGTGGCGACCTCCACGACCGCCTCGCCGAAGCGGGACAGCTGCAGCGCCAGCGCCTGTTCGGTCGGGTCGTCCAACACGGTGACCGTGGTGTCCAGGGAGATGCCCTTGGCCTCGGCCTCCCGCATCACCGCACAGGTACGGGCATGGGCGTACTGCAGGTACGGACCGGTGTCGCCGGTGGTCTGGACCATCCGCTCGGCGTCGAAGACGTAGTCCTTGTTGAGGCCGTTGGACAGGTCGGCGTACTTGATCGCGGCGAGTGCGATCGGGGGCGCGGCGATCTCCTCGGCCGCGTCGAGCAGCGAGGACAGCGTGACCGCCGAGCCATCGCGGGTCTTGAACGGCTTGCCGTCCGTGCCGAGCACCATGCCGAAACCGATGTGCTCGGCGGTCACGTGGTCGGGCAGCCAGCCGGCCTTGCGGGCCACTGCGAAGACCATCGCGAAGTGCTGGGCCTGCCGCGCATCGGTGACGTAGATCAGCCGTTCGGCGCCCAGGTCGGCGACCCGGTGCCGCAGCGCGGCCAGGTCGGTCGCGTCGTAGCCGAAGCCGCCGTCGCGCTTCTGGACGATCATCGGCGCGTCGAAGCCGTCAACCCAGACGACCAGTGCGCCGTGGTCCTCGACGGCCAGACCCATCGTCCGGAGATCCTCCACGACCTTCGGCAGCGCCTCGTTGTAGGTCGACTCGCCGGCCAGATCGTCGTCGGTGAGCAGGATGTTCATCCGCTGGTACGTCGCGTTGAAGCCCGCCAGCGAGATGTCGATCAGCTGCTGCCAGATGGCCAGGGTCTGCTCGTCGCCGGACTGCAGCGCCACGACCCGCCGGCGCGCCCGGTCGGCGAATTCGAGGTCGTCGCGGAAGTGCGCGGACGCCCGCTTGTACAGCGCCTCGGCACCCGCCAGATCGAGGGTGGACACGTCGGTGTCCTCCTCCAGGATCTGTTCGACCAACTGGCCGAACTGGGTGCCCCAGTCGCCGATGTGGTTCTGCGGCTTCACCGTCGAACCGGTCGCCCGCAGCACCCGGGTGAAGCAGTCGCCGATGATCGTCGAGCGCAGGTGCCCCACGTGCATCTGCTTGGCCACGTTCGGCGAGGAATAGTCGATGATCGTACGCCGCGCGTCCGGGTCCTGCGGGACGCCGTGCGCCGGGTCGGTGAGCAGGCGGTTGGCCTCCTCGGCGAGCACCGCGTTCTTCAGCCGGATGTTGATGAAGCCCGGCCCGGCGATCTCCAGCGGTTCGCACAGGTCGTCGATGTCGATCCGGTCGACGATCCGCTGGGCGATGTCGCGGGGCTTGGCGCCCTCCTGCTTGGCCAGTCGCATGGCGACGTTGCACTGGAAGTGGCCGAACTGCGGCTTGGTCGCCGGGCGCAGCTCCGGGTCGACACCGTGGGTCACTGCTGCAAAACGTTCACTCAACCGGGTAGCGAGGGAGGCCATGGCTGTCATTCTTCCATGCTCCACTGGCCTGGCCCTTCGGCGACGACGTTTGGGCAGCGGCCCCACATCGTAGGGTTGGCGCCATGAGCATCGTTCCCATGGTCCCGCTGCGCGACGGCACCACGATCCCGCAGCTCGGCTTCGGCACCTGGCGGATCACTGACCAGCAGGTCGACGCCTGTGTCGAGGAGGCGCTGGCGACCGGCTACCGGCACATCGACACCGCCGCCCTCTACGCCAACGAGGCCGGGATCGGCCGGGCGCTGGCCGCCGCCGACCTGCCCCGGGAGGACCTCTACCTCACCACCAAGGTCTGGAACGACCGCCAGCTCGATGCCCGCGCCTCCCTGGAGGAGAGCCTGGCCAAGCTGGGTACCGACCACGTCGACCTGTTCCTGATCCACTGGCCGCATCCGGCCGCCGACACGTACGTACGCTGCTGGAAGGACCTGGTCGCGCTGCGGGACGAGGGCCTGACCCGCTCGATCGGAGTGTGCAACTTCAACGTTCCGCACCTGCAGCGGCTGTTCGACGAGGTCGGTGAGGTGCCGGCGGTCAACCAGTCCGAGTTACACCCCTCCTTCACCCAGAAGGACCTGGAGGGGTTCTGCACCGAGTACGGCATCCGCACCGAGGCCTGGGCGCCGATCGGGCGTGGGGTCGACCTGGCCGACCCGGGTGTCGTGGCCATCGCGGAGCGGGTGGGCAAGCGGCCGGCCCAGGTGGTCCTGCGCTGGCACCTGCAGCAGGGCCGGGTGGTGTTCCCCAAGTCGGTGCGTGCCGAACGGATCCGGGAGAACTTCGATGTCTTCGACTTCGAGCTGGATCCCGACGACCTGGCCCGGATCGATGCCGCCGACCGCGGGCAGCGCCTGGGTCCCGACCCCGACGTGATGTGACCGGGACCGACGTGGCCGGACAACCGCCGGACCGGCTGACCATCCCGTACGGTCCGGACGTTCGTACGGAGCTGGAGGTGAAGCGCTCCCGCTTCATCACCTGGCTGCGGCGCGCCGACGACGAGGCGGCGGCCCGCCAGCTGCTCGCCGATGCTCGGGAGACCTACCCGGATGCCCGGCACCACTGCAGCGCCTGGGTCATCACGGTCCCCGACGCCCAGCCGCTGTGGCACTCCTCCGACGACGGAGAACCCAGCGGCACGGCCGGCCGCCCGATGCTCGATGTGCTCGTCGGGTCCGGACTGACCGACGTCGCGGTCGTCGTGGTGCGCTACTTCGGCGGCACCCTGCTCGGGACCGGAGGACTGGTCCGGGCCTACTCCGATGCGGTCGACTCGGCGCTCGCGGTCGCCCCACGGGTCCGGCTGGTGTCGTCGGCGCTGTGGCGGGTCGTGTTGCCGCACACCGATGCGGGCCGGGTCGAGGCCGACCTGCGTTCGCGCGGGGTGGTGGTGCACGACGTGGCGTACGGGGCGCAGGGGGTGGAACTGGTGCTGGCCGACAACGATGCCGCCGGGTTGGCGGCGCTGCTGGCCACCCTGACCCGTGGGGCCGTTGCGCCCGAGGCCGCGGGGCGTACGATCACCGAGCAGCCGGTGACGGATACCCCCTGAACCGGCGCCTCGACGGGTAGGCTCGGGGCAGGGACCAGACCGGTGGAGCGAGGGCCTTGGCAATGCAGATCCTGATCACGAACGACGACGGCATCGACTCGGCCGGCTTGGCCGCGATGGCGCGGGCCGCCAGCCGGCGCGGGCACGAGATCCTCGTCGTGGCACCGGACCACCCGTCCTCGGGGGCGAGCGCCTCGATCGGCATGCGGCTGCAGCACGGCCAGCCGATCTTCCAGCAGGAGCACCCGCTGGGCATGCCGGACGGGGTTCGTTGTCTGGTCGCCGAGGCGACGCCGGCGCAGATCGTCTACCTGGCCGCACAGGGGGAGTTCGGGAAGCCTCCGGCGATGGTGCTGAGCGGCATCAACTGTGGCGTCAACACCGGCCGGGCGATCATCCACTCCGGGACGGTGGGGGTCGCGCTCACCGCGTCCATCCTGGGTATCCGGACCATGGCGGTCTCCGTCGCGGGCACCGATCCGGAGCACTGGGGGACCGCCGAGGACGTCACGGTGCGGGTGATGGAGTGGGTCGAGTTCCAGCCCTCCGACGGGCGCATCCTGAACGTCAACATCCCCGACCTGCCGATGGACCGGGTGCGTGGTTTCCGGGCGGCGCCGCTGGCGGTGTTCGGCTCGGTGCAAGCTGCCGATGTCGACTTCCCCGAGGACCCGGTCTCCGACGTGCGGCGGGTGGCGGTCCAGTACGAGCCCGGGTTCGCCCGGCTGGAACCGGGCACCGACCATTACCTGGTCGAGCGTGGCTGGGCCACGGCGACGATGCTGCGTGGCCTGACCGACGACTTCAGCGGGGTCACCCTGCCCTCGTACGACCAGATCTCGCCGCTGTACTCGCGGCGGCACTCCGTTTCTCAACCCTGGAGCGACTGACGATGACCAACCCTGCCGTACGTTCCGAGCTGCACGCCCTTGCCCTGTCCGTCGCCGAGGAGGGTGCCCGGATGGCCCGCGAGCTGCGCGAGGCCGGAGTCGCCATCACCGACCGCAAGTCGTCGGTCGCCGACATCGTGACCGAAGCCGATCGGTCGGTCGAGACCGCGATCCGCGACGCGATCGCCGCGGTCCGGCCGCAGGACGGGTTCCTCGGCGAGGAGAGCGACCAGGCCGGTTCCGCCTCCGGCCTCACCTGGGTGGTGGACCCGATCGACGGCACGGTCAACTACGCGTACGGCATCCCGGCGTGGTCGGTGTCGGTCGCCGTGGTCGAGGGCGACCCACGACCCGAGACGTGGACCGGGCTCGCCGGGGCCGTGGTCAATCCGCTCACCGACGAGACCTGGGAGGCCTGGGCCGGAGGCGGGGCGCGGCTCAATGGCCGGGCCCTGCACATCGAGAAGGAGGTCGACCTGCCGCGTACGCTGCTGGGCACCGGCTTCGGCTACCTGCCGCAGCGTCGGATGATGCAGGGACGGGTGGTCGCGCAGATTCTCGGTGTCGTACGCGACATTCGCCGCGCCGGAGCGGCGAGCCTGGACATCTGCTCGGTGGCGGGCCAGCGTCTGGACGGGTACTACGAGTCGGGGCTCCAGCCGTGGGACCATGCGGCGGCCACCGTCGTGGCGAAGGAGGCGGGTGCCCACGTCAGTGGCCTGAACGGAGACGCGGCGGGGGAGTCGTTCTACCTGGCGTGCAATCCGGTGATCGCCGGGCCGCTGGAGGAGGAGCTGCTCACGGCGGGGGCGGAGCCGCTGCGGCCCTGAGGTGCGCCTCGGCTGACCTGCTGCTAAACTCTCTCAGCAGCACACGCGGATGTAGTTTAATGGTAGAACATCAGCTTCCCAAGCTGAGAACGCGGGTTCGATTCCCGTCATCCGCTCCACAGGCCCTCCGCTCCATCAGGGCCCACCACGACGGCTCAGAGCCGATCGCCCGACAGGCCCGGGCTGACCAGGCCCAACTCGAACGCACGGATCAGGGCTTGGAGCCGGTCCCGCACCTCCAGCTTGTCGCAGACGCGTCCCAGGTAGGCCTTCGCCGACCCCTCGGAGACCCCCATCGCCGCTGCGATCTCGCGGTTGTTCATGCCTTGGCCGAGCAGGTTCAGCAGCTGTTTCTCGCGTGCGGTCAGGTGGTCGACCGGGGAGTCGGCCCGCCCCTGATGCGAGGCCGCGGTGCCCTCACCGAGGGCCTCGTCGGCCAGCAGCTTGACCACTTGCGGGGAGATCGGCATGCTCTCCTCCTCGTTGAGCACCACGCGCAGCGCGTTGAGGATCTCCTCGGGGTGGGCATCCTTGACGAGGAATCCCGACGCCCCGGCACGGAGCGACGGAAGAACGAAATCCAGCGAGGCGAAGGTGGTGAGGATGACGACCTTGGCCCCCGGATCCCCGGCGACGATCCGCTGCGTGGCCTCGACTCCGTCCATGACGGGCATCTGCAGGTCCATCAGGACCGCGTCGGGATGGAGTCCGTTGTAGGCAGCGACGGCTTCCATCCCGTTGCTGGCTGTCCCGATCACGTCGAAGTCGCCATTGGCGTGGAAGAAGTTGCTCAGCGCATGGACGATCAGTGGATGGTCGTCGACCAACAACAGCGTGCTAGGACTCACGCTGCCAGTATTCCGCACCACGTTCGTGGACAACTCCCGGCCTCCTACGTCGTCGATCCCAACGCTTCATTAGTCAAAAGTCTAATGCTCGTCGTCTCTGCTTGGTCCTAACCCTGGGCCCTGTCCACCGTGATTCCCCCGACTCTCCGGTGTCTTCCCAGGCACGACGACAGGTGAGCCACCTCCAGCCTCAGCCATGGGAGGGAGCAGGCGCCCCGCGGGCGAGACCCGCCGGCGTACGCGCACGGTCAACGCGCGAGTTCGGTGTCCTGAGTGTCCTGACCCTCCTCGGAGCCGGGCCAGGTCATCGGTTCGCGCTCAGGAAGTGCCGCTGAGCTTGGGGTGCACCAAGCCGAGCTCGTACGCACGGATCAGCACCTGGAGCCGGTCGCGGACCCCGAGCTTCTCGCTGATCCGCCCGAGGTAGGCCTTGACCGAACCCTCCGAGACGTCCATCGCGGAGGCGATCTCCTTGTTGTTCATGCCGTGGGCCAGCAGGCTGAGGAGTTCCTTCTCCCGGTCGGTGAGGCGTACGACCGGGGGGTCGGTGCGCTTGACTCGGGTGGACTTGCGCTGGTCGCCGAGCGCCTCCTGGGCCAGGAGCCGGGTCACCTGGGGGGAGATCGCCATGTTCTGGTCCCCGGTGACGACGGCTCGCAGGGAGGACAGGATGTGCTCGGGCTGGGCATCCTTGACCAGGAACCCGGACGCCCCGGCCCGCAGGGCCGGCAGGACGTGGTCGAGACTGGCGAAGGTGGTCAGCACGACAACCTTGGAGCCGGGGCATTCGGCGACGATGCGCTGGGTCGCGTCCACGCCGTTCAACCGCGGCATCTGCAGGTCCATCAGCACCAGGTCGGGCTTGAGCTCGTGACAGGCCGCCACTCCGGCGACGCCGTCGGCGGCGGTACCCACGACGACGAACTCATCGCTGGTCTCGAAGAAGTTGGTCAGTGCCTGGACCATCAACGGATGGTCGTCGACCAGGAGGACGGAATGGGGGGCTGTCACGTCCCCAGTATGTCGTCCGCGTCGGCCCGGATGGCCAAAGTGTATCCTTTTGGTCATAATTCTAGACAAAAGTGCAATTCGAAACGCCGGAGGCCAACCCTACGATGACGTCATGCCCAACAAGTCTCGCCACGAATCGTCCCGACTGTCCGCAACCCTGAAGCGTGCCGCCATTGGAGTCGCGGCTGCGCTGGTGCTCACCACCGGAAGCTTCGTGCCGGCCCAAGCTGCCGAGGCGGAGCCGGAAGGCCTCAATACCATGATGTGCTATTGGTTCCCGCAGCTGTGTAACCGCTGACCCTGAGGTTGCCCGGTCGTCAGTCCATTCTCGCCGGATTCCGCCTTCGCTGGCCGGCGTGGCTGTCATCCCCGCCGATACCACGGTGGGCTAGCGTCGCCATTCTGGCCTTCGCGCTTGCCGGGTTCTTCAGTGATGTCGTGGCCAACGGGCCCGAGTGGCCCCCCAGTCCCAAGGCGACGGCGACACTGGCCGGCTTCGGGCTGTGTTATCTGGCGGCCGGTGTCCTAGCTTTCTGGATGGTGCCCGGGATCCTGCTGACGTGGGTGGCCTTGGGATTCTCTCTGGTGACGATCGGAGACCTCGGCCTACCTCTCCTGTTGGCCTGTGCGGTCTCCGTCCTCGTTGCTGCCCGCTGTTCACGGCCCATCGTCATTGCACATGGGGCCGTGTGTCTGACGTGGGCCGTCCTTGCTGCCGGAGGGCACCGCTCGTTCACCGAGAACGTTGCGCTGCTGTGGACCCTTGTCCTGTCCATCCTGCTCAGCCTGGGCCTCGGGCTGACCCTCCGGGTGGTGATCGGTCGGATGCGCGCCCAGAGCGCCAAGGTCCGCGAACTCGAGGAGCTGAACGCCCGCATCCGGCGCGACGAGCGCTCGGCCCTCGCCCGGGAGTTGCACGACGTCGTCGCCCATGAGCTCACCGTCATCACCATGCAGGTGATGGGCCGTCGCAACTCCCGGGACCCGGACCAGCTCCGGGAGGTGTTGTCCATCGTCGACTCCTCCGCCCGCTCGGCGCTGACCGAGTTGCGCCAGATGCTGGTGCTGCTGCGTGACGAGGGCCTGGTGGGTGCCAGCCTTGACGCCGCGACGAGCGAACCCGGCCTGCAGGCCATCCTCGAGGACTCCTCCGAGGAGCTCATCTCCCTGGGCCACGCCACCACCTGGACGTACGAGGCCAAGGAATCGGAGACCCTCACCCCCACCCAGCTGCGCACCTGCTCACGGATCATGCAGGAAGCCGTGACGAACATCATCAAGCACGCCCCCCGGCGATCGACGTGCCGGCTGGTCGGCGAGATCAGGCACGGCTGGATCCACCTGCGGGTGGAGAACGAGCTCCCCGGGGTGAATGGTTACCACCTCAATCGCGCGGGATCGACCTCGCTCGGCCTGCTCGGCCTCGGGGAGCGGGTCGACCTGCTCCACGGCCACATCCAGGCCGGCGCGGTCGGTGACCAGTGGGTCGTGGACGTCGAGATCCCGATCATCCCCTAGGACCTTCGCCGGCCTGCTCTGGGTCAGCCGACCCATGACGCCCTGACGAAGGCGTGGATAACTTTCGTCCAGCTTGGTCTAGCTAAAGGTTCGTCTCAACTCTACCCTCGAAGTGAGGTTGGGTGTCGCGCTCCACTCGCTCGATGCGATAGGCACCCCCACAGTTCCCAGGGGGAGGGATATGAGCCATGGACGCCGCTTTCGCATGGTTGAATCCGGATTCAGATGGGATCTGGAGTAACAGTCCAACAGCTGCTGTCGACGAATTGACCGAAGCTGTGCTGACCGAACAGGCCGGTGCGGTCCTCATCGGCACTGACGAGGACTGCCGAACCGTCATCCAATCGGCGCTCGAGCAGCTGCCTGACGATCGGCTGGTCTTCCACTTGCACGGAAGTTCCTTCGTCCAGAGACTTTCGTACGGTGCCTTGTCCATCCTGATGGCACGATCGGAGATCAGCCCGGACGCGACCTGGCACCAGGTCACCAAGATGCTGGGTGGGTTCCTGTCCCCGGAGGGCTCGGAGCCCGGCGTGGTCGTCCTGTCCCAGGCACACCAGATGGACCGCGGTTCCGTCACCGTCCTCGCCCAGCTGGCCCAGCAGCAACGGGCGCGGCTCATCGTCCAGTGCGATCGACAGGTGGACCTGCCCGGAGACCTGGCCGCGCTCGCGCGCACCGGCCGACTGGCCCACGTGGCCGTACGGCCCCTGACCCCCGCCGCTGCCGGTGTTCTCCTGGCGGCCCACCTCGATGCCCCGGTCTCCCGGGTCGCCACCAGGGTCCTCTGGCGCTACAGCGGGGGGCATGCCGGTCGGCTGCGGAAGGTGGCCGAGGACTGCCTCGGGACCGGGAAGCTCCACCGGGTGAACGGGCGCCTGGTGCTGGCCGCCGGCCCCATGCCTGCCGGGCAGGGCGAGCTGGGCCATGACGTGGCGCTGCGCCGGATGTCCGCCCACCGCCGCGCGCTCCTGGAGGTGCTCGCCTCGACCGGTTCGGTCCCGGTGCGAGACCTGGTCCGGGAGGGCGACGGGAGGGAGCTGGACGCGTTGCACGACCAGGGCATCCTGCAGATCCGTTCGACACCGGACGGCCAGGTGGCTGCCGTCCAGCCGATGTGGAAGGACCGGGTCCTGGGGACACTGGAACCCGAGCGGCGTCGAGAACTCGAACGGTTGCAGGAGGTGAGCGACTCACGGGTGCGCCAGCAGGTGGGCCTGGCCGAGGAGCACCTGGCCAGCGCCGACGTCGCCGGGGCCCTGGCGGCCCTCCAGCGGGCCCACGAAGGTCACGCCGAGTCGTCATCGGTGCGGGACGAGGCCTGGACGAAAGCCAGGTCAATGGCCGCTTCCGGTGACCTGCCCAGTGCTCTCGACGCGCTCGACCACCCTCGCCCCGGCCGGAACGCGGAGACCGTACGCTTCCGGGACGAGGCCGTCCGCGCCGAGGTGCTGGCCAGGTCCAACGACCAGGAGGGCGCCCGTCGGGCCGCCGACTGGGTGGATTCCCAGCTGTCCACCTTCCACCGGCGCGGCGTCCTGGACTCGGTGATGGGGACGTACGACCGAGCCGCCCTCGCCGTCTCGCTGCTGGAGACCCACCTGCTCTGTGGTGACCTGGAGACCTGTCGAGCCCTGGCCGAGGCCGTCCTCACCACCCGCCACGGCAACCCCCAGGCGGTCCTGTACGCCGAACTGGTGCTGGCCGCGGTCGACCTGTTGTCCGGCCGGCTCGAGTCCGTGGCCACGAGGGCCGCCGAGACCGGTGAGCAGGCGCACGCCCTCGGTGACCCGCATGCGCGGGCGGTGGCCGGGACGCTGGTCGCCTACTGCCGCGCCGTACGCAACCGCGACGAGGGCGGGCCGGTCGAGTCGGACGCACCGGGCGAGCAGGACGATGTGACGGGCGGGGCGCCCGGGTCGCTGACCGGTGGCCGGCTCGGGTGGTTCGCCGAGGTGGTCGGCCCCTTGGCAGGTGGCCGGGCCGCTGGGGCGCCGATCGACCGGCTGATGGCGCTCGCCGGGCAGGCCGACGCCGCCGGGCTGGAGGTGGTCGAGCTGCATGCCCTGCTGGGGGCGGCGCTGCTGGGATCATCCGCGGTCGCCGATCGGCTGCAGGAGATGGCCGCCTGCACCCAGTCCACCCTGTCGGGTCCGAGTGCCGACCTGGCGACCGCGATCCTCGACGACGATCCGGCGATGTTCTGTACCGCGCTGACCGGCCTGGCCGCCGCGGGCTACGCGGGATGGTGCCACGGCGGGGTCACCCCGGTGGTGGGGAGGCTGTCACCGGCCGATGCGCGCCGGGTCGCCGAGGCCGTGGCCCGACAACAGGAGGCGGGTCCGGACCTGGCCGAGGACGACACTCCGGGCTGGATGGAGAAGCTCACGCCGCGCGAACGCGAGGTCGCCGTCTTGGTGGTCGACGGGCTGCCGAATGCCACCGTCGCCCGGCGCAATGGGATCTCTGTCCGCACGGTCGAGGGCCATCTCTACCAGATCTACGCCAAGCTGCAGGTACGCGGGCGGTCCGGGTTGATCCGCCTGGCGGCCCAGTCGGCCCCGCTCCGAGCGGGCCGATGACCGTGCGCGCGGGACTGGCGTGGGGCCCCGAGTTCGAACTGCTGAGCACCATCCTCGACGACCCGGACCGCGCCGGCGCGGTGGTCGTGGGCGGGCCGGGTGCCGGAAAGACGACGTTGATCCGCGCCGTCCTGCAGGACCGTGGCGCCCGGACCCCCTTGACCCTGCAGTGCGGTGCCGCACTGGCCGACGTGGCGTACGGGGCACTGTCGCCGTTCCTGGCCGACATCGAGGAGATCCGGGGGCCGGTCGACGTGCTCGGCGCGGTGCAGCGCCACCTGGATGCGCTGGGTCCGGGCCAGGACGGGCTGCCGTCCGCAGGATCCGGCTCGTCCGCAGGATCCGCGCACCGGCCGGTGATCGTGGTGGAGGACTGCCAGTTCCTCGACGCGGCGAGCGCCTTCGTGCTGGCCCAACTGGCACAGAACGGCGCAGCCGTCCTGCTCGCCACCAGTATCGGCCTGCTCGGCGAGTCCGGTCTCAACGCGCTGGTGGACACCGGACTGCTGGCCACCGTGCGGATCCCACCGCTCGGTGCGGCCCGGACCCGGGCGATGTGCACGCTGGGCGGAGCCAGCCCCACCGCCGGGGCCGTACGTACGATCCTCGGGATGACCGGGGGGTCGCCGCTGCTGATCGAGGCCTTCGTCGCGTCGGCGAGGGAGCAGGGGATCGTGGTGCCGGACGACGAGGCGCGCGCGGGGCGGGACGCGGCGGCCCCATGGACGCTGCTGCGGCCGGGCCCCTCGGTCGACGAGCGGTTGGTCAGCGTCGTCGAGGCCATGCATATCGAACTGACCGACGAGCAGCAGGAGGCCACCACCATGCTGGCCCTGGCCGGTCGGATGCCGCAGTCCCAACTGCGCGTGGTGGCAGGCGACCAGCGGTTCGACCTGGCCGAGGCACACGTCATCCACAGCACCGACGACGGCATGGTCGAACTCCGCGCGGCCCTCTACGGGGAGGTGCTGCGCGCCATCACCCCGCCCGGACGCAGTTCGGACCTACTGGCCCGCTGGGCGGCGGCCGGTGGCACGGCACTGCGGCCGCCTCCGGCGCGGAGCGTGGTCTGGCGGATCGACAACGGCCTGTCGGTGCCCGACGCGGAGCGGCTGGCTGCCGGCTACGAGCACCTGGCGGCCAGGGACCTTGCTGCCGCGTGGTCGCTAGCCGCCCAACCCGGCGAGCGCGACGACCCGCGGCTGGGGCTGCTTCGCGCCGAGGTGATGCTCGCCACCGACCGGACCTGGACCGGGCGCACCGATCTGGTCGAACTGGCCGACCGGTCGACCGACGAGGGCTTGTTGCCCGAGATGCTGTGCGTGCTCGCGATGGACCTGGTCCGCTCCGGCGAGCCCGCATCGCCCGCGGAGGCGCTCCGGCAGGTCTGGTCCGACTTCCTGGAACGGGCCCAGCACCAGGGGCGCCCGATCCCCGGACTCAGGCGACCCCTGGCCGAGTGGCTGGCGGCACTGGACCTGCTGGACGACCCCGCCGAGCTCCCGCACCTGATGGACCGGTCCGCCGAACTCCTGGCGGACCCGCAGTCCCCTCCCGCACCGTGCTGCCTGGCGCACTGGCTGCGGCTGCAGTTGCTGTCCCGTACGGGCGAGGTGGTCGCGGCGGCCGCGGAGGCGGCTCTGGCCTACGACCTGGCGATGAGTTCGCCGCGGATGACGGCGCTGATGGGTGGGCACGCCCTGGTCCACGTGGCGGTGGCCCGGATACTGGCCGGAGACCTGGATGCTGCCGGGCAGGTGCTCGAGGAGCAGCGGCACAGCCCGGTGCATCGTTGGCACGCGGAGGCCGGAACCGTGGAGGGCCTCCAGGGGATCCTCGAGCTGAGCCGGGGACGGCTCAGGCACGGTGCCAGGGCGTTGCGCGACGCGGCCCGGGACCTGGAGTATGCCGATCCGGCCCACCTGGTGCCCGTGGTGGAGGCCTTGTACGCCCTCGTCACGACGCCGGCCGAACCGTTGACACCCAGCGGGTCCCTGGTGGACCAGCTCCAGGGCGGGGGCCGACGGGGCTCGGCCGACCTGTGGTTGCTGGCCTTGGGCGTTGCCGGGGTGGTCGACGGTGTCCGCCACCCGGCAAACCCTGGGGAAGCCGCGCCCTGGCAGCGCATCCTCGACGATTCGGAGCTGGAGCGATACCCGGCGATCAGGCGGGAGATCCTGCTCGCCGCCATGGCGGGTCGGGACCCCGGCGATGATGACGGCGACCTGCTGGCCCGGCTGCACCAGGTCTGTGGCCACCTGGACGGGCGACGATCCGATTCGGTGCGAAAGGCCTCTGATCCGGCGATCGCCTCCGACCCGGTGCGCCTGGTCCAGCTGGCCGACAGCCTCCGGGCCGCCGGCGAACCGGCGCTCGCGGCCGACGTCTGGGCGCGGGTGGTCCAGTTCCACCATCGGGCCAACGACCTGCGCCGGCGCGGCGAAGCGCTGCGGCACCTGCAGGAGGTCGTGCAGAGGCTCGGCGGAGTACCTAGTCGCTACGTGGGCGCGGCCTTGGAGCTCGGGGCGTTGACCGAGCGTGAGCGCGAGATCGTGGTGCTGGCGCACCGGGGCCACACCAATGCGGAGATCGCCAGGATCCTGGTGGTCTCGCCGCGGACCGTCGAGGGGCACCTCTATCGGGCGTTCACCAAGCTGGGCATCAGTGATCGTACGGAATTGCGTGGCCTGAGCCTCTGATCCGGTGTGCCCGGGTCCCTCTCCGGCACCGTGCCCGGTTCCGCTTCCTCCCGCCACCGGGTCCTGTACGCCCTCTCCCGGTACCGTATCCGCCGCGCCTTCGGACAGACGCTACCGCTGTACGGGTAGCGGATCCCTGGAAGCGTGGCGGATCCGGATCGGGGTCGCCGGCACGAGCTTCCATAGGGGCACCCTATTGAAATTCCGGGGCAACCAATCCGGATTTCGCGCCGACCACGTGGAGGCGAGGTGGCCTCCGCGTGGCCCGAGTAGTCCTTGCGAGTCCCACCGCAGGCCGATCCACGTGATCCCGCGAGTCGAACGAGTAGCGCGCACGGATGCCGACCACGGGCGCCAAATCTAGTGTCGGGAGCGTTCCGGCGGACCAGCCGCCGTACCCGAGGATCGCCCCACCACGTGAGCATCAGGTGGGCGCGGACCCGGTAGTCACGGGAGTCAGAGCATGCACCACGACCGATCGAAGGCTCACCTGCCGGGTCAGGGGCGCGCCGGGACGTTCGGCGGTCCCGGCGGCCAGCTTCACGGTCTCGGCGACCTCGCGAGCGCGTTCCGGGCCGGCGCCTCGCTCGATGCGGAGCACACCGCCGGCGCGGCCACGCGGACCGGGCAGGGCAGCACGGGCATGGTGCGTCGCCCGGACCAGGCACCCCGTCGATCGTACGGGCACCCCACGGGGGCCTCGTCGTCGACCTCGCACGCCAGCCAGTACCGGCGGGGCGTCTTCGTGACCGACCTCGTGGTCATCGTCACCGTGGTCGCGGTCGGATCGTTGGTCCCGGCGCTCCGGTTCGGGATGGCTCCGCGGCTGGGGGAGGCCGCACTGCTGGTCGTGCTGTGGATGGTCGTGCTGGAGGCGTTCCGCACCCGTACGCCGCGGCGGATGGCGGTCGGGGCCGACGAGTACAAGCGGATCGTCGGCGCCACTGCGGCGACCGCCGGCATCGTCGGGGTGGCCGTGCTGATCCTCGGTGCCGGTCCGGAGCCCGACGTCCGGTCCCACCTGCTGGTGACCTTCCCGCTGGGCCTGGTCGGGCTGATGCTTGGCCGGTGGGGGTGGCGCACCCGGCTGCACCACCTGCGCGCCCGGGGCCTGGCCCTGTCGGACGTCGTGGTGGTGGGCCAACCCGCGGACGTGGCGTACGTGATCCGGCAGATCGCCCGCCGGTCCGCGGTCGCCTATCGGGTGGTCGGCGTGGTGCTGGACCAGGCCGATGCTCCCCAGACCGGGGATGACCTCGGGCCCGGTGCGGCACCGGACGCCGGGCCCAGCGCCGGACCGGGCTCCGAGTCGCTGCCGAGGACCCACGGCACCGAGAACGTGCCCGACGTCGTCCGCCGTCTGGGTGCCGACGCCGTGATCGTGGCCGGCCCGCTGCACGGCGGGAACACCGCCATCCGCACCCTCGGCTGGGCGTTGGAGCCGTCCCACACCGAGCTGATCCTGGTGTCCTCACTGATCAACGTCGCGGGGCCACGGATCACGATGCGCCCGATGGAGGGGTTGCCCCTGATGCACGTGGAGCAGCCGCAGTTCGAGGGCGGGCGGCACGTGTTCAAGCGGGCGCTCGACCTGGTGGTCTCCAGTGTGGCGCTGGTGCTGATGCTGCCGCTGTTCGGGGTGATCGCGATCCTGATCCGGCGCGACTCCGAGGGCGGGGTGTTCTTCTCCCAGATCCGTACCGGGCGCGACGGCGAGCCGTTCCGGATGTACAAGTTCCGCACCATGGTCGCCACCGCCGAGCAGGACAAGGCGGCGCTGGCCGCGCAGAACGAGGGCGCCGGACCCCTGTTCAAGATGGCGCACGACCCGCGGGTCACCAAGGTCGGCGCCTTCCTGCGCCGGCACTCCCTGGACGAGTTGCCACAGTTCTGGAACGTGCTGCGCGGCGACATGTCCCTGGTGGGGCCGCGCCCACCGCTGCCGGAGGAGGTGGCCACGTACGAGGGCCACACCGGTCGGCGCCTCTACATCAAGCCGGGCCTGACCGGGCTCTGGCAGATCAGCGGACGTTCGAACCTCGATTGGGAGGAGAGCGTGCGTCTGGACCTCTACTACGTCGAGAACTGGTCCGTCACCGGGGATCTCATGATCATGTGGCGGACCTTCAAGGTCATGGTCAACCCTGAAGGAGCCTTCTGATGAGTATCGCAGCCGACAACACCGCGCCTCCCGCACCCCGGGTGGCGGTGATCGGGGCCGGGTACTGGGGGCCCAACCTGGCCCGCAACTTCGCCATGAGCGCCGAGTGGGACCTGGTGGCGGTGTGTGACACGGACGCCGGACGCGCCCGGGCACTCTCTCGGCGCACGGGGAACCCGCAGGTCGCCACCTCGGTCGAGGAACTCCTCGCCGAGCACGAGCTGGATGCCGTGGCGATCGCCACCCCCGCCCGTACGCACCACCAGGTCGCGATGGCGGCGATCGCGGCCGGCAAGCACGTCGTGGTGGAGAAGCCGCTGGCCGACACCGCGGCGAAGGGCCGGGAACTGGTCGCGGCCGCGGATCGGGCCGGCACGATCCTGATGGCCGACCACACCTACTGCTACACGCCCGCGGTGATCAAGATCCGCGAGCTGATCGAGGCCGGCGAGCTCGGCGACATCCTCTACGTCGATTCGGTACGCATCAACCTGGGGCTGGTCCAGCCGGACGTCGACGTGTTCTGGGACCTGGCGCCGCACGACCTGTCGATCCTGGACTTCGTCCTGCCCGGCGGCCTGCGGCCGCTCACCGTGACCGCCCAGGGCGCCGATCCGCTGAACGCAGGCAAGGCGTGCGTCGGCTACCTGACCCTGCCGCAGGAGAGTGGCGCGCTGGTGCACGTCAACGTCAACTGGCTCTCGCCGACCAAGATCCGCCAGATGGTCATCGGTGGGAGCCGACGGACCCTGGTCTGGGACGACCTGAACCCCCAGCAGCGGATCAGCGTCTTCGACCGCGGCGTCGACCTGGCCCGCCAGGAGCGGGTCCGTGACGATGTCGCCTCGCGCAAGGGGATGACGATCTCCTACCGGATCGGCGACACCTGGTCGCCGGCGCTGTCGGAGTTCGAGCCGCTGGGCCTGATGGTCTCGCAGTTCGCCGCGGCGATCCGCGGCGGGACGCCGGCCCCCACGGACGGGCACTCGGCGCTGCGCGTCCTCGACGTGCTCGCAGCGGCGAGCACCTCGCTGGAGCAGGGTTCCCAGGTCACTGTGGCGGGGTCCATCCCGGTCGGGTTCACCGCAGCAGGGGCGCGGCGATGAACCCGACCGGGGGGCGGAGCCGTGACATCCATCCCATGGAGCACCTGGGGGGTCGACGCTTCCTGGTGACCGGCGGGGCCGGGACCATCGGCTCGGAGATCGTCGACCAGTTGGTCGCCGCCGGTGCCGAACGGGTGGTCGTCCTGGACAACCTGGTCCGCGGACGGCTCGCCAACATCGCCGACGCCCTGGCCACCGGCCGGGTGGAACTGGTCGAGGGCGACATCCGCGACCGGGCCTTGGTCGGTGACCTGGTCCGCGGCCAGGACACGGTCTTCCACCAGGCCGCGATCCGGATCACCCAGTGCGCCGAGGACCCGCGGCTGGCCGTCGACGTGATGGTCAACGGCACCTTCACCGTGCTCGAGGCCTGCGTGGCCGCGGGGGTCCCGAAGGTCGTGGCCGCCTCGAGCGCCTCGGTCTACGGCATGGCCGAGGAGTTCCCCACCACCGAGCGCCACCACCCGTACAACAACGACACCATTTACGGTGCGGCGAAGACCTTCAACGAGGGCATGCTCGCCAGCTTCCGCGCGATGTACGGGCTGGACTACGTGGCGCTGCGCTACTTCAACGTGTACGGGCCGCGGATGGACGTGCACGGCAAGTACACCGAGGTGCTGGTCCGCTGGATGGAGCGGATCGACGACGGCCTGCCGCCGCTGATCTTCGGCGACGGCAGCCAGACGATGGACTTCGTCTTCTCCGAGGACATCGCCCGGGCCAACCTGTTGGCCGCCGCCGGCCCGGTCACCGCCGGCGTCTACAACATCGCGAGCGGCGAGGAGACCAGCCTGCTCGACCTGGCCCGGACCCTGCTGCAGGTGATGGGCTCCGACCTCCCGGTGGAGCACGGCCCGGAACGCACGGTCAACTCGGTGGTCCGCCGCCTCGCCGACACCTCGGCCGCCGCCCGCGACCTGGGCTTCACCTCCAGCATTCCCCTCGACCAGGGACTGGCGAGGCTCGTCGACTGGTGGCGCCCGGTGCGCGACCAGGTCGCGGCCGGCCGCAGTCTCTCCACACAGCCGACGGCCTGAGACATGCAGAGGACAACGATGGACCGGATCAGCGTGATGCGACCCTGGCTGGGCGAGGAGGAGATCGAGGCCGTCACCGAGGTCATCTCCTCCGGCTGGATCGCCCAGGGGCCCAGGACCGCCGAGTTCGAGCGAGCCTTCAGCCAGGCCCAGGGCGTGGGGTACGGGGTGGCGACGTCCTCGTGCACCGCGGCCCTGCACCTGGCGCTGGTGGTCTCCGGGGTCCGGGCCGGCGACGACGTGGTGGTCCCGTCGTTCTCGTTCATCGCGACCGCCAATGCCGTGACGTACGTCGGCGCCCGGCCGGTGTTCGCCGACGTCGACCCGACCACCGGCAACGTCACCGCCGAGACGGTGGAGGCGGTGATCACCCCGGCGACGACCGCGGTGATCGCCGTCGACCAGGGCGGGGTCCCGGTGGACCTGGTGCCGCTGCGCGACCTGTGCGACCACCGTTCCCTGGTCCTGGTCGAGGATGCCGCCTGCGGCGCCGGGTCGACGTACGCCGGCCGCCCGGTGGGCACCGGGGCCGACGTCACCGCCTGGTCCTTCCACCCGCGCAAGCTGCTGACGACGGGGGAGGGCGGCATGCTCACCACCGACAACCCGGAGTGGGCGGCCCGGGCCAAGCGGCTGCGGGAGCACTCCATGGACCTGTCGGCCGCGGATCGGCACTCCTCGGTCCTGCCGGCCCGGGAGTCGTACACCGAGATTGGCTTCAACTACCGGATGACCGACCTCCAGGCCGCGCTCGGCCTGGTCCAGTTGCGGCGACTGCCGGAGATGGTGCGGCGCCGACGCTCGCTGGCTGCGGACTACCGTACGGTCCTGGACAGCCTGCCGGACCTGCGCTTCGTGACCGACCCGGCGTACGGGACCACCAACTTCCAGTCCTTCTGGGTGGAGGTACTGCCCGGGTTCCCGGTGGACCGGGACGAGCTGCTCGCCTGGCTGGCCGCCGACGGCATCTCGGCCCGGCGCGGCATCATGGCGGCCCACCGCGAGCCGGCGTACGCGAACCACTCGGGCCTGGTCGTGCCGCTGCCGGTCACCGAACGGCTGACCGACTCGACGCTGATCCTGCCGATGTACCACACCATGACCGCCGAGGAGCTGGACCGGGTGGTGGACAGCATCGTGACCGCGGCCCGGGCCCCCGGACGGCCCCCGACGTACGGCGCCAGGACGAACAGGGCCCGGCCATGACCGACATCCTGCTGGTCGCCGCGAGCGGCCTGGCCCGGGAGACGCTGGCCTCCATCCGGGCCGCCGGAATGGACCGGGTCACCGGCCTGCTCGACGACGACCCGACCCTGCACGGCACCACCGTCGGCGGGGTGCCGGTGCTCGGCGGCTCCGCGCTGGCCGCCGAACGGACCGAGCACCTCCTGCTGTGCCCCGGATCCGGGGCAGGCCGATTGGCCCTGGCCGCCCGCCTGGCGGCACTCGGCGTCGGCGAGGACCGGTACGCGGTGCACGTCGGCCCATCGGTGCTGGTCGGGGCCGGCAGCCGGATCGGTGCCGGTTCGATCCTGCTGGCCGGCTGCGTGCTGACCTGCGATGTGGTGCTGGGCCGGCACGTGGTGCTGATGCCCCGCACCGTGCTCACCCACGACGACGAGCTGGGCGACGGCGTCACCTGTGCCGCCGGGGCCACCGTCGCTGGGCGGGTCCGGGTCGGGGCCCGTACGTACGTCGGCATGCAGGCCAGCATCCGGCAGGACCTGGTCGTCGGCGAGGACGCGGTGCTCGGGATGGGCGCCGTGGTGCTGCGCGACGTGCCCGCCGGCCAGACCTGGGTCGGCAACCCGGCGACGGCACTGGGCCGGTCGCGCCCCGCCCCGCACCCCGTCCCGGCACCGCAGACGAGAGGAGTCGCCTGAGATGAGGATCCTGATCTGCCCCCACCAGATGGGTATGGGGGGAAGCCAACTGCAAGCGGTCGAACTCGCCGCCGCCATGCAGCGCTACGGCCACGAACCGGTGGTCTACTCACCGCCCGGCGTACTGACCGAGGTGGTCCGCGACGCCGGCCTGACCTGGGTCCCGGCGCCGCCGCCGGACAGCCCCGGACTGATCTGGTCGAGGCGGCTGCGGAACGCCGTCCGGCTCTGGGACATCCAGTTGCTGCACGTCTACGAGTGGCGGTCCTCGCTACAGGCCGCGTTCAGCAGCGGCCGGAGCATCCCGATGCTGATGTCGGTGATGGCGATGGAGGTGCCGGGCTTCCTGCCCACCCACCTGCCACTGGTGGTCGGCACCCCCGCACTCCAGCAACGCATGCAGGCCCAAGGGCGGACGGCGCACCTGCTGGAGGCGCCGGTGGACATGGACCGGTTCTGTCCATCCGACGTGGCCGCAGCCCGGGCCCGCTGGGACATCCCCGAGGACGAACTGGTCGTCGGGGTGGTCTCGATGCTCACCACCGACCTGGAGAAGCTGCAGGGTGTGCTCGAGGCCATCCGGGTGGTGGACCGGCTCGCCTCCCGGCGGCCGATCAGCCTGCTGGTGGCCGGCGATGGCGAGGGGCTGGCCACCGTCCGGGCCCGCGCCGAGGCGGTCAACGCCCGGCACGGGCGGACCGTGGTGCGTCCGATCGGCTTCCAGCTCGACGCCGCCCCGGTCTACGAGGCCTCCGACATCGTGCTCGGCATGGGCTCCTCCGCGGTCAAGGGGATGGCACACCGCAAGCCCCTGGTCGTGTCCGGGGAGGGCGGGTTCTGGAAGCTGCTGGACGAGTCGACCGTCGACGACTTCGTGCACCACGGGTGGTTCGGCAGTGGTGGTGCCGGCGCAGCGGACCTGGCCGCCGTGCTGACGGCGCTCGCCGACTCCCCCGAGCTGCGCGCACGGCTGGGCCGGCTCGGCCGGAGCGTGGTCCGGGGCCGCTACGACGTCAACCGGGCCGCCGTGCACCTGGCCGCCATCTACGAGGACACCGTTGCGGAGCGATGCCCGCGGACCACGATGGTCCGTTCGCTGGCCAGGTCCGCGGCCACCGGTGCCCGCTACTACGCCAACAAACGACTGGGGTCCGTGGTCTCGCAAGAGCTCTGGGCCAGACAAGGAACCTGCACATGAACACCATCACCTCCGGGGCAGTGCGGACCGACACGTCCAGCCGACCGCAGCCGGTTCCCTTCCTGGACCTGGTAGCCCAACAGGCCGAGGTCGACGCCGAGGTGTAGGACGGGCTCCGACAGGTCTTCACCGACACCGCCTTCATCGGCGGCCGCTGGGTGGGTCGCTTCGAGGAGGCGTACGCCGACTACCTCGGCGTCGGGCACTGCGTGGGCGTGGCCAGCGGCACCGATGCGGTGGAACTGGCCCTGCGGGGCGCCGGGGTGAGCGCCGGCGGCGAGGTGATCCTGCCCGCCAACACGTTCGTCGCCACCGCGGAGGCGGTCAGTCGGATCGGCGCGACCCCCGTGCTCGTGGACGTGGACCCCGAGCACCTGCTGATCGACCCGCAGGCCGTGGCGGCGGCGATCACCTCGCGTACGCAGGCGATCGTCCCGGTGCACCTGTTCGGCCAGGCGGCGTTCGCGGAGCAGCTGGCGCCGTTCGCCGCACGGGCCGGGGTCCCGATCGTCGAGGACGCCGCCCAGTCCCAGGGCGCCCGCCGGTACGGGCGGATGGCCGGCTCGCTCGGGACCGTCGCCGGCACCAGCTTCTACCCGGGCAAGAACCTCGGTGCGGCCGGGGATGGCGGTGCCGTCCTCACCGACGACGCCGAGGTGGCGGCCCTGGTCCGCAAGCTCGGCAACCACGGCAGCGCGGTGAAGTACCAGCACGACCTGGTCGGGGTGAACTCCCGGCTGGATGCGATCCAGGCGGTGGTGCTCCAGGCCAAGCTGCAGCGGCTGGACGCCTGGAACCACAGGCGCCGGGAGGCGGCGGCCCGCTACGCCGAACTGATCGCCGACATCGACGGGGTCCGGCTGCCCTCGGCGGCCGAGGGCAACGAGCACGTCTGGCACCTGTACGTGGTGCAGGTCGAGGACCGCGACGCGGTGCTGGCCGACCTGCAGGCGGCCGGGATCGGCGCCGGCATCCACTACCCGGTGCCGGTGCACCTGACCGGGGCGTACGCCCACCTCGGGTATCCGCGCGGCGCGTTCCCGGTGAGCGAGGCCGCGGCGGGCCGGATCCTGTCGCTGCCGATGTTCCCGCACCTGACTGCCGAGCAGCAGGCCCGCGTGGCGGAGGCACTCGCCGCTGCGGTGAGCCGTCCGAGGCCCTGACCGTGCGGATCATCGTCTGCCCGCATGACACGGGAATGGGGGGCAGCCAGATCAATGCCATCGATCTGGCTGCCGCGGTGCGTCGGCTCGGTCACGAGGTGGTCCTGTTCGCACCCCCCGGCCCCCTGTTGGACCGCGTCCGAGGCTTGGACCTGGAGTGGGCCGCTTCCCCGTCAGGGCTGCGGCTGTCGGCGGCATGGACGATTGAACTGGTCAGGCTGGTCCGGTCCTGGCGGGCGGACATCGTTCACACGTACGAGTGGGCCCCGGCCGTCGGTGCAGCATTCGGTGCCCACGGGCTCCTCGGTACGGCGCAGGTCATGACGGTGCTCTCCATGGACGTGCCGGACTTCCTGCCCCGACACCTGGACCTGGTGGTGGGGACGCAACAACTGGGAGCGGAGTCCAGCCACTTTCGGCATCGGCACGTGATCGAACCCCCCATCGACACGGAGCAGGACACGCCCCGCGACCAGCTGACGGAACGACGCCTCCTGGGGCTGGACCCGAACGCTTTCGTGGCTGCCGTCGTCGGGCGCCTCACCACGGACCTGGGCAAGATCGATGGGGTGCTGGCCGCGATCGAGTCGATTGACGAGATGGCCGTCGGACGCGACGCCGTCCTGCTGGTGACCGGGGATGGCCCGGAGATGGGCCGGGTCGTGGATGCCGCGAGCCGGGTCAACGCTCGCCATGGACGTGACGTGGTCGTGGTGACGGGGAACCTGGCGGATCCACGCCCCGTGTACGCGGCTGCCGACGTCGTGCTGGGCATGGGGAGCTCCATCCTGCGGGCGATGGCCCTCGCCCGGCCGACGATCGTTCTGGGTGCCGCAGGCTTCTGCCTGCCAGTGACCGGCCAGACCCTCGATGCCTTCACCTGGCAAGGCTTCTACGGCATCGGCGCCCATACCGGTTATCGAGACCTCCGGGCGCTCCTGGAGCAGTCGGCCGCCTCACCGCAGGACCGTACGACGATCGGTGCCTGGTCCCGCAGCTTGGTGCGCGAACGCTACAGCCTCGGGCATGCCGCCGACCTGCTGGTGCAGGTGTACAGCGAGGCATTCGACCGCCGGGGCGCCTCGTGGGCCGGCGCGCTCTCCTTGGCGGAGTCAGCCGCCGCAGTGGCAAACTTCCTGGTCCATCGGGTGGCGTCGTCGAGGAGGGCGCTGGCATGACGACCGGACCATCCGTGACGCTCCAGTCGAACATTCGGCGCGGCCTGGCCTGGAGCAGCGTCAGCAGCCTCGTCATGCGGCTGGGAACCTTCGCCATCGGCATCTTCCTGGCCCGGATGTTCAGCCCGGAGGAGTTCGGACTGTACGCGGTCGTCCTGACCGTGCAGGCGGTCCTGATGACCGTCGCCGACCTTGGGCTGAGCACCGACCTGATCCGGTCCAAGGACCATTTTCGGAAGGCCCCCACCGTCGCCACGCTCGCCGTGGGCATCTCCGCAGTCCTGACGGTGATCACCATCGCGGTGGCCGCCGAGCTCGCCCCCGTCCTGGGTGCCCCGACCGGCGGTCCGGTACTGGCCGTGATGTCGTTGACCCTGCTGATCGCGGGCGTCGGGGTCGTCCCGTACGCCACGCTGCAGCGCGAGTTCAGGCAGAAGGAGCTCTTCCTGATCTCCGTGGTGGATTTCGTGGTGGGGACCGCGCTGACCATCGTGCTGGTCCTGGCCGGGGTGGGCGTCATGTCCCTGGCGATCTCACGCGTCGCGGCCCAGACGATCGCCGTCGTCCTGCAGTACCGGTTCGTCGGGCAACGGCCCCGATTCGGCTTCGACCGCGCGGTTGCGCGAGCTGCCGTGACGTTCGGTGTGCCGGTGGCGGGCGCCAACCTCCTGTCCTGGGCCCTCCTGGGTGCGGACAAGATGCTGCTGTCCGCCTTGGCGGGAGCCGCCGTCCTGGGCGTCTACTTCTTGGCCTTCAACGTGGCGAACTGGCCCATGAGCGCACTGGGCCAGGTGGTGCGATCGGTGTCGCTACCCGCGTTCTCGCGGGTCTCGAACGGCACCCGGGACCGGACCCTGGCGGTCGCCTGGGCCCCGGTCTGGAGCATCAGTGTCCTGGTGAGCCTATTGCTGGGCGTCCTGGCCGCCTCGGTCATCAAGCTGCTGTACGGCGACAAGTGGCTGGAGGCTGCGCCGCTGCTCATGGTTCTGAGTGCCTTCGGCGCACTGCGTACGGTCCTGGACCTTGCGACGACCTATCTGTTGGCACGGGGACGGTCGACGAAGGTGCTCTGGCTCCAGGTGGGGTGGACGGTCCTCCTCGTCCCGGCTCTGGTCATCGGCATCCGGCTCGAGGGGGCCATGGGTGCCGCGCTGGCCCAGGTCATCGCCGGCGCACTGCTGCTCCTGGTCTACCTACCGTCCCTGGCGCGGGTCGGCGCGGACATCCGGGCCGTGTGGGCGGCATGCTGGCCGCCACTGGCCGCCGCGATGGTTGCCGCGCCCATGGCGTGGGCCGTCACCCGGGTCAGCGGTCTGCCGATCGTGGACCTCCTGCTGGGGGGCACTGTCGGCGCCGTTGTCTATACCGCTGTCCTCTGGCGTTGGTTCCGTCGTCGTTTGGACGAGGCCCGCCGGCTGGGCTCGACACCACCAGAGGCAGTCGAGACCGATTCCGGTGCCGATGCCGGACAGGACCACGTTGAGAGTGAAGAACGGTTGAGCCCATGAACCACACCGCATCCCGCGCCCCCGCTCCGGAAGCCACCGTGTCGGTGGTCATCCCCTGCTACAACTACGCGGACTACCTGCCCCAGGCCGTCCGGAGCGCCCTGTCCCAACAGGGAGTCGCCGTCGAGGTCATCATCGTCGATGACGCATCGACCGATGACAGCCTGCTCGTCGCCCGCCAGATGGCCGCGGGCGATCCACGCATCACCGTCCTGGCGCACGCCGGGAACCAGGGGCCGGTGGCCGCGTTCAACGACGGACTCGCGCGGGCCACCGGGGAGTTCCTCGTCCGGCTGGACGCCGACGACCTGCTCACCCCGGGAGCGCTGTCCCGAGCCGTCGGGGTCGCTCTATCCCGGCCCCGGGTCGGTCTGGTCTACGGGCATCCCCTGCACTTCCACGGCGGCCAGTTGCCACCACCGCGTACGCGGCTGACCGGGGTGACGGTCTGGGAAGGCACCCGGTGGCTCGCCGACCGGTGCCGTGACGGCGCCAACGTCATCACCTCCCCCGAGGTCGTGATGCGAACCTCGGTCGTACGCCGGGTCGGGGGGCAGGCGCCGCTGGCCCACAGCCACGACATGGAGCACTGGCTGCGCATCGCCGCGGTCTCCCAGGTCGCCTACCTGCGCGGCGTCGACCAGGCCTGGCATCGCGAGCACAGTGCCAGTCTTTCCGCCCGCGAGGTGTCCGGCATCCTCGACCTCGAACAGCGGCTCGCTGCCTTCGAGGCCCTGCTGGCGCCCCCTCAGCCGCCGCGAGACCCGGCCGGGTCCCCGCCGCTGGTGCCCCGGAGTGAAGCCGACGCACTGCTGGCCAGGGCCCGCCGTACGATCGCCGCGCTGGCACTCATGGCAGCCACCCACGCGCTCGATGCGAACCTGCCTGTCGACACCGAGTACCGGCCGTTCCGCGACCTCGCGGTGCATGTCGCCCCCGGGCTGGAGGGCTCGAGGCGCCTGCGCCGGCTCGATGAGCGCGCCGTGGGAACGCGATCCGCGAGGCCGGTCCACCGACTCGCGCGCAGGATCCGGATGGCCCTGCGTCATCGGGTCCGCACCTTGCGCTGGGAACGCGCCGGTGTGTACTGACACCCACCTCACCCCTCACCGGTCGTCTCCACGGCCGGCCCGGAGAAAGGGACAGCGATGACGACCTGGAACGACATGCAGAAGCTCCGCAGGAAGCTGCGGCAGGAGGGAGCCGGCATGACCGTCCGGCGGCTCGGCCACCGGGTGGCGAGGTGGGTCGACAACCGGGTGGACTCCGACGCCCTGGCCTTCCCGCTCCTGGCCGAGGACATCGGGTGGGACCCGGGCCCGACCCGGCCCGCGCGCCCACTGCCTGCGCCACTGCCCGCGGATGGTGGCACGGGCCTGCACCTCGGCTGGGTGTGCGTGCCGCCGGCCGTCGGCTCGGGCGGCCACACGACGCTGTTTCGGATGGTGCAGATGGCCGAACGCCGGGGGCACCGCTGCACCCTGTTCCTCTACGACCGGGCAGACACCTCGGTGGATCACCATGAGGCCACGATCCGACGCGGATGGCCCGGCCTGCAGGCGGAGATCAGGAGTGCCCGCCCGGCCATCACGGGGGTCGACGCGATCGTCGCCGGGTCCTGGGAGACGGCCCACGTCGTGCTCAGCCGCGCCGCGGAGTCGATCCCGACGTACTACTTCATCCAGGACTACGAGCCGTTCTTCTCTCCGCGTGGCCCGCTCTGGACGCTGGCCGAGCAGAGCTACCACCTCGGGCTGACGACGATCGCCCTGGGCGAGATGGTCGCGGGCTGTCTGCGCGACTTCGCCCACGTGGAGCCGGACCTCGTCGTCCCGTTCGGCTGCGACACCGACACGTACGGGCTGACCGAGGCGGGCGAGGAACCCGGCGAACGCCGGGGCGTCGTCTTCTATGCCAAGCCGGGAGCGGCCCGTCGGGGTTACGCCCTCGGCCGGGACGCCCTGCGGCTCTTCCACACCGCGCATCCCGAGGTGCCCATCCATGCCGTCGGGGATACGGGGGCCGGCGGACTCGGTTTCGACGCCATCTCCCACGGATCGCTGACGCCGTCCGACCTCAACCTGCTGTACAACACGGTTCAGGCGGGACTGGCGCTCTCGTTCACCAACATTTCCCTCGTCGCCGAGGAGATGCTCGCCGCCGGAGTCGTCCCGGTAATCAACGAATCGGCCATGGCCCGTGCCGACCTGCCCCAGCCCGGGCCGGTCTGGGCCGTCCCGACACCGCAGGGCGTCGCGGACGCGTTGTGGGCCACGGTGAGCGAGCCGCGCTCCGGCGCGGACCTCCGGCGGCTCTCGCACAGCGCCCGGCAGGGATGGGACCCGACGGCTGACCGGGTCGTCGATTTCATCACCCGGACCGTTGATCCGGGGCCCGTTGATCCCCAGCCCGCCGATCCCCGGCCCGCCGACATGGTCGGTGCACGGACAGGGGCGCTCTGATGACCGGCGACGCGATCCTTCCGCAGCGAGCGGTATCGCACCAGGAGCAGGTGGGCCAAGGTGCTCTGCCGTACGACCACTTCCTGGTGACTCGGTTCAACGTCCGGAGCTTCTACCATGCCGGTGAGCCGACCGAGGCGTGGCTGCGGGAGCGCCTGGACCTGTTCCTGACGTACTGCCTGCCGTCGGTCGCCGGACAATCCTCGCGACGGTTCAGGTGGCTGGTCTTCTTCGACGACCGGACGCCTGCCTGGTTCCGGGAGCTCATCGACGCCGCAGCCGGAGAGGTGTTCGAGCCGGTGTACGTGTCTGGCTACTTCGACCATCGTACGGTCTCCCGTGAAGTGGGCCTGAGGGCGACGGCGCCGTTCACGATCACCACCCGGCTGGACAACGACGACGCGGTCGCGAGGGATTTCATCGGCGTGATCCAGCAGCAGTTCGCCGACCAGGACCTGCAGTTCATCAACCTGACCAGCGGGGCGCAGTTAGCCGAGGGGCGCTACTACCTGCGTCCCTACACCAAGAACCCGTTCCTGAGCCTGATCGAGCGGAACGAGGGCGACCTGCGCACGGTGATGGTGGAGCACCACTACCGGATCGACGAGGCCGGGCCGGTGCAGAACATCCGCACCCGCCACCCGCTCTGGCTGCAGGTCGTCCATGGAGGCAATGTGCTGAACGAGATCGTCGGGCTCCGGGTGCCGGCACGGCTCGTCGCCCCGTACTTCGCCGGCGAGCTGCTTCGGCAGGACGACTGGGGCGAGCTGGTCACCGGGATGGCCGCCAGCGGCGTACGCATCGTGGCGCGACTGCTGCGCAAACCGCACCGGCTTCGCGAACTGGCCGCCGTGATCAGGGCATAGGTGTGGTCAGGGCATAGGTGTGGTCAGGGCGTAGAAAAACGCCCTGCGCCCGTCAGGCCACTGCCGGCAGTCGGGAGGCCGGTGCCTCCTGACCCACCATGGCATCGAGGGCCCCGACCAGCCCGATGCACAGGAACAGCAGGCCCCCGGGCATGAAGAAGGAGAAGGCATCGAAGAAGGCGAGCAGGGTGACGTTGGCCCCGATCGCTGCAGCGAGCGCGGTTCCCGTCGACCGCATCTCGGGGTCATCGGAGCGCATCAGGGTCCGGAATCCGGTTCCCATGGCGAGGAACACCACCGCAGCCAGGGCGATGCTGCCGACCAGTCCGAGCTCGATGAGAGTCAGCAGGAGCTGGTTGTCGAGGATCAGGTTGCCCGGCAGGAAGGTGCCGATACCTCTCCCCACCCAAGGGTCGCGGCTGGCGATCTCCAGGGCCGGTGTCAGGCCATCGGACCGGGACTGGGTGCTGGGATCCTCGAGGGCGCCGAGGAACAGTCCCCGGATGGTCCCGATCATGCCGGGGACCGTGAGCGCGACCGCCATGGCCACGCCCACTCCGGCGACACCGGCCACCACCCGGGCCCGGGGCGTGAGGCTCGGCACGATGAGCAGGAGCCCGACGGCCAGCCCGACCAGCGCGGAGCGTGACACCGACAGCATCAGGGCGGTGCCGATGACCGCCGGCGGGACCAGGCTCGTGACCGGCCAGCGGGTGAACCGGGGGAGCACGGCGGCGATCGATATCGGCAGTGCCGCGGACAGGACCGCGGCGTACTCGAGGGGATGCGCAGCCGTGCCGGCCACGAGGTGGAACCCGGCTCGGGACTGGAGCGAGGCGAGATCACGGCTGACCTGGAACCCCGGGAGGGACAGGCGATCCACCCAGGTCTCGCCGGTCATGAACTGCACCAGCCCCAGGACGGCCATGGCCACACCGACGATGGCGATCCGGCGGACGAGGGTCCGCAGCTGGTCCCGTGTTTGGATCCCGTCGAGGCCCACCAGGGCGACGCCCAGCCAGCTGCACAGTCGGAGCAAACCGGCATCGGCAACGCTGGTCTCATCCGGGGGAAGGCCCTGGAGGACGTTGACGCCGTAGCTGAGCAGGACGGCCGCGCCGAAGACCGCGACCCCGATGCGGATCGCGTGCGAGCCGGACGGGCGGCGATCCGCGGCCTGCAGCCGCTGGAAGAGCCACCACAACAGCCCGACGAGCCCCCAGACGGTCGAGAGCCGGCCGAAGGACCCCAGGGCGGGAATGACCAGGAACGAAGGAATGGCGCACACGAACACCAGGTAGATCGTCAGGAAGTCGACTGCGTCACCGCGGGGCACCAGGGGTACGCTTCGGCGCTGGTTGTCCGTACCGCCTACCGCTGTCATGGCCGACTGCCTTCACGGCGGGGACGAAGTCGTTCCATACCGGCCGCGAGGCCGATGCCGCAGCCACCGGCAACCATCAGGATGGCGACGCTGCCCTTCAGGGTTTCGGTCCGCGTGGGTCCGAACGAATGCAACGCGACCCGGTGGCTCGGGGTCTCCAGGGTGATGTAGTCCTCCGGATTCGCCCCCGCAGATCGCTGCAGGTCCTCCGTGATCACGGCCAGGTCGGAGGACAGGGCGGCCAGTCGGCCCCGTACGGCTTCGGGGGTGGTGTCGATGACCTGGATGACCAGCACCGGGCGGTTGAACGAGGACTCCCACTGGTTGCCGGCGGACGCGAGCATCACGGAGGCCCCTTCACGGACGTTGTTGCCATAGAGCGTGGCTGTGGGGGAGGAGACCCGGACCACGACATGTTCCTCGGCATACCTGCTCTGGACGGCCCCGGCGAAGTTGATCAGCGGGCCGGCCAGGTCATCCGGCAACCCGGAGACCGCAGCCCTGTCGGGAGCGAGGAAGACGAACTCCGTACGTGCCGTGTAGTACTGCGGGCCGGTTGCCAGGAAAGCGACCAGGGCAAGCCCCAGGAGGGGCGGTACCAGCGCGACGAACCACCAGCGCCCGACGATCCGGGCGATGTCCGCGACACTCATTGGAGTGAGCTCATGACTGGTGGCACGGGGGCCCTTGAGCCATTGGGCTCATCCGAGCTGTTCCGGTCCTCCGCGTCTACCGCGTCCTCCGAGAGATCCGAGTCCTTCGAATCCGACTCCTCCCGGGGGGCGTCGCTCCGCTCGGGAGTGGGCGCCGGAGGATCCTCGTCATCTGAGTGCGCAAGACGCCGGCGGCGCGCCAGGAGGATGGCGTCCAGCGCGCCCGTCCCCATGATGGTGCCCACCACTGCCACACCTGCCACCAGCAGGGTCGTTCGTAGCCGGGTCTGCGTGTCCAGTTTCGGCTCACGGTCGGTGGTGAGGACCACCGTCCTGATCTGGAGCTCGCCGGACAGGCTGGCATCCTCCTGCATGGCCCCCAGGGTGTCCTCGACACTGGTCACGGCCTCGGATTGCGCCGAGGAGACCTGGCCCGGGTCTCCGCCGGTCACGACGATGTGCACGATGGGGGCGCTGGTGGTCCGGTCGGGCTCGACCGTGTACTCGGTCCCCGGGTGCCGCTCGAGGATGGGGTCGGTGACCTCCGCCGCGGCCGCGAGCTGGGTGAGGACGTCCAGGGCCTGCCCCATGCCGCCCAGCATGAGGAACGGGTTCCCCTTGTCTCCCACCGACGCCTCGGGAGGCATCAGGAGGACCTGCGCCTGCGAGGTGTAGCGGGGCGGGACCAGCTGCTGGACCAGGAGACAACCGGCGAAGGTGACCAGGAGGCCGGCCAGGACGATGTACCACCTTCTCAGGAGGACCCGGAGCGATTCTGTGAGGTTCATCGTCTCTGCTCCCTCGGATCAGGGACCGGCTCGGTTGGTGCGGTGACGAGCCGGGTGACCGGCCAGGAACCGGCACGCAACCGCCATCGGGGGTGCTTCCACTGCTCGAGGCGGTGCTTCGCCGCCGTCAGGCCCTCGGTGCCTACCAGTGCCAGAACCGCCTTCTTGGCCACGCCACGGGTCGTCTCGCGCGCCGCCCGCAGTGGTCGTCCGACGGCGATGTCCAGGCCCAGGGCCGTACGCCCCGGGTCCGCCACGTCGTCCAGCAACCCGGGGAAACGCGTACGGGCGCCGTTCGGCGAAGCAAGACGTCCTTGGACGCGATTGCTGACATTGGTGTCGTGGATCACCTGGAGCCAGCCGGCAGGGGACTCGACGACCTGCTCGTCCATGGTCAGGTGCAGGCGATTGTGCCAATCCGTCCAGCACGTGACCGGCTCCGACCAGTCCTCCAGCACCGAGCAGAACGCATTGCGAGGATCATGCCGGCGGTACACCAGGTCCTCTCGGAGGATGAGTCCATCGGGAAGGTACAGGGCGGTTCGCCGAGTCCCGGCCCCCTCCCCGCTCGGCGAGGCTCGGAGCACGGTGGAGGCGGCGTGCTGGAGACGATCCACGGTGTCGGCGGCCAACGCGTCGTCGTTGTCCAGGTTGGTGGTCAGCAGGGCATCGGCCGGGTCGGGGATGATCCCCCGAAGGTCGGCGCGGAGGTCGTCTGCCGAGATGCGGGTGCGGAGAATCGGTCGGAACAGGCCGCCTCGCGCTCGGTCGTGCAGCCACTCCAGCAACCAGGACGGGCTCTCCGGATCGAAGTACACGATCCAGCGGAAGTCCTGGTTGTCCTGGTAGGCGACCGAGGGACGGCAGAAGCGGTCGAAGAGCGCCACCCGTTTGCGTAGCCATCCCTCCTGCGCACGGATCAAGCTCTCCGGGCCGGGGGTCGGCACGTTGAAGCGTGTCAACAGGACGTGATCGACGCTGGTCGTCATCCCTGCGTCCTCTCACTGAAGCCCTGCGCCCCTTCACTGAGGGGGTCGACCCGGCTGCTGTCGTCGCGTTCCCACGCGGGCCGTACGGTCCCGGATCGACGGGTGGTGGTTCGGAGCCGGGGGACGGCGGCCAGCCCGGCGTAGGTGAGGGCGTCCAGCAGGCTGCCCGGTCCGCGGACCGAGCGGGCCAGCTCCCGGGCGGTGGCAGCCGCGGTGCCACGATCTGCTCCGGGAGGCGATCCGTCAGCGGTTCCGAGCGCCATCCCCTCGGCAGGGTTCCGTTGCTCGGCCGGCCCCCGCTGGCTGCGTCGCAGCACCGAGAGCAAGGACCCGACGTCCTGGGGCGTACGGACCAGGACCGGCGGCGCAGGCACGATCATCTTCTCCTGGTCGGAGAACGCGCGGTCCACGAAGTAGTCGTCGGCCGTCACCTCCGGGAACGCCCCGATCCGCTCGTGCGCCTCCCGGCTCAGGCCGAAGACCCCCGCGCCCCAGAGCGCCTCGTTGGTGCTCGGCAACCGGCGACGTGCCCGGTAATACGAGCGAACCGGCCAGCTGGCCCGTCCGATGTCGTACCGGAAGGCCGGGCGCGCGGCCAGCACCGGTTCCTGCAGGTTCTCGAGGAGGGCGCGCAGCGTCGCCGGAGTGATCTCGGTGTCGGCGTCCAGGTACACCCGTGGCCATAGCGTTGCATGGCTGTCTCCCACGTTCAGGGCGGTGGTCTTGGAGGGGATGTCGACCTCGACCACCCGCACCCCCGGCACGGCGGCGCGGGTCGCAGTGTCGTCGGTGCAGCCGTTGCAGACGACGATCACCTCGAGCCGGCCGGTGCGCAGGACCGGTGCGATCGAGGCCAGGGTCCGGGTGATCACCGCGGACTCGTTGTGGGCCGGGATGATGACGGCCCCGCGGGGGAAGTCGGCCAGGACGTGCGTCGGATCGGGGTCCGCGGTGGGGCCGGGCAGGCCGTCCCAGCGGGCCTCGTCGGCGACCGTGGCCAGCACGCCGCGACGGTCGGGCCGGTACGCCCGCAACGACTCGCCGAGCAGGGTGCCGGCCCACCAGAGCCCGGCGGCGGACGTGCCGTGGTGCTTGCGCGCGTACCGTACGCGGTTGACCGCCATCAGCGCGTTCAGCTGCCGGGAGGTCCCCGATCCAGAGCCGGTGTGCACCATCGTGGCCTTCGGTTCGTACCAGGCTGCGTAGCCCAGCTCGCGGGCCCGGCGGAAGTAGTCGGTCTCCTCCGAGTACAGGAAGAACCGCTCGTCCCAGTCGCCGATCAGCCGGGCGGCGGCCGCGCCCACCATCAGTGCGGCGCCGGTGGCCCAGTCGATCCGGTGGCCGAACTGGTAGCTCTCCGGTGCCATGTCCGTCCCGGCCAGGGCTGCCGGTCGCTGCGGCCAGTGCGCGCCGAATGCCGCGTCCCCGAGGATGGTCCCCGGGGTGGGTTCGCGGTACAGCGACAGGCGGGTGGTCCCGTCGGCGTCGACGAGCCGGGGGACGACCAGGTCGGCCACGCCGGATCGTACGACCGCCAGCAACTCGGCGATGGCGCCGGGCTGCACCTGCAGGTCGGGATTGAGGACCAGCAGCGCCTCGGCGTCGCCCGCGGCACGGGCGGCGAGGTTGATGCCGGCGGCATACCCCAGGTTGCCGCCGGTGCTGGTGACGACGACGTCCTCGTGGCGGGCCAGCAGGGCCGTGGTGTCATCAGTCGACGCGTTGTCGGCCACCACGACCCGCAGCCTCAGGCGGCCGGCCTCCTGACGGAGGCTGTCGACCAGGGCGTCGACGTGGTCGGCACTGTTGTAGGTGACGACCAGCACGGCGACGTCGGCCCGTTCGCCCGGCGGGACGAACCGGCCGGGGGTGGGCGATCCACCGATGGCTGCCGCCCCATCCGGGGGCGCGGCACGAGTGCCGGACGGCCGGACTGGGGGTGGGGGCGGGACCACCGGTGGATCGGTCTGGGGGAGCGGCCGGCTGGCGCGGCGCAACTGCAGCAGCCCGGGCGGGTCGTCCAGGAGGTAGCGCTTGGCGAGCCGGCGGGGTTCGCGGGCCAGGCGCCAGGCCCATTCCAGGCCGTTGTCGCTGGCGACGCGGGGTGCGCGTTGGATGGCTTCGGCCAGGAAGTCGACGACCGCGCCGAAGGCGAGCAGCACGTTCGCCCCGGTCGCGGGCCCGTACCGGGAGATCCACAGCTCCTGGCGGGGCTTGCCCAGCCCGACGATGAGCAGTTGCGGCCCGGCCTCGGCGATGGCCGCGGCGAGCCGCAGGGAGGCCTCGTCATCGGCGAGCTCGGCACGGTCCGGGGACCACATGCCGGCGATGACGAGCCCCGGTCGGGTCCTGGTCAGGCGACGGGACAGCAGGCGCTGCACGACGTACGAGCCGCCCACGAACCCGACCGAGACGCCCGCCTGCTCGGCGGCGTCCAGCAGCGGGTCGGCCAGGTCACTGCCGGCCAGGCGTGGCCAGGACCGGTCGGTCAGGCGGTTCGACTGGGCGACCAGGGGAGCCCCGTCGAGCAGGGTCAGCCATTCGAGCGGTCGGGAGGTGCCGTCCGCGTCGGTACTGGTGGGGCGCAGGGAGTCGCCGAGCAGGTGGCGCCAGCGGCCGGTCTCGCCGAATTGGACGATGTGGTCCAGGTTGGCGGAGACCACGGCCAGCGGCGGCTTGGCCGGACCGTCCCCGGGGCCGGTGCCGTCCCTGGGGTCGATGCTGTCGGTGCGGTCGAGGTCGTCGGCACGGTCGATGCCGGCGGGCTGGGTGGCCCGCTCGATGATCGCGGCGACGCACGCGGACTGGTCCATCAGGTCGACCACGATTCCGGCCAGGTCGACCCGCGGGTGTCCACCGGCCGGCTCCCGGACCGCCGGGCCCTGGTGGTCGGGCGGGCCCTGGTGGCCGGTCGCCTCCGGTCGGTCGGTCGAGGACTGCCGGTCCCGATCCTGCCGGTCGGGCGTCGAGAACGACTCGGGCACCAGGAGTTCGCGCGTGGTGGCTGTCATGTCGTCGGCTCCAGGCCCTGCTCGGTCTCGCGGTACAGCCGGCCGGTCGAGGGACAGCGCCAGTACTCGTCCTCCGGCACCAACGGGAAGCCGGCCTCACCGACCCAGCCGATCTGGCGGGCCGGCACGCCGACCACGATCGCGTACGGACGGACGTCTCGGGTCACCACGGCACCGGCAGCCACCATGGACCAGGCGCCGATCGTGACAGGGGCGACACAGACCGCCCGGGCACCCAGGGAGGCCCCCGTCTCCAGCGTGACACCCACCTGCGTCCAGTCGTCCCGACCCTTCAGGCTGCCGTCCGGGTTGACTGCGCGGGGCAGCAGGTCATTGGTCAGCACCGCCGCCGGGCCGATGAACACGCCATCGGCCAGCCGTGCGGGCTCGTAGACCAGGGCGTAGTTCTCCAGCTTGCAGTTGCGGCCCAGCTCGACCCCCGGCCCGACGTACGCGCCGCGGCCGACGGTGCAACCGGCACCCAGGACGGCGCCCTCGCGGATCTGGGCGAGGTGCCAGATCACCACGTCGTCACCGAGGTCGGCATCGGCCGCGACGTCCGCGCTCGCCTGGATCATTACCCCTGGGCGCCTGGTGCGCTCTTCCATCGTGGTCATGGTGTAGCCCCCAGCTCTTCGGATCCGACTGGCGTCCCCGCAGCCCCCACGCTCGGGTCCGCAGGCCAGCCGGTGGCCTCAACGTAGGTCCGTCGACGAGCCCCCCACAACGGGTCAAGGGGCGCCGGAGCGTGATTCGGGAGGTGATCGAGTAGCCCGCCGCAGGGACCACGTGGGCATTGCGTGGTGGGTGCGCGTGCACCACGTGACTGGTATTCGGGCTGCCGCCGGGGTCGGGGGAGCGCTTCGCTGGAACGACAGCCGCGGCCGCCCTAGCGTGAGGTAGGGGTGGGGGCCGACGGTTGCCGGCGGCGGTCGCCCACCCGGGGCACCCCTCGGCACGGGGAATTGCGGGCCGTGCCCGGAACGCCACTCTATGATCGACCCGTGAGCCGAACCGACTCGGTGCCGCAGCCGCTGCGGATCCTCTTCGTCTGCACCGCCAATATCGCCCGCTCGCCGTTCGCTGAACGGTTGGCGGCCCAGCGACTCGTCGACTTCCCCACGATCCGTGTGGGGAGTGCAGGGATTCCTGGCTACCCCGGTCGCCCGATGGACGCGGACATGGCCGAAGTCCTCCACGAGGAGTACGGGATATCAGCGGCGGACCACATCAGCCGTGCCCTGACCTGGGAGATGGTGGCGCTGTCCGACGTCGTGCTGACGTTCGAGCTCGGCCAGCACGCGTTGATCCTGGATTCGTGGCCCGACCATGCCGGAAAGGTCATGGGCCTCCACCAGTTCGCCGACGTGGCGCAGCGGCTCTACAAGCCCGGCACCGGGCCGAACCTCATCGCCCAGGCGGTTGCCGCAGCCAAGCCGAACGCCATGACCTGGGATGTCTCTGATCCGCACCGTCGGGGGATGGCCGCGTCACGTGCCTGTGCCGCAGAGATTGATGCTGTCTTGGATCGGATCCTGCCGGTCGTCACGGGGCAGGATTCAGCCAAGGACTGAACCTGCGATCCTGTTCGGTCGGCGTCTTCGGGTGTCCTGTCGTCCGCATCCCTACGATCCTCCTCACTACGGCAACGTGCGGTGGCACGACCCGCGCATACGGTCCTGATCGGCGCGAGGATGGGCCGGACGTACGTCTGCAGCTGCATCTAGGAGGTCCCGTGCTCGCCGCCCTGCTCCAGGTGATCCTGCCGGTGGCCATCGTGGCCGCGGTCGGGATGATCCTGGCCCGCAAGTTCGTGCTTGATCCCGACACCATCGGCAAGATCAACCTCTACGGACTGACCCCGCCCCTGGCGTTCGACAGCCTGATGAAGACCGAGGTGACGATCTCCGATGGCCTGCTCCTCGGTGGGGGGCTGCTGATCGTCACCACGCTCGCCGCCGGGGTGGCCTGGGTGGCGTCGTTGGGCACGTCCCGCGGCACCCAGCGCGGCGTGATCGGTGCAGTGATCCTGGGGAACAACGGCAACTTCGGACTGCCGATCGCGCTACTGGCACTCGGCCAGATCGGGCTGGACCAGGCGATGATCCTGTTCCTGGTCTCGCTGGTCGTGATGTTCACTGTGGGCCCGATCCTGATGGGCTCGGGCGGAGGACTGCTCGCCGGGATCAAGACCTTCGCCAAGCTGCCCGTCACGTGGGCGATGCTGCTCGCTGGCCTCCTGCGGCTGCTCGGGTGGGAACTGCCGATCGGGGTGTCGCGCGGCATCGAACTGCTGGCCGGTGCCGCGGTGCCGATGGTGCTGCTCGCCCTCGGCGTCCAGCTCACCCAGTCGCGCCGTCTGCACCTCAACCGGTCGGTGCTCACGGCCGTGGGGCTGCGGGTGGTCGTGGTCCCGCTGATCGCCGTCGGTGTGGCGTGGCTGTTGCGGATGGACGCGATGTCGACCAGCAGCCTGGTCCTGGCCTGCGCGATGCCGACCGCGGTGAACGCGTTCATGCTGGCCCGGGAGTACGGCTCGGATCCGGAGACCGCTGCCAGCGCGGTGGCGCTCAGCACGCTGTTGAGCGTCGGGACGTTGGCGTTCGTGATCTCGGTGATCCCGGCATCGGTGGTCTGAGGGCCGGCCGGGGCGGAACTCGCGAAGGGTGTGCTTTCCACGCCGTTGCTACGGTGCTGGCATGGAGTCGCGGGGAAGGGCCAGGCGGTGGCCGTGGGGGGTCGTGGTACCGCTCGTGCTGGTGTGGCTCGCCGCGTGCACGGTCTTCCTGGTGCTCCCGAGGACCGACACCCCCACAGCGACGGATGCGACCTTCTTCCTGTCATCGGACGGTGGCCACGAGGCCATCGAGACCCGACCCGATCTGCGGATCGGCCAGGTCGTCGTGTCCCGTCCGGCGAGTGTCGCCTCCTGGTCGGTGTTCACGGTGTGCGACGAACCAGGCACCATCTGCCTCACGCCCGCTCCCGAGACCACCCAGGGCGAAGCCGAGGCATTCGCACGATTGGCCGAGGAGCGGGGCTGGACCTCGGTCACCGTGGTGAGCCAGACCAGTCACGTGACGAGGACCAGGATCCTGATGGGCAGGTGCTTCCCCGGAACGGTACGGGTGGTCGCCATCCCCGAGCGCGGGCCGTTGATCTGGGTGTGGCGCTTCGTCTACGAGACCGGTGCCATGGTCAAGACTGCCGTGACCCCGGGCTGCCACGACCGGCTGCCCTGGGAGCGCTGAGGCGCTGCCGGCGACTGCTCCTGGCCGCTATTGCCGCTGCTGCGGGGCGAGCTTGACGTCGTTGCCGCCCCAGAACAGCACGCCCTGGAGGATGACCGTGCCGTTCGAGCCGTCGCCCTGCGCCGCCGCATCGATGTCATTGCCGGCCATGATCGCGATGGCCTCGTCGACGACCCGGACGCCGGGCGGCACGTAGATGTTGCTGCCGCCCATCACCGCGTGCAGGTTCAGGGTGATTGTCACGCCCGGACCCAGCGCGTCGCCCAGATAGATCTCGTCGCCGCCCCAGAAGGCGATGCCGGTCACGCCGTGTCGGCCGGGCTCCAGGTGGACGGTCCTCCCGCTCAATACCGCGACTCTGACCAGGTCCTCGCTGCTGGGGACGACGGGGACCGGTGCCGGACGTGCCATCGGCACCAGCAGGGCACCGTCATGGGGCAGGTCGTCGACCAGGGCGGGTAGTTCGTCGGTGTACACCGCCCGGAGCGCAGCGTCCTGGCGGGTGCTCAGCTCCTCGAGGGTGAGCCGACCGTCGGCGTGGGCCTGCTCCAACACGGCCAGCACGGCATCACGATCCTGGTCGCTCGCGCGGATCCTCTTGTCCGGAAGCCCTTCGCTCATGGGGGCAGTCTAGGTGGCCGCGGGGTTCTTGATCGTGGGCTGTCTGGGGCCCACGATCAAGAACTTGGGCCGACTGGTTGGTCCTCCCCTGGGATCAGGGGCGGGCACCCGCCTTCCAGTGCTTCTTCTCGGCCGCGACCTGGCGCAACTCCTCGGTCACCGCCGCCACCACGGCCTGGGCGAATCCGCGCGGATCACTGGCGGGATCGGCCGGTTCGGCCACGATCCGATGGATGATGCCGTCCTCCAGCAGTTCCTGGGCCCCGACGCGCTGCTGCTCGGACAGTTCGGGGGCATGACTGCCGTCCTTGAACATGATCGCACTGGCGCCCTCCGGGGGGAGCGGGGCCAGCCAGCCGTTCTCCATCGCGATGATCCGGTCGGCCGGCAGCATCGCGAGCGCCCCGCCGCCGGAGCCCTGGCCGAGGATGATCGAGACCGAGGGGACGGTGACGCGGGCCAGCCAGGCCAGGGTCCTGGAGATCTCGCCGGCCAGACCGTTCTCCTCGGCCTCGGGGGACAGGTCGGCGCCGGGGGTGTCGACCATGCAGACCAGCGGGAGGCCGAGCATCTGTGCCAGTCGGATGCCGCGCTGGGCGGCGCGCAGGCCGGCCGGCCCGAGCGGGCCGCCGTGCATCTGGACGTGCCGGTCCTGGCCGACGATTACACAGGGCAGGCCGTCCAGCCGGGCGACGGCCAGGACCAGGCCGGGCCCGTTCTCCGCGCCGGTACCGGACAGGATCAGCACGTCCTTGGCGCCGTGGCGCAGGACCTCCCGGACCCCCGGCCGGTCGGCGCGGCGGGTCGCTTCGATCGCGTCCCAGACCGGCCCGGTGCGCGGTGCCGGGGCAGCAAGTCCGGCGCTGTGCCCCTCGGACGGTGCACCGAGGTCGACCGGGGTGAGCGCCCGCAGTGCGGTCGCCGCGGTCTGGCGCAGGTCCTCGGGCCGGACGATCGCGTCGATGATGCCATGGTCGACCAGGTTCTCGGCCACCTGCACGCCCTCGGGGAACGGCCGGTCGTTCAGCACCTCGTACACGCGTGGGCCGAGGAAGCCGATCATCGCCTCCGGCTCGGTGACGGTGATGTGGCCCAGCGAACCCCACGAGGCGAAGACGCCGCCGGTGGTGGGGTGGCGCAGGTACACGATGTACGGCAGTCCCGCGTCCTTGTGCGCGATGATCGCCTTCGAGATCGACACCATCGTGACGAACGCGGGCGTGCCCTCCTGCATCCGGGTGCCGCCCGAGGAGGTCGAGGCGATCAGCGGCAACTTCTCGGCGGTCGCCCGGCGCACCGCCGCCTCGATCCGCACCGACGTGTCCCGGCCGATCGAACCGCCCAGGAAGCGGAAGTCCCCGATGATGAACGCGGCCGTACGCCCCCCGATGGTCGCCCGTCCGGTGATCACCGCCTCGTCCATGCCGGACTTCTCCCGGGCCCGCAGCACCTGCTCGCGGTAGCCGTCGGGGTAGCCCGAGACATCGATCGGTTCGTCCCAGGATTCCCAGGAGCCGGGGTCGACCACGAGGTCGACAAGGTCATACGCACGCCATCGTTCCGCCATGACCGCAGTATTCCAGTCGGGGAGTCCGTGCGGGGCCGGTCCGCCAGGACCGTACGATCACCACACCGTACGATCACCACACCGTACGAAGGAGACACCATGGACCTGCAGGTACACGACAGGGTCGCCCTGGTCACCGCCGCCTCGCGCGGCATCGGCCGCGCCGTCAGCGAGAGCCTGGCCCGTGAGGGTGCCACCGTCATCGCCGCCGCCCGGAGCCAGGACCGCTCCATCGAGCAGATCGGCGCCGGCCGGATCGTCCCGGAGGTGCTCGACCTGTCCGTGCCGGGGGCGGCCGCCGCGCTGGTCGACCGGGTGCACGACACGTACGGTCGCCTCGACATCCTGGTCGCGAACACGCCCGGCCCGCCGGTCCGGCCGGTGCTGGAGCTGGCCTGGGCGGACTGGGAGGCCGCGCACGACCTGCTGCTGCGCCCGGTCGTCGAACTGCTCACCGGCGCGGGCCGGCTGATGTCGGCGGCCGGGGCCGGTTCGATGGTGCTGGTGTCCTCGAACTGGGTGCGCCAGCCGGCGCCCGGCGGGGTGCTGTCGGCCGCGTACCGTTCGGCCGAGTCGGCCCTGGTCAAGACCCTGGCCACCGAGGTCGCCCCGCGCGGCGTGCGGGTCAACCAGGTGCTGGTCGGTGCGACGGGCACCGAACGGACCCAGGAACTGGCCGCGGCCCGGGCGGCCGCCACCGGCACCACCGTCGAGGAGGCCCTCGCCGACACCGTCCGGGAGATCCCGCTGGGCCGGATCGCCCAGGTGGGCGAGGTCGCCGACATGATCGCGTTCCTCGCCTCCCCGGTCCCCGGCTTCGCGACCGGCGCGACGTACGTCATCGACGGCGGGGTGGTCCGGGCTGCCCATTGAGGCGGTGCCCTGCGGCATTGTGCGGGGGTGGGGCGGCAACCGTCCCGGCCCTTGCCTAGGGTGGCGGCCATGACCCGCACCGCATTCCGGCCCGTGGCGCTCGCTTGCGCCGCGGTGCTGCTCGGCCTGGCCGGGTGCTCCTCGCCGACCGCCTCCGCACCCTCCCCGGCGCCCGCGCAGCAGCAGACGCTCACCGTGTTCGCCGCGGGGTCGCTGGCGGGGGCGTTCGACGAGATCGGCACCGCCTTCGAGAGTGCCCACCCCGGCACCGACGTGGTCCTCAGCTACGCCGGTTCGTCCGACCTGGTCAGCCAGCTCGATGCCGGCGCCCCCGCCGACGTGCTCGCCACCGCTGACGAACGCACCATGCAACAGGCCTCCGACAAGGGGCTGGTCGCCGAACCGACCCTGTTCGCCACCAACCGGCTGGCGATCCTGGTCGCCCCGGACAACCCGCTCGGCATCACCGGCGCCCGCGACCTGGCCCACCCCGACCTGCAGCTGGTCGTCTGCGCCCCACAGGTGCCGTGCGGCGCCGCCGCCGAACGTACGCTCGGCGCCGCCGGCATCACCATCACCCCGGTCAGCGAGGAGCCGAACGTCACCGACACCGCCGGCAAGGTCACCTCCGGCCAGGCCGACGCCGCCCTCGTCTACACCACCGATGTCGCCCGGGCCGAGGCGGCCGGCACCGGCATGGGCATCCCGCTCGGCATCGACCAGACCCCGAACCGCTACCCGATCGCCGTCACCGAGAGCGCCCGGACCAGCGACCGGGCCGACCTCGCCGAGCAGTTCGTCGCGTACGTCATTGCCGCCGATGGCCAGGCGGTGCTGGACAAGGCCGGGTTCGGCACGCCGTGACGACCCGGAGGCGGGCGGACCGGTACGCGCTGCCCGGCTGGCTGTGGCTGCCGGCCGGGACCGGACTGACCTTCCTGGTGCTGCCGATCGGCGCGATGGTGCTGGCCACCGACTGGCCGCACTTCTGGTCCCTGGTGACCTCGGAGTCCGCGCTGGTCGCGCTCGGCCTGTCATTGCGTACGGCAGCCGCCGCGACCCTGCTCAGTCTGGTGCTCGGCATCCCGCTGGCGGTGGTGCTGGCCCGCGCCCGGCTGCCCGGACTGCGCTACCTGCGCGCGATCGTGATGCTGCCGCTGGTGCTCCCCCCGGTCGTCGGCGGCCTGGCACTGCTGCTGACGTACGGCCGGACCGGCCTGTTCGGCGGCGTGCTGGAGGCCCTCGGCGTCCGCCTGGCGTTCTCCACCGCGGCGGTGGTGCTGGCGCAGACGTTCGTGGCGATGCCGTTCCTGGTCATCTCGCTGGAGGGCGCGCTGCGGTCGGGCACCGAGGCGTACGAACGGGTCGCCGCCACCCTCGGTGCGGCGCCCGGGGTGGTGCTGCGCCGGATCACCCTGCCACTGGTCGTGCCCGGCCTGGTGTCGGGGACCGTGCTGGCGTTCGCCCGGGCGCTGGGGGAGTTCGGCGCGACGCTGACCTTCGCCGGGTCGCTGCAGGGCACCACCCGGACCCTGCCGCTGGAGGTCTACCTGCAGCGCGAGGTCGACCCCGCCTCGGCGGTCGCGCTGTCGCTGGTGCTGGTCGCGATCGGTGCCGCGGTCGTGCTGACCGTCGGGATCCGTACGTTCGGGGCACGCCGTGGCTGACGTCCGCCTCGACCTGGCGCTGGAGGCCCGGCACCTGCAGGTCGCCCTCGAGGTGCCCGACGGGCAGGTGGTGGCCGTGCTGGGCCGCAACGGCGCCGGCAAGTCCACCCTGCTCGAGTTGCTCGCCGGCACCCTCGCCCCCTCGTCCGGGGCCGCGACGATCGGCGGGCAGGACGTGACCGGGCTGCCGCCGCACCGGCGCAAGGTCGCGATGCTGTCCCAGGACGCGCTGCTGTTCCCGCACCTGAGCGTGCTGGACAATGTCGCGTTCGCGCCGCGGGCCGCCGGGATGCGCCGCGGCGCCGCCGAGGAACTGGCCCGTGAATGGCTCGGTGCGGTCGATGCCGCCCAGTTCGCCGCCCGCCGCCCCGCCCAGTTGTCCGGTGGGCAGGCCCAACGGGTCGCGATCGCCCGCGCCCTGGCGGCCGAACCGGACGTGCTGCTGCTCGACGAGCCGTTCGCCGCGCTCGACGTGGCCGTCGCCCCACAGCTGCGCGCATTGCTGCGCGAGGTGGTGCAGGGCCGTACGGCGCTGGTCGTCACCCACGACCTGGTCGACGTGGTGACCCTCGCCGACCGGGCGGTGGTGCTGGAGAACGGGCGGCTGGTCGAGGACCGGATGGTCCGGGACCTGGTGCAGAGCCCGCGCAGCGGGTTCGCCGCTGAACTGGCCGGTCGGGTGCTGCTGGAGGGGACGCTGACCGGCGAACTCGCCCCGGCCGTCGGCGGCTCGGTCGACCACGTGGTCCGGCGCGGTGACGCGGTCGTGCTGGCCACCCCGCTCGGCCCGGTCGCCGGGGTCTGGGACGAGGACGCGCAGACCGGCCCGGGGCAGCCGGCGGTCGCCCTGGTCGACCCGGCGGCCGTGGGCATCCACCCGGACCAGCCGCACGGCAGCCCGCGCAACTCCTGGCCGGTCGAGGTCGTGGGCCTGGAGCCCCGCGCCGGGCAACTGCGGGTCGTCGCCCACGGTGCCGTTACCCAGGCGGCCGGCGTACGACTGGCCGCCGACATCACCCCGGCAGCGGCGGCGGACCTGGCGATCGGGCCGGGGCAACGGCTGTGGTTCGTGGTCAAGGCGCAGCAGGTGCGGGTCTACGGCGGCAGATAGCACAATGAGGCATGGCTGCTGACTCTGCCCCGATGCGTCTGGGGATCGCGGGCTACTCGACCGCGACCTGGCTGCACACGCCCCACGTCAAGGCGGCCGGTGGCGTGGTCGCCGCCGTCGCGACCCGCCACCCCGAACGCCGCGCCCAGGCCGAGGCCGACAGCCCCGGCGTCGCACTTGTCGACGACCTGGAGGCCCTGCTGCAGGTGCCCGGGCTCGACGCGATCGTGCTCGTCACCCCCTCGGGGCTGCACCACGACCACGCCCTCCGGGTGATCGACGCCGGCCTGCCGGTCATCGTCGAGAAGCCGCTGGGAGTCAACCCGGCCGAGGTCCGCGAGGTCGTCGCCGCGGCCCGGACGGCCCAGGTGCCGCTGACCTGCTACCTGCAGCGTCGCTGGGACCGCTCCCACCAGGTCGCGCGCGAGCTGGTGTCGTCGGGTCGCCTCGGCGACGTGTGGCGGTTCGAGTTCCGCTGGGAGCGGTGGCTCCCCGAGCCGAGGCACCGCTGGCGCGAGGACACCCCGAACTCGGTCGGTGGCGGCAAGCTGCTCGACCTCGGCCCGCACATGGTCGACCTGGCGGTGCAGCTGTTCGGGCCGGTCGAGGCGGTGTACGCGGAGGTGAACGCCCGCCGCCAGGTCGGCGACGACGAGTCGCACGTGGCGCTGCACCATGCCGGCGGCCGGGTTTCGTGGCTGGACGTCTGCACCCTGGTCGCCGCTCCCGGGCCGCGGATGCGGCTGATCGGCAGCGCCGGGACCTGGGTGTACGACGACTTCGTCGACCTGGACCGGGACGGCGCGTTCTACCCGGACCTGGCCGACGCGCCCGGCTCCTGCGGCTGGCTGTACGGCGGCCCGGAACGGGTGCCGGTGCCGGGCCCCGCGCAGGACTGGGCCGAGTTCTACCGGCAGTTCTTCGCCGCGCTGCGCTCGGGGGAACCGGCCGGGCGGATGCGGATGCCGGTGGCGCCGGCCGACGTGGTCCACATCGCCGATGTCCTCGACGCCGCGCTGCGCAGCGCAAAGGCCGGGCAGGTCGTACGCCTGGGGGGCTGACGCCGACCTGCCCGGCAGCTCGATTGGCGGCTCAACCGGCGGGCTGGAGCCGATCCCCGATCCAGGACGTCGACCATGCCGTCTGCGCCGGCAGCGGATCCACCACGTGCGCCCGGCAGCCCTTCTGCATGGCCACCCAGATCGCACCGTCCCGGCCGCCGACGACCAGCGCGGTGGACAGGATCTCGGCCAGCCCGGCGTGGCGGGCGACGACGGTCGCCGACCGTGCCGCACCCGCCGCCTCACCCGTGGCCGGATCGACGATGTGGTCGCCCCGCTCGTACGCCCCGGAGGTGGCGATGGCCCCGTCCCCGACCTCCTCGACGCCGATCACCGCGTTCGGGTCGTCCGGGTGGCGGATGCCGATCCGCCAGGCATGGTCCGGCGCCGGACGCCCGCGGGTGACGACGTCGCCACCGGCGTTGACGCACAGGTTCTCGAATCCCGCGTCGACGAGCTGGTCGGCGACCAGTTCGGCCGCCCAACCCTTCACCAGGCCCGACGGGTCGAAGCCACCGCGGGCCGCCCACGGGTCGAAGCAGCCGCCGGTCAGCTCGCGGCCCCAGCGGCAGGCGGTGATCACCTCCATCAGCAGCGCCTGGTCCGGGTCGGTCGGGTCGAGGTCGTCCTCGGCCAGCCGCCCGGCCCGCAGCCCGCTGACCAGCGAGGTCTCCCGGTAGGTGGAGAAGATCCGGTCCACCCGGCGCATCAGCTCGACCGCCTCGCCGATCGCGGCGTCCAGGGCCTCGTCGGGCGGCCACTGCCGGTCGCCCTCAACGAGTTCGATCACCACGACGGTGCCCCACATCTCCTGCAGGTGCGTGTACGTACGGCCCTCGCGGCGCCGACGGGCGACGACGGGAGTGGCTTCGGAGGATGGGGAGAGAGCGGACATCACAGACCTGCCTTGCTGATCGCGGACGCGAGGGAGGTGCGGAACCCCTCGGTGGTGTACGTGGCGCCGGAGACGCCGTCGACCGTGGCCGACTGCGCCTGCAGGCCCTGCTCGACCAGCAGCGGCGCGGCGTAGGTGTTGATCCGGTTGGACTTGCCGTCGCCCGGGAGTTGCACCCACTGGATGCCGGTGACCTGGTTGCCGGACACGGTGATCGCGACCTGCATCGGACCGTACGGGGACTGGTACGCCGCCCCGGTCGTGGTGTTGCCACTGGTGGTGGCCCCGGTGCTTCCGGTGGCGCCGTTCCCGGTGCTGCCGGCGGCGGATCCCGTGGTCGTGACACCTCCGGTCGCGCCGGATCCGAGGGCCTGGCCACCGTGGTCGGAGTCGTCGTGACCCTCGTCGTCGTGACCCTCGTCGTGGTCGCCGTCCTCGTCCTTCTCGTGGTCCTCGCGAGCGCCGGCGACGCGTTGCAGCAGCCCGGTGCCCGACCCGCCGGTGCCGGAGCCACCGATGCTGCCGGAGCCTCCGGCAGTGCCGGTCTCGGCAGCGGTGGGGGCAGTGACCAAGGAGCTGGTGGTGGGGTTGAGCACCAGCACGCCCGCGACACCCGCCACGGTGGCGCCGGTGACGAGCACGGCGGTGAAGGTCTTCTTGGGATTCATCGGATTCCTCACAGGTCGAAGATTTCGTGGTGGATGTTGTCGGGGCGGGCGCCGAGGGCCCGGGCGGAGCGGACGACCTGGCGGTTCAGGGCGGCCGGCCCGCAGGTGTACACCTGGGCATCGTCCAGGCGGCCGACGGTGGCGGCCAGGTGATCGGGACTGAGCGGGTACTGCCGGCGGTTGCCGGGCATCAGGTGGACCCGTACGCCGCGCCGGGACTGCAGCGCCCACAGTTCGTCCCGGTGGGCCATTTCCTCCAGCGAGCCGGCCCGGTAGATGACGTCCAGCGGTGCCTCGCCGGCGAGTCGCCCGGCCAGCGCCGCGACCGGGCCGATGCCCACCCCGCCCGCGACGAGCACGGTGCGCCGGGTCCGGTCGGTGGTGTCCGGCGCCACCCGGCCCGGCGTGACCGCCCCGTACGGTCCCTCCACCAGCACTCGGGTGCCGATCGGCACCTGCGCCAGCTTGCTGGAGCCGTCGCCGAGGGCCTTGACGGTGATCCGCAGCATGTCGCCGCGGATCGCCGAGACCGAGTAGGGGTGCGCCTCGTACGCCAGCCCCTGGTGCAGGAACCGCCAGTTGAAGAACTGCCCGTCCTGGGTGCCGAGCTCGGCCAGTTTGCGGCCGCGCACCCACACGCTGGTCACCCCGGGTGCCGTGGACTCGACCGCGGTGACCCGCAGCCGGTGCCGCAACGACCGGAGGATCGGGACCAGCACCCGGTAGCGGATGATCGCGCCGAACACGACCACGTACAGCCCGATCCACAATGCCCGCGACCAGCCGGTCAGGAACGGACCGCCCGCCGTGACCTGGTGCGCGAACGCCAGCGCCACCCCGAGGTAGGTGTAGAGGTGGATCGTCCACCAGGTCTCGTGCTTCACGGTCCGGCGCACCCGCCGCCAGGAGGTCCAGCCGGCGACGGCGATCGCGACGGTGCCGGCGGTCGCGGGCAGGATCCACGCGGTGGTGGTCAGGAGGCTCCACGCCTCCGCGAACCAGTTCGTGCCGGTGCCCATGGCGTAGCCGGCGACGACCAGCACGATGTGGACCAGCACCAGGGACATCGCCCACGGCGCGATTACCTTGTGCCAGGCGACCAGGTGGTCCTGGCCGATGGCCCGCTCGAGCACCGGCAGGCGGGCGATGAGCAGCAGCAGGACCAGCACGCCGTACGTGCCGACCGAGGCGGCCAGCACCGAGACGTCGTACACCGCGTCGGAGGGCGAGGTGACCAGCGGCCATACCGCCTGGATCGTCAGGCCCAGCACCACGCCGCCGATCGCGCCGACCGCGGCGAGGAACCAGATGGCCCGCAGCCCGCGCCGGTTGTCGGCGTCGGCGAGCGCCGGCAACGACGCCCGGCGGGACCGGGCGGACCGGTGGGTGACGTACGGCGGGGCGTACGGGGATGAGTCGGGCGGAGTGGTTGGGACGTGGGTGGACGCTGGCGACTGCATGTCCCCAGCTCACCGTCGGAGCCTGTGCCTGATCTGTGTCGCTTCTGCCGACGTGATGTGAGGGCCCCTCGGATCGACCCTGAACGACCCCGGGGGTCCTCCTGAGACGACCCGGACCTCGCCCTGGCGAGCGAGTGAGGGCTCGGTGCCGAGCCAAGGCGAACCTACACTGGACCATGGCGTGCTGCCGGCGTGCCGATCCGGCGCGTCGGTTCGAGGGGAACGGGGAGGAACGGCGATGGGGCAGGGACCGACCACCACCGTCGAGGCGACCGGCGTGCTGTTCGGGCCGCGTTCGGACGACCCCGCCCAACTCGTCGACGCCTCCGGCCGCCAGCCCGTCATCGACGTCACCCGCCGGCTGCGCCCCGCCGCGACACCGATCGACGACAAGAAGCTCACCCCGTTCCTCGGCTACTGGGGGCAGTTGCGGCCCGGCCAGATGCCCGAGGCGTTCGTGGTCAAGGCGATCCGGGTCCCCCCCGGCCTGCCAACCGTCCCGTCCCATGCCGCCCGGCTGCTCGCCAACGAGGAGGAGGCCGCCCGCCGCAACGGGCTGCTCTTCGGCGACGTCCCCGCGACCGGGGTCGGCGGCGGCTACGCCTGGGTGATCCGCCGCTACATCCACGGCCTCACCCTCACCCAGACCCGCACCACCGGCGGCCTGCAGGGCAACGAGGTGCTGCTCGCCCGGCTGGTGCTGGAGCGGATCGTCGAGCTGCACGCCCGTACGTACAACGGGCACCCGCTGTTCCACGGTGACATCAAGCCCGCCAACGTCATCGTCACCGTCGAGGGCCGCAAGATCACCGGCGTCGAACTGATCGACTACGAGTCCGGCGGCGCGACCGGCGGCGACGGGCCGGCCTACCGGCACGCGACCCTGCAGTTCGCCAGCCCCGAGCACTTCCTGTCCCCACAGATCGACCGGGCCTCCGACGTGTTCTCGTGGGGCCTGACCGTGCTCGACATGTACGCCCCCGGCCGGCACCCGTTCGTTGCGGCGCTCGGCGACCCGCGCGTGTACGAGGAGGCGTACGGCACCGGCCGTGTCGCCGACGAGCGGGTCCTCGCCGCGATCACCGACCCGACCCTGCGCGACTGCGTCCGGCTGGCACTGACCGTACGCTCCGACAATCGACCCAGTGCCCGGGCCCTGCTGGACCGGATCAGCCCGGCCGCGGCTCCGCTGCCCGCCGCACCGGTGGAGGCGCCGACCACCATCTTCGAGTTGCAGGCGCACGAGGCGCCGGTCGCCGACCCCAGCAGCACCCGGGTCGCCCCGACCCAGATGGTGCACCTCTCGCTGGACGAGACCGCACCAGGGAAGGCCACCCAGGACGCAGGTACGCCGGGCGGGAGCCGGGTGGATCCGGCCGGCGCGGCGACCCAGGCGTTCGCCCCACGCCCGCAGCATCCGCTGCCGGTCGTACGATCCGCGGCCGGCCTGCCGGTCGAGACCGCCGACCCCGACTCGGTGCCCGCCCAGCTGGCCGGCTGGTGGCGCCAACTGTTCACGGCCCGGGGCTACCTGGGTGCCGAACGCTTCGGCCCGCTGCACTGGGCCGGCTACCTGGCCCTGACCGTGCTTGCCGGCTCCGTGGTCGGCATGCTGGCCGGGGTGGTCCTGCTGTCCCTCGGGAGGTTGCTGCTGCCATGACGATGTCGTCCTTCGAGGAGGCCGAGCGCCGCCGGCTGGTCCGGCTGAGCCACCAGCGGGCCCTCACCCGCTTCCGGGAACGTACCCGGGTGCTGCGGTTGGTCGGGCTGGGGGTCGCGGTGCTCGTGCTGGTCCTGGTGGTGGCGCTCTGATGGCCGGTTACCTCTGCACGCAGTGTGCCGTGCACTACCGGGCCGGCGACTTCACTGCGTACACCGCCCAGAGCGAGCCCTGGACCCCGCCCGGACTGTCCGCTCCGCAGCGGGTCGCCCGCGCCGTCCGCGCGTTGCTCGGTGCCACCCAGAAGGACCGGGACCGGGTCCGCCACCAGCACCTGGAGGAGCTGCGGCTCGGCGTGCACCACCGCTGCCCGCAGGGCCACCGGATGCCACCGGAGTTCCTGCGCCGCGAGACCGTGCCGATCGGGCTGATCGGACCGTCCTCGGTGTCCAAGTCGACCTTCCTGGCGGTGCTGCTGCAGCGCATCGTCGGGATGACCGACCTGGCCCCGATGGGGATGACGTTCACCGTCGAGGAGCACTCCCGCGGGATCTACCAGCGCGACTACGTCACCCCGCTGGCCATGCGCCGGCCCCCCGAGCAGACCCGGCTGGAGCGTACGGCCCCGCTGGTGGTGCGGATGCACCGGGACTGGGCACCCGACGACGACGTGAACCTGCTGTTCTTCGATGCGGCGGGGGAGGGCTATCGCGACGCCCGCTCCAGCGCCGAGCTGAACCCGTTCCTGACCGTGATGTCCGGGGCACTGGTGTTCTGCTCGCCGGTCAACCTGGCGTTCGGGCAGCGGTCGGGCTTCGCGCTGCCGGAGGGCATCGAGGGCGCCACCGCGCCGGGCGCCGGCAGCGTCGTCGCGGCCCTGCAGTCGGCCCGTACGGTCCTGGACCGGCGTCGCGACCCGATCCCCACCGGCGTGGTCATCGCCAAGTGTGACGAGCTCGCCCCGCTGGAGGCGCTCCAGCCGCGCCCGGGCCAGGCGATCCCGCTCGACCAGGGGTTCTACGGCAACGAGGAGGGCTACCTGTCCCGCCAGTCGCGGTGGCCGTACGAACTGCTCGCCAATCACGGCCAGGCGATCCTTGCCGAGGTGGAGCGGTTCTCGCTGCTGACCCGCTACCACGCGGTCTCGGCCACCGGCTGTGCGGTCAACCAACTCGGCCTGTTCGAGCGGATCTCCCCGATCCGGGTGCACGAGCCGCTGCTGGGCCTGCTCTACGACAGGGGGATGCTCGCCGGGGCCGAAGCCCTGAAGGTCGGTACCCCGCAGGCAGGCCAGGGGGTCCATCATGGCTGAGATCCAGCAGGCCGTCATCGGTTGGGGGCCGACCAGCAATGGCCTGGGCGTCCTCGGCGCCTCCGCCGGCTGGCCCACGGTGGAGAGCGTGCCCTGGCTGCCGGAGCAGGCCCGTACGTTCCTGCCCCGCGGCTCGGACGCGGAGGTCGTCCGTGGCGCCGAACCACCCTGCGGCCTGGACGCCTACCCCACCGACCACGGCACCCTCCTGGTCTCGAAGGTGTACCTGGGGCGGGTCGGGCGGCCGGGCACGTTCACCGCGCACTGCCTGCTCGACCCGACCGGCCACCTGGCCGCCACCGAGGTGCTCGACCTGGTCCGCCAAGGGGTGCTGCGCACCGGCGAGGAGCAGCCGGAGGCCGGTCCGCTGCCGGTGCTGGAGTTGCCGGCCCGCCGCACCCGGCCGATGCCCGAGGACGTCCGCACGGACCTGCTGGCCGCGCTGATCGGCCACCTGGCGGACCGTACGCCGCTGCTGATGCGTACGGCCGACCGGTCCTCGGCGCTGGAGACGCTCGGCGGGCTGGCCCGCGCCCTGCCGCGCAAGGTCGTCGCCGACCTGTGGTGGTCGAACTTCGTCGCGCACCCGGACGAGGTGGCCGGCAGCGCGGGCCCCGGGGTCGGGGTGGTGCTGGCGCCGTTCTCGGCGACGAACGACTTCGGGGCCGGGGGGGGCGCGGCCCAGGTGCTGGAACCGGACGCTGGGGCGGTCGCCGCCCCGGACCGGGCCCGCGACCTGGCCCAGAGCTACCTGGACCATCCCGGGCGGTATGCCGATGCCCGCAGCGTCGAGGAGTTCGTGACCCGGCTCCAGGCGCTCACCCTCGACCCGACCGAACCGCTCACCGACCAGGGCCTGGACCTGCTCGCCGACGAGGTCGGCCCGGTCGTCTTCGCCCGGCTCGTCACCGGTCTCCGGGGCATGGCCCGGCTCGCCGAAGTGGTCCGCGCCGGCCGCCGGCTGCCGTACCGGGAGCTGTGGAGCGCGGTGCCTGCCCTGCCGGACACCATGTACGCGTGGTTCGGGCCGGGGCAGGGGGATCCGGAGCGCCAGGAGCGCGCGCAGCGAATCATCTGTTCCACGATGGACATCCGCAACCTCACCCGCCTGGTCGCCCGGCCGCTCAGCCACGACGTCGGCACGTACCGTCCGGTGGTGGCCAACCGCAAGCTCGCCACGGCCCTGTCCCGTCTCGAGGTGCCGTTGGAGGCGTACGAGTGGCGGGTGCTCACCGACGACTGGGGGCCGGTCGTCACCTCCGCGGTGGTCTCCTGGCTCGAGGGCTGGACCGATCCGCCCGCCGACCTGGCCCGGCTCACCGAGGACCGGCGCGCGTTCGTGGCCGGTCTGGACGATGCGCTGGACCAGGTCTCCGCGCCCGCCGCCGACGTTCGCGAGCAGCTCGCCGAGTGGCCCGGGCTACCGGTGGAGGAGTGGATCGAACTGCTCCTGGAGTGCCGGAACGTTCCCGCGGGAACGCCCTTGGCCGCGCTGGGCCGCCTCGATCGCGGTGGCGTACGTCAGGTGCTGCGCCGGGACTGGCCGCGGTTGGCCGCCCAGGCCGGGATCCCGGCGGCTGTCGCCGATGAGTTGCGGGTGCGTGGGCTGGCGTTCTGATCCTGGGGCGCCTCTTGGCTCTGGGACCCCACCTGGCTCTGGGGAGTCACCTGGTCCTGGGGAGGCCCCACCGGGGCCGGGCTGCATCCGCCGCGCTTCCAGGGATCCGCTACCGCTGTACGCGCAGCGTTTGACTGAAGTCGCGGCGGATCCATGCTGGGGGTGCTCGTGCCCGTACGCGAGACAAGGACCAACGGAGGGTTGTCCGGTAAGGCTAGCCTCACCACCATGAGAACCAATCGGCCAGCGCGCCCCCAAGCCGTCCTCACCGTGGAGTCCACCGAATGGGTCTCGCCGACGATCGTCCGGGTGGTGGCCGGTGGCAGCGGCTTCTCCGCGCTGACGATGGACAACAGCACCGACGCCTACGTGAAGCTGCTGTTCGTCAAGCCCGAGCAGGGCCTGGAGCCGCCGTACGACGAGGCCGATCTGCGTGAACGGCTCGACCCCGAGGATTGGCCGGTCCGGCGCACCTACACGCTGCGCTGGGTCGATCCGGAGAACCAGCGGCTCGCGATCGACTTCGTCGTCCACGGCGACGAGGGGGTCGCAGCTCCGTGGGCCCGCCGGGCCAAGCCCGGGGACGCCCTCGTGGCGTCGGGGGCCGGCGGTGGCTATGCCCCGGACCCGACCGCCGACGCGTACGTGTTCATCGGCGACGAGTCCGCGCTGCCGGCCATCTGCGCCGCGCTGGAGGCATTGCCCGAGGGCGCCCGCGGCCTGGCCTACCTGCAGGTGGGTGAGGAATCCGGGCGGATCGAGCTGCCCGGCCCCGCGGGCATCGTACGGACCTGGCTGGTTGCCCCGGCCGACCGGGCCACCCTGCTGGCCGACGCCGTGCAGGCGGGGCCGTGGCCCGAGGGTCGGGTCCAGGTCTTCGCCCATGGTGAGCGCGAGTCCATGAAGGCGGTCCGTGCCGTCCTCAAGGAACGCGGCGTGGCGCGGGAGGAGCTGTCGTTGTCGGGGTATTGGGCGTTGGGCCGCACCGAGGATGCCTTCCAGACCGAGAAGCGCCAGCCGATCGGTCGGATCGGGGACTGACCCAGAGGCCTGTTTGGTTGATTATTCAACTACCTGTGTGTACGCTCGGGACCATGAGCACGTACCCGGATCGGCTGCCCACCTACTTCGTGTCCCATGGGGGCGGCCCGTGGCCCTGGATCAAGGACATGATGCCGGGTGACATGAGCAAGCTCGAGGCGTCCCTGCAGTCCATCCCGCGCGAGCTCGGGCGCACCCCGCGAGCGATCCTGGCAGTGTCGGGACACTGGGAGGAGCCGGAGTTCACCGTCCAGACCAGCGCCAATCCGCCGATGCTGTACGACTACGGCGGCTTCCCCGAGTTCACCTACCGGATCCAGTACCCGGCCCCGGGCGCTCCTGACGTCGCCGCCAGGGTCGGGCAGTTGTTGGAGGACGCCGGCATCCCGACCCGCTACGACGGGCAGCGGGGCTACGACCACGGCGTGTTCGCGCCGTTCTTCGTCGCCTACCCGAACGCCGACGTGCCGATCCTGCAGCTGTCGCTCAAGCACGGCTACGACCCGGAGGCCCACCTGGCCGCCGGCCGCGCCATCGCTCCGCTGCGCGAGGAGGGCGTGCTGATCGTCGGCAGCGGCTTCAGCTACCACAACCTGCGCAACTTCGGGCCGGGTGCCGCCCGCGACTCCAAGGCGTTCGGGGACTGGCTCACCGAGGCCGTGGTCGACGTGGACCCGCAGGAGCGGACCCGACGGTTGCTCCGCTGGGACCAGGCGCCGAGCGCCCGCGCGGCACACCCGGCCGAGGACCACCTGATCCCGCTGATGGTCGCCGTGGGCGCCGCCGAGGACGAGCCCGGGGTGCGGATCTACCACGAGCCCGACTTCATGGGTTCGATCGACTCGTCGAGCTACCGATTCGGGTCACTGCCGACCGCCGGCTGAGTGGGCTCCTCCGGCAGCCCGGCTCCGTTCCAGGTGAAATGGGGCCTGCGGTGCGTACGGAACGCCTCCATGCCCTCGGCCACGTCCGGGCTCGCGGCGACCTGGGCCATCCAGGCGGACACCCGCGCGTCGTCGAGCGTACGATCGACCATCCGGTCCACCAGGTCCTTCGTCGCCTGGATCGTCAGCTGTGACTTGTGGGCCAGGTGGTCGGCCAACCGCAGGGCCCGGTCCATCACCACGTCGTCGGGCAGGATCTCGTCGACCAGGCCGATGTGTCGGGCCCGCTCGGCACTGATCAGGTCGGCGGTGAAGATCAGGTATTTCGTGGCCGCCGGGCCGATCAGCCGGACCAGCCGTTCCATCGGGGCCAGTGGGTAGACGATGCCCAGGTTTGCGGGCGTCACGCCGAAGCGGGCCGTCGTCGCGCTGATCCGGATGTCGCAGGCGGCGGCCACCTGGACCCCGCCGCCGACGCACGAACCGTTGATCGCCGCGATGGTCGGCTTGGGGCAGTCGGCGATGGCGCGGTGGGTGAGCGTGGGCAGTTCGGTGTCGTGGATCGAATCGAGCTGGCTGATGTCCGCGCCCGCGCAGAACGTCGTGCCGGCACCGGTGATCACCACCACCCGCACCTCCGGGTCGGTGGTGGTCGCGGACATCACCTCGGGCCACTGCGCCCACATCGCCGGCGTCATCGCGTTGCGTCGATGCGGATGGTCGATCGTGATCAGGCCGGTGTTGCCGTGCCGTTCGTACGCCAGGTGCCCTTCGGTGGTCATGGACGCATCGTCGGGCATGCGGGGTCGGCTTGTCAGCGCAAAGCGTCGGCGTGGCACGCCGGCGTGGCAGGAGATCGACCGGGCTCAGCTGGACCGGTCGACGATCGCTGCCTCGTACAGGTCGGCGAACTGCATCATCCGCTCGGTGTAGTACGCCGTCCGCCTCGGGTGCGGCTCGTAGACCTGGCCCATGTCCGGGGGCGTACGCTCCAGCCCGGGGGCCAGCTTCTCCAGGGCCAGCAGTGCCGAGCCATGCAGGGTCGCGCGCTTGATCGTCACCGGGACGACCGGTCGGCCCATCACGTCGGCGAGCACCTGCAGGATCTCGGGACGGTCCTGGGTGATCCGGCCCTGGGCCAGGATCCGCACGGCCCCGGGGGCCCGGGTGACCAACTGCAGGCCGATCCGCCGGTAGGTCAGGCCGACGCCCTCCACGATGCCCCGGTAGAGCTGCAGCGGCGTGGTGGAGATGCGGATCCCGGCCATCACCGCGGTGGCGTGCGAGGCCCAGCCGGTGGATCGCTCGCCGGTGAAGAACGGCAGCACCAGCGGGGTCGTCGCGGATGGTTCAGCCAACAGGGCACGGCTGATCTCCGGGTCGGGCGGCAGGGTGAGGGTGTTCGTGGCCCAGGCAACAGCGCGGCCGACGTCGTTGACCGCCCCGCCGAGCAGGGAGCGGCGCCGGTCGACCCGGTAGCACCACAAGCCGGTCGGCAGCTCCTCGACCGGGCCGGACACCATCACCCGCATCGCGCCGGTCGTCGCGGCGGAGGCGCCGATGGACCGTTCATCGGTGGCGCCCGCGCCGATGCTGGCACCCAGCCCGTCGCTGATCGCCGGGAACCAGTCCACGCCGTGCAGCGCCGGCCAGCGGTCGTCGAGCCGCTGGTCGGCGGCGGTGAGTGGCTGGTCGGGGTCGCGGATCGCGGACAGGTGACCGGTGCTGATCCCGCTCAGCTCCAGCATTTGGCGGTCCCATTGCCCGGTGCGCCGGTCGAGCAGGCCGCTCCAGGACGCGGTCGAGGTGCCGACCGCAGTGCGTCCGAGCAGGTGCAGGTGGATGTACTCGCCCAACGAGACCCAGCGGTCCACCTTGTCGAACAGCACCGGGTCGGTCGCCGACAGCCAGCGCAGCCGGGCCGGCAGGTACGACGAGTGCAGGCGGACACCGATCCGCTCGTGCACCGCATCCTCATCGACCAGGTGACGCAGTTCGGCGACCTGGGCGGACGAGCGGGTGTCGGCGTACGTGTAGCAGGGGGTCAGTGCCTTGCCATGGCGGTCGATGCCGATCAGCGAGGAGGCGAAGGTGTCCAGCGCCACACCGCCGATCCGGCCCTTCAGGTCCTTCGGCGCCAGGCCGTCGATGATCTCGATCACCTCGGCGAGGACTTGGTCGGGGTCGATCGTGGACGTCCCGTCGCCCTTGGTGGTGAAGCCGTGCGATACCTTCACGCGTTGGCCGACCGGGCGTCCATGCGCGTCGTAGAGCGAACCCCGGCTGGCGGTGGAGCCGATGTCGACGGAGACCACCAGGGGGTCGACGGCCCCGGCGAGATCGGTCTGGAACATGCTCCTGGCCACTTGCTGCCTCCACGGTCGTCCTTAACACCTGGCGTGGTCAGACTAATGTCCAGAGCCAAGGATGGGGCCCGGATCGGGGCAGGTGTCGGGGTCACGGGGTGGTCACGGGGTGGTCACGGCCTCGATCGCGTCCGCACCGCTCGGATGCCGGCTCGGCTCAGCCTCGTGACGAGACCGACCCGGGAGCGAGGAGGGGCGGACCGGATGCTCCGGTCCGCCCCTCGTTCGTGGGTCCAGTTGGGGATCAGGCCTTCATGGTGCCGGTGGCCAGCATCCGCTGGTGCCAGCTGAGGGCCTGGGACAGGTCATGCGGGGTGTGCTGGCCGTTGGCGACCTTCTGCGCAACCGCGAAGTATTCCTCGAGCATCGGACGGAAGTCCGGATGCGCGACCTTGATCATCTCGGGCACGCGCTGGCGCGGCGACTTGCCACGCAGGTCGGCGACGCCGTACTCGGTGACGATCAGGTCGGTGTCGTGCTCGGTGTGGTCGACGTGCGAGACCATCGGCACGATCGCCGAGATCGCGCCGCCCTTGGCGACCGAGGGGGTGACGAACACGGTCAGCGCGGCGTTGCGGGCGAAGTCACCCGAGCCACCGATGCCGTTCATCATGCGCGAGCCCATGATGTGGGTCGAGTTCACGTTGCCGTAGAGGTCGGCCTCGATCAGGCCGTTCATCGAGATGACGCCGAGACGACGGATGACCTCCGGGTTGTTCGAGATCTCCTGGTTGCGCAGGATGATCTTCTCCCGGTAGAACTTCGCGTTGTCGTTCATCTTCGCCGCGTACTCCGGCGACAGCGAGAAGGCGGTTGCCGAGGCGATCTGCAGCTTGCCGGCATCGATCAGGTCGACCATGCCGTCCTGGATCACCTCGGTGTAGGAGGTGAGGTTCTCGAACTGGCCGTGCAGCAGGCCCGCGAGAACGGCGTTGGCGATGTTGCCGACACCGGACTGCAGGGCAGGCATCGGGTTGGGCAGGCGACCGTTCTTCTCCTCCAGGTCGAGGAAGTCGAGCACGTGGCCGGCGATCGACTTGGAGACGTCGTCGAGTGGCTTGAACGGCGAGTTGCGGTCCTCGGTGTCGTTCTCGACGACGGCGATGACCTTCTCCGGGTCGACGGTCAGGTACTTGCCGCCGATGCGGTCGGAGGCGTGGAAGACCGGGATGGCGTAGTCGAGCGGCACCTTGTGCAGGCCGCCGAAGACGTCGTGCATGCCCTCGAGGTCCTCGGACTGCCAGGAGTTGACCTCGAAGATGACCTTGTCGGCCACGTCGAGCCAGGCCTGGTTGTTGCCGATCGAGGAGGAGGGCACCAGCGAGCCATCCGCCTTGATGGCGGTGAGCTCGATGATCGCGACGTCCATGCTGCCATGGAAGCCATTGCGCACCTGCGGGGCGATGTGCGACAGGTGGATGTCGGCGTAGTTGATGTCGCCGGAGTTGATCCGCTTGCGGGTCTCCGGGTCGGACTGGTAGGGCGTACGGAAGTCAACGGCACTGGCCGCGGCGAGCTCGCCGTCCAGCTCCGGCGCGGTGGAGGCTCCGGTGTTGAGGTTGACGCGGAACGGGCGGCCGGCCTCGTGCTCGGCCCTGGCACGGGCGGCCAGAGCGATCGGCACCGCCTTGGGATAGCCCGAGCCGGTGAAGCCCGACACACCGACCGAGTCGCCGTTCTTGATCAGTGCGGCAGCGTCCTCGGCGCTCATGACCTTGCTCTGGTATCCGGCGTTATGGATCCGATTGCCCATGAATTCCTCCGTTACGGGTGCAACTTTGCACTGGTTAACATACCGCTCACCGGTGACGGCGGGGGTCGGAATCGGATCCTAGCGGGTTTGGGCGTCCATTGGCCCGGTCCGGGCGTGGAGCACCGAGCGCCCGGACGGTCCCCGGCTGGTTGCGGGGCCGTACGGGCGGGGCCGGTCGGCGCTGGCCGACCGGAGGGTCAGCGGAGGGGGGTCTGCTGGTTCTCCGGTCCGTCCGACTCGTCGGCGGGGGTCGCAGAGGTGACGTCGGTGGGCCGGTCCACGGACCTTACCGACTGCTCGGCCGGCCGTACGACATCGCTGAAGGCATCCTTGCGGCGCTGCAGCTCGGCCGATTCGGACGACGTGGTGGCGCTCGAGGACTGCTTGGCCGACAGGTAGTCGAGGTGCTGGCCGTGGACCTGGTCCAGCAGGTCCATGTAGCGGCGCTTGTCGGTGATCAGCTCGTCCTTCAGCTCATCGGACACGTTCGGCATCAGCTTGAGCTGGCGGCCGAGCTTGCGGCTGATCGCGTCGCGCTGGGCATCGGTGGCCTCGCTCGGCAGCTCCAGATAGCGGGCGGCCAGCGTCTCGGTGGCGGTGATGACCGACATGGCCCGGCCGCGGCGACTGTAGAGCGATGCGAAGACCGTGACCACCAGGATGCCCACGATCATTGTCAGGGACTGGCCGGTGGTGATCTCGACCACCTGCACCGGTTCGCCGCCGTTGATGAACGGCAGGTTGTTCTCGTGAAGCGCGTGCAGGAACAGCTTGATGGCGATGAAGGCCAGGATCGCGGACAGGCCGTACGACAGGTAGATCAGCCGGTCCAGCAGGCCGTCGATCAGGAAGTAGAGCTGCTTGAGGCCGAGCAGCGAGAAGGCGACTGCGGTGAAGACCAGGTACACCTCCTGGGTCAGGCCGAAGATCGCCGGGATCGAGTCCAGTGCGAACAGCACGTCGGTGCCGCCGATGGCGATCATCACCAGCAGCATCGGCGTCATCGCCCGGCGCCCGTTCTGCACGGTGAAGAGCTTGTTGCCGTCGTAGTGGTCGGAGGTGTGGAAGATCTTGCGGATCATCTTGATGAACCGGCTGTCCTCCTCGCCCTCCTCCTCACCGGACAGGGCACTCTTCAGCGTGGAGCCGGCGGTCGCCAGGAGGATCAGGCCGAAGATATAGAACACCCAGGCGAACTGGTTGATCAGGGTGGCGCCGACGAAGATCAGGCCGGTCCGGGCGACCAGCGAGAAGGCGATGCCGAACAGCAGCACCTCCTCCTGGAACTCCCGTGGCACCCGGAACGAGGCCAGGATGATCAGGAAGACGAAGAGGTTGTCGACACTCAGCGCCTTCTCGGTGATGTAGCCGGCGTAGTACTGGCCGGCGAAGTCGACGCCCCACATCCCGAACACGAACAGCCCGAACAGCAGGGCGATACCGACGTACGCCGCCGACCAGATCGCCGATTCCCTGAGCTGGGGGATGTGCGGCTTGCGGGCGTGGAAGACGAAGTCGAAGACCAGCATGCCGATGATCACGGCAACGGTGAGGGTCCAGATCAGCGGTGAAACCGTCATTGGGGTCCTTCCAAGGAAACGACAGGTGTCGGCCTCGCAAGTCTCTCCGCCGCCCAAGGAGGGGCGGCCCCACCACCCGGCCGGGATCGCGGGATCTCGGCGTGTTGACGTGTGATGTGTTCGGGATACTCCCTCACGGACGCAACAAATCTACCAGTGTGCCAGCCGCCACGATAAACGTCGTGCCGGGTGTTCTCAGCGCATACCGGGCCGTACGGCCGGGGCGGGTCGGGTCGGGTCGGGTCGGGTGGGCCGTACGCGGCCGGTGCTCCCTCAGGCGGTGGTGAAGGCGATCACCAGCAGTGCCACCGAGAACACCACCTCGGCCATCCCCAACTGCTTCGGCGTGAACCGTAGCCCGTTCTCGCGCATCGGGCCGACCAGCGGCAGGGCGATCGACCGGACGAGCAGGACGGCGAAGAAACCGGTCCAGGCCCACGGGAACCCGGTCAGGGCCGCCGCGACCACCGACGCCACGAGGGTCGCGCCGTGCCAGCCGGCCGACAGCGCCAGGAATCCGGCGTTGCCGCGCTCGCGGATCATCGACTTCACGAAGAACACCGTGCCGCCGAAGTAGCCCAGGCACACCAGTGCCAGCCCGACCGCGGTCCCGTCCGACTCGAGGGCCTCGGCCGGCGAGGCGTAGGCGGCCACCAGCACCATGAGGCAGGCCGCGGCGACGGTGAGCAGGCCGCCGACCAGGGCCCGTTCGTGGCGGGAGGCGGCCAGCCAGAGCGCGAGCGTCAGCACCGGCACGAAGGGCACGATCCACCAGGCCAGGGCGAGCCCGCCGAGCGCCCAGGTGATGATCCCCAGCACCCCGGCTGCCGCGGCGTACGTGACCACGGGCCGTAGGTAGCGCTGCTGCCGGTGCGACTTCAGCCACACCGAGGTCGCATGGAAGGCGAAGTAGCCGGCCAGCCAGAACAGGCCGAGCACCAGTGCGTACGCCTCGCCGCGGCCCTCGTGGAAGCGCAGCCAGGTCCCCAGCACCCAGGGGATGATGATCATCGCCCAGGCGCCGTGCTGGTTGGGCACCCAGCCGCTGGTTCCTCGGCGGCGTTTCCGGCCGGGCTTGCGTTGTCCGGCACGGGTGGGGGTGGCGGCTCCGGTGGCTCGCGCGGGCCCGGGGGGTCTCGCGGTCCCGGATGCGGGCTCCGTCGTGGGGTGTTGCGTACGGTCTGGGGCGGCACTCACGTATTTAATTGAACACAATCGTGCAAAACATTTCAGCCCGGTCTGGAATCCGGAGGCAACCGGCCGCTCTCGTTCGGATCCGCCGCGCTTTCGTACAGACGCCACGCTTTCAGGCAGACGCTACCGCTGTACGGGTAGCGGATCCCTGAAAGCGCGGCGGATTTGCTCAGACCCGGGTGCTCCTGGTCACGAGGTAGCTCTTGTCGCGGGCCACGACCTCGGACCGACCGACGTCGCGCCGCAGTGCCGGCAGGTAGGGCAGGTGCGCGTTGTAGACGCACCACAGCTCCCCGCCGGGGCGCAGGGCCCGGGCCGCAGAGGAGATCATCCGGAACGCTGTGGAGGAGTCCTTGGCCGTCCCGGTGTGGAAGGGCGGATTGCAGACCACCAGATCCAGGTCGGCCGCGGGCCAGTCGTCCAGCACATCCGTACGCTGCACGGCGACCTCGACCCCGTTGGCCGCGGCGGTGGCGGCGGTGGCGGCGACCGCGGCACGGGAGGCGTCGACGCCGGTGACCTGCCAGCCGTTGCGGGCCAGCGCCGTGGCGAGGATGCCCGACCCGCAGCCGAGGTCAACGGCCCGGCGGGTCCGGTCGGCTCCGGGTGCGGGGCGTAACTCCCCGATCGCACCGAGCAGCAGCCGGGTGCCGAGGTCGAGCCTGGTGCCGGCGAAGGTGGCGCCGTGGGCCACCACGGTCAGCCCGACGTCCTCCAGGGTCGCCTCCCGGGGCCAGCTCGGGGCCGCACCGCGGGCATCCGGGTGCGGTTCGGCGGCGTGCAGCACCCGGCACTTGCGTACGCCCAGGCTGGCGCGGACCTTGCCGAAGTGAGCGGCGAGCCGTTCGTTCATCCCTCGGGTCATGTGCTTGACCCGGGCCCCCGCGACGAGGCGTACGTCCGGGTGGCAGTGGGCGGCAACCTGTTCGGCCAGCTCGTCGAGGGCGTTGAGGTTCGCGGGCAGGCGCATCAGGACCAGCCGGACCTCGGCCAGGCGCGGGTCGTCCCAGGAGTCCAGTACCTCACCTGGCACCCCGAGTTCGTCGTCGAGCAGGTCGGAGCGGTGCAGGACCGCAACGCCTTCGGCGGCCAGTTCGGCAGCGACCGCCGGGGCCTCCAGCACCAGGACCGGGAAATCGCTCTCGTCCGGCCCGACACCGGCGTCGTCGGGGTCCACAGCCTGCGCTTCGTCGAGGATCAGGTCGTCGACTGCGTCCAGTGAGGTCATCCCCTGATCGTAGGCCTTGTCATGCCCGTTCGTTCCCGGTTGCGGCACGGGTCGCATCCCCTCCACGCGGGCGGACCCCGGGAGGCTAGTCTGCACTCGTGGCAGGGGAAGTCCTGGAGGTGCATGTCATAGCCGACTCCACGGGGGAGACGGCCGCTCGCCTTGCCCGCGCGGCGCAGGCACAGTTCCCCACCCGACGGTTCCGGATCATCCGCCACCCCAGGATCACCTCGATCGAGGGCGCCCTCGCGGCCGTGGAGAGCATGAAGGGCCGCAAGGCCGACAAGATCGCCCTCACCACCCTGGTCAACCCGGATCTGCGTGACGTGGTCGACCGGACCTGCGACGAGATCGGCGTGCGCCACTCCGACCTACTCGGCCCGACGCTGGCGATCATCGAGGACATCACCGGCACCGAGGCCGACCTGGTCCCGATGCGGCCGGTCGGGGTCGAGGCGGACTACTTCACCCGCATCTCCGCGATGCAGTACGTGATCCGCCACGACGACGGGCAGCACCTGGAGGGGCTCCAGCACGCCGACATCGTCCTGCTCGGTGCCTCGCGCAGCGGCAAGACCCCGCTGTCGATGTACCTGGGCTACCTCGGCTACCGCACCGCGAACGTTCCCCTGGTGATCGGTATCGACCCGCCCGCGGAGTTGGGCCAGGTCGACCGTTGGCGACTGATCGGCCTGACCATGGACCCGGAGCGCCTCGTGGAGATCCGCAAGGAGCGGGTCGAACGCCTCGGCCAGGGCAGCGGACTGCGGGTCCGCAAGGACGGCTACGCCGACCTGGCCCGGGTGTACGAGGAGGTCGACCACATCGTCGCCCTGGAGCGCCGCCTCGGGGCGGTGGTGATGAACACCACCTCTGTCGCCCTCGAGGAGAACGCGGCGAAGATCATCGAGACGGTGGAGCGCCGCGCCTACCAGGCCGGGGCCCACGTCAGGGAGATCGCAGGGGAGCGTCGGGCGACCCCCGGCGCCACCGCACCCCCACCATGAACCGCCCGGTAACGGGTTGGTCCGGCACCGAACTATCGTGCCTCCCACCGGCTGACCACCGGGCCACCGACGGGTCGGGCAGAGGGCCCCGGCACACACGAGGAGAAGTTGATGACTGAACAGACCTCTACCACCAACCGCTACATCTATGACCTTGACGAGGGCAATGCGGAGATGAAGCCCCTCCTCGGCGGCAAGGGTGCTGGCGTTGCTGAGATGGCCCGCATCGGTGTCCCGGTCCCGGATGCCTTCACCGTGACCACGACCGCCTGCGTCGAGACGATGAACACCGGCCAGTGGCCGGCCGGCCTGTGGGAGGACATCCAGGCCGCAATGCACCGCCTCGAGGAGCGTACGGGGCGCACGCTCGGCGGTTCGGAGAAGCCGCTGCTGGTGTCGGTGCGGTCCGGCTCGGTCCAGTCCATGCCGGGCATGATGGACACCATCCTGAACCTGGGCATCTCCGACGCCTCGGTCGAGGCGCTCGGCGCCGAGGCCGGTAACCCCCGCTTCGCCTGGGACTCCTACCGCCGCTTCATCTCGATGTACGGCGAGGTCGTCGAGGGCATCGAGCCGCACGTCTACGAGGACGCGCTCAGCGCCATGAAGAAGGCCAAGGGGGTCGAGAGCGACACCGAGCTGACCGCCGACGACCTCAAGGGGCTCGTCGCCGAGTACAAGGAGCTCTCCGCCGAGGCGCTCGGCGGCGCCTGGTCCTCCGACCCGATGGAGCAGCTGCGCCGCGCCGTCGACGCGGTCTTCAAGTCCTGGAACAACCCGCGCGCCGAGGTCTACCGCCGCGCGAACAACATCTCGGCCGCGCTCGGCACCGCGGTCAACGTGATGCAGATGGTCTTCGGCAACATGGGCGAGACCTCCGCCACCGGCGTGTGCTTCACCCGCGACCCCTCCACCGGTGCCAAGGAGCTCTACGGCGAGTTCCTCACCAACGCGCAGGGTGAGGACGTGGTGTCCGGCATCCGTACGCCGCGTCCGCTGGAGGAGATGGAACAGGTCCTTCCCGAGGCCTACCACCAGCTGATCGACACGATGGGGCTGATGGAGAAGCACTACAAGGACATGCAGGACATGGAGTTCACCATCCAGGATGGCAAGCTCTACATGCTGCAGACCCGTACCGGGAAGCGGACGGCTCGCGCCGCGATCAAGATCGCCGGCGACCTGGTTGACGAGGGCATCATCGACAAGACCGAGGCCGTGCGTCGGATCGAGCCGGGCCAGCTGGACCAGCTGATGCACCCCGGTATCGACCCGGACGCCAAGCCCGAGGCCGTCACCATCGGCCTGAACGCCTCCCCGGGTGCCGCGGTCGGTGCCATCGTGTTCGACGCGGACACCGCCGAGGAGCGCGGCAAGGCCGGCGAGGACGTCGTCCTGGTCCGCTGGGAGACGACCCCCGACGACATCCACGGCGTCATCCAGGCCCAGGGCGTGCTGACCTCGCACGGCGGCATGACCTCCCACGCCGCCGTCGTCGCCCGTGGCATGGGCCGGCCCTGTGTCGCCGGCGCCCACGAGCTGTCGATCGACGCGGCCAACAAGGTCGTCACGGTCAACGGTCGCACCTGGCACGAGGGTGACGTCATCTCGATCGACGGTTCCACCGGTGAGGTGTTCGAGGGCGCGGTGAAGCTCATCCCGCCGTCGATGGACCAGGACTTCGAGCGGATCATCGGCTGGGCCGACGAGGTCAAGTCGCTGCTGGTCCGCGCCAACGCCGACAACGGTGCCGACGCCGCGAAGGCCCGCGAGTTCGGTGCCCAGGGCATCGGTCTGTGCCGCACCGAGCACATGTTCATGGACGAGGTCCGCCTGCCCGCCGTGCAGCGGATGATCCTGGCCGACAACGAGGCCGAGCGGGCCGCAGCGCTGGAGGAGATCCTGCCGCTGCAGCAGGCGGACTTCGAGGCGATCTTCGAGGCGATGAGCGGCCTGCCGGTCAACATCCGCCTGCTCGACCCGCCGCTGCACGAGTTCCTGCCCGGCCTGGTCGAGCAGAACCTCAAGGTCCAGGAGCTCCGCCTGACCGGCGGCGCGGCCGAGGACATCGCCCGTGAGGAGGCCCTCCTCGCCCGGGTCAAGAAGCTGTCCGAGGCCAACCCGATGCTCGGCCTGCGCGGCTGCCGCCTGTCGCTGCTCTACCCGGAGATCCCGGACATGCAGACCAAGGCGATCGTACGGGCCGCCATCGCCGTCAAGCAGCGCGGCGGCGACCCGAAGATGGAGATCATGGTCCCGCTGGTCGCGTTCCCGGAGGAGCTCAAGCGTCTGCGCGAGATCATCGTCCGGGTCGCCGACGAGGAGATGGCCGAGGCCGGGGTGGTGCTCGACTACACCGTCGGCACGATGATCGAGCTGCCCCGTGCGGCGCTGGTCGCCGACCAGATCGCCGAGTACGCCGACTACTTCAGCTTCGGCACCAATGACCTGACCCAGACCGGCATCGGCCTGTCGCGTGACGACGCGGAGGGCTCGTTCCTGAACGCGTACATCGACCACGACATCATCCCGGCGAACCCGTTCGCCCAGATCGACCGTGACGGTGTCGGCGAGCTGGTCCGGATCGGCACCGAGAAGGGCCGTGCCGCCAAGCCCGACCTCAAGGTCGGTGTCTGTGGTGAGCACGGTGGTGACCCGGAGTCGATCGAGCTGTTCAACGAGATCGGGCTGAACTACGTGTCCTGCTCCCCGTTCCGGGTGCCGATCGCCCGCCTCGCGGCGGCGCGCGCGGCGCTCCACGTGGAGGCCTGATCCTGCACCTGGCCCCGCGCTGAGCGGGCACGGATCCACAGCAGCAGGGCCCCACCGGTCGGACCGGTGGGGCCCTGCCCGGCTCGTCACGATCGGGTATCCGTCCGTCCTTCAGGTTTTGTGCAGGCGGTTGTCTCATTAAGATCGCTCTTCGTGAAGACGCTGGCGTATGGGGCACTGACCGACAAGGGCTCGGTGCGACCCGAGAACCAGGATGCGGTGCTGGCCGACCCGCCGGTGTTCCTCGTCGCCGACGGGATCGGCGGGCAGGCCGGGGGTGCCCTGGCCAGCGCCGCGATCGTCGACGAGTTCCGGGCGCTGGTCGGCCGGACGGTCGACGAGCACGACGTCGCCGCCGCTGCGAAAGCCGCCCACCAGCGCGTGGTCGCCCTCCACGACGTGACCCCGGGCGCCGGCAGCACGCTGTGCGCCGTGGTCGCCGTACGGGTCGACGGGGTCGAGCAGTGGATGGTGCTCAACGTGGGCGACTCGCGCTGCTACCTGGTGGCCGGGAAAGGGGAGGGCCGCAGCGTCAGCCAGGTCACTGTCGACCATTCGCTGGTGCAGGAGATGATCGATGCCGGCGTGCTCGCCCCGGAGGAGGCCGAGCAGATGCCGCTGCGGCACGTGATCACCCGGGCGATGGGCTCGGAGCAGGAGTCCGAGATGGACGTGTGGATGCTGCCCCGGCAGCCGGGTCAGCGGCTGATGCTGTGCAGTGACGGACTGGTCGAAGCAGTGGCGATGGAGGAGATCGAGGCTGTCCTGATCGGCCGCGAGGCTCCCGCCGCGGCCTGTCAGGAATTGCTGGATCTCGCTTTGGGCTACGGTGCACGAGACAATGTTTCCGTGGTTGTTGTCGACACACAGGATGGGCGATGAACATTCAGGACCCGCAGGTTCCCGGCCAGGAGTACGAGACCATCGGCACCTGGCGCCTCACCTATGCCCCGGGGCCATGGGTCGCGTTGGCCGGGCCGGCGGCTCTCGTCGTGGTGCCACCCGCCCCGGCGCGGGCCGAGGAGTTCCTCACCCGGGTCTGGGAGGCGATCGTCCCGACGACGTCCATTGACGACCTGGTCGCTGAACTCGGGAGCCTTGGCGTCACCGAGATGCCTGACATGGCCGCCCTGTTCTGGGACGCTGGGTCGATGCACAGCCTCGTCCGCGGCCGCCTCCAGGTGGTCGACGCCGATACCGACGAGGTGATCGCCAGCGGCGAAGGGGTCCGGACCTGGACCGAGGTCGGTCTGGGCGACGTACGAAGGGTCCGGATCGACGCCCTGGGGGAGGCCCCGGTCGCGCCGGACGCCCTCTACCTGCCGCTGGTCGTCGGTGCCGCCACCGTCGGGTCGCTGCTGGTCGAGACCACGCCGGACCGGTTGCTGGGCGTCCCGCCGGCGCCGCCACGGTCCGCCACGGTGCCGCCGGTCCCGCCAGTCCCGCCGGCCACGGCCGAACCGGACGACGAACTGTCCCGGACCGGCATGCTGGCGCCCATGGTCCCGGCCCCGGAGGGCTCCGAGGCGGCACTGGCCGAGGGCATCGGGCAGCCGTACGACCCGATGCATCCCGAGTCCGACGAGGCCTGGCAGGGCCCGAGGGCCGAGGAGCCACGCACCGCCTCGATCCCCGCAGTGGAGGGGGATTCCTGGGAGGAGCCCCAGGCCTGGGACGAGGGTGACGCCGGGCCGGCCACCGAGATGATGGCCCCGGCCGACCTGCCCGAACCGTCCGGTGCCGGTCGACCTGCCGACGCCGAGAGCGGTGACGAGCCCCGACTCCAGGGTGCTGGCCCAGCCGAACCGCCGCCGGTACTGGCCCTGCTGCGACCGATCACCGGTGCCCCGGTGACCGTCGACCGCCCGGTGCTGATCGGCCGGGCGCCGAGCTCGGAACGTGCCGGCGGTGGCGCGATCCCGAAGCTGATGACCGTGCCGAGCCCCTCCCACGACATCAGCCGTACACACCTGAAGGTCGAGCCGGTGGATCGTACGGTCCAGGTCACCGACCTGAACTCCACCAACGGCACGGTGCTGGTCACCGGACCGATCGGAGGCGACCCGTCACTGGCCGGCCAGCGTCACCAGCTCGTCCCCGGAGAGCCCGTCGCGGTCCAGCCCGGCTGGATCCTCGACCTGGGTGACGGGGTCACGATCCTGATCGACCGTGCCTGATCCATGCCCCGTCAAACCCATCGAGTGGCACTGGGGGTCCGTCAGGGCTCCCTTCGTGAGGCCAACCTCGAACTGATCACTCGCCACGTGTTCGCCCACGGTGACGAGGAGCATCCGGTGTCCCGGGCCCGGCTCGCCGACGAGACGCACATGACCCGGTCCACCTCGTCCCGGCTGGTCGATGCCCTGATCGCGGGCCGGATCCTGGAGGCGCTGCCGCCGGTCAGCGTGAGTGGGCGCGGTCGCCCCGCCGTGCCGCTCATCCCGGCCCGCGACTCGTACGTCGGCCTGGGTATGGAGGTCGGCGTGGGACTGCTCGCCGCCCGACTGGTCGACCTGTCGGGCCGGGTCCTGGCCGAGAGCCTCGACAAGCAGGACCTGGCCGGCTCCGAACCGACCAAGGTATTGCGTCATTTGGGCGTGATGGTCCGGGAGATCCTCGATGAACTGGGCGACTGCCACACCCTGGCCGGCGCGACGCTTTCGCTGCCCGGCCTGGTCGACCGGGCCGGGCAGCGCCTGCTCGTCGCCCCGAACCTCGGCTGGACCGACGTGGACCCGTACCCGGAGCTGGAGGCGGTGATCGGTCCGGAGGTCGACTTCAGCGTGGGCAATTCGGCCAATCTGGCGGCGCGGACAGTGGCGGAGACCCGCCCCGGACATCCCGGTCCGTGGTCGAGCTTCCTCTACCTGCACGGGGACATCGGTGTGGGCGCCGCGATGATGCTGGACGGCCGGGAGATCGTCGGTACGCACGGCTGGGCCGGCGAGATCGGCCACATGACCGTCGATCCGAACGGGCCCGAGTGCCGCTGTGGCTCCCACGGTTGCCTGGAGCAGTACATCGGCCGGCACCAGTTGCTGCACGCGGCCGGCCTGCCGCCGCGGACCTCGATCCACGAGCTGCAGGCGAAGATCCGGGCCGGTGAACCGCTCGCCGTACAGGCAGTCGACAACGCTGGGCATGCCCTCGGCTCGGTGCTGTCCAGCGTGGTCAACCTGCTCGACATGTCGACGCTCGTCCTCGGCGGCGACCTGGCGGTCATCGGGGAGTACCTGGTGGAGCCGATCGACCAGGAGATGACCCACCGCCTGCTCTCCGATCCGCTCGCCAAGCCGTCGGTGGTGCTGGCGCCGACCACGGTCGCGCCCGGCGCGACCGGCGCGGCGTACGTGGCGCTGGACCGGGTGATCCGTGACCCCGCCCGTTGGTTGGGCGACGCGCTGGAGTGACCGGCCGGCCCTGCCGGGATGTCCCGGACGGCGACCGGAGCGACTCGCCGGACAGCCTGGCGAGCAACTGGACGGCGCCGGGAGAGGGGCGGTGCCCGGTATAGGCTCGCCGCATGCTGCTGTCGGACCATGACATCGCCGCGGAGATCCACGCCGGCGCGATCGGCCTCGACCCGTACGATCCGGCGATGGTCCAGCCCGCCAGCGTGGATGTCCGCCTGGACAAGTACTTCCGCATCTTCCAGAACCACCGGTACCCGAACATCGATCCCGCCATCGAGCAGTCCGAGCTGACCAAGCTGGTGGTGCCCGAGGGCCCGGACGAGCCGTTCATCCTGCATCCGGGCGAGTTCGTGCTCGCCTCGACGTACGAGGTCGTGACCCTGCCGACGCACCTGGCGGCCCGGCTCGAGGGCAAGTCCTCGCTGGGGCGGCTGGGGCTGCTCACGCACTCGACCGCCGGCTTCGTCGATCCCGGCTTCACCGGGCACGTCACCCTCGAGTTGTCGAACGTCGCGACCCTGCCGATCAAGCTGTGGCCGGGGATGAAGATCGGCCAGCTGTGCTTCTTCCGGCTGTCCTCGCCGTCCGAGGCGCCGTACGGATCCGGGAAGGCCGGGTCCCGCTACCAGGGCCAGCAGGGGCCGACCCCCAGCCGTTCGTACCTCAACTTCCACCGCACCCGGATCGACTGATCCCGGTGGTCTGCAGGGCGTACGCTCTGCCATGCCTCTCGTGGCCGAGTGGCTGCCGTCCCGGTCCCGGGCACGCTGCGGACGTCCGGTGGTAATGCGGATGTTCAGGAGCTGCGGCGGATCCTCGGTTCAGCCGCTGCACATACGACGTCCGCTGGTGAGCACAGTATCCGCTGCAGGGTGCCAGGTGCTCGCAACGTCCGCGGCTGGGCCCAGCGTCCGTTGCGTCCATTGGCCGGACGGACGCAGCGTCCGCGGCTGGGCATAGCGTCCGCGGCTGGGCATAGCGTCCGCGGCTGGGCTGATGGAGGGTTCGCCCCGCAGGCAAGCTCAGGAGGCGGCGGGCTGGGCGCAGGACAGCAGCATCGCCGCGCAGTCGGCTGCGCCATTGGGCGGGGGGTGGGACCGGCAGCGACGGGCGTACGTGGTCTGCACCACGGTGCCGAGACGCCAGGCGTTGAGCTGGGAGGCCAAGCGGCACGGATCGACCACCCAGACCATCCCGTACTGGTCGGCCAGCAAGCGCAAGCCCTCGGCGAGCTGCTCGTCGTAGGCCTGCAGGTGCCGGGACGAGACCTCGGCCAGGCTGTCCTGGGTGATTCCGTGCATGGCCAGTTCGGCACTGACCAGGTGGCGTTCGACGTCGTCGGCCACCAACTGGCTGAGGAACGCCTCGACGGCCGCGGGGAAGGACGCGTCGGTCGGGTGGGGCAGCGGGTGCGGGACGAACTCCCGCTCGATCAGCCGGAGCAGGAACTCCTCGTGGCTGGCGAACGCGTAGTGGAAGGAGGCGAGCGACATCTGTGCCTCGGCGACGACCGCACGGGTGGTGGCCGCGGCGACGCCCGCGCGCTCGATGACCCGTACGCCGGCGTCGAGCAGCAACTGCTGACGTCGACCGATCGGCATGTACGGCATGAGTGACAGCCTCCCCCCGGAGCGGGTGCCGTCACCGGCATCCCCGATCACCATTGATCCTTCACCAATAGTTTAGGCCGAGGTCACTTTGGTTACCTAGCGTTAACTTTTGCGAATCTGGCTGTCCTCGTCGGTTGTCCGGGGAGTGGCCGGATGTGCAGTGAAGGTGGGAGTGGCGCCGAACGCCGCCTTGCGGGCGACCCGGGCGAAAGCCCGCAGCAGGCTGCGCCCGAAGACCAGCACCAGGAGGGCCGTGACCACGCCGCGCGGCAGGTCCCAGCCCAGGGAGGTCGCGACCCAGAAGACCGCGTACCGCCCGAGGTTGGCCGGCAGGGGGTCACCGGCGATGTACGACAGGCCGGTGCCGTTCGTGGTGAACGGCCAGAACCAGATGTTCATCACCAGGCCGTAGAGCAGACCCGCGACCAACCCGTACGCCCCCAGCATGCCGAGCTGCCAGGTCCGTACGGTGCCGTGCAGTCGGGCCGCGCCCGGCAGCAGCCCGGCGAGCGTCCCCACCCAGGCCGCGGCGAACATCTGGAACGGCATCCAGGGCCCGACCCCGGCGGTGATCAGCCCGCCGGCGACGATCGACAGCGCGCCGAGCACGAACCCGAAGCCCGGCCCGAACGCGTAGCCGGCCAGCACCAGCAGGAAGAACCCCGGCTCCAGCCCGGCCACGCCCGGCGACAGCGCCCGCAGCCCGGCCCCGACGGCGGTCAGCATACCCAGCAGCGCCACGACCTTGGCGTCCATGCCGCCCTCGGTGAGCTGGGCCAGCACGACGGTGGCCAGCAGGGGCAGCAGCAGCACGAACAGCCACGGGGCGTCGGCGGTGTGGCTGATCGCGTGCGCCCCGCCCTCCTGGGTGACCGGGACCGCGAACGGCCACAGGAAGGCGAGCAGCCCGACCGCCGAGGCGGCCAGCAGCGAGACGGCCGAGCGCGGCCCCATCCGCACCAGGGTGCGTCGCGTACGGCGGCCGCGGTCCGTGCTTGAGCTCGTTCCGGTGCTCATGCCGCCTGCCCGCGGGCGGCGCCCACCTGGGCGACGGTCAGGTAGGGGAGCGGGGCCAGGATCTTCGCGACCTGTGGGGCGAACATCGGCGAGCCTGTCACCACCCGCGACGTCGGCCCGTCGGCCACCACGTCCCCGTCGGCGATCACCACCACCCGGTCGGCGACCTGGGCGACGACCTCGACGTCGTGGGTCGACAGGACGATCCCGTGGCCGTTCGCCGAGAGTCCGGCGAGCTGGGCGCACAGGCGTTGCTTGGCGGTGTAGTCCAGCCCGCGGGTCGGCTCGTCGAGCAGCAGCAGGTCCGGCGAACCGGTCAGCACCACCGCCAGCGCCAGGCACATCCGCTGCCCCTCGGACAGGTCGCGGGGGTGCTGGGTCGGCGGGATGTCGGGGGCCAGGTCGGCGAGCAGCGCCGCACACGTACCGGCGGGCATGTCGAAGTCTGCATCAGCGGTGCGGCACTCCTCGGCGACGGATGCCGCGTACAGCAGGTCGCCGGGGTCCTGCGGGACCAGCCCGACCCGGCGGACCAGTTCGGCGGGCGTGGAACGGCTCGGGGTGAGGCCGCTGACGTCCACCACCCCGGCGGTCGGGGTGACCAGCCCGGACAGCACCCGCAGCAGGGTCGACTTGCCGGCCCCGTTGCGACCCATGAGCGCGCAGATCTGCCCGGCACGGGCCTCGAAGTCGAGCCCGCGCAGGGCCTCGACCCGCCCGTAGCGCACCGTCAGGCCGTGGCTGGAGGTCAGCACCCGCCCCGGGGCGCTGCCGTTCGGGGTGCGCGGCGGGGGATCGACCGGCAGCTCCTCGCGCAGTTCCCGGGCCCGGCGGCGGGCGTCGCGGACGGACAAGGGCAGCGGGTGCCAGCCGGCCAGCCGACCGAGTCGTACGATCGGCGGCACCACCCCGGCATCGGCCATCACCTGGCACGGGTCACCGGCCCGGACGATCCGCCCGGCGGCGATCTCGACCACCACGTCGGCGTACTGCACGACGCGTTCGAGGCGGTGCTCGGCCATCAGGACGGTGATGCCGAGGTCGTCGACGAGCCGGCGGATCGCGGCCAGTACGTCCTCGGCGGCCTGCGGGTCGAGGGCGGAGGTCGGTTCGTCCAGCACCAGGATGCGCGGGTGGGCGGTGAGCGCGGCACCGATGGCGACCCGCTGGGCCTGTCCGCCGGACAGCGTCGACAGCGGGCGGTTGCGCAGGTCGGCCAGGCCGAGCAGGTCGAGGGTGTCCTCGACCCGGACCCGCATCGTCTGCGGGCCCATGCCGAGCGACTCCATCGTGTACGCCAGTTCGGACTCGACCGTGTCGGTGACGAACGTCGCCGCCGGGTCCTGGCCGACCAGGCCGACCACGTCGGCGAGATCCCGGGGCATCCACTGCGAGGTGTCGCGTCCGCCGACCGTGACCCGCCCGGTCAGGCGGCCCCCGGTGAAGTGCGGGACCAGCCCGTTGACCGCCCGCAGCAGGGTCGACTTGCCCGAGCCGGTGGCGCCGACGAGGAGGGCCAGTTCGCCCTCCTCGACGTGCAGGTCGATGTCGGTCAGGGCCATCGTCGGGGCGCCGTCGTAGCGCAGCGAGACGTGGGAGAAGTCGATCATCGGGCCACCTCCGTGGCTGGCGGTGCGGTGGGGGTCGGGATGCCGGCGTCGTGCTGGGTGCCGGTCCGGCGGTTGGCGGCCGGCTCGGGGGCCAGGGCAGCGGGTACCAGACCCAGCAGGATGGCCAGCAACGGCAGCGGATGCAGCGGCGGGACCGCCAGGGCGCTCGGCATGGTCAGGCCGCCGGTCCCGCGCACGGACGCCCAGACCAGCACCGCCGCCACCAGGCCCCCGGAGGCGGCGACCCCCCATTCGGGCAGGGCCCACGGGTCGGGGCGGTAGCTGGTGCGCGTCGCCCGGGCCCGCCCGATCGCCAGCGTCGTGATCGCCAGGGCCACGCCGCCGAGCACCGCCCCGAGCGAGAGCCCCGGGTCGATCGAGGCCGACAGCAGCCCGTACATCCCGACCAGCAGGCCGCCCGTGGCGAGCAGGCTGAGTGCCGAGGTGAGCCGCCGGCGCCGGCGGGACAGGTGTCGCGTCCGGCCATAGCCGCGGGCGTCCATCGACGCGGCCAGCGCGACCGAACGGTCCAGCGCCGATTCCAGCACCGGCATCGCGGTGGTCCGGAAGAAGTCCCGGACCCGCACCCGGCGCCCGCGCAGCCGGCGCGCGTTGCGGACCCGGCGGGCATCGACCACCAGTTGCGGGGCGAAGGTCAGGGCGACGACCATCGCCACCTGGATCTCGTACAGCGCCGCGGGGACCAGGTGCAGGAGCCGGTGCGGGCTGGCCAGTGCGTTCGCGGCGCCGAAACAGACCAGGATCACCGCCAACTGGCCGCCGGCGTACAGCGCCGACAGGACGGCCTCCCAGGTGATCGTCCCGCCGATCTGGAGGCCGTGGATCCAGTCCGGCAACGGGACCTGCGGCAGCACGACGATCACGTGGGTGCCCTGGGAGTGCGTCGACAGCACCGCCTGGAGCACCACCCGCAGGGCCACCACGACCAGGGCGATCCTCACGAACAGCCCGTACGAGCGCGCCCACGGTGAGTCCGTACGCTTCGCCGCCACCACGAACCCGACCACGACCAGCAGCAGCACCAGCAGCACGGGGTTGTTCGTACGGCTGGCCGCCACGCCCAGGCCGAGCGCCCACAACCACCACGCCGCCGGGTGCAGGTCCCGGGGGTGGCGGGGGTCATGGGCAGGTGAGAGGTGGGGCATCGGACTCAGGCGCGGCGCTTGCGGGCCACGACCACACCGGTGCCGGCGAGGACCACGATCAGGGCGCCGACGACGGCCCAGACCCAGGCCGGGGTGGCCGCGGAGACGTTGCCGGCGGGGTCGGCGAGTTGCGGGCTGACGGCGGGTTCGTTCGCCGGGATGGTGACACCGCTGACCGGGTCGGCGCAGCCGGTGGCCGGGTAGCCGCTGACGCCGCACACCAGGCCCGCATCGTCGGTGCGGACCTGGGTCACGGCCTGCAGCACCTGGGTGGCGGTGGCGTCGGGCCCGGCGACCACACAGGTCGCCGTCACCGGGCCGGGCGTTCCGCCGTCCGGAGCCTCCTCGGGGATCCCGGGATCAACGATGACGCCGACGCGCTTCTGGCCCTCGACCGGACGGACCTTGCCGCAGACCTCGGTGAACGCGGGCATCGTCCGCGGCGCACGCGTGATCGTCATGCTGCTGATGGCGTAGCGCCAGCCGACCACCGCCCCGTCCGGCACCACGGTCCCACCGGGCGCGGTCTGGGCGAATTGCCAGGCGTTGTCGGCGACCTCGTAGTAGCCCCAGTAGCGATAGCCGTCCTCGGCTCGGGCGAGGCCGGTGCCCAGGGGGGTGAGCAGCAGGGCGAGCGCGGCGAGGGCGATCAGCACTCCACGGCGCAGGGAGCGGAACTGGCGTACGGGCATCGGGTCTCCTGGCGTCCTTCACGGCATTGCCCGAGGTGGATGCGGGCAGGCCAGGTCCGGCCGGCTCTCCCCGCAATCCGCGACGGGTCTGGTGAGCGATCCCGGCATCCGGATGTCCGGCTCGTCCTGGACCACCGGGAACGTACGGCCACGGTGGCAGGACCTACGGTTGCGGGTCAGCGCCGGCATCGGACCGGCTTCCCCGGAAGCAGGGACTTCCGTTTGATCGTACTCCTCGTGGCTCCGGAGGACGCGGCGTCCCGCAGGGCGGGGGCCTGTGGAGGGTCCCGCATGAGAGTGTTGGGCCATGCTGAACCGCACCGAACTTGCCCGGATGGTCGACCACACCCTGCTCGCCCCGACCGCGACCGACGCGGACGTTGCGGCGTTGGTGACCGAGGCGAACGAGTTGGGCGTCTGGTCGGTCTGCGTCTCCCCGTCGCGGCTGCCCCTGAGGGCGCACGGGGACGTACGCGTCGCCTCGGTGGTCGGTTTCCCGTCCGGCCAGCACACCGCCGAGATCAAGGCGGCCGAGGCCGCGGCCGCGGTGGAGGCCGGCGCGGACGAGATCGACATGGTGATCGACATCGGACGCCTGCTGGCCGGCGATGTCGGGTACACCGAGAAGGAGGTCTGGATGGTCCGCGAGGCGGTGCCCAAGCCGGTGTTGCTCAAGGTGATTCTGGAGACCGCCACCCTGGACGACGCCCGGATCACGGCGGCCTGCGGTGCCTGTGAGCGCGCCGGCGCGGACTTCGTGAAGACTTCGACCGGTTTCCATTCCGCCGGCGGTGCGACCGTCCGGGCGGTCGAGGTGATGGCCGCCGCCGTCGGGGGTCGGCTGGGGATCAAGGCCTCCGGTGGCATCCGTGACTACCCGACGGCGGTCGCGATGGTGGCCGCCGGCGCGACCCGGCTGGGGATGTCCGCCAGCCGTCGGGTGCTGGCGGAGGCGCCGGCGGAGTAGGCGGGCCGCCACGGGCCGTGTCGACCGTTGCGCCCGGCACGGGCAGGTGGTTCGGTGGTCCCAGGGCCCTGCTGCAGGGCTCCTCCCGTGAGAGACCAGGAGGATCCAATGTCCATGCCTGTATCCGGAGGTGGACGTGCGGCGACAGCCGTACGCGACACCTTCGCGGGGCGCGGAGCGTTCATCTTCGCCGCGATCGGCTCAGCCGTCGGCCTGGGGAACATCTGGCGCTTCCCGTACGTCGCCTACACCAATGGCGGCGGAGCCTTCATCATTCCCTACCTGGTCGCGCTGCTCACCGCGGGCATCCCGCTGCTGTTCCTCGACTACGCGGTCGGGCATGGCTACCGGGGTGCACCGCCGATGGCCTACCGGCGGATCGCGCGCTGGCTGGAGCCGATGGGCTGGTGGCAGGTCGCGATCTGCTTCGTCATCGCGGTCTACTACGCGGTGATCCTCGCGCTGGCCGGGATCTACCTGGTGCTGTCGTTCACCAAGGGTTGGGGTGCCGATCCGGCAACGTTCCTGTTCGCGCAGTACTGGCCGGTCTCGGAGACCTTCGCCCTGAGCTTCGACTACGTGCCGAACATGCTGATCCCGCTGATCCTGGTGTGGATCGTCACCACCGTGGTGCTGGCGCTGGGTGTGCAGAACGGTGTGGCGGGCGCCTCGATGGTCGGCCTGCCGCTGCTGTTCGTCATGTTCATCTGGTTGGTGATCACCGCCGTCCGCCTGCCGGGTGCCGTCGATGGCCTGAACGCGTTCTTCACCCCGGACTGGGGCGCCCTGGCGAACCCGACGATCTGGATCGCCGCGTACGGCCAGATCTTCTTCTCCCTGTCGGTGGCCTTCGGCATCATGGTGACGTACGCCTCCTACCTGAAGAAGAACGCCGACATGACCGGCAACGGCTTCGTCGTCGGGTTCGCGAACTCCTCGGTCGAGATCCTGGCCGGCATCGGCGTGTTCGGTGCCCTGGGATTCATGGCCCACCAGGCCGGCACGACCGTCGGCGAGGTCGCGGTGCCGGGCCTGGGCCTGGCCTTCGTCGCCTTCCCGACGATCATCAACGAGGCGGCCGGCGGCACCCTGATCGGGGTGCTGTTCTTCGGGTCGCTGCTGTTGGCCGGGTTCACCTCGCACATCTCGATCCTCGAGGTGATCATCGCCGCGGTCCGCGACAAGACCGGCTTCAAGCGGGTGCCGGCCACGGTGGCGGTCTGCCTGTCGGTCGGGCTGGTGTCGGTGGTGCTGTTCCCGACCACCACCGGTCTCAACCTGCTCGACGTCACCGACGCCTTCGTCAACAACTTCGGTATCGTCGGGGCGGCCCTGGTCAACGTGGTCCTGCTGGCCTGGGTGCTGCGCAAGCTGCCGGAGTTCGCCCGGCACGTGAACCGGTACGCCTCGATCAGACTGGGCGGCCCCTGGTACGCCCTGGTCGCCGTACTGGCGCCGATCGTGCTCGGCTTCCTGTGGATCACCCAGCTGGTCACCTTCGGCCGGGAGGGCTACGGCGGGATGCCGACCTGGTTCATCGGCGTGTTCGGCTGGGGCATGAGCATCGCGCTGATCGTGTTCGCGGTGCTGATGAGCCTGGTGCCGTGGACCGAGAAGTCGGCGCTGCGCCGGGAGCGGACGTACGTCGATCTGGACGATGACGGGGTACCGGACGTGCCCCGCGACTCCGCCCACGAGCACGGAAGGACAGACCTATGACCGGCACAGCCATCGGCATGATGATCGTCGCGATGGTCACCGTCTGGGGCGGCCTGGTGGCCGCGGTGGTCTGGGCGGCGACCCACCCGGAGAAGCCCGAGTGACCCGGTGATCCTGGTCGACCCGCCACTGTGGCCCGCGCACGGCACCCAGTTCTCGCACCTGGTGTCGGACACGTCGCTGGCCGAGCTGCACGCGTTCGCCGAACTGATCGGCCTGTCGGCGCGCGCGTACGACCGGGACCACTACGACCTGCCTGCCTCCCGCTACGACGCTGCCGTCGCGGCGGGGGCCAGGGAGGTCTCGCCGACCGACGTGGTCCGGGCGCTGCGACGGGCCGGGCTGCGTCGCAGCAAACCGCAGGCGATGGCGGCGGCCCGTGCCCGGGAGCAGCGGCTGCGCGACCAGTGGGCCGCGATGCTGCCCCGGGCGGTCGACCTGGGCGAGGAGTTGCTGGCCCGCTGGTCCGAGCCGTTCCGCCGCTACCACACCCCCCAGCACCTGGCCGAGATGCTGGCCGCCCTGGCCGCGGTCACCGACGACCTACGCACCGGCGCCGACCCGGAGCGTACGCTGCGCCTGGCCGCCTGGTTCCACGACGCGGTGTACCAGGGGCGGGCCGGTGAGGACGAGGAGGCCTCGGCCCGGCTGGCCGAGGAGAGCCTCGACGGCCTGGTATCCGCCCGCGAGGTGGAGGAGACCGCCCGGCTGGTCCGGCTCACCGCCGCCCACCAGGTCGATCCGGACGACCTGCCCGGAGCGATCCTGGTCGATACCGACCTATCGATCCTCGGCGCCGACGACGCCAGGTATGTGGAGTACACCCGGCAGGTCCGGGCCGAGTACCACCAGGTCCCGGCCGACGCCTTCCGCCGCGGCCGGCTGGCGGTGCTGGCGCACCTGGGCGGGCTGGAACCGTTGTACCGGACCCGGCCCGGGCAGCGCTGGTGGACCGGCCCGGCCCGTACGAACATGGCCGAGGAGGGCGAACGGCTGCGGGCCCAGCAGCGCCGGGAGGATCAGGACTGAACGTCCTCCGCCGCCGGGCTGAGCAGGTAACCGGCCCGGCGCAGGGTGTGGATCATCGGGACCCGGCCCGCGTCGATCTTCTTGCGCAGGTACGAGATGTACAGCTCGACGATGTTCGCCTGGCCGCCGAAGTCGTAGTGCCAGACCCGGTCGAGGATCTGGGCCTTGCTCAGCACCCGGCGAGGATTCTGCATCAGGTACCGCAGCAGCTCGAACTCGGTGGCGGTCAGGTGGATCGGCTCGCCGGCCCGGAACACCTCGCGGGAGTCCTCGTCCATGGTCAGGTCGCCGACCACCAGGACCGAGACGCTCACCGCCCCGGTGGTGCCGGCACGGCGCAACAGGGCCCGCAGCCGGGCGACCAACTCCTCCAGACTGAACGGCTTGGTCAGGTAGTCGTCGGCGCCGCTGGTCAGGCCCTCGACCTTGTCGGCGACCGTGTCGCGACCGGAGAGCAGGATCACCGGCAGGCCCGGCTGGTCGGCGTGCAGGCGCTGCATCAGCTCGAGGCCGTCGAAGTCCGGCAGCACCACGTCGAGCACCGCCGCGTCGGGCCGGAACTGCTGGGCGACCCGCAGCGCCTCCTCCCCGCTCCCGGCCGTACGGACGTCCCACCCCTCCCCGCCCAGGGCCACCGCGAGCATGCCGGTCAGGGCAGGCTCGTCGTCCACGACGAGGATCCGGATCGGGGACCCGTCCCGCCGAGTGAGAGTTCCGTGGCCGCGAGCGTTCATACTCCGAGATTGCCACGGTCGGCGACAGATCGGTGTCGGTTGGGAGGTCGACTGTGGCCAGTCGAGTCGTGCGTCGATGCGGCCGTTGACGGTGCTGGGCGGCGTACGTGGGCAATGACACGGCCCCGCTACTGCCTGTTGTGACCCCAAGCACTAGGCTGTATCCGTGGAGATGTTCGACGAACGTGCCGAGATCAGCCGACTGCGCGACCGGGTCTACGAGCTCGAACAGCGCGTCACCTGGCTGTTGGAGCGGGCCGGGGAGTCGCAGGTGTCCACGACGCTGGAGGAGGCGATCCAGGAGACCCTGGCCAACCGTACGTACATCGACGCGGTGATGCTCTACCGCGAGCGCACGGGTGCCGGACTCGCCGAGGCCAAGCAGTACGTCGACCTGGCGCGCAGCCGGGGGCGGGTCCACAACGACGACGAGGCGATCGCGGTCAGTGGGCACGACCTGGAGGCCGCCGAGGCCACCGATGTTCCGGGCGCCACCGAGGCCGGGTCGGTCGACAGTGCCTCGGCCTGAGCTCAGAGGTCCTCGACCACCTCGGTGACCTCGGTTTCACCGGGGTAGGCGACTGTCACCCTCTGGCCCAGGTGCAACTGGCGGCCCCGCCGGGTCTCGATTTCACCGTCCACCCGCACGTACCCGCCCTGTACCAGATCGCGAGCCTCCGCACCGGACTCTGCCAGACCGGCCCACTTGAGGAACTGCCCCAGACGGATGGTCTCGTCCGGGTTCTCCCCGGGTGTCCTGGCCGAGTTCATGTCCCCATTGTCGGTGATGATCGTCGGCGATGGCGGGCGGTTGGACATCCGGTCCTAGTCTGGTGCCCATGACCGGTCCGCCCCGTACGATCCGCGACGGCCTCCGTGCGCAGGTGGTGGTGCCGTGGCATGGCTGATCCTGGTGCTGTCCGCGGTCCTGGAGGCGGTCTGGGCGACGGCGCTGTCGATGTCGAACGGGTTCCGCCGGCGGGGGCCGGTGCTGGTCTTCCTGATCGCCTCGGTCGCCTCCCTGGCCGGGCTCGGCGTGGCCATGAGGGACATCCCCACCGGGACCGCGTACGCCGTGTGGACCGGGATCGGGGCGGCCCTGACCGTGGTGGTCGCGATGGTGCGGGGCACCGAAGGGGTGTCGTTGGCCAAGGTCCTGCTGCTGGTCCTCCTGCTCTCCTGCGTGGTCGGCCTGAAAGTGGTGTCCGGATGAGGCGGCGCCTCGACCCGGGGCCGGGAGCGGCCTGGCCGATCCTCGTCCTGTCCGGGGTGCTGGAGGCGGTCTGGGCCACCTCGATGGGCGCCTCGGACGGCTTCACCCGGCCCGGGCCGACCATCCTGTTCCTGGTCACCGTGGTGCTGTCGACCCTCGGGCTGGGCCTGGCGATGCGGACCATCCCGACCGGCACGGCGTACGCGGTCTGGACCGCCATCGGCGCGGTGCTGACCGTCGGCTGGGGGATCCTGCAGGGCACCCAACCGGCCGAGCCGCTCACCCTGGTGTTCCTGGCCGGCATCATCGGTGCCGTGGTCGGGTTGCACGCGGTCGAGACACGCGAGTCGCGACGCCGCACCGAATCGGGATAGCGTTTGTTCCGTTCGTCACGTACGTCACATCGAGGAGGCCAGGATGCCCACCACCGTCCGCGCTTGGGGAGCCCCCGGATCAGGCCGTCCGCTGGAGCCGTTCACCGTGGAGCGCCGCGACCTGCGCCCCGACGACGTGGAGATCGACATCGCCTTCTGCGGCATCTGCCACTCCGACGTGAGCACCGTCGCGGGGGACTGGGGCGAGCGTCGCTGGCCGCTGGCACCCGGCCACGAGATCGCCGGCACCGTCACCGCCGTCGGGTCGGAGGTCACCGGCTTCGTCGTCGGGGACCTGGCCGGCGTCGGCTGCCTGGTCGACTCCTGCGGCGAGTGCGAGTACTGCCGGGCGGGCGAGGAGCAGTTCTGCCACGCCCGGGTGCTGACGTACGGCGCCACGATGCCCGACGGCGAGTACACCCAGGGGGGCTACTCCCAGCGGATCGTGGTGCGCGAGGCCTTCGCGCTGCACGTGCCCGACACCATGCCGCTGGAGAACGCCGCGCCGCTGCTGTGCGCCGGCATCACCACCTACTCCCCGCTGAAGCACTGGGGCGTCGGCGAGGGCAGCCGGGTCGGCGTCGTCGGGATGGGCGGACTGGGCCACATGGGCGTGCAGATCGCCGCGGCGCTCGGCGCCGAGGTCACCGTCCTGTCGCACACCGCCGCCAAGCAGGTCGACGCCCTGCGGCTCGGGGCCTCGGACGTCGTCGTGACCTCCGAGGAGGGTGCGTTGGCGGGGGCCTCCCGGCGCTTCGACTTCCTGCTCAACACGGTCGCCGCACCACTGGACTTCGACGCGTACCTGAACACGCTGCGGGTGGACGGCGTGATGTGCAACGTGGCGCTGCCCAACGAGCCGTTCACCGCCCCGGTGCGGTCCTTCACCAACACCCGGCGGTCGTTCGTCGGGTCCCTGATCGGTGGCATCGCCGAGACCCAGGAGATGCTCGATTTCTGCGCCGAGCACCGGATCGGTGCCGAGGTCGAGGTGATCGGTGCCGACCGGATCAACGAGGCGTACGACCGGATGATGAGGTCGGACGTGAAGTACCGGTTCGTGGTCGACACCGCTTCCTTGTGAAGCCGGCTCCTTGTGAAGCCGGCTCCTTGTGAGGAACCTGTGAAGAGCCTTGCCCTGCTCTTGACGATCCGGTAGGTGTCGGGGTTACCGTTGAAATGCGGGTGTGACTATGGGAAACGTCGCACCGGCAGCAGGTGACGTTCCGTCCGGACCCAGACGTTCGGCGGGGGTCAGGAGACATGAACGAAGGTCGACTGGTCGGCATGGTCGCCGACCACCGCGTAGTGGCTGCGATCACATCCACAGAACGCCCGGGTGGGCTGCTCGGGGGGAGCGGCCCACCCGGGACCTTGCCGTCCGGCAACCGTACGGGATCAGATGTCCAGCACCCACCTGTCCGGTCAGTATGAGTAGGTGGTCTTGGCCTCCTCCAGGCCGGTGAGGTAGGCCGCGCGCTGGTAGGCGTTCTCGTCCTTGTGCCGGGTGGCGAGCAGGCCACGAATGTCGTCCAGGGAGGTGTAGCCCTTCTGCGTCATCCACTCCTCCAGCCCGTCGAGCATCTGCCGACTGTACTCGGCGCCGTGGCGGATCAGCGCCGAGGTCGTCATCACCACATCGGCGCCGCTGAGCAGGAACCGGACCACGTCATCGGATCCCCGGACCCCCGAGGTCGCGGCCAGTGAAGCCGATACCCGGCCGTGCAGGGCCGCGATCCAGGTACGGGGCAGCCGCCCCTCGATCTGGGTCGACAGGGTCACCTCGGGCTCGATGTCCATGGCGTCGATGTCGATCTCGGGCTGGAGGAAGCGGTTGAAGAGCACCAGGGCATCGGCGCCGGCGTCGGACAGCTGCTTGCACATGTGCCCGACCGAGCTGAAGTACGGCGACAGCTTCACCGCCACCGGCACCGAGACCGCCTGCTTGACCGCCTGCAGGATCTCCACGTGCCGCTGCTCGACCTGGCGGCCGGTCAGGCTGATGTCACCGGCGACCAGGTAGATGTTGAGCTCGATCGCGGCGGCGCCGGCATCCTCCAGTTGGCGGGCGTACTGGGTCCAGCCGCCCCGGGTGGAGCCGTTGATGGAGCCGATCACCGGCACCTCCACGGCGGCCGCGCCCTTCTCGACCAGGTGCAGGTACGTGGCCGGCACGTTGCCGTCGTCGACCTCCGGCAGCTCCGGGAAGAACGACAGTGCCTCGCCGAACGACTCGGCATGGGCCTGCTCCAGGGCGGCGTCGATGTCGTTCTGCCGGCGGATCTGTTCCTCGAACACCGAGTACAGCACCACGGCCGCGGCGCCGCCGTCGGCGAGGGCCTTGATCCCCTTGACGGTCTGGGACAGCGGGCCCGCGCCGGCGACCAGCGGATTGCGCAGCTCGAGTCCCATGTAGGTGGTCGCGAGGTTCATTCAGTTTCCCTTCCGTGCGTCTCCGGCGAACTGGGCGGCGCCGCGGGTGGCGAGTTCTTCGTACTCCTGCCAACGGCGGTCGACCGCCTCCTGGCCCAGCCCGAGCAGCCTCTCGGCCTCGGCCGGGTCCGTCTTCTGCAGCATCCGGAACCGCAGTTCCTTGTCGCGGTAGTCCGACAGCCGGAAGCGCGGCCGGGGCGAGTCGAGCAGGAACGGGTTCCCCCCGTTGTCCCGGATCACCGGGTTGTACCGCAGCAGCGGCCAGTGGCCGGTGTTCACCGCCAGGTACTGCTGGTCCAGCCCCTTGCGCATGTCGATGCCGTGGGCGATGCAGTGGCTGTAGGCGAGGATGAGCGAGGGCCCGTCGTAGGCCTCGGCCTCCCGGAAGGCCTTCAGGGTCTGCTGCGGATCGGCGCCCATCGCGACCCGGGCGACGTACACGTTGCCGTACGCGATCGCCTGCATCGCCAGGTCCTTGGACTGGGTCGTCTTGCCCGCGGTGGCGAACTTCGCGACCGCCCCGAGCGGGGAGGCCTTCGACGCCTGGCCGCCGGTGTTGGAGTAGACCTCGGTGTCGAGCACCAGGATGTTGACGTCCCGGCCCGAGGCCAGCACGTGGTCCAGGCCGCCGGAGCCGATGTCGTACGCCCAGCCGTCACCGCCGACGATCCAGACCGAGCGACGGATCAGGTGGTCGACCACCGACCACAGGTTCGCGACCTTCTCTCTCCGGTCGACGGTCAGGTCCTGACGGTCCAGGTCCTGCAGCCGGTCCTTGAGCTCGGCGACCCGGGCCCGCTGCGCCGCGAAGTCGGACTCGCTGTACTGCGGGGCCTCCAGCAGGGCGTCGACCAGTTCGGCGCCGACCACCTCGCGCAGTTCCCCGGTCATCTTGCGGGCCTGGTCGGTGTGCACGTCCGCGGCCAGCCGCAGCCCCAGCCCGAACTCGGCGTTGTCCTCGAACAGGCTGTTCGACCAGGCCGGGCCCCGGCCGTCCTTGTTCTTCGCCCACGGGGTGGTCGGCAGGTTGCCGCCGTAGATCGAGGAGCAGCCGGTGGCGTTCGCGACCGTCGCCCGGTCCCCGAACAGCTGGGTGAGCAGCTTCACGTACGGCGTCTCGCCACAGCCGGCGCATGCCCCGGAGAACTCGAACAGCGGCTCCAGGAACTGGGTGCCGCGGACCGTCCCGAAGTCGACCCGGGTGCGGTTGTTGACCGGCAGCTGCTGGAAGAACCCGACGTTCTCCTTCTCCTGCTCCAACCGCGGAGCGACCGGGGTGATGTTGATCGCCTTCTTCTGCGGCTGCCCCAGCGGGGAGACCGGGCAGGCCTCGGTGCACAGCCCGCAGCCGGTGCAGTCCTCGGCGAACACCTGCAGGGTGAAGCGGGTGTTCGGCAGGCCGGCGGCGGACAACTCCGCCGACTGGAAGCCCTCGGGGGCATCCGCCAGCAACTCGGGGGCATAGAACTTCGAGCGGATCACCCCGTGCGGGCAGACGATCGAGCAGTTGCCGCACTGGATGCAGGCCTCCGGGTCCCACTCGGCGACCAACTCGGAGACGTTGCGCTTCTCGTACCTCGTGGTGGCCGAGGGGTAGGTGCCGTCGACCGGCATCGCGCTGACCGGCAGGGTGTCGCCCCGGTCGGCCATCATCACCGAGGTGACCCGCTTGACGAAGCCGGGCGCGTCCTCGGGGATCGGGTTGCGCAGCCCGTGCTCGGAGGTGATCCGGCCCGGCGGGTGCACCTGGTGCAGGTGGGCGACGGCCGAGTCAACTGCGGCATGGTTCTTGCGGACCACGTCCTCGCCCTTGCGGGAGTACGTCATGGTGATCGAGTCCTTGATCCGGCTCAGCGCCTCCTCCCGCGGCAGCACCCCGGAGATGGCGAAGTAGCAGGCCTGCAGCACGGTGTTCGTGCGGCTGCCCATCCCGGCGTTGCGCGCGACCGCGGTCGCGTCGATCACGTACAGGTCGATCTGCTTGTCCAGGATCGTTTCCTGCATCGGCTGCGGCAGCCGATCCCACACCTCCTCGGGGCCGTAGGGGCTGTTCAGCAGCAGCACGGTGCCGCGGCGGGCGTACGGCAGGACGTCGACGTTCTCCAGGATCGACCAGTGGTGCACGCCGATGAAGTCGGCCCGGGAGACCAGGTACGGGGCGTTGATGGGGGTCGGGCCGAACCGCAGGTGGGAGGTGGTGCGCGACCCGGACTTCTTCGAGTCGTACACGAAGTAGCCCTGGGCGAACCGGTGCTCGTCCATCCCGAGGATCCTGATCGTGTTCTTGTTCGCCCCGACCGTGCCGTCGGAGCCGATGCCGTAGAACACCGCCCGGCTGGTCGACCGCTCCTCGATGTCCAGGTCGGGGTCGTACGCCACCGACAGGTGGGTGACGTCGTCGTCGATGCCGACGGTGATCCGGGGACGGGGCTCGTCCTTGGCAAGCTCGTCGAAGACCCCGACCAGCATCGCCGGGGTGAGGTCCTTCGACCCCAGTCCGTAGCGGCCACCGATCACCCGCGGCATGTCGGCCCGGCGGCCCACGGCGTACGCCTCGCCGAGCGCGCCGACCACGTCGAGGAACAGCGGCTCGCCGTTCGAGCCGGGCTCCTTCGTACGGTCCAGCACCGCCACCCGCCGGACGCTGCCGGGCAGCGCGGCGAGCAGGTCGTCGGTCGGGAACGGGCGGTAGAGGCGGACGTTGAGCACGCCGACCCGCCGTCCCTGCGCGTTGAGATGGTCGACGGTGGCCCTGGCGGTGTGCACCGCCGAGCCCATCAGCACCAGCACCGCTTCCGCGTCCGGGGCGCCGTGGTACTCGACCAGCCCGTACTGCCGGCCGGTCAGCTCGGCGAAGGCGTCCATCGCCTGCCGGACGATGTTGGGCGTGTCCCGGTAGAAGGAGTTCACCGACTCGCGGCCCTGGAAGTAGACGTCAGGGTTCTGCGCGGTGCCGCGGATGAACGGGTTCTCCGGGTCGAGGGCGCGGGCCCGGTGCCGGCGGACCAGCTCCTTGGGCACCAGCGAGCGCAGGTCCTCATCGGTCAGCAGCTCGACGGTGTTCAGCTCGTGGGAAGTGCGGAACCCGTCGAAGAAGTGCAGGAACGGCACCCGGGACTGCAACGTCGACATCTCCGCGATCGCGGCCATGTCGTGCGACTCCTGCGGGGAATCCGAGGACAGCAGGGCGAAGCCGGTCTGCCGTACGGCCATCACGTCCTGGTGGTCGCCGAAGATCGACAGGCCCTGGGCGGCGAGCGCGCGGGCGGCGACGTGGAAGACCGTCGAGGTGAGCTCACCGGCGATCTTGTACATGTTCGGGATCATCAGCAACAGGCCCTGGGAGGCGGTGAAGGTGGTGCTCATCGCCCCGCCCTGCAGGGCGCCGTGCATCGCACCGGCAGCCCCGCCCTCAGACTGCATCTCCACCACCGTCGGGACGGTGTCCCAGACGTTCTTGCGGCCCTGGGCCGACCACTCGTCGCACAGTTCCGCCATGGTCGAGGACGGGGTGATCGGGTAGATCGAACAGAGCTCGTTCAGTCGGTAGGCGACCGAGGCGGCCGCTTCGGTGCCGTCGATGATTGCTCGCACGGGTCAGAGCCCCTTCCGGGTCGAGGTCTCGTGGGACTGGGCGGCGTCGGCCAGGTCGGGGGCCAGCGCCACGCCCTCGGGCACCATCACGATCGCACTGACCGGGCACTGCTCGGCGCACGTGCCGCAGCCGGTGCACTTGTCGTAGTCGAAGCGGTAGCGGTGGTCCCGCCCGAGCTTGATCACCGCCCCCTCGGGGCAGGAGCCCAGGCAGCCGTCACACTCGAAGCAGTTGCCGCAGGACAGGCAGCGCTGCGCCTCGAACAGCGCCTGGTCATCGGAGAGACCGCCGACGATCTCGCCGAAGTCGGACAGCCGGGTCTCGGGGTCCAGCTCGGGCTGGGTGCGCCGGGAGTCGCTGTCCCGGAAGTACCACGGGTTGAGCAGGTCGAACGTGGCCAGCGGGTGCCGGACCTTCGCCGCGAGCTGGCCGGACATCAGGTACTTGTCGATCGTCCGGGCGGCCTGCTTGCCGTGACCGGTGCCGACGGTGACCGTACGCTCCGAAGGGACCGCATCACCGCCGGCGAAGATGCCCGGGACATCGGACATCAGCGTCTGCGGATCCACCTGCAGGGTGTCGTCGACGAACCGCAGGCCCTCGATGTCGTGCAGGAAGCCGGTGTCCGGCTTCTGCCCGACCGCCATGATCACCGTGTCCGCGTCCAACCGCTCGAACCGTCCGGTGCCGTGCGGGACGCCGTCCTCGTCCAACTCCATGATCTCCACCGTCAGGTCCTCACCGACCTCGGTGATGGTCTGCAGCCAATTGATCCGTACGCCCTCCCGCTCGGCCGCGTCGGCCTCGTCCGCGTGGGCCGGCATCTGCTCGCGGGTCCGGCGGTAGATGATCGTCGCCTCGTCCGCGCCGAGGCGGCGGGCCGTCCGGGCCGCGTCCATCGCCGTGTTGCCGCCGCCGTACACCGCGACCTTGCGGCCGATCATCGGGCGCTCCCCACCGGCAACGTCCCGCAGGAACTCGACCGCGTCGACCATCTTCGACGCGTCCTGGGCCGGGATGTCGACCTTCTTGGACAGGTGGGCGCCGATCGCGATGAAGCAGGCGTCGAACCCGCCCTGCTCCATTTCGGCGGCGAGGTCGTGGACCGGGTGGTTGCAGGTGATCGTCACGCCCAGGTCGACCAGCCGGGCGATCTCGGCATCCAGCACGTCGCGGGGCATCCGGTACTCCGGGATACCCCAGCGCATCATCCCACCGGGCAGGTCGGAGGCGTCCCGGATCTCCACCTCGTGGCCGAGACGGGCCAGGTGGTAGGCGGCGGACAGCCCCGACGGACCGGCGCCGATCACCAGGACCTTCTTGCCGCTGCGGTGGGACGGCTTCTGGTACGCCCAGCCATGCTCGATCGCCAGGTCGCCCAGGTAGCGCTCGACGGCGTGGATGGAGACGGGCTGGTCGAGCTCGGTGCGGTTGCAGACGGACTCGCACGGGTGGTAGCAGACGCGGCCATGGATCGCCGGGAACGGGTTGTCGTCGGTCAGTTGGCGCCAGGCGTCCTGGGCGCGGCCACGTTTGATCAGGTACAGCCAGTTCTGGATGTTCTCGCCGGCCGGGCAGCCGGCATTGCACGGGGGCAACAGGTCAACGTAGACGGGTCGCCGGGTCCGGTCCGGCGTCACACGTCCACGGGTGGAACCGAGGTCGGGCAGCTTCGTGACGTCCTTGCGACTCTGCATGCGGCCCACAATACTACCGACCGTCGTACCCTGCTGCAGGGAGCCGCCGAGTGCGGCAAACGCCTGGGACAACCAGGAGAGACGGCACGGGTCCCGCCGCCGGTGCTGGCTAGAATCACCGACCGTAAGGACGGTGCCGTCCGGTCGACGAGCCGGGCACCGCCGCACGACCGGGGCCAGTCGCCCCTCGACGAAGGATGGCCATGGCTCAGGTCCGGTTCCACAGCGGCGAACAGCTCCCGCTCGAGATGCACAAGGTGCGCATCGTCCAGAAGCTCACCCTCCTGCCGATCGAGGAGCGGCAGCGCGCGATCACCGAGGCCGGCAACAACACCTTCCTGCTGCAGAACGCCGACGTGTTCCTGGACATGCTGACCGACTCCGGCGTCAACGCAATGAGCGACCGGATGCAGTCCGCGATGCTGCAGGCCGACGACGCGTACGCCGGTTCGGCCACCTACACCCGGCTGGCGAACAAGCTGACCGAGATCTTCGGCACCCAGTACTTCCTCCCCGCGCACCAAGGCCGCGCCTGCGAGAACATCCTGGCCGAGACGTACGTCAAGGACGGTGACGTGGTCCCGATGAACTACCACTTCACCACCACCAAGACCCACATCACCAAGCGCGGCGGCCGGGTCTCCGAACTGATCGCCGACAAGGGCCTGCTGCCGGTTTCCGAGGACCCGTTCAAGGGTGACCTGGACACCGACAAGCTGGTCGCCCTGGTCGAGGAGGTCGGGGTCGACAAGATCCCGTTCGTACGGATGGAGGCCGGCACCAACCTGATCGGCGGCCAGCCGATCTCGCTGGCGAACATGAAGGCCGTCCGCGAGGTCTGCGACCGCTATGGCCTGACGCTGGTGCTCGACGCCTCGCTGCTGCAGGACAACCTGTGGTTCATCCACACCCGTGAGGCCGCGTACGGCGACCGTACGATCCGCGAGCTGACCCGGGAGATCGCCGACCTGTTCGACGTCATCTACTTCTCCGGCCGCAAGCTGGGTTTCGGGCGCGGCGGCGGCATCATCACCAACACCGAGATGTACCAGGCGATGCGTGGCTTCGTCCCGCTGTACGAGGGGTTCCTGACCTACGGCGGCATGTCGGTGCGGGAGATGGAGGCGCTGGTCGTCGGTCTGGACGAGACCATGGACCTCGAGGTGATCAGCCAGGGCCCGGCCTTCATCGACTACATGGCCCGCGAGCTCGACCGGCGCGGCGTCCCGGTGATCCTGCCTCCGGGCGGCCTGGGGGTCCACATCGACGCCACCAAGTTCGTCGACCACCTGCCGCAGACCCAGTACCCGTCCGGCTCGCTCGCCGCCGCGATCTACCTGACCTCCGGCATCCGCGGCATGGAGCGGGGCACCCTGTCCGAGGAGCGCGAACCGGACGGCTCGGAGAAGCTCGCCGACATGGAGCTGGTCCGACTGGCCATGCCGCGCCGGGTGTTCACGCTGTCGCAGGTCAAGTACGCCATTGACCGGGTGTGCTGGCTGTACGACAACCGCGAGTTGGTCGGTGGCCTGGAGTTCGTCGAGGAGCCGGAGATCCTGCGGTTCTTCTACGGGCGGCTCGCGCCGCTGGGGGACTGGCAGGACAAGCTGGTGGCGAAGTTCCGGGAGGACTTCGGCGACAGCCTGTGAGCCGCGTCGAGCCGCGTCGAGCCGTGACTCGTGGCCCCGTGACTCGTGGCGCGGTGACTCGTGGCTCCGCGGCCCCGCCACCGCTGGCCCCGCGGCCCCGACACCGCTAGGTAGAAGGAATCTGGTCGAGTTGTGTCGGTTTCGTGCTACCCAGACGGGCCGGGCTCGATGGCGGGGTGGTTCCCCGTGGGTAGGTAGAAGGAATCTGGTCGAGTTGTGTCGGTTTCCTTCTACCCACTGGGTCTGACGTCTGTGGCTGGGGCTGGCGTGCGTGGCTGGGGCTGGCGTGACTCGGAGCCCCAGGCCCCGGGCGGCGCCACGAATGCCCGGCTCAGGCGTTCTTCGAGGTGTCGTTCTCCACAGGACGGCGACCGATCCGGATGCCCGTCCACAGCGCCGCTGTGCAACGGCCGACGACAGGGCCGTGCGCACCACAGTTCCTGCATGTACGTACGCAGGCAACCCAGTCGCGAGCTGCTCCGTGAAGCCCAATGGACGAACCTGATGGTCGGCCGCGAGGCCTTGCTGCGCGACGGCTTCACCGATCGGATGCTCTGGAGTCGCGTCACGTCCGGTGCATGGATGGCCCTGGGCAAGGGGATCTATCGCTTGGCCCCGGACCCGCTCACCTGGGGTCACTTTGCCGTCGCGGCGACGCTTGCGTACGGTCCGTCCGCGGCTGTCGGGGGAGACGCCGCCGCGTACGCATTCCGGCTGAATGACCAGGAGCCGACGACGGTGCTGGTCCGGGTACCCGGCACCCATCCACCGCGGGCGACGGGTCTGTGGCGTCCGCGGGTTGACAAGGTCGGGCGCTGCGAGCGCGCCTTCCTCGTCGATGACAAGCGGCGGATCGGTGGCACCGTACGCCTGACCACGCTCGCGGACACCGTGATCGACCTGTTGCCGCGGCTGGGCGATGACGACGATGTCGTCTCCCTGGTCTGCAGGGCCTTGTCCAGGGGTGCCACGGTTGCCGGTGAACTGCTCTACCTGCTGGGTGAACGCCGACGCATCCCTCGTCGGCCCCTGCTGACCGAGTTGGTCGATGACGCGAACGGCATCGGCAGCGCGCTGGAGTACCGCTATCGGCGCGACTGCGAGCAGCCGCACGGTCTGCCCGAGGGGGAGCGGCAAGCGGCGATCCGCCGGGGCGCGTTCCACGACGTGGGCTATCGGGCGTATCGCACGCTGGTTGAGCTCGATGGCCTGCGCTACCACGCCGGGGGACAGCAGTTCCGGGACATGGACCGGGACAATGCCTCGGCAGAGTTGGGCTTCGAGACTCTCCGCTACGGCTGGAAGCAGGTCGTCAGCCAACCGTGCGAGGTGGCGGCCCAGGTCGCCAGGATCTTGCACCGAAAGGGGTGGACGGGGGAGTTCCGTCGGTGTCCGCGCTGCTCGGATGCGGTGCGCTGGTGACCGGCGCCGTGGATCCCGCTCGTTGGGTAGGAGGAATCTGGTCGAGTTGTGTCAGTCTCGTACTACCCAGAGGGGCAGGGCCGTACCGTTCGAGCCGGGATCGTCGTTCTTGGTAGTTCCCAGCATCGGTAGGCTGCGGACCATGAGTGAGCGACGCCTCGGCGATCCGATCTCCCCGGATGCCTTCGTACGGCCCGACGCCGATGACGAGCGCGACCACTGGGACCGCATGATGGCCGGCGACCTGTACCTCGCCGGTGCCAGCGAACGCATCGCGGCCGCCAACTCCCGGGCGATGGCTGTGGTGGAGCGGTTCAACGCCACTCCCGCGGCGGACGGCCCGTCGCGTACGGCGTTGTTGCGCGAGTTGCTGGGGACCTGTGGCGAGGACGTCGAGGTGCGCGCGCCGCTGTTCGTCGACTACGGTGACAACCTGCACATCGGGGACGGGACGTTCGTCAACTTCGGGCTCACCGCGCTGGACGTGGCGCCGATCCGGATCGGCAGCCACTGCCAGATCGCGACGAACGTGCAGCTGCTGGCCGCGACCCACCCGCTCGACCCGGCGCTCCGCAAGGCCGGCTGGGAGTCCGGTGAACCCATCACGATCGGCGACAACGTTTGGCTCGGCGGCGGAGTGATCGTCTGCCCCGGGGTGACCATCGGTGACAACACCGTGGTCGGCGCCGGCGCGGTGGTCACCAAGGACCTGCCGGCCAACGTGATCGCCGTCGGCAATCCGGCGCGGGTCCTTCGCGGACTCTGAGCCGCCTCCGTCCGGCCGCGAAACAGCCGCGGATGCCACCCGTCGCCAGGTACCGCGCAAGGTCAGCGGCTCGGGTCAGCGTCCGCGGCAGTGCCCGGGGTGCGGCAGCGCCTCCTCAGCAGCAGCGCGCCTGGGGGTTCCGGCCCTCCGCGTCCCACGTACAGCGCCAGAACTCGGCCTCGTCCAGCATGGGCTCATCCGGATGGGTGCTCAGCTGGTGGCGGACGTACCGGTCGTACTTGTCCAGACCGGAGAAGCCACGGACGACCGCCACAGTGCCACGCCAGAGCCGCTGCACGATGTCGCCCTCCTCCGACCCCGGGATCGGGGCCGAGCCGTCACCGCGGGCATCCTCGACCGAGATCGCGAAGCGCGCCGAGGTGGTCGTACGGGACGGATCGGTGGTCACAGTTCCTTCTCCTCCTGGACGGTCTCCTGCCTGCTCCGGTGGCTCACTCCGGGGACCCGGTTGTCCCCCGAGGGGTCGAGACCGGCGGCCTGCCATTCGGCGAGGACCTCCTTCTCCAGTCTGGTCGGGACGAAGGAGGCCGGCGCGAAGATCCTCGACGGCACCCCCTCCGCCTCGGAGGTCGGCAGACCGCCCCTCTGGACCGCCCGGATCGCGATACCCACGCCGATCAGGAACACCACAGCCACCAGTGCCGCGTACAGGATCGAGAGTGTGCCCTGCACCATCGTGTTGCGGATGACCATGTCGATCTGCTCGGGTGTCCTGGCGCCCTGGAAGGCCTGGGCACCCGACGCCTTCGCTTCGCGCGCTGCGGCGTTGAGGGCCCAGTAGCCGATCTTCGGGTTGGCGGAGAAGATCTTCTCGTACGAGGCCCACATCGTGATGAACAGGTCCCAGACCAGCGGAAGGCCCGGGATCCAGGCCCACTTGAACAGCCCCTTCTTCATCACCACGACGAACACCACGGTCAACGCGATCGCGGCGAGCAGCTGGTTGGCGATGCCGAAGAGCGGGAACAGCATGTTGATGCCACCGAGCGGATCGGTGACCCCCATCACCACGATCGAGCCCCACAGAGTCACGACGATCGCCGTGCACAGCCAGGCGCCGGGACGCCACGACGGGTCGCGGAACCGGTCCCAGCCGGGGATGTTGGCCAATGAGTCGGACAGCATGAAGCGGGCCACTCGAGTGCCGGCGTCGACGGTGGTGAGGATGAACAGCGCCTCGAACATGACGGCGAAGTGGTACCAGAACGCCTTGGCGGCACCGATGAGCGGGATCTGGTTAAGGATCTCAGCCATCCCGAACGCCAGCGTCGGCGCGCCACCGGTCCGGGAAATGATCGACTGTTCGCCGACGTCGGTCGCAGCCTGGGAGAATTGCTCGGGAGTGACGTCTGGGAGGGGCACGCCGGCACCGTTCACCAAGCCCAGCCCGTTGGTGTACGCGGCGGCCGTCTCGGGGGTCCCGCCGGTCAGGGCGAGCGGAGCGTTCATACCGAAGTAGAGGTGCTGGTCGATGACCGCGGCGGTGATCAGCGCCGACATGGCGACGAACGACTCGGTCAGCATGCCGCCGTAGCCGATCAGGCGGGCCTGCGACTCCTTCTGGATCATCTTCGGGGTGGTACCCGAGGCGATCAGCGAGTGGAAGCCCGACAGCGCACCGCAGGCGATGGTGATGAACAGGAAGGGAAACAGGTTCCCGGCGAATGCCGGGCCCGTACCGTCGAGCGCAAAGTGCGTGACCGCAGGCATCGACATCACCGGGCGGACGATCAGGATCGCGACCGCCAGCAGGACGATGGTGCCGACCTTCATGAACGTCGACAGGTAGTCGCGCGGCGCGAGCAGCAGCCACACCGGCAGGATCGCCGCCAGGAAGCCGTAGATCGCGATGGCGAAGGCCAGTTGGACCGGCGTCAGGGTGAAGACTTCGGCGAGCACCGGGTGGTCGCTGACGAGCGAGCCGCCGGCGATGGCCAGCACCAGCAGGATGACGCCGATCACCGATGCCTCGCCGACCTTGCCAGGCCGGAGATAGCGCATGTAGAGGCCCATCAGGAACGCGATCGGAATGGTCATCGCGATCGAGAACACGCCCCAGGGCGAGGAGGCCAGGGCACCGATGATGACGATGGCCAGCACGGCGACCAGGATGATCATGATCGTGAACACACCGATCAGGGCGAACCAGCCGCCGACGGTGCCGAGCTCGTCCTTGGCCATCTGGCCCAGGGAGCGACCGCGTCGCCGGATCGACAGGTGCAGCACCATGTAGTCCTGGACCGCGCCGGCCAGCACCACGCCGACGATGATCCAGATCGTCCCGGGCAGGTAGCCCATTTGCGCGGCCAGGACCGGTCCGACCAGCGGGCCGGCGCCGGCGATCGCGGCGAAGTGGTGGCCGAACAGCACCGTACGGTTGGTCGGCTCGAAGTCGCGCCCGTTGGCGAACTCCTCGGCCGGGGTGGCCCGGGTGTCGTCGGGCCGGTGGATCTTGTGCTCGATCAACCGGGCGTAGAACCGTAGGGCGACGAAGTAGGTGCACACGGCGGCCAGGACGAACCAGACGGCGCTGACGTTCTCGCCGCGGAGGGTGGCGATGAGGAACCAGGCGACCGCGCCGATCAGGGCGATGACGAGGAAGACGACCTTCTGCCCGACCGGGACACCGGGGGGCTCCACCACCGCCACCGGGGGCAATGCAGGATCGGTCTTCAGCTTCTGACCCGCCTCATGGGTGGGAGACATGGCGACTCCTTGGGTCACCCGAGACGCGCGACTCTGCATCGCCCGGGGGACGAGGATGGAAGAGTGTCGAGAGAGAATCGACCGAACCGGCCTCTCGTCCACGGATCGTACGCTCGTGCCGGTGCGTACGTAAGTGGTTCCGGGTGAATCGGCCCGGACTGTGGGTCGTTACTCTGTGGGTCGTTACTGCGCCCTGACCCGATGTCCGGTTCGGGTCAGGGCCGTCGGGGCGTACGTACGCCCCGGGAGATCAGGCCTCGCCGTTGGCGGCGCGCTTGAGCGCGGCACCCGGGGTCAGCCGTACGGCCTTCTTGGCCGCGATCTCCATGGTCTCGCCGGTGCGGGGGTTGCGGCCACTGCGGGCGGCACGCTCGACGACCTCGAGGGTCAGCAGGCCGGGGATCTGGACCTTCTCGCCCTTGCCGGCGGACTCCATCAGGGAGTCATTGAGGGCGGTGAGGGCGCGGTTCGCGTCCTCCTTGGACAGTCCGGCTCGCTCGGCAACGGCGGCCACAAGTTCGGTGCGGTTCATGTGTCTCCTTCAGGTCTGTGCTCATACGGGTGCGATGGACCATGGGGTCGGTCCCTCGCGGTGAGACGCTGCGCAATGACACAACGTACATGTCCTGACAACGCTGGATGCTAGTGACCGCAAGGGGTGCTTGCAAAGGGGAACCGCGCGAAAACGCCATATTCGGGCCCATTGAGGCGACTTTTCTCAGGTTTCGCGGTGTTTGGGCCCCATGAGGGACGCGCACGACCCTAGGACTCACCTGCGGCAGGGCGCGCCGAGGGCACCTTCACCGCGGCGACCAACGCCCCGAGCACGGTGATGCCGCCGGCAGCAAAGGTGGCGAGCCCGGGTGAGATCGCGTACAGCGGCAGGAACACGGGCACGATCGCGGTCCCCACGAACTGCACCGCCATCGTGATCGAGGTGGCCCCGCCGGTGTTCTCCGGGGTGCTGCGCAGGGCCAGGGTGTTGGACAGGATCCGGCTCGCGGTGCCGGTCGCGCCGATCAGCCCGACCAGCAGCAGGAGCAGCACCAGCCACGGGGCGACGCCGACCAGGGCCATCGAGATGCCGAGCACCAGCAGGGACACGATCCCGACCGTACGGATGCCGAAACGGTCCGCCAGCCGGCCGGCCAGCCGTCCACTCAGCAGCCCCGCCACCCCGTAGAAGGCGACGACCAGCCCCCGCAACGTCGGGGACAGCCCGAAGCGGTCGGTGGCGATCAGGGCGGCGAGCACCGTGACGCCGGCCGCGGAGGTCTGGGCGGCGAAGGCGACCAGGGAGGACTGGACCAGCCGTGGGTTCGCCAGCGCGCGCCAATTCGTCGGTCCGGTCGCCGAGCCGGCCTTCCCGGTGGGGGTGAGCACGGCGAGCACCAGGGCCGCCAGACCGGTGACCACGAAGGCGAGCCGGTAGTCGAGGTCCGCCGCGATGCCGCCGACCAGCGGGCTGAACGCCTGACCGGCGGCCTGCATCGACGCGAAGATCCCCAGGGCGGCGCCGAGCCGCTCCTTCGGCGCGAACTCGCTGAGCAGCGACACCAGCACCGGCGTGGTGAACGCGTTGCCGAGGCCCTGCAGCGCCCGCCCGAACATGAACACCGGCACCACCGCCGCGTCCGGGAGGAGGTCGGCGAAGATACAGACCAGCGAGGCGACCAGGTAGATGGCGAAACCGCCGCGGATCGTACGGCCCCGCCCCCAGCGCTGCGCCAGGGAGCCGGAGACCAGCAGCGCCAGGCAGAACGGGAGCATGTACCAGCTCACCGCGCCGGAGGCGACCTGCAGGGTGGTGTCCAGGCCCTCGGCCAGTTCGGGCAGCATCGTGTTGGTCACCGCGCCACCGAACGGGCCCAGGAACCCACCCAGGTACACGGGCCACAACCGTTGGGTCTCGGCGCTGCTCGACTTTGACATGGTGGACAGGGTAGGGCCGTTGAGGGGATCCGCCCCGGGAGGTCATCGTCCAGCGGAACGCGGCCGCGGAGGCCCGCTGACGCCGCGGTCAGGAATATTCCCGGGACCGCCCGTGTTGGTCATCCATGGACATGCACCTGCAGTACAGGCTCGGAAAGGCGGCCTTCGAGCGACGCAACTACCGGGGTGCTGCCAAGCACTTCAGCCAGGTCCTCGAGGAGATCGGTCACGACACCAACGTCCTCGAGTACCGCGCCCGCGCCTACTACCACTCTGCTGCCCTGACCAAGGCCGAGTCGGACTGCCGCGCGATCCTCGAGCAGAACCCGACCGAGGACTACGCGCTGCTCCTGCTGATCCGTACGTTGGAGCGGCAGAGCCGACACGACGAGGCGCTGGAGTACCGGCGGATGCTTGCGGCGTTCTCCGGCGATGCCGGTGACATCGCGGGCCACGAGGCCTTCGCCTGACGCGAACCCGGCGGGTGGACCTGCGATGACCCTCGTACGGGCCCGCCCCGGCTCAGCCCAGGTAGGCCGTGCCCTCGATCTCGACGAGGAACTGCGGGCGGCCGAGCGCAGCGACCCCGACCACGGTGTGGGTCGGCTTGACCGGCCAGGTGAACCACGTGGCGCGGGCAGCGCTGACCACCGGGGCATCGGCCACGTTGACCAGGTACGTGGTGGTACCCACCACGTCCGCCATGCTGCCGCCTGCGGCGGTGACGACGGCCTCCATATTGCGCAGGGCCTGGTCGACCTGGGCGGCGATGTCGCCCTCGCCGACGATCGTCCCGTCGGGACCGAACGCCACCATGCCCGCGATGTGCAGGGTGTCGCCGGCGCGGACCCCGTACGAGTAGGTGTTGTTGACCGCCGGGGCGGCCGGCAGCTCGGCGGGCATGATCGCCTCGTGGCGCGGGTTGGTCATGTTCTTCCTCCACGGATCGGTGTGCGGTTCGCCCCAGACTACGAGAGCAGGGGTGTGCTGGCGGGTCGTTCGGCCCCGCTCGTAGGCTCGTGGCATGGCTACTGTTTTCTCTCGCATCATCAGCGGCGATTTGCCCGGTCGGTTCGTCTACAGGGACGAGACGGTCGTGGCCTTCCTGTCAGCCGGTCCCGTCGGGTGGGGACACACCCTGGTGGTCCCGGTCGAGGAGGTCGACCTGTGGACCGACGCGAGTCCTGAGCTGTGGGCGCACCTCAACGAGGTCACCCACCTGGTCGGCCGCGCCATGGTGAAGGTGACCGGGGCCGCGCGGGCCGGCATGCTGATCGCCGGGTTCGAGGTGCCGCACCTGCACATCCACGTCTTCGGTGCGGATGACATGCGCGGCTACCTGCTGGCCCCTACCGAGATCTCCGATGAGGACATGGACCTGGCCCAGGTCGCCCTGAAGGCGGCCCTGCGCGACCTCGGCGCCGGCGCCAACGTCCCGGACTAGCCTTGTCCGCCCTCGACCGGTTCTCCCCGGCCACCCGGGAGTGGTTCGAGGACACCTTCGGCCCGCCGACCCCGGCCCAGCAGGGGGCCTGGGCGGCGATCGGCTCCGGCCACCACGCGCTGGTAATCGCGCCCACGGGGTCGGGCAAGACCCTGGCCGCGTTCCTGTGGGCGATCGACCGGCTGGTCGTACGACCTGACGGTCCGGCGGCGAGCGGGGACGAGGACGGCCCCCGGACCCGGGTGCTCTACATCTCCCCGCTCAAGGCCCTCGGCGTCGACATCGAGCGCAACCTCCAGCAGCCGTTGGCCGGCATCAGCACCGTGGCTGGCGCCCGCGGCGAACGGGTCCGCCCGGTCCGGGTCGGCGTACGGTCCGGGGACACGCCCGCCACGCAGCGGCGCCGGCTGGCCAGCGACCCGCCCGACATCCTGATCACCACGCCCGAATCGCTCTACCTGATGCTGACCTCCGCGGCGCGGAAGACCCTGACCGGCGTCGACACGGTCATCCTCGACGAGGTGCACGCCGTCGCCGGCACCAAGCGCGGCGCCCACCTGGCCGTGTCGCTGGAGCGCCTCGATGACCTGCTCCCGGCCCCGGCCCAACGCATCGGCCTGTCAGCCACCGTCGAGCCGGCCGCGGAGGTCGCCCGCTTCCTCGGTGGCCGGCAACCGGTCCAGATCGTCCGACCCGCCTCCGACAAGGTCTGGGACCTGACCGTCACGGTCCCGGTGCCCGACCTGGCCGACCTTTCCCGCGAGGGTGGCGCCACCGACGACCCGGCCCGGGTGCACTCCCTGTGGCCGCACCTCGAGGAGCGGCTGGTCGACCTGGTCGACGAGCACGACTCGACGCTGGTCTTCACCAACTCCCGGCGGACCGCCGAGAAGGTCACCACCCGGATCAACGAGTTGTACGCCGACCGGCTGCGGGACCGCGGTGAACTCGGCGACGACGAGGACCCGCCACTGCTGGCCCGCTCCCACCACGGCTCGGTCGCCAAGGAACAACGGGCCCGGATCGAGGCGGACCTGAAGGAGGGCCGGCTGCGCTGCGTCGTCGCGACCAGTTCGCTGGAGCTGGGCATCGACATGGGCGCGATCGACCTGGTGGTCCAGGTCGCGGCCCCGTTCTCGGTCGCCTCGGCCCTGCAGCGGGTCGGCCGCGCCGGGCATCGGGTGGGCGAGGTCTCCCACGGCATGATCTTCCCCACCCACCAGGCCGACCTGGTCCATGCGGCGGTGGTCGCCGAGCGGATGGTCGCCGGCCGGATCGAGCCGCTCCGCGTGGTCACCAACCCCCTCGACATCCTGGCCCAGCAGACCGTCGCCGCCTGCGCCCTCGACCCGATCGACGTCGAGGCGTGGTGGGGGAGCGTACGCCGGGCGGCGCCGTTCACCGACCTGCCCCGCAGCGCGTACGAGGCGACCCTGGACCTGCTCGCCGGCCGCTACCCCTCCGAGGAGTTCGCCGAGCTGCGGCCGCGGGTGGTCTGGGACCGGGAGCGCGGTACCCTCACCGGCCGGCCCGGCTCCCAGCGGCTCGCCGTCACCAACGGCGGCACCATCCCCGATCGGGGCCTGTATCCGGTGTTCCTGCTCGCCGGCGATGAGTCCCGCGGCCCCCGCCGGGTCGGGGAACTGGACGAGGAGATGGTGTACGAGTCCAGGGTGGGCGACATCATCGCCTTGGGCGCCAGCAGTTGGCGGATCGAGGAGATCACGGCGGACCGGGTCTCGGTCGTGCCAACCCCCGGCGTGCCTGGGCGGCTGCCGTTCTGGCACGGCGACGACGACGGGCGTCCGGCCTCCCTTGGTGCGGCGATGGGGGCGTACGTCCGGGAGCTGGAGGGCCGGATCGCGGCGCAGGGCGAGCCGGCCGTCACCGGCGAACTGCGCGCGGCCGGGCTGGACGCCTGGGCCGCGGACAACCTGCTGTCCTACCTGCGCGACCAGCGCCGCGCCACCGAGGTGGTCCCTGCCGATGACCGGCTGGTGGTCGAGCGGTTCCGCGACGAGCTCGGCGACTGGCGGGTGGTCTGCCACAGTCCCTACGGCAAGCGGGTGAATGCGCCGTGGGGCCTGGCGGTGGCGCAGCGGATCCGGGAACGCTACGAGGTCGACCCGCAGGTGATGGCTGCCGACGACGGCATGGTGTTGCACCTGGCGGCCTCCGATGCCGTCCCGCCCGACGACTCGCTGTTCCGCTTCGACCCCGACGAGCTGGAGCGTCGGGTGACCGCGGAGGCGCAGCACTCGGCGCTGTTCGCGTCCCGGTTCCGCGAGTGCGCGGCGCGGGCCCTGCTGCTGCCGCACCGCGATCCGGGGCGGCGCTCGCCGTTGTGGCAGCAGCGGCACCGTTCGGCCCAGCTGCTGCAGGTCGCGAACCGCTACCCGTCCTTCCCGATCGTGCTGGAGGCCCTGCGCGAGGTGCTGCAGGATGCGTACGACCTGGACGCCCTGCGGGCCCTGCACGAGCGGATCGAGCGAGGCGAGGTGACCCTGGAGTCGGTCGAGGCGGCCAAGCCGTCGCCGTTCGCCTCAGCGCTGCTGCTGGGCTACGTCGGCCAGTTCATGTACGACGGGGACGTGCCGCTGGCCGAGCGCCGGGCCGCGGCCCTCGGGCTGGACCAGAAGCTGTTGTCGGAGCTGCTGGGTCGCACCGACCTGGCCGACCTGCTCGACCCGGCGGTGATCGACCGGGTCGAGGCAGAGTTGCAGCACACCGCACCGGACCGGCGGTTCCGCGGGGTCGAGGGGATCGCGGACCTGGTCCGGCTGCTCGGGCCGCTGCGCCGCGAGGAGCTGGCCGGACGCCTCCTGCCTCACCCGACCGCCACGGGGACCGACACCGAGCTGGTCGACGACCAGGTCGCAGAACTGCTCGCCACCGGGCGCGTGATCGAGGTGGAGATCGCCGGCACGACCCGGGTCGCGGCGGTCGAGGATGCCCCGCGGTTGCGCGACGGGCTCGCCGTGTCCCTGCCCGACGGCATCCCCGTGGCGTTGCTGGAGCCGGTCCCGGACCCGCTCGGCGACGTGGTCGCCCGCTTCGCCCGGACCCACGGTCCGTTCCTCGCCGACCATGTCGGCACGGCGCTGGGCCTGGGGGTCGCGGTGGTGCAGAAGGTCCTCGACCAGTTGGTGGCCGACGGGCGGGTGGTGGCCGGTTCCTTCCGCTCCGACCTGGGCGACGACGGACAGTACGTCGATGCCAGGGTGCTGCGGACGATCCGGCGCCGTTCCCTGGACGAGTTGCGGGCCCGGATCCGCCCGGTCGGACCGGAGCGCTACGCGGCGTTCCTGCAGGCCTGGCAACACGTCGGCGATGGCCACCGGCTCAGCGGTGAGGACGGGCTGCTGACCGTGGTGGACCAGCTCGCCGGGGTCCGGCTGCCTGCCTCGGCCTGGGAGACCCTGGTGCTGCCGGCCCGGCTGGAGGACCGGACGCCGGCCCTGCTCGACGGTCTGGTCGCCCGCGGCGAGATCGTCTGGGCCGGCGCGGGCACCCTGGCCGCCGGGGACGGCTGGTTGACCCTGCACCTGGCCGAGGCCCAGGACCTCACCCTGCCGAGCCCCGACGACCTGGCCGACCGGGCCGCGACACTGTCGGACCCGCTGGCCGTACGGACGTACGCGCTGCTCAGCGCCCGCGGCGGCGCTTACACCGCCGCGGAGGTGCTCGCGGCACTCACCGACCGTGTCGAGGGCACGGACGCGGATCCGGGGCCGGCATCCCCGGTCACGATGGCCACGGTGACGGAGGCGCTCACCACGCTGGCCTGGCAGGGGCTGGTCACCTCCGACACGTACGCCTCGGTGCGGGCCCTGCTGCGCCAGGGTTCGCCCACCCATCGGGCACCGGCGGCCCCGGTCCGGTCCCGCCCCGGTCGGCGGATGCGACTGCGCCCGATGGTCCCCGTCACAACGGTCGGCGGGCTCCCGGGCCGCTGGTCGGCGCTGCGTCCCCGGCTCCTGGACGCCACCGTGGCGGCCACCGAGCGTGCCCAGCTGCTGCTCGACCGGCATGGCATCGTCACCCGGGGCGGGGTGGACGCCGAGGACCTGGCCGGCGGGTTCTCCGCCCAGTACCGGGTGCTGGCCGCGCTGGAGGAGAACGGGATGTGCCGGCGGGGCTACTTCGTTGCCGGCCTCGGGCCGGCACAGTTCGCCGAGCCCGGCACCATCGACCTGTTGCGTGAGGCCGAGGCGCCGGCAGCGGTGCTGCTCGCGGCGACCGACCCCGCCAACCCGTACGGGGCGGCGCTGGCCTGGCCCGCCCCCGTCGGCGTCGGCGTCGGTGTCGGACCAGCCGAGGCGCCCGCGGAGGGCGCGGCGGGCGAGGGTACGGAGGCCAGTGGGGGCAGCGTACGGCCCGCCCGCCGGTCCGGCGCGGTGGTCACGCTCGCCGGGGGCCGACCGGTGCTGTACCTGGAGCGCGGCGGCCGGGCCCTGGTGGCCTTCACCGACGATCGCAACAGGTTGCGGGAGTCCGCGACCGGACTGGCCGACGCTGTCCAGCGGGGCGACGTCGACACGCTCTCGATCGAGCGCATCAACGGGGCCGGGGCGATGGGCACGACCGGCGCCCCGGTCCTGGTCCGCGAGGCACTGGTCGAGGCCGGCTTCTACACCACGCCCCGAGCGGTCCGGTTGCGACGGATCTGAGCGGGGTGGCGCAGGGCGGGGCGGCAGTGTCAGTGGCCTCCTCCACCATGGGGCCATGGGGGACGTGACGAAGAATCTGGTGGAGACGCTGCGGGTGCTGGAGTCCCGGCGGCGATGCACGGCGGCCGAGTTGGCTGCCGCGTTGCAGGTCGGCGAATCGACCGTACGACGCTATGTCGCGCGGTTGCGCGAGCTGGGCCTGGTGATCGAGGCCGAGGCGGGGCCGGCGGGTGGCTACGCGCTCGGGGCGGGCCGGGACATGCCGCCGTTGCTGCTGGACGACGCCGAGACCACGGCCGTGGCGCTGGCGCTGCGCCAGGCGCTGAGGTCACCGACCCCGCTGGTGGAGGAGGGTACGCTGAAGGCGCTGGCCAAAGTCACCCAGGTGATGCCTGCGCGGATCCACGAGAGCTTGGAGGCGCACCGGGTCGACCTCAGCGCGGAGGAGGAGACCGTCGAGCGGGCGTTGGCGGTGATCAGTGAGGGCATGCGCGGCGGCCGGGTGGTGAGCTTCCGGGTGCTGACCGAGCAGGGACCCAGTGGGCGCCGCTTCGTGGAGCCGCTGGCGGTCCGGGCTCGGGCCGGCCAGTGGTATCTGATGGGCTATGACCGGGACCTGAGCCGGATCACCACCTGGGCGGCCGAGCAACTGGTTGATGCCGAGGTCACGACGATCCGCTACTCCGAGACGAGCCGCCGGGCTCGTCGGGCCTGCGAGTCGTTGCCGACCCAGTCGCCGGTGCCGGTGGTCGCGATCATCGAGGTGCAGGCCCCACCGGCCAGGGTCCGGGCCGGACTGCCCACCGGTGTCGGTTTCATCGAACCGCTGGACGACAACCTGTGCCGGGTCATGGTCAGCGGTGCCAGCGTGACCCGGATCGCCCGCCTGCTGCTGCAATTGCCGGAGCTGTTCACCGTGGTGGAGCCCGAGGACCTGCGATGGGAGCTCCGGGCGATCGGGGAGGTGCTGGCCGGGGTGTAGCGGCGAGCGTTCGGGGCTCAGTAGTCGGTGCGCTCCCGCAACCGCGTATTCAGGTCGGCCGCCAGGCCCTCGGGGACCGACCACTCGATAGGCGACACCTCGCACGGGTCCGGATCGGCGTAGGCCGCGTCGAAGAAGGCCAGCTCGGCCAGCACCATCCGGCGGAACAAGTCGTGGCAGCTCTCGTACTGGTCCGGATCGTCGGGCTCGGCGTGGTCGAGCTGCTGGCGCAGGAACATCACCCAGTCCCGGAAGGCATGGCCGCGGTGCAACTCGATCCACCCGCGGTGCTCCGGCTTCTCGGGCAGGCCCGTGTGCTCGGGATTGTCGGCCCAGTCGAGGTAGATCCACTCTGCCGCGACCAGTACGGTCAGGACCTGCGGCCAGGAGCCGCTGCCGCCGGCCTCGTACATCAGGTCCAGCAGGTCGACCGTCTCGCAGGCCAGCCGCGGCTCGAGCCGCTCGGACAGCGGCACGTCGAAGTGGTTGAGCGTCTGGTTGTAGTAGCTGTTCTCCTCCGAGGCGAGCATGCCGATCTGTCGTGCAAGTCGCAGTCGGGCCGGGGCGGTGGGCGCGGCCGCGACCGCAGCACCGAGCAGTTGCATGAACGCGTCGAAGAACTGGTAGTCCTGGATCAGATAGCGCAGGAGGACGGCGTCGTCGATCGTGCCGGCGAAGATCTCGGTCACGAATCGATGGTTGATGGTGCTGTGCCAGCCGGCATGGGACTCTTCGCGCAGCCGGGCGGTGAACGCCGTGGTGGGCTCAGTGGTCATACCCTCCACGCTACCTGCGGATCCCGGTCCGTGGAGGTGGTCCGGTCGGTCCCGGCCGCCCGGACGAACGTCGAGCGGGCAGCGATCAGCGAGGTCGTCCACAGTAGGGCGACCATCGTCACGCCGTAGACGGAGGACAGGACGTCGTTCGTCCCCTGGGCGCGGATCACCAGCCCGACGACGAGCTCGAGGACCAGCAGCACCGAGGCAGCGACTGCGTACCACCGGATGCCGTCGGTGCGCAGCCCGGTCACGACGGCCGCCCCGATCAGGATGATCGCCGCTGCCGCGAGCACCATCCGGGTGACCTGCAGCCAGACCGGCCCGTCGATCTCGACGACGTCCCAGACCGGGCAGCTCACGCAGCGGGTCAGCGAACCGGGGCCGGCGGCGTACACGCCGGTGACGTGCACCACCCACAGCAGCGCGATCGCACCCCAGGCGTACCGCCCGGTGCGGGTCAGGCCGACCCGGTGGGGCGTACGGGCCTGCGCGACCGCGGCGGTGGTCATCGCAACCATCGCGATCAGCGACGCGCCGAGGTCGGCCGCCGCCTGCGAGGTGGTCAGGCCCCACTTGATGGTCATCATGCCGAAGACGCCGGCCGTGAGCGCCCCGGCGAGCGCGAGCCACGGCAACACCTGCACCACCGGGTCGATCCGGCGGCCGGCGGGGGTGCGGCGCGACCGGCGCAGTCCGGCCAGGGCAGCGGCGAGCAGGATCGGTCCGGTGGACACCGCCACCAGGCGGTGCACGAACTCGATCACCGGGTTGATCGCGCCTTCCGGCATCACCTGGCCCACGTAGCAACCGGGCCAGTTCGGGCAGGCCGCGCTCGAGTCGGTGGCGCAGACCAACGTCCCCAGCGCCACGGCGGCGAAGGTGATCACGGCGGCCACCCGGTAGAGCCCGGTGGTGGCCGGTGAACCGGTCGACGATGCGTTCATGGAGTCCTCCACGATGGTGTCGTACGCGGCGCGGACCGAACAGTGTCCTACCTGGCACGTACTACGTTTTGTCGTGATTCATCCTAGGGGATCCAGGTGTTCTTGGCCTCCTCCGGCCAGGCTCGGCGGGGCCGGTCCAGGGTTCAGCCCGCCAGGCTCTCCAGCCCGGCCAGCGCCTGATCGAGGTCGGGGGCGATGACCAGTCGGCTGAGTGCTCCGGGCCGGATGAACCCGGCATCGGCCATGCCGCGGACCGCGTCCAGGAACGGATCCCAGAACCCGCCCGTGTTCAGGAACCCGACCGGCTCATCGACGATGCCCAGGTAGCTCCAGCTCCACACCTCGACGATCTCCTCCAGCGTCCCGAGCCCGCCGGGCAGGGCGAGGAAGGCGTCCGACAGCGCCGCCATCTCGGCCTTTCGCTCGTGCATCGTCGCGACCACCCGCAGGCGGGTGAGGTCGTGGCGGCCCCATTCGCGGGCGATCATCGCCTCGGGGATGACGCCGATCACCTCGCCGCCGGCGTCCAGGGCGCCCTGCGACAGGGCTCCCATCAGGCCGACACCGCCGGCCCCGTAGACCAGGCCGATGTTGCGCCGGGCCAGTTCGGCGCCCACGTCGTACGCCAGGCCGCGCAGGGCGGGATCATTCCCCTCGCTGGCGGCGGCGAAGACGGCGAGGCGGCGCAACGGGCTCATGGACCTGATTGTCGCCTATCCGTGCCCGCCCGCGTCGGTGTGCACGGATGCGGTCGCCCCGGAGTGGTCGGGCGACCCGCCCGGCAGGGCATGCCGCGGCCGGGGGTCCTCGACCCGGGACAGCCGGGAGGGCCACCAGACCTTTGGGCCGATGTCGTACACCAGGGCCGGCACCAGGAGCGACCGTACGACGAACGTGTCGAGCAGCACACCGAAGGCCACGATGAACGCCAGTTGAGCCAGGAACAGGATCGGGATCACGGCCAGCGCGGCGAAGGTCGCGGCCAGCACCACCCCGGCGGAGGTGATCACGCCGCCGGTGACGACCAGGCCGCGCAGGACGCCCTGTCGGGTGCCGTGCTCGAGGGACTCCTCGCGCACCCGGGTCATCAGGAAGATGTTGTAGTCGATGCCCAGGGCGACCAGGAACACGAAGCCGTAGAGGGGAACCGCCGGGTCGGCGCCCGGCATGTCGAACAGCTCGTTGAACACCAGCGCCGACACGCCCATCGCCGTGGCGAACGACAGCACGGTGGTGGCCACCAGCAGCACTGGCGCCAGCACCGAGCGCAGCAGCGCCATCAGGATCAGCAGGATCACCGCCAGCACGATGGGGATGATCAGGTTGCGGTCGGCGATCGCGGTGTCGTTGGTGTCGATCGAGGTGGCCGTCACCCCGCCGACCAGGGCGTCGCCCGGCAGGGCGTGGACCCGGTCACGCAGGTCCCGGACGGTGGCCTCGGCCGCTTCCGAGTCCGCGGCACCGTCCAGGGTGCCCTGGACCAGGACCCGACCCTCGACCACCGTCGGCGCGGGCTCCGGGGCACCTGGGATGCCCGGGGGGCCGGCCGGCGGCCCGAAGGGCAGGGGCTGGACCTGGCCGTCCGCGTCCAGCGGCAGCACGCCGGTGGGGGAGTCGGTCGCGCTGACCGACACCGCCTCGATCCCCTCGACGGCGGCGAGCTCACGCCCGACCGCCGCCAGCTGATCCTCCTCGGTGAGCACGTAGACCGGCGAACCGCTGCCGCCGAGGAAGTGCTCACCCAGCACCTGCTGGCCGTCGCGGGCCTCGGAGGTGCCGAGCACCAGCTCGGAGGCGGCCACGCCATCGGCGCGCAGCTGGGTCGCGCCGATCGCGCCGACGGCCAGCACCAGGGCGGTGACGACCCAGATGGTCCGGGGCCGATGGCTGATGCTCCGGGCCAGTCGGGCCCAGACCCCCGTGGTCGGCACGCCGGAGGATGCCTCGGGGTCGTACGACGGGCGGCGTGGCCAGTACGCGGCCCGGCCCAGCAGCAGCATCAGGGAGGGCAGGAAAGTCAGGGCCGACAGCATCGCGAAGACGATGCCGATCGCGGCGATGGGTCCCAGGGTGCTGTTGGACTTCAGGTCGCTGAGCAGCAGGGTGAGCAGGCCGGCGATCACGGTGCCTCCGGAGGCCAGGATCGGTTCCAGCGAGCCGCGCAGGGCCTGCCGGGTGGCGGTCCAGGTGTCCGGGTGGCGGCGCAGGGACTCCCGGTAGCGGGCCACGTAGAGCAGCGAGTAGTCCGTCGTGGCGCCGATCACCAGGATGAACAGGATGCCCTGGGTCTGGCCGGACAGCAGCAGGATGCCGGCCTTGGCCAGCCACCACACGCTGAGCAGGGCCACGCACAGCGCGAACATGCTGGTGGCGAGCACCCCGATCGGCAGCAGGGCCGATCGGTAGACCACGAGCAGGATCACCAGCACCGCCCCCAGGGCGACCGCCAGCAGCAGCCCGTCGATGCCGGCGAAGCCGCGCGCCAGGTCGGCGGTGAATCCGGCCGGCCCGGTGACCCAGGCATCCATCCCGTCGGGAAGGTCGGTCCGCACGGTGTCGCCGATGGCACCGACCACCTCGGCCACGTCCGCGTCGGACTCCACCGGGACGAACGCCTGGACGGCCAGGCCGTCCTCCGAACGGATCGCCGGGGACAGTCCCTCGGCCACCCCGTCAAGGGCGGCGACGGCATCGAGGCGCGCCTGGACCGCCGCGAGGTCGGCGTCCTCGAGGCGATCCGGTCCGGCCACGACCACGACTGCGGGGATGGCCTCGGAGTCGGAGAAGTCACCCAGCGACTCCTGCACCCGGGTCGCATCCGCGGACGAGGGCAGGTAGGCGGTGCGGTCGTTGGACGACACCTCGTCCACCCGGCCGAAGTAGGGTCCGCCGACGGAGGCGCCCACGAGCCAGGCGAGGATGAGCAGGGCCGGCACGAGAATGCGCAACCAGCGCGGAATACGGGTCATCTGGGCCTCCCGAAGAATATCGCTAGCCTAGCTAGGTATCATGGTCACTCTAACCTGCCCCGTCCCCGCCCGGTAGACTCGTGCCATGCTCGATGACCGTGCGGACGCGGACCCCCCGCCGGCCTCGGTCTACGACGTGGTGGCCAATGACCCCGGATCCCGGCTCATCGATCGCACCGGGGTCGGCGCGGACGACCTGGCCCAGATCAGCGAGCTGATGCACGCGATGGGGGCACTCCGCGAGGTCGAGGCGCGACTCGCGGCGAAGGCGAGTGCCTACATGCAACTGGGGGCCACCGACATGCGGGCGGTGCACTTCCTGATCGTCTGCGAGAACCGCGAGACCCTCGCGACCGCAGCTATGCTCGGGGCCCACCTGGGCATCACCAGCGCCTCGACCACCAAGATGGTCGAGCGACTCGAGCGTGGCGGCCACATCGTCCGGTCTCCGCACCCCACCGACGGCCGGGCCCAGGTCATCCGGGTCACGCCGGAGACCCGGACGGCGGCCACCGAGACGCTCGGCCGCCAGCATGCCCGTCGGTTCTATGCCGCTGCCCGCCTGACCCCTGCCGAGCGGGAAGTCGTCATCCGCTTCCTGCAGGACACGGCCGAGGAGCTCAGCACTCCGGCCGCGCGGCCGGAGTAACCCCGCCAGGGACGTCGGGGCGTCGAGGCCGCTCAGGCGGGGGCGGCGGCCAGCGCCGGGTCCGCCTCGGAGACGGCCAGGCGCTCGACCAGGGCCGGCAGGGCCTGCTCCAGAGTCGTCTCCCACTTCTGGGCCGCCAACTCGTCCGCGCGAGAACGCCCCCGGGTGATCACCACAGTCGGCAGGGTGAGTTTGGCGGCGCGGCGGACGAACCGCAGCCCGCTCATCACCTGCAGCGACGAGCCCAGCACCAGCAGCCCCTCGGCGCGCTCGACCAGGTCGAAGCAGTGCGCCACCCGCTCGCGCGGCACGCTGTCGCCGAAGAACACCACGTCGGGCCGCAGCCGGTCGGCCGAACAGCGCTGGCACAACGGGGCACGGAAGGCATCGACGGCCAGGTCGGAGAGCACCGCATCACCGTCGGGTCGGATCCCGGTGCTGATCCCGTCGAAGTCGGGGTTCGCCGCAGCCATCCGGGCGTCGAGGGCGCGCCGCGACGTGACATCGCCGCAGCTCTCGCACACCACCCGGGCCAGCGAACCATGGAGTTCGGTCACCGCCGAGGTCCCGGCGGCCTGATGCAGTCCGTCGACGTTCTGGGTGATCACCGGCCCGACCACACCGTTGCGCTGCAGGGCGGCCAGTGCGGTGTGGCCGGGATTGGGGACGGCCTGCCGTAGCCGCTGCCAGCCGACGTACGAGCGGGCCCAATAGCGTCGGCGCGCGTCGGCGGACGTACGGAACTCGTCGATCCGCATCGGACGGATCCGCCGGGTCCCGTCCGGATCGCGGTAGTCCGGAATGCCGGAGGCGGTGCTCATCCCGGCGCCGGTCAGGACCAGCCAGCGACGGGTGGAGAGCAGGGCTGCGACGGCTTCGAGCACCCGACGAGCCTACGTCAGCCGGCCGTCGGCGGGCGCATCTCGCCGGCGGTCACCGGGAAAGGGATCTCGTTCTCCGGCACCGGCCGCGGGCAGGTGGCCAGCCCAGGGATGAAGCTGGAGGGGAAGTTCGTCGCCCGGTTGAAGTCCAGGGTCGTTCCCCCGGCCGGGTCGATCTCCCCGAGCGGCACCGAGCGCCAGTCGGCGGTGTCCACCCCGTTGGTGGAGTCGTGGAAGACCACGAACGCCGTGCCGTGGCCCCCGCTGACCAACAGGGTGACGTCCTGGTCGTGGTGGGTGAAGGTCACCTCGCCCCAGAACGCCATCGGTTGGCGGACGTCGGGGTGGCCGGTGTCGATCTCGCGGATGATCTCGGTGTCGTAGCGGACGAAGCGCGCCGGTACGACCCACGCCGGGTCCCAGGCGTACGTCAGGACGCCGTCGAACGCCGCCCGCAGCGGCGCGTTCGGATCGCGCAGCCGGACCATCGGGCGTCCGCCGCGGATGCCGGCCTCGGCGAGGATCCCGTCGTGGAACAGCGAGGTGTCCGACTCGTCCTCCTCCAGCTCCATCTCGACGGTGCCGCTGACCGCGGAGCCGTACTGCAGCACCTGGTCGGTGTCGGCCAGGTCGACCACGACCCCGCCCTCGTCGCCGGACCACAGTCCCGGGAACCCCTCGATCGGTGCCGGTGTCGCGTCGAGCCAGTGCAGGGAGACCACCGACAGCCAGCCGTACGGGGCGGCGAGGTCCTGCTCACGCATCAGGTGCCAGCGCTTCCACTCGCCGCGTGCCCACACGCTCCAGTCCGGCATGGCGGTCATTTCTCCTCCTGCATCCCTGCACAGCGTTGTGTCGAGGCTAGCGCGCCCGATCAGCCCAGCAGAGCCGCCAGGGTGGCCACGAACGCGTCGACGTCGGCCTCGGTCGTGTCGAAATTGCACATCCACCGCACCTCCCCGGCCTCCTCGTCCCAGTCGTAGAAGAAGTACTGTTCGCGCAGGCGGGCCGCCACACCACGGGGGAGGACCGCGAATACCGCGTTCACGGCGACGGCCCGGGTGAGGCGTACGCCGGGCAGGTCGCGGACGCCGTGGGCCAGCCGGGCCGCCATCGCGTTGGCGTGGGCGGCGGACCGGTGCCACAGGTCCCCCTCGTAGAGGGCGAGCAACTGGGCGGAGGTGAAGCGCATCTTGCTGGGCAGTTGGCCGAGCATCTTGCGCAGGTAGAGCGGGCCGCGGACCACGTCCGGGTCCAGGACCACCACGGCCTCCGCGCCGAGCAGCCCGTTCTTGGTGCCACCGAGGCTGAGCACGTCGACCCCGACGGCACTGGTCAGCTCACCGAGTCCGACCCCCAGTGCGGCCGCGGCGTTGCCCAGGCGGGAGCCATCGACGTGCAGGGCCATGCCGTGGTCATGGGCGTGGTCGGTCAGGGCGCGCAGCTCGTCGGCGGTGTAGAGGGTGCCGACCTCGGTCGCCTGGGTCACGCTGACCACCGTCGGCTGGGCATGGTGCTCCACCCCGAAGCCCCGTGCGTGCCGGGCGACCAGGTCCGGGGTCAGCTTGCCGTCCGGGGTCGGGACGGTCAGCAGCTTGAGGCCGGCCAGCTTCTCCGGGGCGCCGCACTCGTCCACGTTGATGTGGGCGGTCTCGGCACAGATCACCGCATCCCAGCGCTCGGTGAGCATCGCCAGCGAGGCGACGTTGGCGCCGGTGCCGTTGAACACCGGGTAGGCGGTGGCGCGCTCGCCGAAGTGGCTCCGGACCACCTGCTGCAACCGCTCGGTGTACGGGTCGGCGCCATAGCTGATCACGTGGCCGCCGTTCGCTGCGGCGATCGCCTCGAGGACCTCCGGGTGGATCCCCGAGATGTTGTCCGAGGCAAAACCGTGGTGCGCCGGGTCGTGGAGTGGGGCAGGCATGCCGACCACAGTAGCGAGGGCACCGCCGGCCTCGCCGCCGGGCCCCGGGTCGATCAGCGCGTCCAGGCTGATGGTGCCGGCCCCGGGTCCGGCGTACGGTCGGTCGTCAGCTCAGCTTGATCCGGTACTCGGCCTCGATACGGCCGGTCATCTCGTGCTTGCGGGTGCGGCCGGTCGCGTTCCAGCCCATCGCCTCGTACACCCAGATGGCGCGGGTGTTGTCCGCGTACACCCACAGGATGAGGTCCTTGAAGCCCTCCTCGCGGGAGGCCTCCGGCAGGGCGATCAGCAGCCGGCGGGCCCAGCCCTCGCCCCAGTGCTCGGGGGCGACGCCGAGGAAGCGCAACTCGCCCCGGTCGGGGTGGGTGGCCTCGCGCTCGGGCTCCACAGCGGCGAAGGACACGATGCCCTCATCGTCGTCTGCGATGGCCAGAAGGAAGGAACGGTCGGAAGAGGTGAGCAGTTCCTCGATCAAGGGGACCGAGTCGCTGATCGCGACGTCGCTGGCTTCGACCTCGTCGCGGTGGGCCGTTGCCTCTGCCCAGATGGTTGCGGCCTGGGTGACGAGCTTCGGGTCGCGGGTCTTGGTGGCACCCATCTCGAACTCGGTCATGGAGGTCCCTTCTGTTGTCACAGCATTGTCCTGATGTCACACCGTCGTCGGGCCGCAGATGCCAGACACAGCGGCAGCTGACCCTGGGGTCAGCCGGGACAGCTTGGTCACAGTGTAGTGGAGGGGCGGGGCCGCGGGTATGCGGCGCGCACCCGAGACTGCGCCGGAAAACCTGCCTGGCCACCGGTATTTGATTAGCCAAGGTAATGAACTAGGGTAAGTATGTTTCCATGGAAGGGGTGGCGTGATGCCTGCTGAGGACCTGCTGGGGCTGGCCAACGACGTGCGGATGGTCTGCCTGCAGGTCAGCCGTCGGGTCCGGTTCGAGAGCACCACCGAGGTGGCGCCGCACCAGTTCGCCGTGCTGGCGAAGCTGCGCCGTCGTCCCTGGACCCCCGGGGAGCTGGCCGAGGCCGAGCGGGTGAGCCCGCCCAGCATGACCCGTACGGTCAACTGCCTGGCCGAGCGGGGCCTGGTCGAGAAGGTCGCCCACCCCGAGGACGGCCGGCAGCGGATGCTCTACCTCACGCCCGCCGGGAGCGAGCTGGTGGAGCGTACGCTCTCCGCCCACGACACCTGGATGATGCAGCGCCTCGTGGAGCTGTCCGAGGAGCAGCGACAGACCCTCCGGGACGCCGTCGCCGTGCTCAAGGAGGTGGTCGCCAAGTGAACTTCCGCCTGATGACCCTGGCCCGCAGGCCCTCCCGGGCTCCCGTCGAAACCCCTGCCGAGTCGGCCACCGGAGCCCCTGCCGACACGTCCCCCGCAACCCCCTCCGCATCCGGCCAGCCCGGGCCGCGGCCCGATCCGTTCGACGGCGTGCCCGCCCCGCGGGGCCTCTTCGCCGCCCTGACGCTGTTCAACTACCGCCACTTCTTCTTCGGCGCGCTACTGTCCAACATCGGCCTGTGGATGTTCCGGGTGGCGCAGGACTGGCTCGTGCTCACCGTCCTGACCGACAACTCGGCGGTGCAACTGGGCCTGATCACCGGCCTGCAGTTCCTGCCGATCCTGCTGCTCACCGCGTACGCCGGGGCGGTCGCCGACCGGTTCGACAAGCGTCGCATGTTGATGGTCACCCAGACCGGGCTGGGGCTGGTCGCCCTGGTCCAGGCCATCCTCGTGCTCACCGGCACGGTGGAGCTGTGGCACGTCTACGTGCTCGCCTCCCTGAGCGGGGTGGCGACGGCCTTCGACGCGCCGGCCCGGCAGTCGTTCGTGTCCGAGATGGTCCCGGAGTCGCACCTGGTCAATGCCGTCGGGCTGAACTCGACCAGCTTCAACATGTCCCGGCTGCTCGGCCCCGGCCTGGCCGGCCTGATCATCGGTGCCTGGGGAGTGGGGCCGGCGATCCTGATCAACGCGCTCAGCTACCTGGCCATGCTGCTCGCGCTGGCCCGGATGGATCCGGCCCGGCTGCGACCGGCGCCGAGGTCCATGGGCCGGGGTGGCTCCGTACGGGCCGGCCTGGCGTACGTGTCCAAGCGCCCCGACATCATGCTGGTGCTGTTCATCGTGTTCATGCTGGGCACGTTCGGGCTGAACTTCCAGGTCACGAACGCCCTGATGGCGACCGAGGTCTTCCGGGTCGGTCCGGAGGGCTACGGGCTGATGGGCACGGTGCAGGGCATCGGCACGCTGGCCGGCGCCCTGATCGCGGCGAACCGCAAGAAGCCGCGGATGATGGTGCTGGTCGGTGCGCTCGCCGGGTTCACCGTCGGCATGGTAGGCCTGGCGCTGTCGCCGACGTACGCCCTGTACCTGGTGCTGCTGATCGTCGTCGGGGTGACCGCGCTCACCGTGATGACCAGTGCGAACGCCACCGTGCAACTGTCCACCGACCCGATGATGCGGGGACGGGTGATGGCGCTGTACATGCTGGTGTTCATGGGCGGCACGCCGATCGGGGCGCCGGTGGTCGGCTGGGTCGGTGAGATGTTCGGGGCCCGGGCCACGCTCGGAGCCGGGGCGGCCGCCACCGGGCTGGCGGTGGTCGCCGCGATCGTCGTCCTCGCCAGGATGCGCCGGCGCGCCGCTGCCGAAGGGGCGGACGCCTCCGATGGCACCATTGCTTCATGAGCCCCACCCTGCACCTGGTCGGAGACGAGCAGGCCGACGACCTGCTCTCCCGGGACCCGTTCGCCCTGCTGTCGGCCATGATGCTCGACCAACAAGTCCCCATGGAAGTGGCGTTCTCCGGGCCTGCCAAACTGAGGGACCGGTTGGGTGAGCTCGATCCGGTACGGATCGCCGAGATGGACCCGGAGGCGTTCCTGACGGCGTTCGCCCAGCCGCCGGCCGTCCACCGGTTCCCCCGCTCGATGGCGGGTCGGCTCCAGGCGCTGGCCGCGGAGGTCGCCGACACGTACGGCGGGGACCCCTCCCGGCTCTGGACCGATGGCGACCCGGACGGCGCCGAGATCCTCAACCGGCTCATGGCCCTGCCCGGCTTCGGGGAGCAGAAGGCGAAGGTCTTCCTCGCCCTGCTCGGCAAGCAGTGCGGCCTGACCGCCCCCGGTTGGCGCGAAGCCGCCGGCGACTACGGCGCCGAGGGCAGCCGCCGATCGATCGCCGACGTGGTCGACCGGGAGTCGCTGCTCGAGGTTCGCGCCTTCAAGAAGGAAGCCAAGACCAAGAAGGAGACGAAGACCAAGAAGGCGACGAGGGCGAAGGCCAAGCACTGAGCTTCCGGCTCGGGGGTCACCGGGCCAGGACGTGCCGCAGCGCTGTCGTCAGGTCCGGCTGCCCGTAGCGGAAGCCCAACGACTCGAGCTTGGCGGAGGACACCCGCTGGTCGGTGTGCACCAACTCCCTGGCCCCCTCGCGGCCCACCACCAACAGTGGACCGAACCCAGGGGTCGGCACCACCGAGGGGCGCTGCAGCACCTGGCCCAGCCTGGTCGCGAAGGCGCCGGACGAGACTGGGTGCGGGGCGACCGCGTTGATCGGCCCGGTCCAGGCGGCGTCGAGCACAGCGGAGGCGTAGACCCTGGCCATGTCGTCGAGGCTGATCCAGCTCTGGATGGCCTGGGGTCGGGTGAGCCGGCCGCCGACCCCGAGCAGGTAGAGCGGCAGTTGCGGGGCCAGGGCGCCTCCGGACGCGCTGAGCACGATACCGGTCCGCAACTTGACCAGCCGCACCTCATGCTCGGTCACCCTTTCCGCCGCGGCCTCCCAGCGGCGGACGACGTCGGCGAGGAAGTCCTGTCCACTGGCGGAAGACTCCTCCAGGACCTCGCCCGGGCGCCGGGCCCCGTAGTACCCGATTGCGCTGGCCTGCACCAACGCCCGCGGGCCGCCCCCCTCCCGCCGTGCCGCGTCGATGGCCGCGGCGATGGTGGTGGTGGAATCGAGCCTTGACCAGAGGATCTCCTGCTTGGTCTGCTCGGTGAAGCGACCGCCGATCGTCCGGCCCGACAGGTTCACGACGGCGTCGACCCCGGCGAGGTGTGCCGGGTCCAGGTCGCCGAGCACCGGGTCCCAGGAGATCTCGTCCGGTGCCACCGCCGGCCGCCGGACCAGCCGCCGTACGGTATGCCCACCGGTGGTCAGCAGGGCGCACAACTGGGCGCCGATCATCCCGGAGGCGCCGGAGACGGCGACGACCTGCGGGCGGGGACCCATCAGCCGTGCGTGCAGCTCCAGGTCGGCCCGCAGCTGCTCCTCGCGGAACCGGAACAGCCCCTCCAGGTAGCGGTGCACCCGCCGGGGGGCGCCGCGCTGCAGGGCAGCGGGCAACTCGTACGTCACGCGGTCGGTCACCGTCGTGCCGCCGCCGGGCGCATCGGCGAACCGGTGCTCGTGCCGCCAGGACGCCAGTGGCCCCCGGACCTGCTCGTCGACGAAGACGACGTCCGGCTCGTACGCGGTGTGCTCGATCAGCATGGACAGGCCGGGGGGCGAACCTCCGGGCCACAGGGCGAAGACCAGCGGTGACGAGAGGCGCACCTCCACCCGGGAGCCGGTCCGGATCCCGTCGGTCGCCTGATGGACCGGGATGGCCGATCCCGGCGGGGTGAGGCGGATGAAGGCGCCGGGGCGCTCGTGCCAGGCGAAGACCTCGGAGCGGGGATGCGGGTACGTGGCGCTGTGTTCGAAGACAGGCACGTCGGACCTCTCTGTGCATGATCGGTGCGGGTGGCCGCGGTGCGTGACCACTGCGCGTGAGACCTCGGTCACCCCCCACGGTACAGCGCAGGCCCGGGGCACGACGAGGGCAGGGCGCCGACGTACGCTCAGGAGGAACCCTGCCGGAAGGAACCCTGTGATGACCGAGGAACCGACCAGCGAGGAACTGGCCAGCAACGTCACCGACACCGCGCTGGTCTTCGAGGGTGGCGGGATGCGCGCCAGCTACACCTCGGCGGTGGTTGTCGAACTGCTCCGGGCCGGCATCCACTTCGACTGGGTCGGCGGCATCTCCGCGGGCTCCTCCAACGCCGTCAACTACCTGGGCCGCGACGCGGTGCGGGCCCGGGGCTCCTTCGTCGATTTCGCCGCCGACCCACAGTTGGGGGACATGCGGACGTGGTTGCGTGGCAAGGGCTGGTTCAACGCCGAGTACATCTACGAGCAGGCCGGTCATCCCGGCCAGGCCTTGCCGTACGACTTCGCGACCTATCGGACGAACCCGGCCGAGGTGGCGATCGGCTCGTTCCGGATGAGTGATGGCGAGATGGTCTACTGGGGCAAGGCGGACACCCCCGAGCTGCCCGCGCTGATGCGCCGGGTGCGGGCGAGTTCGACGATGCCGGTGCTGATGCCCCCGGTGGAGATCGACGGCGAGAACTACATCGATGGCGCCCTCGGCCCCACCGGTGGATTCGCGCTCGACGCGGCCCGGGCCGCGGGCTACGAGCGGTTCCTGGTGGTGCTGACCCAGCCCCGGTCGTACGTCAAGCCGGTGATCCGCAACGAACGCGCGTACGGGGGCTGGTTCCGGCGCTCCCCGGCGGTGGTGGATGCGCTGATCCGACGGCCGGGCAACTACAACCGCACCCGCGAGGAGCTCTTCGAGCTGGAGCGCCAGGGCAAGGCCATGCTGTTCGTCCCGGAGACCATGCCGGTCACCAACGGTGAGCGCAACGTGGCCAAGCTGGCCGCCGCCCACGAGCTGGGCCTGGCCCAGGCGCGACGGGAACTGCCGGTCTGGCAGGAGTTCCTCGGGCTGGCCTGACCAGGGCCAGTGTGCCTCAGGCGGCGTCCGGATCGGGTTGGTGCAGGCCGAAGATGTTGCCCTCGGGATCCTTGAAGTAGCCCTGCCAGGCCATGCCCGGGAGCGCGTACTTGGGGGCGACTCCCTCGCCGCCGTGCGCGTAGATGCGCTCGGCGGTGGCGTCGTAGTCCTCGCAGGCCACGGTCACCACGTACGCGTTGACGGGCGCGTCGATGACCGGTGTCCCGCTCGATCGGGGCAGCAGGCCGCCGTTGATCCCCGGCTCGCCCTCCTCGCCGGTGACGATGCTGTAGTAGGGCAGCCCGGTGGACTCCCCGTAGTAGTCGAAGCGCCATCCGAAGACCTCGGTGTAGAACGCCTTGGCGCGATCGATGTCGTCGGCCTGGATCTCGAAGTGGACAGGACGTGGATTGGTCATGATGCCTCCTCCTGGCGGTCAGCTCCAGAGTGCACCGCCCCGCGCGTCCGCGCCAGACTCACGTCGATGTGAACCAGACACTCAGCCCTTCACGCTCCGGCTGATCGGCCGCAGGAAGATGTCCTCGACCATGCCCTCCGGTGAGGCGTCCACCGCGGCCCGTACGACCCGGGCCACCGACTCGGGCCGCAGGTGCTCGTCCGGGTTGTAGCCACGCCCCGCAGACTCCTGCAGGCGACGCTGCATGTCGGTGTCCACCCGGCCGGGGTAGATGGAGGTGACCCGGATCCGGCCACGCTCGTCCTCGCGCAGCCCGTCGGCGAGGGCCCGCAGCGCGTACTTGGAGGCGGAGTAGGCCGGGGAGCCGACCGGGTGCAGCCCGGCGCCGGAGTTGATCATCACGACCAGGCCGTTGGTGGCGCGCAGGGCGGGCAGCAGGAGGCGGGTGAGGTCCGCGACCGCGATCACGTTGACCTCCATCAGGTTGCGCCACTCGTCGCGGGTCATGTCCTCGATGTGGCGCCGGGCTCCCCGGCCGGCCGAGTGCACCAGGACGTCGAGGCGGTCGATGCCCTCGACCGCGGCTTCGGTGGAGCCCTGGTCGGTCAGGTCGGCGATGAACGGCTCGGCGGTGGGTAGCGCGTCGACGGTGTCGGCGACGGCTTCGGGGTCCCGCCCGCCGATCAGCAGGTGGTGGGTGTCGGCGAGGGCCTCGGCGATCGCGCGGCCGATGCCGCGGCTACCGCCGGTGATGAGTGCTACAGGTCGGGTCATGGGGGCACGCTAAGGCGTACGCGGCAGGTGGACAAGAGGCTCGGCCCGGCCCATGGACCCCTGATGACCTGTCGGCGGATGGCTGCGGTGCGTATTGTTGGAACACAGGCAAAAGAGGAGGAGCCATGACCACTCGTTCCACCACCGTCTTGGTCGTCGGTGCATCCGGGAGTGTAGGCAGCCTCGTCGTGGCGGAGTGCCTGCGGCACGGGTACAAGACCCGTGCCCTGGTGCGCGACTACGCCCGGACCCGCCACGTCGCGCCAGGGGCGGAGGTCGTCGTCGGCGACCTGACCCGACTCGACACCCTGGTCCCCGCTGTCGAGGGCGTGGACGCCGTGATCTTCGCGCACGGTGCCGATGGCGACAAGGCGCAGTCCGAGGTGGTCGATTACGGCGGGGTGCGCAACGTCCTCGCGGCCCTGGACCGCTATCCGGCCCGCATCGTGATGATGTCGATGATGGGCGTCACCAACCGGGACACGGTGCACAACAACCACACCCAGGCCAACGACTGGAAGCGTCGCGCCGAACGCCTGATCCGCGCCAGTGGCCGGCCGTACACCATCGTGCGGCCCGGGTGGTTCGACTACAACGCTCCGGACCAGCGTCGGATCACGATGGCCCAGGGGGACACCCGCAACTCGGGCGGTCCCTCCGACGGGACCATTGCCCGCCGGCAGGTCGCCCGCGTGCTGGTGGCCTGCCTGAAGTCGGAGGCGGCGAGGAACAAGACCTTCGAGCTGTACGCCGAGCAGGGCGAATCCCCGACCGACCTCGAGCCGCTGTTCGCCGAGTTGCAGGCGGATCCGTCGGGTTCCCTGGACGGTGTGCTCGATGTGGCCAACATGTCGCTGGAGTCCGAGCCGCACCGCGTACGGGTCGATCTGAACCGGGCCAAGCAGTCTCTGGAGCGGACCTGACCGGCCTGCCCTCCGGTTACCCGAGGGTTGTGGTGTACGTCACCTGACCGGTGCGGTCCACGAGTGGGACCTCGTTCAGGGTGATCCCCCATGGCGGGAATAACGCCGGGAACGGGATAGTTGAGTGGATGTGACTCAAGGTCTACCTTGAGCCAGCTAGACTCAAGAAAAACTCCGTTCATGCGGACACAACCCGGAGGTACATCTTCATGGCTCGTGCAGTAGGTATCGACCTCGGCACCACCAACTCTGTCGTCGCCGTCCTGGAGGGTGGTGAGCCGACGGTCATCCCGAACGCCGAGGGCGCTCGCACGACCCCGTCCGTCGTGGCCTTCTCCAAGAGCGGCGAGGTCCTGGTCGGTGAGGTCGCCAAGCGCCAGGCAGTCACTAACGTCGACCGTACGATCAAGTCGGTCAAGCGCCACATGGGCACCGATTGGAGTGTCTCGATCGACGACAAGAAGTACCGTCCCCAGCAGATCTCCGCGTTCGTGCTGCAGAAGCTGAAGCGCGACGCCGAGGCCTACTTGGGTGAGACTGTCACCAACGCCGTGATCACCGTCCCCGCCTACTTCTCCGACGCGGAGCGCCAGGCCACCAAGGAGGCCGGTGAGATCGCCGGGCTGACCGTCGACCGCATCATCAACGAGCCGACCGCTGCGGCGCTGGCGTACGGCCTGGACAAGGCCGACCAGGAGCAGACCGTGCTGGTCTTCGACCTCGGTGGCGGCACCTTCGACGTCTCGCTGCTGGATATCTCCGACGGCGTGTTCGAGGTGAAGGCCACCAAGGGCGACAACCGCCTCGGTGGCGACGACTGGGACAACCGCATCGTCGAGTGGATGGTCAAGCAGTTCAAGAACAAGCACGGCGTCGATCTGGGTGCCGACAAGATCGCCCACCAGCGCCTGCAGGAGGCTGCGGAGAAGGCGAAGATCGAGCTGTCGGCGGCGTCCGAGACCTCGATCAACCTGCCGTACATCACCCTGGGTGAGGCCGGTCCGCTGCACCTCGAGGAGAAGCTGACCCGCGCCGAGTTCCAGAAGCTGACCCAGGACCTGCTGGACCGCTGCCGCGCCCCGTTCAACTCGGTGCTGCAGGACTCCGGCATCGCGGTCTCCAAGATCGACCAGGTCATCCTGGTCGGCGGCTCGACCCGTATGCCCGCGGTCGTCGACCTGGTCAAGGAGATGACCGGCGGCAAGGAGCCGAACAAGTCGGTCAACCCCGACGAGGTCGTCGCGCTGGGCGCCTCCCTGCAGGCCGGTGTGCTGAAGGGCGAGGTCAAGGACGTTCTGTTGCTCGACGTGACCCCGCTGTCGCTGGGCATCGAGACCAAGGGTGGTGTGATGACGAAGATCATCGAGCGCAACACCACCATCCCGACCAAGCGCTCCGAGGTGTTCACCACCGCCGAGGACAACCAGCCGTCGGTGATGATCCAGGTCTACCAGGGCGAGCGCGAGTTCGCCCGGGACAACAAGTCGCTCGGCAACTTCGAACTGACCGGCCTGATGCCGGCCCCGCGGGGCGTGCCGCAGATCGAGGTCACCTTCGACATCGACGCCAACGGCATCGTCCACGTCGCCGCCAAGGACATGGCGACCGGCAAGGAGCAGTCGATGACCGTCACCGGTGGCTCGGCCCTCGGCAAGGACGAGATCAACAACATGGTCAAGGAGGCCGAGGCCCACGCCGAGGAGGACCGCAAGCGTCGCGAGGCGGTCGACACCAAGAATGAGGCCGAGTCGCTGGTCTTCCGCACCGAGAAGCTGCTGAAGGACAACGAGGACAAGATCGGCGAGGACACCAAGGCCCCGGTCGAGGAGTCGCTGGCCGAGCTGAAGAAGGCGCTGGAGGACGACGACATTGACACGATCAAGGCCGGCATGGAGAAGCTGAACACCACCTCCGCCGCAATGGGCCAGGCGATGTACGCCGCCGCCCAGGCACAGGCCGCGCAGGGGCAGTCCACCGGCGCGGACGGCCAGGCCTCTGACGCAGGTGACGATGATGTCGTCGATGCGGAGATCGTCGACGACGAGGACGACAAGGGTGGCAACAAGTGAGTGATCCCGAGAACGTGAGCGGCACCCCGGAGGAGGAGCAGGAGGGCCTGCACATCTCCGACAAGCGCCGTCTCGATCCCGAGACCTACCAGCGTCGCGACACCACGCCCGAGTCCGCCGAGGAGCAGGGCGCGGGTCCGCAGGAGGCTCCCCAGGAGCCGGAACAGGAGGAGGTCGAGGTGGAGGTGCCGAGCGACTTCGTCGTGCCGGATGACCTGAGCTCGATCGAGGCGGACCAGCGGGTCGCCGACCTGGAGACGCAGGTGCGGGAGCGCACCGAGGACCTGCAGCGCCTCCAGGCGGAGTACGTCAACTACAAGCGGCGCGTCGACCGTGACCGCGACCTGGCCCGTCAGGGCGGGATCGAGACGGTGATGCTGGACATGCTGGAGGTCTTCGACGACCTCCAGGCGGCGAAGGCCCACGAGGACCTCACCGGTGGCTTCAAGGCCGTCGCCGAGGAGATCGAGAAGGTCGCCGCCAAGCACGGTCTGGTCGCCTTCGGTGCCGTGGGGGAGGCGTTCGACCCGCAGGTCCACGAGGCGCTGATGCACCAGCCGGCTCCGGAGGGAACCGCATCGGAAGGACCGGTGATCTCGGTGGTGCTGCAGTCGGGTTACCGCCTCGGTGATCGGGTGCTGCGTCCGGCGCGCGTCGCCGTGGCCGGGGCGTGACCTGCGCGAGGCCCGACCCGCGAGAGGTATGACCTGGCGGTCCGGGACAGCTCCTGAGCTGTCCCGGACCATCCCGATGACCACGTTGTGCGCCGTTCGGCGGCGGGTCACCCTTGAAGGGGACACAACAACCACCACGTACGAGAGGGGGCGCCGATGAGCACCAAGGATTGGCTTGAGAAGGACTACTACAAGGTCCTTGGCGTCCCCAAGGACGCTGACCAGGACACGATCAAGAAGGCGTTCCGCAAGCTCGCCCGGGAGAACCACCCGGACGCCAATCCGGGCAACACCGCCAAGGCCGAGAGATTCAAGGAGGTCTCCGAGGCCAACGACGTGCTGTCCGACCCCAAGAAGCGCAAGGAGTACGACCAGCAGCGCAGCCTGTTCGGCGGCAACGCCTTCCGCTTCAACCGCGGGCCGGGCAAGGCAGCACCGAACGTGGACGACCTGTTCCGCAATGCCGGCTCCGGTGACTTCTCCGACGTCTTCGGTGGCCTGTTCGGCGGCGGTGCGGCCGGGCGTCGCGCCGGCGCCGGGCGCAGCCCGCGTCGGGGTGCCGATGTCGAGGGCGAGGTGACGATCGACTTCGACCAGGCCGTCGAGGGCACCACGGTGACCATGCAGATGGTGTCGGACTCCCCGTGTACGGCCTGCTCCGGCACCGGCGCCCGCGCCGGCACCATGCCGAGGGTCTGCCCGACCTGCCAGGGCTCCGGCATGCGTACAGCCACCTCCGGCGGGGTCTTCCAGGTCACCGAGCCCTGTGAGGACTGCCACGGTCGTGGCCTGATCGTGGATGACCCCTGCCCGGTCTGCAGCGGCTCGGGCCGGGCGAAGTCGACCCGTACGATGCAGGTCCGCATCCCGGCCGGCGTCGAGGACGGCCAGCGGATCCGGCTCAAGGGCAAGGGCTCCCAGGGCGAGAACGGTGGCGGTCCCGGCGACCTGTACGTCGACGTGCATGTCACTCCCCACCCGCTGTTTGGGCGGAGCGGGAACAACCTGACCCTGACCGTGCCGGTCACCTTCACCGAGGCGGCCTTGGGCAGCGAGATCGAGGTCCCCACCCTGCACGGCCCCACGGTCCGGCTCCGGCTGCCCGCCGGCACCCCGAACGGGCGGACCTTCCGGGTCCGGGGCCGGGGCGTCGCCCGCAAGGACGGCACCAAGGGCGACCTGCTCGTCACGATCGAGGTGACCGTGCCCGCGCACCTGTCGGAGCAGGCACGCAACGCCCTGCTGATCTACGCCAACGAGGCCGGTGAGACCGATCCTCGCGCGGCCCTCTTCACCGGACAGTCGTGATGGCCGCCGAGTCGAGCAGGCTGCCGGAGCAGATCGACCGCGACGCGCCGATCTTCGCCATCTCGGTCGCGGCTCGGCTCGCCGGCATGCACCCCCAGACGCTCCGGACGTACGACCGGATGGGGCTGGTGTCCCCGCAGCGTACGTCGGGGCGGGGTCGGCGCTATTCGCCGCGTGACGTGGCCAGGCTCCGGCTGATCCAGCACCTCAGCCAGGACCAGGGTGTCAACCTCGAGGGCATCCGGCGCATCCTCGAGTTGCAGGACACCATCGACGACCTGCAGAACCAGGTCGACGACCTGGAGGAACGGCTCCAGCGCGCCCTCGCCGCGCCTCGTGGGGCACGCTTCTTCACCGCGGACCGCGCCGGCGGCGTACGTCTGGGCCCCGGCGACATCGGCTACCGGCCGCCGCGCGCCCTGACGCGCTAGGTTGCTCAGGAGCCGGACAGGTACGCCTCCAGCAGCGGCCCGGCCGTCGCCGATCCGGACGCCCCGTCAGCCACGAACACCGCCACGGCCGCCCCGTCGCGGTAGCCGATCATCCAGGCATGGGTCCGAGGCGGTGTCTCGGTGCCGTACTCGGCGGTGCCGGTCTTGGCGCCGGTCACCACCCCGGCCAGGGAGCGGGCGGAGCCCTCGTCCACGGTCGTCATCATGATCGACTGGAGCGCCTCGGCCTCCTCGGCGGTCAACGGTGCGGCGTCCGGTGTCGGCCGGTGCCGCTCGAGCAGGTACGGCACCACCGTCCGGCCGCCGGCGACCGACCCGGCGACCCCGGCCATCGCCATCGGCGAGGACTCGACCAGGCCCTGGCCGATCATCGCCTCGGCGGCCCCGACGGTGTTCGCCGGGGCCGGCACCGAGCCGTAGAAGGCCGGGAACCCGGCGTCGTGGTCCCGCCCCAGCCCGAGGCTGGCCGCCGCCTCGGTGAGCTGCTCCGGGGTGATCCGGTCCCGCTCGGCGATCAGGGCGGTGTTGCAGGAGTCCGCCACGGCCGCGCGCAGCGTGGTCGTGCCCAGCCCGTCGCCGGGAAAGTCCGAGTAGTTGCTGAACGTACGCCCGTCCACGGTCTCGGTCGGTGCGCAGGTGAGGGTCGAGTCGGGGGTCAGTCCGGAGCGGAGCAGGGCAAGGGTCGTGGCCACCTTGAACGTCGACCCGGGTGCGAACCGGCCGGTGGTCGCGATCGGGTTCGCCCCGTCGGCGGGGGCGGTTGCGGCGGCCCGGATCGCGCCGGTCTCGACGTCGATGGCGACCAGTGCGGCCGATCCCGGCACTGCGGCCAGTACCTCCTCGGCCCTGGTCTGGGCGGCTTCGTCCAGGGTCGTCTCCAGCACCACGCCCGGCGTGGGGGTGGCGTTGAACACGGCCGGCGGGTCGTTGGCCACCCCGGCCGGGACGCCGCGGGGGACCACGATCACCCGGTTCCCCGGGACCCCGCGGAGCTGGGCGTCGTACCGTTCCTGCAGCCCGGAGAGCCCGACCGTCTCGCCTTCGACGATGGTGCCGTCCGACGCCTGGGCGCGCTCGGCGTCGGCGGGGCCGACCGTGCCGAGCAGGCCCTGCGCGAAGGTCGGGGTCGGGGCGAGCTGGCGCTCGCCCTCCAGGATCCGGGCGCCCGGCGTGTTCAGGAAGTCGGGCGAGACTTCGGCCCTCTCGGCCCGGATGGTCAGCGCCTCGACGAAGGCGATCTCGCCGGTGGCCTGCACCCGGTCGAGGTAGCGCTGCTCGTCGATCTCCAGTGCCCGGGCGATCCGGCGGGCGGAGTCCTCGACCTGGTCGGCGGTGATCGTGGACTTGTCCAGCCCCAGGGTGAACGTGTCCCTGGCCCGTACGATCGGCGCCCCGTCCTTGCCGTGGATCTGGCCGCGGACGGCAGGCGTACGGCGGTGCACCAGCCGCGTGTCCTCGGTGAGGGCGGGGTGCACCAGGGTCGGGCTCCAGTCGACGGCCCAGCCCTGCTCGCCGCGGGAGAACGCGGCGGTCGTGTCGTAGCGCCAGAGGCCGGACGGGAACGACCACTCGAACTTCAGCGGCACGGTCGCCCGTCCGTCCTCGACGGCGATGTCACCGGGAGTGACCTGCGGTCGGTAGCCGTCCATCCCGCTGGTGATCGTCGCCAGCTCCTCGGTCGGATCCGCCTTGCCGTTCGCGGCCAGATCGGTCAGGTCGCCGGACTCCAGTCCGGTCTCCAGGGCGGCGACCATGCTGCGCAGTCGCGGTGGGACCAGGGCGGAGCAGGCGGCGGCGCCGGCGAGCAGGGCCAGGGCCAGGACGGAGGCGAGCAGGCGGAGCGGAAGGCGGGGCACGCAGGCAGTCTTCGACATGTCCCGGGTCAGGGTCAACGGCAGGTCGGCCCGACCACTGGCGCAATCCGGTCAAACCGGTGCACGATGAGCCCATGATCACGGCGATGCACCTGCTCCTCTACTCCGACGACGCTCCGGCGACCCGCGCCTTCCTGAGGGACGTCATGCTCCTGGAGTCCGTCTCCGCACAGCACGGGGAGTCGGAGGACTCCTCCGCCGAGGACTGGCTGATCTTCGCCGCCGGCCCGTGCGAACTGGCCGTGCACCCCACCGGGACCGGGCAGGACGGCGCCTCCGCATCGGTCCCGCACCACTCCATCTCGTTGCTCTGCGACGACCTGGACGAGACGATGGCCGAGCTGGCCGGCCGCGGGGCGGTCTTCACCAGCGAGCGGCAGGACCTCGACTGGGGCCTCACGGTCACGATGCAGGTGCCGGGCGCCCCGGACGTCCTGCTGTACGAGCCGAAGCACGTGACCGCCTACGCCCGGGGCCTGCATGGCTAGCCGCTACCGGCCGGTGGCAGCCGGACGGTGAAGGCCGTCCGGCCCGGGCGGGACTCGCAGCTGACGGTCCCGCCGTGGGCCCGGACGACGGCGTCCACGATCGCCAGTCCCAGCCCGGTGCTGCCCTCCCCGGCGGTTCGGGAGGGGTCGCCGCGGGCGAACCGGTCGAACAGGTGCGGGACGAACTCCGGCGCGATCCCGGGCCCGTCGTCGACGACGACGGTCTCGACCCACCCATCCGCACCGCGGTGTACGTCGAGGTTCACGGCGGTGCCCGCCGGGGTGTGCTTGCGGGCGTTGGACAACAGGTTGGCCAGCACCTGGGCGAGCTGGCCACCGTCGCCGTGGACGGTCATCGGTTCCTCCGGCACCTGGCAGGAGTAGTCGTGGCCCGGGCCGACGGCCGTGGCGTCCATCACCGCCTCGACGGCGAGTTCGCTCAGGTCCAGGTCGACGTAGGCAGGTGCCCGCCCCTCGTCGAGCCGGGCCAGCATCAACAGGTCCTCGACCAGTCCGGTCATCCGGTCGGTCTGTGATTCCACCCGGGCCAGTGACGTACGACCATCGGGTCCCAGGTCCTCGGTCAGCCGGATCATCGACGTGTAGCCGCGTACGGCGGCCAGCGGAGTCCGCAACTCATGCGAGGCGTCGGCGACGAACTTGCGCAGCCGATCCTCGGAGCGGGCCCGGGCCGACAGGGCGTCGTCGACGCTGTCGATCATCAGGTTGAGGGCATTGCCGACGTTGCCGACCTCGGTGCCGGGGCGGGCCAGGTCGTCGGGCACCCGCTGCTCGGCCAGGTCGACCTGGCCCGATGCCAGCGGCAGGGCGGCGACGTCGGTGGCGGCCTGCGAGATCCGCTCCAGCGGGCGAAGCGAGCGTCGGATCGCGACGGTGGCGATCGCGCCGGCGATCCCGAGTGCTGCCAGACCGCCGAAGAGCTCGGTCATCGCCAGTGCGGTGACCGGACCATCCACCGAGGAGGTCGGCAGTCCGGTGACGAGCACGCGCAGGTCGTCCTCGTCACCACCGACCAACACCAGGGGCAGCAGGCGGTACTCGCCGATCGACAGGTCAACATCCCGGACCGCTGCGGTCTCCGCGGCATTGCTGCCGGTCGTGGCCAACAACCCGGCCTCGGCGATGGCCCGGACGTCGCGGGCCGACAGGGCCGTCGCGGACCCGTCGGCACTGCGGTAGTAGCCGCTGGCGACGCCCCCGGCCGGGTGCGCGACCAGGGCGAGTGCGCGGGTCGGCTGGCCGGGCGCGTCGAGCGGGTTGCGCTCCGAGCGCAGCTCGTCGTGCTCGTTCCCGGCGAACGCGAGGGAGCGCATCGCCGCCTGCTGCACCTCGCTGTCGAGTCGCTGGTGCAGGTTCCGGTGCATCACCACGACCGTGGTGCTGCCGAACATCAACAGCACTGCCGCCATGATCCCCAGGATCGTGGCGACGAGCTTGGTGGTCAGCGACCAGCGCCGGGGGCGGGGGGCCATCAGGTGGCGGGGCGCAGCACGTAGCCGACACCGCGGACGGTGTGGATCATCGGCTCCCGGCCAGCATCGATCTTCTTGCGCAGGTAGGAGATGTAGAGCTCGACGATGTTCGCTTGGCCGGAGAAGTCGTAGTGCCACACGTTGTCGAGGATCTGGCCGCGGGTGAGCACCACCTTCGGGTTCTCCATCAGGTAGCGCAGCAGTTCGAACTGGGTCGCGGTCAGGTTGATGTCGTCGCCGCCGCGGGTGACCTCGCGGGTCTCCACGTTCATCGTCAGGTCACCGACGACGAGCTCGTTGACCGCCTGGTAGGCCGCGCCCGAACGCTGCACCAGCCGGTGCAGTCGCAGCAGCAGCTCCTCGATCGCGAACGGCTTGGTCAGGTAGTCGTCCCCGCCGCGGGCCAAGCCGTTGATCCGGTCCTGGACCGAGTCCTTGGCCGTGAGGAACAGCGCCGGCACCTCGGGGTAGTGCCGGCGGATCCGCTCCAGCACCTCGTCGCCCTCCAGCCCCGGCAGCATCCAGTCCAGCACGAGGACGTCGGGGGCGTAGTCCCGGGCCTGCCGGACGGCGTCGATCCCGTCGTGGGAGATCAGCACGTCCCAGCTGCACATCCGCAGGCCCATCGCCACCAGGTCGGCGAGCATGGGCTCGTCGTCGACCACGAGGGCGCGAATGGGGGAGCCGTCCGGGTGGCTCAGCTTGGGAAGCACCTCGGACAGGGCCGCGAAATCGCTGTTCGTACTCATCTACTTCCCTGGAATCCGTGCCGCCCGGGCAGGGGCGGATGTGCTGTCTGCCAGTCTAGGCGCGCAGTCCAGGCGCGCCGCCGATGCTCCCAGCAGACCCGGCGATGGTGTGCCGGGGGCGTACGGACCCTGTGCCGGGCCTGTGAAGCATGCCTCGTGCACCCCTCCGGTGCCCTCCGACTAGGCTGGGCCGCATGACCGATGCCGTCGTGACACGCAACGATTCCAAGGGTCGCTACGAGGCGCGGGTCGACGGGGAGCTTGCCGGCTTCACCGAGTTCCGGCTCCGCGACGGTGTCGTGGTGTTCCCCCATACTGTCGTCTTCCCCGAGCACGAGGGGCAGGGGATCGGGTCGTCGCTGGCCCGCACCGGTCTCGACGACGTCCGGTCCCGGGGCCTCAGCGTGATCGCCACCTGCCCGTTCATCCATGGCTGGATCCTGCGGCACCCCGACTACCTGGACCTGTTGTACAGCGGCCGCCCGGTCGAGGACGAGGACCGGGCCGAGCAGGACTGACCGGCCCTCGATGATCGGCGGTCTTTCGGCGCGCCACCGTCCCTTATGCTGGCGAGTGCTCGGAACCGACGAGGACTCGGTGGCATGGACCAGGTGAGGAGGGCCCATGGACAGTTGTTCGGCTGTCGTCCCGTTCTACAACGACGAGGCGACGATCGCGCGCGCCCTGTCGTCGGTCGCCGACCAGACCCGCCCGCCGGACGAGATCATCGTGGTCGATGACGCCTCTCGGCCCGACCAGGCGGCTGCGCTCGACGAACTAGCGGCCGCTTGGTCCGCCGACCTGCCGCCGCTGCGGGTGCTGCACCAGCCCCGCAACGCCGGCCCGGGCGACGCTCGCAACGCCGGCTGGGAAGTGGCGACCGGCGAGTGGGTCGCCTTCTGCGACGCCGATGACGTCTGGTATCCGGAGCACCTGGCCGTGCTGGGTGCCGTGACCGAGGGCGCCGATCTGATCGCCTGCCCGTACGCCCCCACGCCCGAGGAGATGGCCGCGCCGGCCCCGGGTGAGCAACCGCGGGTATCGGCGATCACCCTGCGGCAGTTGCTGGTGCTGAATCCGATCCTGATGTCCTCGGTCTTGGTCCGCCGCTCGATCGGCCCCCGGTTCACCCCTGGTCGGCGCTACACCGAGGACTACGAGCTGTGGCTGCGGATCGTGGCCTCCGGGGTGGGGCGCTTCGTGCACCACCCGTTGGCCGCCGCCCAGTACACCCCGGAGGAGGCCAGCGGCCTGACCACGCATCGCTGGGCGATGACCCGTGGGGAGTGGGAGAGCTTCCGACTGGTGCGCGCCGACGGGGCGATCAGTCGGGGCGAGTACGTGTTCGCCCTGGCTGTCTCCGGGCTGCGGGCCGTGCGCCGACATGGGCTGCTGGCGCTGCGCGGGCTGCGCCAGCGCTTCCGCCGATGAAGTCCCTGGGGCGGCTGCTGGTCACCGCAGGGACGTTCGGGACGGCGCTGGCCCAGTGGGCGATCGTGCTGATCTTCGCCCGTCGCTTCGGTGACGTCGCCGTCGGCGAGTACTCGCTGCTGTACTCCATCGCGACCCCGACCTTCGTCGCGGCCCAGATGGGGCTGCGGGACGTCTTCCTGACCCTGAGCAGCCGATTCGCCCCGCGCAGCTACCTCACTCTGCGCCTGCTCGGGATCGCCGGGGGTGTGGTCGTCCTGGTCGGCCTCGGCTTGGCCCGGGGCCTGCCGATCGGCCTGACGCTCGCCCTGGCGGCCATGAAGGTGGGCGAGTCGGCGATCGACCTGCGTTACGCCTTCGTCCAGTCGGCCCAGAAGATGACCCGGCTGGGCGTGCTGATGATCTGCTATGCGATCGGCATGATCAGCGTGGTGCTGGTCGCCAGCGTGTTCGTCGACAATCCGGCCGTGCCGGTGGCTCTGACCGGCCTGCTCGGCGTGGGCATCGCGATCGTCGACTCCCTGCTGCCGCTACCGGCCACGACGACCGAACGGGGCGGCTACGGTACGATCGTACGGGCCGCCATGCCGGTCACCGCCGCGCAGTTGGTCTTCTCGCTGGTCACCTACACCCCGATCTTCCTGCTCGGCGCGTTCGGAGACCGGGCCGAGGTCGGTGTGTACACGGGGGCTTCGTACCTGCTGATCTTCGCCAACCTGGTCGGCTCCTCGGTGCAAACGCTGATGATGCCCGGCTACCGCGACCTGCGGACGGAGGGACGCTATGTTGACCTGGCAGCCTCGGCCCGCCGGGCCTTCCTCACCCTGGGCGGCCTGGCCGCCGTGGGTGGGGTGGTGGCGATCGCGTTCGGGCCGCAGGTGCTGGGCCTGGTCTACGGGCCGAGCTTCGTGATGGAACGCGTCCACCTGGTGCCGCTGGTGCTCGCGGCGGTGATCGTGGCCCCCGGCTACATCCTCAACGCCCTATTGCTGGTCCTCAACGCCTACCGGGCGGGCACGGTCGGTGCCGTCGCGACCCTCATCGGCAGCGTGGTGGTCGGGCTCGCGGTGACGCTGCTCTCCGACTCCGCCATGCTGGGGGCATCCTGGGCTGCCCTCGGCGGGTCACTGACCCGGGTGGCGGTGACGATGGTGCAGGTGATCGTACGGATGCGCGCCGCTGCGCCGCAGACCAAGGTCGCGGCGTAGGCCGTCAGGGTCCGTCAGGGCCATCGCGGTGCACACGGCCCTCAGAGTGCCAGCAGCCGGTCGACGACGTGGCTCCAGGTGAACCGGGCCCCAATGGATCGACGCATCGCCTCACCCCGATCAGCGACCGCAGCCAGGTCCTGGGCCGCCGCGGCAAGCGTGGTCACGCCCTCGGCGCGGTCGGCGATCCGCCAGCCGCCCCCCTCGGCCAGCAGCTGCGCGGTCCCGGCGACCGGGTAGGTCAGCACCGCGCAGCCCTGGGACCCTGCCTCGAGCAGGACCGTGGGGAAGCCCTCGGGGTAGGTGGACGGATAGATGAACACGTCCGAGGCCCGCATCCGCTCCAGCAACTCGTCATGCGGGACCGGGCCCAGGTACGTCGCGGCCCCGGGGTCCTGGCGCAGCAGGTGCTCGATGGCCGGCCGCTGGGAGCCGTCCCCGCAGATGGTCAGTTCGATCGGGCCGGCCGACCGGGCCTCGGTCACCATGGCGATCGCCTCGTCGGCGCCCTTGCCCGGTTCCAGCCGGCCGGCGTACAGCACCCGGAGCGGTCCGGGCTCGCGGGCGGGTCTGGGCACCCCCACGGCGGCGACCGCGTTGCCGACCCCGACCGCCCCGCGGACGCCGAGGTGTCGCATCCAGGCGGCCGACTCGTCGGACACCGCGGCCGCGGCGTCCACCCGCCGGCGGAGCAGGAACGCCAGCACGTGCTCGTACGCGGCGATGCCGGCACTGACCACCGGGTTGGCGCTCGGCACGTGGCCGGAGCCGTGGTTCAGCCAGACCCGGCGTCCACCCCGGGACACGAAGGTCGCCAGGATCCCGCTGATGAACAGGTGGGAGTTGACCAGGGCGAAGTCGTAGCGGCGGGAGCGCAGGGTGCGCAGGATCTCGCGATTGCGTCGGGTGGCCAGGGGGATCGGGAGCCGGGAAGCGCTGATGATGGCGTCGAGTTCGTGCACCAGTTCGCCGGCCGGCCCGAGGCGGTGCACCGGCTCGTGGCTGCGGGAGGCGCTGGCCAGCACATCGACCTGCCAGCCGCGGCGGATGAGCTCCTGGGCGACGTTCGCGCTGTAGCGCTCGATCCCGCCGATATGTGGCGGGTAGAAGGGGGCGGCGATCAGTGCGCGTGGTCCGGGGGTGCCTGCAGGGTGTTCGCCAGCCATGGGACTCATCCTAGGGGCGGCTCGCACCCTCCGGACGCGCCACGGACCACGCGGACGGGCGGGCGGCCCGTCCCACGTGGTCCGTGACCGGTGGTTCAGTGGGTGAGTGGATCAGATGGTGTAGTCCGGCTTGGACTCGTCAGTGGACTCGCCCTCGCCTTCCGGGGTCTCCGGGGCGGCCTGCTCGCCCTGGCCCTTGTCCTTGTCGAACTTCTCGGTCAGGGTCTCGCGCCCCTTGTCGATCACGTCGTCGATCTGGCCGACGGTGTCCTTGACGACCTGGCCCACCTTCTCCAACGTCTCGTCCAGGTTGAGCTTCTTCTTGGCCTCGTCGAAGTTGAATCCCATGTCAATGCTCCCGTAGCGAAGAGCCGGCGCGGGGACCGGCAGTGGATGTCCAAGAGTGGATGCTTCAAGGCTAGCCAGCATCGGTCCGCTACCAACGGTGCGGCGGGGGGTTTGGGGGAGATATCGGGTGGGGCGCGGGGTCCACTCCGGGGGCGGTCAGGGTCGGTCCCTCACACGCCGAGCACCCGAGCGAGCCGCGGGCCGAGGAACCGGCCGGTCGGGTCGAGCCGCTCCCGTACGGTCAGGAAATCGGCGAAGCGGGGGAGCCGGGACAGGTCGTACAGCGACGGGTCGAAGTACTTGCCCCAGTGGGGCAGGCCACCGTGGGCGGCGAGCGCCTGCTGGATGTCGCCCAGCAGTTCCATCGATCCGTCGGGCACCGAGCCGTCGGGGCGCTGGTAGACCACGAACCCGAACCACACCACCGGACGGTCGTACGCCGACGACAGCCAGGCCGCCGATGGGCCGGTCGGTCGCAGGATCACCGGGTAGTGCATCCGGAACGGGGAGGCCGCGATGGCCGCCTGCAGGTCCTGCGCGGCAGCGGTGAACCGGTCCAACGGCACCCCGACCTCCATGTTGACCTGCGGGGCAGGGATGCCGTTGCGGAAGATCTCGACCAGGTCGCCCTCGGTGTCGGTGTAGTCGAAGAACCGCCCGACCGTACGCTGTGGCGCCGCGTCGTTGCTGTGCTCGCCGGTATCGTCGCCGAGCCGGGCCTGGGCCGCCTCGAGGATCGGGTTGAGGTCGGTGTGGGCGACTTGTCGGGCCTCGGGGGCAGGGGCACCGGTGAGCGGGTTGACCTCCCAGACGTGGGCGCGGTCCTCGGCCACCCACCACCAGGCCTTGACGTGGGCGGAGCGGGCGTTGACCGCGGCGAAGTCGTCGTGCAGGTCGGCGCCGGAGGTCGTGTACTTGGCGCAGCGGTAGCGCGCGTTGGGCCGCACCGCGAGGGTGACCCGGGTCAGCACGCCCAGGCAGCCGAGGTGCTGCAGGAAGGCGCCGAAGTCCTCCTCACCTGCCCGCGCCTCGCGCTGCCGGCCGGTGGCATCGACGTACGGCCACCTCGGTGACGACATCGGCCAGCAGGCCCTCGCCCAGGCCCTGGGCATGCGTGCCGCTGGCGATCGCCCCGGCGACCGTCTGCTCGGTGATCACCGGCGGGCACACCGGCAGGGTCAGCCCCCACTCCCGGATGTGCTCCCACAGTTCGGTCAGCGTGCAGTCCGCGGTCACCGTCACCGAACCGGGGTCCAGGTGCAGGATCCGCGGACCGGTGCTGCGCAGGTGGACGGCGATCCCGTCGGTGCCGTCGATCAGGCTCGGGTAGCTGTAGCGCGAGCCGAGGACCTGGACGCGCGCCTCCGGATGTCTGGCCAGCAGGCGAGCGATCTCGTCGGGGTCCCCGACCGCGTAGGAACGGTCGGGGGAGGAGAGCGTGGTGGTGTCGCACCAGTTCGTCGTCGGTAGCGTGGCAGGCGTGGTCACCTGACGCATCATGCCATCACCCCGGAGCCCTGGAGGATCAGCACCAGCCCGAACAGTGCGAACAGCACCGCGGCGCCGACCGTGATCACCCGCTCCGGCAGGTGGCGTCCGAGTACGGCACCGACGCCGATGGCCAGGGCGTCGGCGGCGACCATCCCGGCGGTGGACCCGATCCAGGTCCAGAACCAGTTCTCCTGGGTGGCCAGGGTGATGGTGGCGAGCATGGTCTTGTCGCCCAGCTCGGCGAGGAAGAAGGCCGTGCCGACGGCGACCAGGGAGAAGCCGCGGGCGTTGCGGGCCTTGTCGGCCTCCTCCTCGGTCAGCTCGTCGCCGCGCAGGGTCCACAGGGCGAAGCCGAGGAAGGCGATGCCGGCAACGATCGAGATCCCGCCCTGCCACCGGGAGAACACGTCTCCGATGAAGTAGCCGATCCCGACCGAGGCCAGGTGCACCACGGCGGTGGCGATGCTGATGCCGACCAGGACGTCCCGCGCTCGGTAGCGAGCGGCGAAGGTCATCGCCATCAATTGGCTCTTGTCGCCGAGCTCGGCGACGAAGATCACGAGGGTAGAGAGCAGGAGGGCGTTCATCGGGTCCTCTCCGGGCCAGCCGATGTGACCCGGGAGGGTGACTTCGACCGCGCCCGTCCGGTGGTGGGGACGTGCAGTCGAAAGTCTCGTCCGCCATCACTGATGGCCCTCCGCGCCGGGCCCGAGGGCCAGTGTGTCGACGCGGTTGTTGGGGACTACTCCCTTTCAGCGGCCAAGACTACCCGATGCCCAGCGGCGTCCCGCCCGCGTGCCACGGCGGCTGTCATCGTGGGGGCTGTCCCGGCCGTGCCGGTCATTCCCGGGGGCGTACGTGGTGCTCACTGAGGATGGAGATCCGGTTGTAGACGTTCATCCGGATCGCCGACCACTGCAAGGCGGAGTACTGCGCGTCGGTCAGCACCGCCCGGGCCCTGGCCAGCTCGGCCTTGCGCACCTCGGGCTCGGGCAGGGTGGTGGTGGCCTCGCCGATGGCGAGGGCGGCCCGCTCCAGGTCGGAGAACATGTCGTCGGCCTCACGCCAGGTCGGGAGCACCGCAAGCTGCTGGGCGGTGATGCCCCACTGCAGTGCCTTGCGGCCGTGAACGTCCAGGCAGTAGGCGCAGCCGTTGATCTGGGAGATGCGAAAGCTCATCAGCTCGATCACCGCAGGGTGCAGGTCCGCCGCGCTGACGGCCTCGGAGACCTGCGCCGACCAGACGTTGGTGGCGGCCCAGCTCTCGGGGTCCGCCTTGTCCAGGTAGAAGCGTGCCATGGGGCCAGCGTAGACCGAGGCACCTGGGGAGCTGTCGGCACCGGTCGATAGGCTCCGACTATCGGTTCATCCACGACATCGATCAATCCTGCCTATCAAAAAGTGAAAAATTGATATATGGTCTGTATTGCAGCCGATGAGGGCTGCGCACCAACGAGCAGACCTACGAAAGAGGGTTCATCCAATGTCTCTCATGAACACCAAGATCCTCCCGTTCACCACCCAGGCCTTCCACCAGGGCAAGTTCGTCGAGGTTTCCGAGAAGGACGCGCTCGGCAAGTGGAGCGTCTTCTTCTTCTACCCGGCCGACTTCACCTTCGTCTGCCCCACCGAGCTCGGTGACATGGCCGACCACTACGAGGAGCTGCAGAAGCTCGGTGTCGAGGTCTTCTCGGTCTCCACCGACTCCCACTTCGTCCACGCTGCCTGGCACAACGCCTCCGAGGAGGTCGGCAAGATCCAGTACTACATGCTGGGCGACAGCAACGGGACCATCACCAACAACTTCGACAACATGCGTCCGGGTGCCGGCCAGGCCGACCGCGCGACCTTCCTGGTCGACCCCGAGGGCGTCATCCAGTACATCGAGACCACCGCCGAGGGCATCGGCCGTGAGGCCGGCCAGCTGATCCGCAAGATCAAGGCCGCCCAGTACGTCGCCGCCCACCCGGGCGAGGTCTGCCCCGCCAAGTGGGAAGAGGGCGAGGAAACCCTCACCCCGGGCATCGACCTCGTCGGCAAGATCTGATCGTTCGGACCTGACGCCGATCCCGGTACCTGCGTGGCGGGTGCCCCGCACCCAGGACACCCGCCACGCACCCCGGACCGCCTCGTGGGCCGGGCGGTCGATCACCGGTCGGCCCACGAGGCGGTTCCACCTGTGAGCCGCACCGCCTGTGAACCACACACCACCCCATCGCTGACATCCCCAGCGCGCTGCATTGCGCTGGGCGTCGACCCGCAGTACGGAGGACACCATGCTCGACGCCGCTCTCACCGCCCAGCTCAAGACCTACCTCGAGATGATCACCGAGCCGGTCGAGCTGGTCAGCTCCCTCGACGACCGCCCCAAGTCCGCTGAAATGGCGGAGCTCCTCGACGAGATCGCCGCCCAGTCGGACAAGGTCACCCACCGTCGGGCCGACGACGACGAGCGCCGCCCGTCGTTCGCGGTGACCCGCCCGGGCTCCGACATCTCCATCCGCTTCGCCGGTCTGCCGATGGGTCACGAGTTCACCTCGCTGGTCCTGGCGCTCCTGCAGGTCGGTGGCGTCCCGGTCAAGGAGGACGCCGAGACGATCGAGGCGGTCAAGAACCTGGACGGCGACTACGAGTTCGTCACGTACATGTCGCTGACCTGCCAGAACTGCCCGACCGTGGTCCAGGCCCTCAACGCGATGGCCACCCTGAACCCGCGGATCAAGCACACCGCCGTCGAGGGCTCGCTGTTCCAGGACGAGGTCGAGGAGCGTCGCATCCTCGCGGTGCCGACGATCTACCTGAACGGTGAGGAGTGGGGTTCGGGCCGCACCGACATGCAGCAGTTCGTCGAGCGCCTCGACACCCATGCCGCGGCCCGGACGGCGGACAAGCTGAACGAGCGCGAACCGTACGACATCCTCGTCGTTGGTGGGGGACCGTCCGGCTCTGCCGCCGCCATCTACGCCGCCCGCAAGGGGCTGCGCACCGGTGTGGCCTGCGAGCGGATCGGCGGCCAGGTGCTCGACACGATGTCGATCGAGAACTACGTGTCCACCGTCTACACCGAGGGCCCCAAGCTGGCGGCCGAGTACGGCGAGCACCTGTCCGCGTACGACATCGACCAGATCGCCGGCGTGACCGCGACCAAGCTCATCCCGGGCGAGGACGGCGAGCTGCACACCGTCGAGTTCGAGGGTGGTGGCCGGCTGCGTGCCCGCCAGGTGATCCTGGCGACCGGCGCCCGCTGGCGTACGCTCGGCGTGCCCGGTGAGTCCGACTACCGCAACAAGGGCGTCTCCTTCTGCCCGCACTGCGACGGCCCGCTGTTCAAGGGCAAGCCGATCGCCGTCGTCGGCGGCGGCAACTCCGGCGTCGAGGCCGCGATCGACCTCGCCGGGGTGGCTGGGAAGGTGACGGTGGTCGAGTTCATGGACCAGCTGAAGGCCGACGACGTGCTGCTGGAGAAGCTGTACAGCCTGCCGAACACCGAGGTGATCACCTCGGCCCGGACCACCCAGGTGAACGGGGACGGCGCGCAGATGACCGGCCTGGAGTACGAGGACCGCGAGAGCGGCGAGATCAAGTCGCTGGAGATCGACGGCGTGTTCGTCCAGATCGGCCTGCTGCCGAACACCGAGTGGCTCAAGGACTCCCCCGTCGAGCTGACCGAGCGCGGTGAGATCCGGATCAGCGAGCGCAACGAGACCAACGTCCCCGGCATCTACGCCGCCGGTGACTGCACCACCGTGCCGTTCAAGCAGATCGTGGTCGCCGAGGGGTCTGGGGCCACCGCGGCCCTGAGTGCCCACGAGCAGCTGATCCGGGCCGCTGTCCCGGCTCCTGCAGCGACGAACTGACCATTGCCGACAGCGGCCGCCGCCCCATCGGTGCGGCGGCCTCTGTCGTCCACGGCCTCGGAAAGGGGAAACCATGAACCTGCGTGACCTGGAGTACCTGGTGGCCCTCCATGAGGAGCGGCACTTCGGGCGGGCGGCGGCCGCCTGTTTCGTCAGCCAGCCGACCCTGTCAACGCAGGTGCGCAAGCTGGAGACCGAGCTCGGTGCCGAGCTGATCGAGCGCACCTCGCGCAGCGTGATCTTCACCGCCGTCGGGGAGGCCGTCGTGGTCCGCGCCCGGCGGATCCTCGCCGAGGCCGAGGACATCCGGGTGCTGGCACGGCAGGCCCACAAGCCCCATGCCGGGACCATCCGTCTCGGTATGTTCCCGACTCTGGGTCCCTACCTGTTGCCGCACGTGGTGCCACAACTACACACCGCCTTTCCCGGCCTGGAGATCCTGCTGGTCGAGGAGAAGACGGCCGTGCTGCTCGACGGACTGCGCGCCGGGACCCTGGACGCTGCGGCGGTGGCGCTGCCGATCGTCGACGACCAGTTGCACGTCGAGCCGTTGTTCCGGGAGGACTTCGTGTTCGCCGCCCCGGCCGGCAATCCGGTGGCCGAGGGGGAGGGTCCGCTGGATGCCGGGGCGATCAGCGGGGAGGACATGCTCCTCCTCACCGAGGGCCACTGCCTGCGGGACCAGGCCCTGGAGGTCTGCACCGAGAGCGGTGCGACCGAGCATGCCGGGTTCCGTGCCACCAGTCTGGAGACCCTGCGGTTCATGGTGGCCGCCGGCGTCGGGTCGACCCTGCTGCCCGAGCTGGCCGTGGCTCCGCCCGTCACTCCCAACCCCGGGATCGCGCTGCGACGCTTCGCCGAGCCGTCGCCGCACCGTGACATCGCCCTGGTCTGGCGTCGTACGAGTGTCTACCGGGACCTGCTGCCGGAGATCGCCGAGGTGATCCGCCGGGTGCCCGGGGACCTGGTCCATCCGCTGGAGGCAGCGGCCTAGCGAACCGGCCGTGAATCGGCTCGTGCCTACAGACGGATTCGGGGCCCTTCCGCGCGAAGGCGGATGGGCCCCGATGTCCTGACCGGGTGCTGGTGGCCGGATCAGCCGTTCTGGCCCTTGCTGCGCAGCGGACCGAAGCCGATGGCGGCCAGCACGACACCGATGGCGACCATGGCGATGCCGGCCCACAGGGCGATGGTGCCAACCAGTCCCCAGCCGTACGCGCTGAGCAGCAGGCCGCGCAGTGAGCTGCCCATGAACAGGCTCTGGCGCAGCTCCCCGACCTCGGCGACCTGGGCCGGGTCAGCGTTCGGATCCTTCTGCAGCGTCTGGAACTCGGTGGAGACCTCGCTGTACGCCCGGCCGTTGCTGGAGGCGTTCATGTGCTCGAGGATGAAGTGGTCGGCGTACGCCTGGGCCTTGGGGCCACTGTCGAGGGGCGTGCCGGACCACTTGCCCAGCGCATCCTGCATCTCCGGGGTGGTCAGGGCGGCTTCCGGCGGCATGGTGATGTTCTGCGCCAGCAGTTGGTCCCTGACGAAGCCATTGGCGTAGACGCCCCCCCAGATCGCCAGGGCGCCGACGATGATCAGGACCACGGAGGCCAAACGGCTGATGACCCCGTAGACAGTGCGTTCCATGATCGCTCCTTGTTTCTCGTTGAGAGATTAACTAGTGCAGAAGCTACACCTATTGTCGGTAGTACGACAACTCGTAGGAGTCGTGTGGGTGTCGTGCCCGGACCGCCGAACTGCCTGAGGACCGCACGATCCGGCCGTCCTGCGGGTGACGGGTGGCCCGGACGGGTGTGAGGATGTGTGGAAGACCACACAGGAGGAATCGTGATCTCTCGCCACTCCGCGCGGCTCAGGGCGGCAGGGGCCGCTGCCGTGACCGCCCTGCTGCTCACCGGCCCGGCCGCCTGCGCCGGGTCGGGCACCTCGGGGGATGCCACCCCGACGCCCACAACGCCGACCACTGCCTCGACCTCGAGCGCGACGGCAGCGGCCACGGCGAGGTCCGATTCACCCGCTGCCGTCCTGCCCGACGCGGACGTGCAGGCCCGTGACGTCGTCGCTGAACTGGCCGTGCCGTGGGGGATCGACTTCTTCGCCGACGGGTCTGTGCTGGTCTCGGAGCGCGACACCGGCCGGGTGTTGCGCGTGGACGGGGGACAGGTCGAGGAACTGGGCACGATCGCGGCGGTCCCGTCGTCGGAGGGGGGCCTGTTGGGCGTGGCACTGTCGCCCGACGAGGCGTACGTGTACGCCTACTACTCGACCCGGAGCGCCAACCAACTGGTCCGCCTCCCGTTCGACGGCAGCGCGCTGGGGGCCGAGGAGGCGCTGCTGACCGGTGTGCCGATGGCAGGGATCCACAACGGCGGCCAGGTGCGCTTCGGCCCGGACGGGAACCTGTACGTGTCGACCGGTGACGCCTCCCAGGCCGCGGATGCCCAGGACCCGCAGTCGCTGGCCGGCAAAATCCTGCGGCTGACCCCGGAGGGACAGCCCGTGGACGGCAATGCCTGGGGCAACGAGGTCTACTCGATCGGGCACCGCAACGTGCAGGGGCTGGCCTGGGATGCCCAGGGGCGCCTGTGGGCCAGCGAGTTCGGTGCGAACAGCTGGGACGAGCTCAACCTGGTCGAGTCCGGAAACAATTACGGCTGGCCCCAGGTCGAGGGCACCGGATCGGCCGAGGGGATGACCAACCCGGCCCGTACCTGGCGGCCGGCCGACGCCTCGCCGAGCGGGCTGGCGTACTGGCGTGGATCGCTGTGGATGGCCTCGCTGCGGGGCAACACCCTGTGGCAGGTCCCGGTCGGCGCCGACGGGTCCACCGGTGAGCCGGTGGCCCGCTGGCAGCGCGAGTACGGTCGACTGCGGGCCGTCGGCACGTCCGGGGACACCGGTCCGCTGCTGGTCGGGACCTCCAACAAGGACGGTCGGGGCGAGGTGCGGGTCGGTGACGATCGGCTGCTGCAGGTGGAGGTCGACTGACCCCGGTCAGCCACGCAGCCGTGGCCGGTTCGTTCCCGCCGGGGGCGGGAAGTCCTCCCACGGGTCGTCCTTGGTGGCCACTTCCATGTAGTCCAGCCATGTGGTCGCCGGGTAGCCGGATCCGAAGAACGTCCCCTGGCCCGGTGCGGCGTACGGGTCGAGGTCGCTCTGGCCGTCGTCCCCGGCGACGTACATCACGGCGGTGGAGACCTCGGTGGTCGCACCGATGAACCAACTGGCGTAGATTGCCTCCTCGGCGCCGGCGGTTCCGGTCTTGCTGGCGACCGGACGGCCGAGTTCGGCGGCGCGGGTGCCGGTGCCGGCCTCGGTCACCTGCTGCAGCGCGTACGTGGTGTCGCGCGCCACGTCGGTCTCGATGGTCTGCTCGCCCCGGGTGTCAGCGGTGTAGAGCACGTTGCCGTGCATGTCGCGGACCTCGGTGACCACGTGCGGGTCATGGCGTATGCCACCGTTGGTGATCGTCGCGTACGCGGTGGCCATGTGCAGCGGGCTGACCTCGGGCTCGCCGAGTACCATCCGGTCGTAGTCGCCCCACCCCATCCCGCTGGGTGCGCCCGCGTCGTTGGCGGCCTTCATCACCTTTTTCGGTCCACCCTGCATCTGGTGCACCATGTCGACGAAGACCGTGTTCACCGAGTCCTGCGTCCCGCGCAGCAACGTCACCCGTGGGCCGTAGTTGCGCTCGAACTCGTTGCGCACCGGCATCGGCTGGCGCTCGAGCTGGAAGGTGTTCCCCGTGAACGTCGAGCGCAGCGAGAAGCCGTCGCGCAGGCCGGCGACCACCCCGAACGCCTTGAATGTCGAGCCGGTCATCCGCGGCGTGGTGGCCCAGTTGCGGGAGTTCTGGACGAAGTCGTCACCCCCGTGGAGGGCGAGCACCGCGCCGGTGTTGCTGTCCACCGAGGCGATCGCGGCGTGCAGCTCGTCCCGTGGCGCATCCTCGGCCGAGGCCGCCGCAGCCCGGTCCTGGTGTTCGAGGGCCGCCTCCTCGGCCGCCCGTTGTGCCGCCGGATCGAAGGTCGTGGTGATGCGCAGGCCGCCGCCGTTGATCTGCTCGTCCTCGAAGCCGATCGCCCGGAGCTCCTGCTCGACCATGTTCACCAGGAAGCCCTGGGGCCCGTGGTACCGCTGTTCGGTCGTCGCCCCCGGCATGCTCGGCAGGTGCCCGGAGTACTCGTCGTACTCGGCCCGGCTGATCGTGCCCATCTCCAGCATCCCGGACAGGACGTACTTGTAGCGTCCCTCCAGCCGGGCCAGGTTGTCGGGGTTGTTCGCAGGATCGAGGATCGAGGGGTTCTGGATCACCGCGGCCAGCACGGCGCTCTCGCCGAGGGTCAGGTCCGCGGCCTCCTTGTCGAACCAGGCATGCGCGGCCGCCTGCACCCCGTACGCGTCGCGGCCGAAGAAGACGGTGTTCAGGTACTCGCCGAGGGTCTGCTCCTTGGACTGGTCGTTCGTCAGCTTGATGGCGTAGACGATTTCCCGGACCTTGCGGCCCAGGGTCCGGTCCGGCGACAGGTAGACCAGCTTCACGTACTGCTGGGTGATCGTCGAGCCGCCCTGGACCTGGTCCCCGGTGGCGGTCGCGGCCATTGCGCGGGCCATCCCTGGCACGGAGATGCCCGGATCCTCCCAGTACGTACGGTTCTCCGCCGCGATGACGGCGTCCTTGGTCGACTGCGGGATCTCCTGGTAGCCGATCGTGGTGCGGTTCTGCACGCTGAGCGTGGCGAGCTCGGTTTGGCCGTTGTTGTAGTAGATCGCCGTGTTGTTGCTGGTGAAGTCCGGGTTGGTGGCGGCCAGGTCAGCCGATGCGTAGAGCGCCCCGGAACTGGTCACGGCGCCGAGCACGAGGAGGGCGGCGACCCCGACGCCCACCCGGCCCAACTGTCGTCCGCGGGGGAGTCGGTCGCGCAGCCGCGCCGGAGTGCCCCCCGCCGTCGGGTCGCCGGCCGGTCGGCGCGCCACCAGCGAGGCCAGGTCCCCGGTGCCCTCCGGATCGGCGTCAGCGGACCGCTCGTACCAGGGCGCGTCGCCGGGGCCGTCAGGGCCGTACGCCCGTCGGGCCACCGCCCCGTCCGCGGACCGCACCGGCTGCTCCCAGCCGCGGGACCGGTCGGATGCTGTCGCCGGGCTCGGCGCTATCGAGTGGTTCGCCGGGCTCGGCGCCATCTCCGGGGCTGGCGCTATCGTCGTACCGCCGTGGAGCCGGAGTGCGGCGCGCGGCGACGGCGGCCGGGCCGGGACCGGGCGCCAGGCCGCCGCGGGCGAGTGGTCCTGATCCGGTCCGCTCCGGGCGTGGAAGCTGCGGCGGTGGATGTGGAGACGGGTACGGAAGGTCGTCGGCCGGTGCCGGGGCTCACCTGTGGGGAACGAGTCGGTCATGCCCACCTCCGCAAGCGTGGATCGGGGGATGTACGGATGACGCCCCCGGCAGGAGCCGGGGGCGTCGGTGTTCACGGTGGAGTGTCTTCCTCGACGATCAGTTGTAGGTGTAGTAGCCGGTGACGGGCATCCAGTCGACCGAGTGCAGCTTGGTTCCGGAACGCTCGTTGAGGGCCGAGATCATCATCCCGTCGCCGACGTAGATGCCGATGTGGCCGCCACCGTTCTGCAGGACCAGGTCGCCCGGCTGGGGGTTGCTGGTCTTGGTCAGGGACGCGGCCTGGGCAGCGGCGGTGCGCGGCAGGTTGAGGCCGGCCTGGGAAGTGGCCCACTTGACGAAGCCGGAGCAGTCCCACGCGCCGAAGGCGGTGCCGCCGTAGACGTAGCTGCCGCCGATGCCCTTGTAGGCGGCGTTGACGATGGTGGCCCGCTGGGCGGAGAGGTTCGAGGTGTCGACCGAGGCGCCGTCCCGCAAGGCCGAGCGCGAGGTCGAGGCCGTGCGGGACGAAGTGTCCGGGACTTCGGGCTTGGTCGCGGTCAGGTGGCGGGTGGCTACCCAGCGCTCGACGTCGTTGTGCTTGATCTGGGTCCAGTCGCCGGAGGTCACACCGGTGGTGGAGACCTCGGCGCCGAGCTTCAGGGTGGCCACGCGCTCGGACTCGGCGTCAGCGGCGGCGCGGACGTTGAGCGCCACGGCGGCGTAGCTGGTGCCGGGCTCGGCGGTCTTCTCCTCGGCGGGGGCCTCCTCGACAACCTCCTCCTCGACCGGAGCAGCCTCCTCGACGGGGACCTCCTCGACCGGGGCGGGCTCGGCGGGGGCGGACTCGGTGGCCGGGACGGTGAGCGCCGCGGCGGCGAGGGCCGCGTCGGTGCCGGAGTCGGTGTTGCCGATGAAACCCTGGGCGGAGGACGTGGCGGCGCCGAGGGTGACCAGACCGGCCACGGCGGTCAGGCCGACCCGCCGAATGGTCCTGGTGCTGGAGAAGCCTGCGCTATGTGCAGCGACGCTGGGCGCACGCCGGGTCTCGGTACCGGCGGTGCCGGCGCTGCGACGCGGTGTCGGGGACGTGGTCTGCGACATCTGTTTCCTCCGTAGCCTGCGGGGTTAGCTGTCGGGTTCGGGTGGGAGGCACCCGGCTTCGGGGGACCGGCCCCCATCTGCTTCACCCCGAGGTCGACCCAGTGGGCCGGCCATGAGTGGTTTCCCCGTTCCTGCCTTGACGTTGGTGACAACGGACACGGACGGCGGCAGGACTCGGCGGACCGCCCGCGGCGTGGACCATCGGGAACCACGCGGTCGTCACGCTAGCGGGGGACCGCTCGACGTCACAAACCGGTAACGCCACCCCGGGGGCGGCGCAGCCCCTCCGGGAGATCCCTGAGGGATGGGTGGGGGTGGCATCCGGTCGTTCGACCGAATTCGACATCTTTCCTAGTCACCGATGCATTCGCCAATTGGGGTGGGTCTAGGGGTGTGCGGGCACCGCGCCGCCATGAGGATCCATTTGTGATCTCGATCACCTGATTTCCAGTGTCGGGCACCCCGTCACGGCCTGCCACGCCCCGGATTGTGCCCCTGGGAACACGTGCCGTTCAGTGGAACTCCTCGGACTCCTCCGCCGTGTAGAACAGGCCCAGGTCGGCCGGTTCCAACTCGTCCGACGGCATCGCCAGCAAGCGGGCCTGCCGACCGGCCCGGGTGAGGGTCGCCTCCTGCTCCATCGTGGCGAGGCGGTCGGTCACCCCGGTCTCGACCAGCAGGTGCTTGGCGCGGTCGAACAGGCCGCGGTCCCCGGTCAGATACCGGCCCTCGGCCCACACCTTGCAGGCGACCATGTCGTGGAAGCCGGCGAAGCCGGTCTGGTCGCGCAGCGTGCCCAGCGTCTTCACCACGTAGTCGATCTCTTCCCGGAAACCGGGGTTGCGCAGGTAGTAGTACTTCTTGGCGTAGATCGCGGCGTCCAGGTCCTCGGCGAGTCCTGCCGGAGCGTCGTCGGCGACCAGCACCACGATGTCGAGGTCGGACCCCTCCACCAGGATCCCGGTCGAGCGCTCGGGGCGCAGCACCTCGTGCGACATCTCGTACACGATGTCGCCGGCCACCGCGACGCAGAAGTACGGCGACAGCTCGGGGTCGGCCAGGAAGGTACGGGTGATGTCGTCCATGATCCGACGGGCGGTGTAGAGCTTGCGCTTGCTGATCTGCTGGATGTGGTCGGCCAGCGCGGTCGCGGCGCTCTCCAGTGCCTCGGGGCCCTCGGCCGACCCGAGGACGGTGTAGGTCAGGAACTCGCGCAGGATCGACGGGGACAGCCGGGCGTAGCCGTCCAGCTTGATGTCGAGGCGTACGTAGCGCCGGCCGATCACCCTGCTGGCGATCCGCTGGTCGGTCATGCAGGCCTTCCACAGCGGGAAGTTCGGGGCGCCGAGCGCCTCCTGCAGCTGGGCCCCGGTGAGGGGGCCGCGGAAGGCCAGGGTCCGGTACGCGCGGTCTGCGAGCGCAGCCAGACCCCGGCTCTCCTCCTGTGGTGTCATCGGGTCGGTGCCATCGGGCCGGTCAGCAGGCCGGTGTCAGCACCCGATGCTGGTCCGGACCACGGCGGCGATGCTTTCGGCGTGCTCGCGGGTGACGTCCTCGGTCGGGCCCTCGACCATCACCCGGCACAGGTTCTGCGTGCCGGAGTAGCGCACCAGCACCCGGCCCTTGCCGGCCAGCTCGGTCTCGGCCTGCTCGATCGCCCGAGCCACCTCGGGCAATGTGCTGATCGGCGGCTTGGAGGCCACGTCGACGTTGACCAGCACCTGGGGGAAGACGTCCATGGCGGCGGCCAGCTCGGACAGCGGCTTGCCGGTCCGCAGCATGGTCGCCACGAGCTGCAGGGCGGTCAGCTCGCCGTCGCCGGTGGTGTGGTGGTTCAGGAAGATCACGTGGCCGGAATCCTCGCCCCCGAGGGTGGCGCCCAGCCGGCGCATGTCCTCCAGCACGTAGCGGTCGCCGACCTTGGAGGCGTGGTGCTTGTAGCCGTACTTCTCGCACGCGACGGTCAGGCCGAGGTTGCTCATGACGGTCGAGACCAGCAGGTCGTTGGTCAGCCGGCCCTCGGCGTGCAGCTGGTTGGCGCAGACCAGCAGGATCTGGTCGCCGGTGATCTCGTTGCCGAGCTCGTCGACCGCGATCAGCCGGTCCCCGTCACCGTCGAACGCCAGGCCCACCTGGGCACCGGTCTCCACGACCTTGGCGCGCAGGTCCTCGGTGTGCTGGGATCCGCAGTTGTCGTTGATGTTGAAGCCGTTGGGCTCGTCATGGATCACGGTCACATCGGCGCCGAGCTCCCGGAACACCGTCGGGCCGACCTCGAACGTCGCCCCGTTACCGGTGTCGAGGACGACCTTGAAGCCCTCCATCGACAGCTCGCGCGGGAAGGTGTTCTTCAGGAACACGGTGTAGCGGCCGACCGCGTCGTCCAGGAACCGAGAGCTGCCCATGTCGTGGGAGGTCGGACGCAGCGCGTCCAGCTTCCCGTCGCCCAGGATCAGGTCCTCGATCTCCTCCTCGGCTTCGTCGGACAACTTGTAGCCGGTGCCGGCGAAGACCTTGATGCCGTTGTCCTGGTACGGGTTGTGGGATGCCGAGACCACGAAGCCGGCGTCGGCTCGCATCGACTCGGTCAGATAGGCGATGCCGGGGGTCGGCAGCACCCCGACGATGTCGGCGTTGCCGCCCATCGACGTCACCCCGGCCTCCAGTGCGGCCTCCAGCATGTGGCCCGAGATCCGGGTGTCCTTGCCGATGACGATCCGCGTACGGTGGCCGGCCGGCTTGTCACGACCCATCACGTACGTGACGGCCTGCCCCAGGCGGTATGCGGTGATCGCATCCATCGGGAACCGGTTGGCCTCGCCCCGGATGCCGTCGGTGCCGAACAACTTGCCCATCTTGTCTCCTTCTGCTGATAGGCCTACTCGGCCCGGAAAAGCCCCATGTCGGGAACGACGCGATCCACCCGCGTACACAGGTCGTCGATGATCGCCTGCAACCAGGCGGTCCCGGCCTGCTTGGTCCCCGGGTCCAGAGCGGTGATCGCGTCGAGGTAGGTGGTGCCCGAGGCGGCGGCCGTCGAGACGGCCGTACGCAGCTGGTCGGGCGCGGTGGCGAGTTCCGCGGCCAGTACGGCCGGGTCCGTCGCGGCGAGGACCGCGTCGCAGCGCTCGATGAGCTGACGGCGGTCATCGGCGTCGGGCGCGAGCGTCGCGACCAGGGCGGCCAGACGCTTGGTCCGCTCCGTGCGGGCCGAGGCGAAGACCTCCAGGGCGCCCTCGAGCACCAGCTCGCCGAACTCCTGGGCCGCGAAGAAGGGGCGGCGCACCTGGCGGTACCACAGCTCGAGCGCCGTGATCGAGGCCAGGTAGGTGACGTTCTTCTCCAGCAGCGGCGCCAGACGCTTGTAACGGCGCGGCGTGTTCGGGCGGACGGTGCCGGCGACCGGCTGGCTGAGGACCAGCATGCCGTCCTCACGAACGTCGTCGCGCAGGATCGAACCTGCACCGACCACGGTACCGAAACCGACCCGGAGCGGGCCGACCGCACCGCCCTGGCCGCCGAGGAAGATCGGCGGCTGGTCCAGCATCACGCCACGCGGAACGTCACCGAACAGCGACGCGGTGGTTTTGTTGCCGTCCGGGGTGAAGTTGAAGTGGATGTAGGACGACCCGACCTCGGAGTGGTCCTTGCGGCTGGTTCCGCCGGCCATCAGGCAGTCGCAGAAGTTGATCAGGCTGCCGAGCGTGACGTACGGGAACAGGATCGTCTGCTTCAGGCCGACCGTGTGTGCGCCGCCGGCCTGCTCCTCGAGCAGGGTGCCCTCGCGCACGTGCGCACCCAGGCCCATGTTCGCGCCGTCGAGGTAGACCGAGTCGGCGAAGTAGCCGCCCTTGAGGCGTACGTTCGGGCCGAGGCGGCAGTTGCGCAGGGTGACCGGGCCCTCCTCGCCGAGCGTGACGCCGGCAGAGATGACGGTGTCGGCGCCATGGATGCGGCAGCCCGGGTGGATCGTCACCCCGTCGGAGGAGATCCGGTCGATGTCGACGTCGTCACCGATGTCGAGGTTCCAGGGGTCGGGGATGTCGACGCCCCGCTCCACCAGCTGTTTGGCCTTGTCGAAGCCGCGGGGGCGATCGAGCATGCGGGTTCCTCCCCGGTTGGACTGCAGGTGCGCGCAGCGAGTGTAACCCGACCGAGGACTGTGCCGGTCCAGCAGTGTCCCGGCCGGTCCTTGGCATACGCTTCCGGGGTGACTACGCCCTCCGCAGCCCGGGTGGCCGCTCCCGCTGTCGCCGGCCCATCACGGCTGGTCTGGCTGGACCTGGCCCGCGGCCTGGCCGTGGTCTCGATGGTCATCGCGCACGCGTCTCCGGTGGGTGGGGTCTTCGAGCTCACCGCGTACTACACCGCACCCTTGTTCGCCCTGCTGCTGGGGCTGTCGCTGCAGCTGAAGTGGGACCGGCGCACGCTCGACGTGCCGCGGTTCGTGCTCACGCAGGTGCTGCGCGGCGTCCTGCTGCTGGGTATCGGCCTGGCCGTGGCGCCGATCCACTGGCAGGTGGTCGTCGTCCTGCCCTGGCTGGGTGGCCTCACCGTCGTGCTGGCCCTGCTCCTGCCGGCGCTCGGTCCTCGGCCCAAGGTCTCGGCGCTGCTGGCCCTGGCCGTGTTCGTGGCGGGTCCGGTGCTGACGTCGGCCGGTCGGGAGTGGCTGGTGGAGGCCGGTGCAGCCGGGCAGTCGGGGGCCGGTCGGGCCCTCCTGCGGTGGGTGGTCGAGGTCAGTGTGGCGGGCCGCTACTACCAGCTGCTCACGTTCCTGTGCTTCGCGCTGCTGGGCATGGCGCTGCTTGGCGCGATCCGGCGCTGGGGCGAGGATCGGTGGGCGGGCAGCTCCATCGCCGGCTGGCTCGCGGTGCTGTCCGCCGTGGTGCTGGCGGTCGGCCGGCTACGGCCCGACGGGATGCCGCCCGACAGCGGCACCCACTTGGAGCTGTTCTTCGACGCGGTGCTCGCCGTCTTCGTGGTCTGGTTCCTGGTGGCCCTGCAGGCGCGGGTCGGGGCGGTTCGGCTCACCCGCTGGCTGGCCCCGCTGGTGGCGACCGGCCGGATGGCCCTGTCGGCGTACGTGCTGCAACTGGTGCTGTTGCGGGCCGGGGTCGCGCTCCTCGCGCCGGCGAACGGCCGGGACGACCACTGGTCGATCATGGTGCCGACGATCGGGCTGATGCTGGTGGTGTGCTGGGTCTGGCAGCGACTGGGCTGGCCGCGGCCGATCGAGTGGATCCTGCGGATCCCCCAGCGACTGGTCGCCGGACCTACTGCGCCTCAGCGCACCAGCCCGCAGCGATAGGCCAGCACCACCAGTTGTGGACGATCCCGGGCCTCGACCTTGGCCATGATGTGGCTGACATGGGTGCGGGCGGTGGCGGTGCTGACCGACAGCCGGGCGGCGATCTCCTGGTTGTTGAGCCCCTCACCGACCAGTTCCAGCACCTCCAGCTCGCGCTCGGTCAGATTGGCCAACCGCTCGTCATCGGCCACCGGCCGATGGCCCGCGGCGAAGGTGGCGATCACCGTACGGGTCACGCTCGGTGACAGTAGTGACTCGCCGCCGGCCGCCAGCCGGATCCCGTTGAGGATCTGCTCGGGGTCGGCGTCCTTGACCAGGAAACCGGCGGCGCCCGCTTGCAGGGCGGCGAACACGTACTCGTCCAGCTCGAAGGTGGTGAGTACGACCACCCGGGTGGAGGCGCAGTCGGGCTCCGCGCTGATCCGGCGCAGCGCCTCGATGCCGTCCAGGTCGGGCATCCGGATGTCCATCAGCACCACGTCGGGGTGGGTGCGGTGGACTTCGGCCACTGCCTCCAGGCCGGTGCCGGCCTCGCCGGCGACCGCCATGCCGGGCTCCGCCTCGACCAGGGCGCGCAGGCCCATCCGGACCATCGGCTGGTCGTCGGCGATCAGGACGCTGATCGGGGCGGTCGGGCCGGTCATCGGTTCCCTCCGGTGTCGGTGGCCTCGAGCGGTAGCACGGCGATGAGACCGACGCCGCCGGGACCGCTGTCCTCGATGGCCAGTGTCCCACCGAGACTGGTGACCCGCTCCCGCATGCCCCGCAGGCCGTTGCCCTCGGCCAGCGAGCGGGTAGGGGCCGGGCCGCCGTTGCGGACCTCGACCCGCAGTCGGTCCCCCTCCCGGGCGATCCGTACGTCCACCGGGGTGTCGGGGGCGTGCCGGACCGCGTTGGTGAGCCCCTCCTGGACGACCCGATAGGCCACCTGCTGGACGGGGGTCGGCACGGTCGCGCCCGGGGCGCCGTCGTGGTGCACGGTGATGGTGGCGCCACCGGCGACCAGCGGGGCAACCAGGTCGTCGATCCGATCCAGGCCGGGGCCGGGGGATCGTGGCGCGACCTCGTTCGGGTCGCGCAGGATGCCGAGGGTGCGTCGGACGTCGTCGAGGGAGTCCTTCGCGCTGGTCCGGATGGCTTCCAGTGACGTACGGGCCTGGTCCGGGTGCTCGTCGAACAGGCGCAGCGCGACCGCCGCCTGCAGGGAAATGCTCGACAGGCTGTGGCCGACCACGTCGTGCAAGTCCTGGGCGATCCGGAGCCGCTCCCGGTAGGCGACCTGGCGCATCTCCTCCTCGTGGGCCCGCCGGCGAGAGATCTCACGGGTGCGGCGGACCTCGACGGCCAGGGTCGGCACCAGCATCGCGGCGACCCCGAAGACGATCGCCGGGTAGAGCCACGGGCTGGCCAGGCCCAGGTAAGGGTGCTGCCAGCCCACTGCCGACACCATCGGCACCAGCAGGGCCACCCAGCCCAGCCAGGAGACCCCGGCGTCCACGGCGGCGCTCAGGCTGACCAGCGCAATGGCGGGGGCGACCAGGGAGACCAGCAGCGAACCCCCGAGCATCAGGTAGCCCGCACAACCGACCACGACCAGGAGGTAGCCGGCCCGTGGCCGGGATCGGCGGATGGCCAGGCCGGCACCGACGCCCAGGCAGGCCAGCAGCAGGATCGGCAGCCAGGCGGTGTCGACCAGCGACACCGACCAGGGGCCGGCCGGGTCGGGATAGCGCGGGTCGTACGGGTCATTGGTGCCCGGGACCGGCCGGCCGCCCTCCAGGTGCCAGCGCAGTTCCGCCGGCATGGTGCTGAACAGGGCGGTGGCGAACATCAGCCACGCCACCACGACCCCGGTGCCGGCGGACTCGGCCCAGCGCGCCCACGGCTGGGTGGCCGAAACAACGGCCGGTCCGCCCGTGGCGGGACTCCCGGGGTGTGCATCCATGCCTTCGATCGTACGGACCCCGCGGCCCAGGTCGTCGCACCGCCGGGCATTACCGGGGGAGGGGACAATGGGGGCATGCTCGTCGGAGGGATCCTCATGCTGTTCGTCTTCCTGCTCGTCTCGCTGCTGATCCTCCTGCCCGTGGCGATCAGTCTGGTCCGCCGGGACGACACCGTCGGACCGCAGTTCGGACCGTATCCGGGCGGCGGTCACGACGCGGTCCACTGCTGCGGCCACCCGCACCACCGGCAGCAGGGCCCCGTGGGCGCCGGGAACGGCCCGGACGACGAGGCGCTGCGGACGCTGAACAACCGCCTGGCCGCCGGCGACATCGACCCGGCCGACTATCGCGAGCGTGTCCGGGCGCTGCGCGAGACCCGGGCGCAGAATGCCGACCCGACCGCCGGGATGCCCTACCTGGGGCCGGAGGACGAGCCCGGCCCGGCAGGCCCCCGGCCCTGAGGAACCCGCGGAGGGAGCCCGGCCATGACCGTGACACTCAACCACACCATCGTCCACGCCACCGACAAGCACGCCTCGGCCGCGTTCCTCGCCGAGATCCTCGGGCTGGACCCGCCAGCGACGTACGGGCCGTTCGTCGTGGTCCGGGTCGGCGACACGTCGCTGGACTTCGCCGACGACCATGCGCCGGATGGGTTCCAGCGGCAGCACTACGCGTTCCTGGTCTCCGAGCAGGAGTTCGACGAGATCTGGGACCGGATCCAGGAGCGTGGCCTGACCTTCTGGGCCGACCCCTCGCACCGGCGGGAGGGAATCAACCGGAACGACGGTGGACGCGGTCTCTACTGGAAGGACCCGGACGGCCACAACCTCGAGATCATCACCGTCCCCTACGGGGGATGGGACTGACCCTCCGGAAGCCGTGTTGTACCGGTCTCGTACGGTGGAGGCGTGCCGAACATGAGCCCCTTCCCTGACCTGTCGAAGCTGCTCCGCCTGGCCGCCGGCCGTGACGGCCAGCACGAGCCCGCCACCTGGGCCATCGTCGACCTGCACGGTGCGTACCCGACCCGTCCCGGCTCCCGCCTGGAGTCCCTGCTGGGGCGCACCGAGACGATCGAATCGCTGGTCGAACGACTCGACCGGCTCGCGGCCCCCGCAGCTCCCGCCGCGGTGCTGGTCCGCGTGGTCAACCTGAACGCGGGTCTGGCGACCTGCGAGGCGATCGGCCGCGCACTGGGTCGGCTGCAGCAGCACAAGCGGGTGGTCGTGTACCTGCCGCAGGTCACCATGCGGACCCTGCTGGTCGGCGCGGACGTGCGCGAGGTGGTCGCCCCCGAGTCCGCCGAGGTGCTGCTGCCCGGCTTCGCCGCCGAGCGGGTGTTCTACGGAGAGTTCCTGGGCCGGCGCGGGATCACCTTCGAGAACCTGCGGATCCGCGAGTACAAGTCGGCGCTCACCCAGTTCTCCGACGACCACATGGACGACTACGAGCGTGAACAGCTCACCGCCTACATCGACTCCGCCGAGCGGACCTGGCTCGCTGCCGTCGGGCGCGATGCCGACGAGGCCCAGGGCGCCCAGGACACCGGCGCGGAGAATGCTGCGCCGGCCGACTGGCTGGAGGCCGGCTTCACCAACGCCACCCAGCTGAGGGATGTGGGTCTGATCACCCGGATCGCGTACGACGACGAGATCGCCGTTCCCGTGGAGCAGGACTGGACCCGCTCCCTGCAGCTCGCCCGCGCCCAGGTGACCGACAGGATGCGGGCGAAGACCAGGGAAGGCGTCGCCGTGGTGCCGATCGTCGGCGGCATCGTCTCGGGGGCCAGCCGCCCGTCCGTGCCGCTGTTCGGGGGCCGGACCGCCGGGTCCGAGACCGTGGTCGCCGCGCTCCGCAAGGCCGAGCGCGACCAGACCACCAAGGCGATCGTGCTGCACGTCGACTCCGGCGGCGGTTCCGCGTTGGCCTCGGATGTGATCTGCCGCGCCGTGGAGCGCTGCAGCAAGCCGGTGGTCGCGGTGATGGGCGAGGTGGCGGCTTCGGGTGGCTACTACGTGCTCGCCCAGGCCGACCACGTGGTGGCCAGCCCGTACACCATCACCGGCAGCATCGGCGTCCTGGTCGGCAAGCCGGTGCTGACCGAGCTCAACGGGCGGATCGGTCGCAACCCGGAGGTCGTGGGGCGGGAGATGGCGCTGTTCAGCAGCCCGAACCGGGCCTTCTCCGATGCCGAGCGCGCCTGGGCCGAGCGGATGATGGACGAGGTGTACGGCCGGTTCGTGGCCCGGGTGGCCGAGGGGCGTGGCTTGAGCCGGGAGCAGGTGGACCAGGTCGGTCGTGGCCGGATCTGGAGCGGGGCCGATGCCCTGGATCGTGGGCTCGTGGACGAGTTGGGGGACCTGCAGGCGGGGATCGCGGCCGCCCGCAGGCTCGCGGAGCTACCCGATGACGCCCCGGTGCGGTCGGTGTCTGCCGGGTTCGCGCTACCGGGGGCGCCGTCGTTCGGGACGGACCCGGCTGACGCGGCGCTGGCCGCGGTGTGGCCCTTCGGCGAGGAGCGGGTGCTCGCGTTGTTCGACTCCGCGGTCACGATCCGCTGAACCAGGCCGCCACCACGTAGGCTCGGCTGCATGGACCACCCTGTGATGTTCGACCCGGGCGATCCGCTGCTGCACCGGGTGCGAGAGATCGCCCTGTCGTTCCCGGGGGCGGCCGAGAAGCTCAGCCACGGCCGTCCGGCCTTCTTCACCAAGAAGGTCTTCGCCTACTACGGTGGCTCGATCAAGATCGACGGCGAGTACGAGCAGCACGACCAGTCGCTCGTGGTGCACCCCGACGAGGAGGAGGTGCGGGCCCTCGCCGAGGAGGCGCGCTGCTACCGGCCGGCCTACCTGGGCCCGAGCGGCTGGATCGGTGTCGACCTGGACGGTGACGTCGATTGGCAGGAAGTGCGCGAGCTGGTCGAGGCCTCCTACCGGGAGACCGCCGGCGCCCGGCTCGTGAGCGAGCTCGACCGACGCTGACTCACTCCGTGTCGCGGAGGATGCCTTCCCCGTCGACGGCGAACCGGATGGTCGTCACCCGGCCGAACTCGTCGAACTCCAACTCGATGGACTTCCCGGCACCCTCGATCCGCACCTGGCGGCCGTCTCCGCGCCAGTCCGCCGAGAACCCGAGGCGCTGGATGGCGGATTCGAGGCTGCGGCGGACGTTCGTGATGTACCCGGCGTTCAGGGCAAGGTCGATGGCCTCACGGAACCCGCGCATCGTCGGGAGCGGGACCTGCGACGACGGTAGGAGGAGGACGCTTTTGGACTGGCCCTGGGCGGCGATCACGTACTGCGGCAGGTCGGTCACCTGGCCGGCGACGATGGCCACCCGGTGGGCGATGTCCATCAGCATCGCATCCTCGGAGTCGTAGCTGCCGGGATCCCGGACGAGACGGTCGAAGGGGACCTCCGGCTCGGTCAGTTGGGGGATGCCGTAATGCTGGCCGAACTCCCGCAGCCGGTTGACCGCAGCGAGGGACCTCGGCGATCGGGGCTGGGCCCAGGACCACAGGATCGTGCCCGGGCCGGGCGCGATGGAGACTAGGGCCTGCGGCCAGCCGAAGTCGATCCGGCCCCCGCCCTCGCGAGCGATGAAGGCCGCCAGACCGGTGTCGAAGTCGGTTCGCCAGTCGTACGGGCCGAGCCGACGGTCGGCCCAGGGCCCGAGGACCGCTCGACGGGAAAGGACGCTGATGGCCCCGTCGTTGAGCACCGTGTTGAAGTCCACCTGGTTCATCTGTCCTGTTCCTCCGCTTCGCGTCGTCAGTGTCAACGTAGGCGGACAGGGGTTCGCGCAAGGGATCGGGGCAGCCGGGGTGGCGACCGCGGTCAGGGTTCCGGAACCGGGCCGGGATCGGCAGGCAGGAGGCAATGGTCACCGAATCCGGCCGACGGGATTCCCAGCCCCTGGTTGAACCGCGCCCAATAGTTCACCGAGGCGACGGTCGCGGCGAGCAGCACCACCTGCTGCTCGGTGAAGGTGGCCGCCATTGCGGCGAGCAGGTCGTCCTCGGTCGCCGGAGGCGTCTGCGACAGGGCCCGGGCGTACGCGATGACCAGTCGCTCGCTCGCGCTGAATCCGGGCTCGTCGTCCTCGTTACCGTCGCGCAGGGCGTACACCTCCCGGTCGGTGAGCCCTGCCTCCCGATGCGCATGGGCATTCATGTCGATGCAGAACGCACAGTTCGTGGTCAACGAGGCCGCCAGGCGAGCCAACTTGAGGTGCCGCGCGTCCAACCCCGGGATCCGGTGGACCGCCGTGGCCTCCAGCATCCCGGCGCCGATGGCCGTACGGGGTGCCCAGGCCAGCAGGCGTGCAGGAGCCGTGCGTCGCCCGGTCGTACGCTCGGCGATCAGGATCCCCAGCCGCAGCAGCGGGTTGATCCGGCGAGGTTCTCCGATGATCGGGGTCAACGGTGCAGCCCGATCCACCTCGGCACGCGATGGACGTACGTACGGTAGTCGTCGCCGAACAGCCGCTCGAGGGCCTCCTCCTCGGGGCGGACCTGGACGATCGTCAGGATTGCGGTGAGCGCGGCGATCGGCGGGACTGCGCGCAGCGTGCCGAGCCAGGCCGCGTGGGTGACGAGCGCGCCGGCAAGGGCGAGGTACATCGGATTGCGGGTGTAGCGGTAGATCCGGTCGGTGACCAGCACGCTGGCGTGCTCAGGAGCCCCGGGGTGGTAGGTGGTGCCGCGCCGGGCGAACTCGTACACCGCGGCGATGCCGACCCCGGCGCTGGCGGTGCCGACCAGGCCGGCGATGACGAAGCGGAGGGGGCCGGGGCGGCGTAGATAGCTCGGCCTACCGGCGAGCAGCCACTGGACCACGCCCAGCCCCGCCGTCCAGACCGGCGGCGGGATGCGGGTGTCCAGTGGTGTCGCCATGCGGGCCCCCGTGCTCCGTGTCGTCGGGGCAGTTGCCCCGTGCGCCACCATCCTACGAGGATGGAGTCTGGTCGAGGCTGATGAAGTTGCCGTCGGGATCCTTGAACCAGACGCCCTTGCCGCCACCGTCCATGGTGGCGACGCCGTTGTTCCAGGTGATCCCAGGCGCGTCGAAGGTCTCGAAGGTCACTCCTGCACTGCGCAGGTTCTCGACCTCTTGGTCGAAGGACGCGCCGGGCACCATGAACGACATGGCCGTCGCCTTGTTGGTGCCGGCGAAGTCCGACGTGTAGATGAAGAACGACCCCGATCCCGAGGAGAAGAAGGTCCCCTCGTAGCTCGTTTCGCCCGGGCTGAAGCCCAGCGACTCGTAGAAGGCGGATGCGGCCGCGAGGTCGCTCACCGCCAGCGTCGGTACGGGCGTGAAATCCCTCAACATGATCTGTCTCCCTGCCGCTCGGTCCTCGTGGCCGGGCACATTCTCCATAGTAATGTGATCTAGGTCACTTCTACAGAGGTGTCGGGCCGGTCCGGCAGGTGGGGCCGGTCAGGCGGGGCCAACGTGGTAGACGACCGTCTGCACCCGGATCATCCCGTCGGCGAAGATGAAGGTGTCGATGCCGTCCTCGACCTTCCGGCCGCCCCCGGTGGCCTTCCACTCCAGGTAGAGCACGTCGTCGGCGAAGGTCGTGTCCAGTTCCCACTGTGCCTGCGGCACGTCGCTGAGCAGTTGGACGAACACCTGGCGGGCGCCATCCTTGCCCCGGTAGACCTTGCCCTGAACGATGAGGATGGCATCGTCGGTGTAGTCCTTGATGATCTCGTCGAGGTTCTCCTCGCCGAGTGCCTGACCGTGGTGCTGGAAGACTTCTTCAGGGGTGCGTGATGCCATCGGGATCACTCTCCGTTCCGTCGGCCCTGCCGGGAGACCGGTCGCCCGGCTGCTTTGAGTCTCCCGGGCTCCCGGGGCCTTGTCCATACCCATGGACGGCCTTCATCGGTAGGCTTTGAGCCGTCAGTCCATCGTCAATGGGGCCCCGGAGGCGTCATGAAAGCGGTACGGCTACACCGATACGAGCAGCGTCCTGTCGTCGAGGAGGTGCCTGAGCCCACGCTCACCCATCCGTACGACGTGATAGTGAGAATCGGCGGTGCGGGACTGTGTCGCACCGACCTGCACATCGTCGAGGGGCAGTGGGCGTCGAAGTCCCAGGTCGCGCTGCCCTACACCATTGGCCACGAGAACGCCGGGTGGATCCATGCCGTCGGCCCCGCGGTGGAGCACCTGGCGCCAGGGGACCCGGTGATCCTGCACCCCCTGGTCACCTGTGGCTTCTGTCGGGCCTGCCGCGCTGGCGACGACGTCCACTGCGAGGCGCAGCAGTTCCCCGGGATCGATACCGATGGCGGCATGGCCGAGTACATCAGGACCACGGCGCGATCGGTCGTCAGGCTCCCCGCCGGCGTCGAACCGGCGGCCGTGGCCGCCCTGGCCGATGCCGGGCTGACCGCCTACCACGCGGTGAAGAAGGCCGTGCCGTTGCTCCATCCCGGCAGTACGTGCGTCGTCCTCGGAGCCGGTGGCCTCGGCCACCTCGGCATCCAATGCCTGCGGGCCCTGAGTGCGACGCGGATCGTGGTGCTCGATCGCAACCCGGAGGCCCTGGCCTTGACCACTGGCTGGGGTGCCGATGAGACCGTGCTGGCGGACGGATCCCACGTGGACCGTGTCCTGGAGCTCACCGACGGCAAGGGTGCGGAAGTCGTCCTGGACTTCGTCGGCGAGCAGGGCGCCGAGGGGGAGGGGTGGTCGATAACGCGTCGGGCAGGAAGCGACTTCATCATCGGCTACGGCGGCACGATCTCGATCCCGGCGATCGACGTGATCTCTACTGAGCGGAACGTTGTCGGCAACCTGGTCGGCAGCTACAACGACCTCGTCGAGTTGATGGCACTCACCGCGGCTGGACGTGTGGAAATGCTGACCAGGACCTATCCGCTGGATGCCGTCAACGACGCGATGGACGACCTGGACTCCGGGCGCCTGCGGGGTCGGGGGATCCTCGTCCCCTGATCCCCGCGGCCGTGCGCCGGGTGGCAGTGGACGGAATAATCCAACCTCCGCAAAGGTTGAGTCGATGACACTCAACTTTCGTGGGGTCGCCGACCCGGCCGACCCACACGAGAGGAGAGTCGCACAACGCAGAATCGACAACCCGTGGCAGGCTCGGAGCCGAGTCCGCTCGAGCCCGGAGAAAAGGACACATGGACGCCAACAAGCTCACCACCAAGAGCCGCGACGCGTACTCCACCGCTGTACGCATGGCCCTCACCAACGGCAACCCCAACGTCGAGGCCGTGCACCTGTTGCACGCGATGTTGATCACCCCGGAGAACACGGTCGGCCCGCTGCTCGAGTCGATCGGCGCCGATCCGCGCACCATCGAGGCGGAGGCGGAGAAGGCGATCAAGCACCTGCCGGCGGCGTCCGGCTCGTCGGTCTCCCAGCCCCAGCTGTCCGGTGCGGTGGCGCGCGTCCTGGCTGACGCCGAGACCCGCGCCGAGAAGCTCGGCGACACCTACATCGCCACCGAGCACCTCCTCATCGCATTGGCGGCGATCGACTCGGAGGCCAAGCGGATCCTCACCTCCCAAGGGGCGACCGAGCAGGCGCTGACCGCGGCGTTCCAGGAGGCCCGGGGCTCCAAGCGGGTCACCTCCGAGGGCCAGGAGGGCACCTCCAGTGCGCTGGAGCAGTACGGCTACGACATGACCGAGGCCGCCCGCGAGGGCAAGCTCGACCCGGTCATCGGCCGCGACCAGGAGATCCGCCGGGTCGTCCAGGTCCTGGCGCGTCGTACGAAGAACAACCCGGTGCTGATCGGTGAGCCCGGCGTCGGCAAGACCGCGGTCGTGGAGGGCCTGGCCCAGCGCATCGTCGCCGGCGACGTGCCGGACTCCCTTCGTGGTCGCCGCCTGATCAGTCTCGACCTCAGCGGCATGGTCGCCGGCGCGAAGTACCGCGGCGAGTTCGAGGAGCGGCTCAAGGCGGTCCTGCAGGAGATCAAGGACGCCGAGGGCCAGATCGTCACGTTCATCGACGAGATCCACACCGTCATCGGTGCCGGCGCGACCGGTGACTCCTCGATGGACGCCGGCAACATGCTCAAGCCTATGCTGGCCCGTGGCGAGCTGCGCCTGATCGGCGCGACCACGCTGGACGAGTACCGCGAGAACATCGAGAAGGATCCGGCGTTCGAGCGTCGCTTCCAGCAGGTGTACGTCGGTGAGCCGTCCGTGGAGGACTCGATCGCGATCCTGCGCGGCCTGCGCGAGCGCTACGAGGCGCACCACAAGGTTGCGATCACCGACCAGGCCCTGGTGGCGGCCGCCACGCTGTCGCACCGCTACATCACCGGTCGCAAGCTGCCCGACAAGGCCATCGACCTGATCGACGAGGCCGCCTCCCGGCTGCGGATGGAGATCGACTCCTCCCCGGTCGAGATCGACGAGCTGCGCCGCAAGGTCGACCGGCTGACGATGGAGCAGATGGCGCTGGAGAAGGAGTCCGATCCGGCGACCCAGGAGCGGCTCGCCCGGCTGAACGCCGAGCTGGCCGACACCCAGGAGACCCTGCGCGGCCTCGAGCAGCGCTGGGAGGCCGAGAAGCAGGACCTGAACCGGGTCGGCGACATCCGCAAGGAGATCGACGCGAAGCGCTCCGAGGCCGACCGGGCCCAGCGCGATGGTGACCTGGCCCGGGCCTCGGAGATCCTCTACGGGGAGATCCCCGCCCTGGAGGAGGCGCTGAAGAAGGCCGACGAGGCCGAGCAGAACACCAAGCCGATGGTCTCCGAAGAGGTCACCGCCCAGGACGTCGCCGAGGTGGTCTCGGCGTGGACCGGCATCCCGGTCGGCAAGATGCTGCAGGGCGAGTCGGAGAAGCTGCTGCACATGGAGGACTACCTCGGTAAGCGCCTGATCGGTCAGACCGAGGCGGTCACGGCCGTCTCGGATGCCGTCCGCCGCTCCCGTGCCGGTATCTCGGACCCGAACAAGCCGACCGGCTCGTTCCTCTTCCTCGGCCCGACCGGCGTCGGCAAGACCGAGCTGGCCAAGGCCCTGGCGGACTTCCTGTTCGACGACGAGCAGAGCATGGTCCGGATCGACATGAGCGAGTACTCCGAGAAGCACTCGGTCGCCCGTCTGGTCGGTGCCCCTCCGGGCTACATCGGCTACGAGGAGGGTGGCCAGCTGACCGAAGCCGTACGCCGCCGCCCGTACTCGGTGATCCTGCTCGACGAGGTCGAGAAGGCCCACCCCGAGGTCTTCGACATCCTCCTGCAGGTGCTGGACGACGGCCGGCTGACCGACGGCCAGGGCCGTACGGTCGACTTCCGGAACACCCTGCTGATCCTCACCTCGAACATGGGCTCGCAGTACCTCGCCGACCCGACGCTGTCGCCCGAGGCCAAGCGCGAGGCCGTGATGGGGGTCGTACGGACGTCCTTCAAGCCGGAGTTCCTCAACCGCCTGGACGAGATCGTGATGTTCCAGCCGCTCAGCCGGGAGGAACTGACCCAGATCGTGTCGATCCAGCTCGGGCGCCTGAACAATCGGCTGGCGGACCGGCGGATCAGCGTCGCCGTCACGCCGGCCGCCCAGGAGTGGCTGGGGGAGACGGGGTTCGACCCGGTCTACGGTGCTCGTCCGCTGCGCCGCCTGATCCAGTCGACCATCGAGGACCAGCTGGCCCGCGCCGTGCTCTCCGGCAGGCTGCACGAGGGCGATGAGGTGGTCTTCGACGTGGACCCCGACCAGGAGGGCCTGCGGATCCTCGAGGCCGGCTTGGTCGGTGAGGGAGCTGTGGCCCGGACCGGCGACGAGTTCACCGACCGTCGGGACGACATGGCACACGACGGTGACGGTGACGTGATCGAAGGCGAGATCCAGTGATCATGGTCCGTATCCCGCGAGCGGGCTGCGGACATGGTTAGCTGGGACGCGTTCCGCGACAGGAAACCGATCGCCGCGGAGGGGAAGGGACGAGGATGAGCAAGCAGGACCACGACCAGGAACCCGGCGGCCGACGGACCGGCGGCCGGCGGGACGAGGACCAGCGGAGCGTCCCGAGGCGGGCGATCACCGAACCGATGCCCGTCGCGGAGAAGCCGGAGGAGCCGGCACAGGTTGAGCAGACTGAGGAGATGGGGGAGACACCGGTGGAGCAGACGAGCGTGGAAGAGGTCCTCCTGGAGACGATGGATCCCTCACGCCCGCCCCGGCCGGAGATGGAGCGCAAGGCGGCTCCCAAGTCGATGGCCGTGCAGCGCCCGGGGATCGTCAAGGCTGCCGGGACCCTCCTCTACGCCGGACTCGGTGTCGGCCTGCTGGGGGTGATCACGTCATTCCTGTGGCGTGAGGGTACTCGTACGAGCCTGATCGACGCGATGGCGATCTCGGAGGCGGAGGTCGCGACCAAGGAACGCGTCGCCGACATCTTCCTCTACGGGTCGATCGGGGCCATGCTCCTGCTCCTGCTCATCGAGCTGCTGCTGGTCTCCCGGATCGGGGCCGGGCGGGCCGGTGCCCGGGTCGGACTGACCATCCTGGTCCCGGCCCACCTGGTCCTGCTCTTCTACGCCCAGGGGATCATTCCCGAGACAGACTGGCACGGCGTACTGATCCAGGTGAGCCTGCTGGTCCTGGCGGTGTTCCTGGTGGTCGGCACCGCGCTCACCTGGGCACCGACCGCGAGTCGGTGGCTGGCCCGGTCCCGGACCAGCCGGCTGTCGTTGCAGCCGCAGGAGTGATGGCGAGGATCCCCTCGCAGGTCCGGGACAGGATGTCGGCGCCGTCACGGACCGTCCGGACCGTGAGGGGGTCCTGCGCCAGCCGCCGCCAGTAGACCAACTCGTCCTGCGCGGCCTGTCGCACCAGGTGCGGGTTCCCGTCGGGGACCCCGAGCCGCTCCGCCGGACTGTCACCATAGGCGCCGACCAGGCGGAGGGCCCGCTCCTGCTCGGTGTCGTCCAGCCCCGGTAGACCGCCGGCCCGGAGCTTGGCGGTCAGCCGGAGCTCACGCAGGTCGTGGGCGGACAGCTGGGTGGCCTCGAGTTGGCGGGCCAGGCTCTCGTCCGAGGGGGGCTGGGACAGGAGCAGCTTGCTGAGTCTGGTCAGCGCCGTGTGTGCCTTGAGCAGGTCGGCCGACTGCGCATAGACGGACGAGACGGCGGACTGCAGGGCGGGCAGTCCACTGCGCCGCAGCAGCTCCGCAGCCAGCGCCATCGGGTCATCGAACCCGTTCGGCAGCAGCACCACCGCCAAGCGGATGCCGAACAGACCGAGCCGATCCAGCAGGTCACGGCGGGCGTCCGGCGACACGTCCGGGTCAGGGACTGACACGAACCGGTGCGCCGACAGCATCAGCAGTTCCCGTCGGTCCTTCGGCATCCGGGCCAGCGTCCGCAGGCTCTCGAACTCGGCCTGGCGCAGTGTCTGCGCGCCCTGGGCGACCAGACCTGCCACCGGCAGGACCTGCTGGCAGACCGTACGGATCTCCGGGGACGCGGCGTAGGAGTCAGCCATCTCGCGGGACCGGAACAGGGCTTCCAGCCCTCCGCCGCCAAGCTCGTCGGCGCGGGACAGCACCCCGAGCACGTTGATCGGGTACCCCTCGCTGCCGGCCGTGGGGTCCGACTGCTGGTGGAACTCCTGCAGCACCTCGATGTCGGAGGCCTGCCGGTGCCGCATCAGGAAGATGAGCGCATCCACCCCGGGACCGGTATCGGGGGTGACCAGATCGACGGTCCGTTGCGAGGCCTCGGTCGTCAACGAGCCAAGGCCGGGCGTGTCGATCAGGGTCATCTCGGACAGGATCGGCGACGGCCAGGTGACCTCCATCCGGGACACCTGCTCGGGCTGGTGCCCGGCCAGGTCGAGCGTCAGGCGTCCCTCCGTCCGACGCAGCACCAGTGGCACCGTACGACCGTCCAGCAGGTACAGCCGTGCCGAGGGGACACTGCCGTGTACGTACCAGGTCGAGACCATCGTGCACTCACCCGCGTCGGTGGCGGCGACCTCCTCGCCGAGCAGCCCGTTCAGCAAGGTGGACTTGCCGGCCTTGATGTTGCCGGCGATGGCGACGCGGAGAGGCTCGTCGAGCCGGGACCGGATGGCCTGGACGGCCCGGGTCGCGGCCGGGTTGTCGGCGTACGCCTCGGCGGCTGCGGCGAGCAGCGCGCGGGTTGCCTGAGGGGTCCTCATGCGTCCTGCTCCATCAGCTTGCGGCCTCCAGTGGCCAGTTGGTCGGCCTTGGTGAGCGAGCGCTTGAGCTCGGCGATCCGCTTGTCGCGCTCGGCGGCGGACTGTTTGGCGCTGGCCTTGGCCGACGTGATCGAGTCGGTCAGCGAACGGCCCAACTGCTCGGCCACGCCGGTGTAGTGATCGCGCATGGCGCGCTGGACCAGGCGAAGTCGGTCCTTCATCACCTTGAGCACCTGGAACTGGACATCATCGATTCGGCGGCGGACCGCCATCTTGGACTCGTTCCGTCGTCGGTTCAGCCGCTGCTGACGATCCTCCGCGTACGCCTTGCCACCCAGCAGCACACCGGCGCCGAGGGAGATCGGGTTGACCAGGGCCATGCCCGCCAGACCGGTCAACAGACCGAACATCAGCACGCCGCCGTACGACCCGCGCATGCCGATCAGAAGCTTCTGGGCCGACTTGACCGTGTGCATGTCCACCTGTGCCATGGCTGGAACGCGCTCCAGCACACCGGTGGTGTCGGAAATCTTGCCCAGCGGCATCACGTCCGCGGCCGAGGCGGAGAAGTGCTCGGCGACCTGCTCGGCGAGCCAGGAGGTGCTCTCCTCGGCCCACAGGAAGCTCTCCGACAAGGCGGCATTGACCCGCTCGTCCAGCCAGGGACCGAAGTCATCCCACATGTTCGCCGGGTCATCCGAATCGATGGACTCCTCGGCATCGCGAATGACGATCCGGAGCCGTTCCCGAACGTCGTGCTCGAGGTCGGAGATCAGGTCGACCATGCCGTCGTTCAGGGTGACCTGCCAGCGGGCCGAGCGCTGTCGCAGGGCATTGGCGTCCGCCTGCGCGGTCTCGAGCGTGCGTAGCACCTCGGGCAGGCTCGCGGGGTCCTCCAGAGCTGCCAGCTCGGGGGCCCAGGCGGCGCGAAGATTGTCGGTGACCGCCAGCACGTCGTTGGCCACGGTGCGGGCGGTCAGGAGCTGGGAACGTCCCACCACGTCCTGGCGCAGGTGTCGGACCAGGGCCGAGAAGCCCGACTCGGCGTTGAGCTCGGCGTCCCCGTGCTTCGCCGCCATGTCGCGCAGGCGTGCGGAGACCGGAATCACCGGGTAGTTCAGGCCCGCCCGCTCGAGGTGCCCGCGATTGATCTCGACGATCCGGGGCCACTCGACGTAGGCATCGGTCTTGGTCACGATGCAGGCGGCGTTGGGGCAGCTGCGCAGGGCCGTACGCAGGAAGGCCAGTTCGGCCGCGGTGTACTCGCCGGAGGCGTCGGACACGAACAACAGCGCGTCAGCGGCGGGCAGGGCGCTCGCGGTGGCGCCGGCGTACCCGCTGTTCAGGGAGCCCACCCCGGGAGTGTCGACGATCTCCAGACCGCCCTTGAGGATCTCCCGAGGCAGCTTCGCCTCGGCGAAGAGCAGACGCTCGACGTTGTCCGGATTGGCCTTCTCGCTCGCCAGTCCCGCCAGTTCCTCCAGCGCGATCGGACGTGAACGGGTCGGTCCCTCACCAAGGGCACCGGTCAGTTCCGCCGCGTCCTCCTTCTGGTCGGACAGCGCGATCCGCGCCGACGCAGGGTTGCCGTACTTGACCACCGTGGGCACGGTCGTGGCGGCCTCCACATCCACCGCACACACCGGAGCCGACACCAAGGCGTTGACCAGGGCACTCTTGCCCTGCTTGAACTCGCCCACCACGAGCACCCGGATCGCCGGGTCCTGCCATCGACGCCGGGTGTTCTCCAACCGGTCGACCAGGTCCTGCCGGTCCGCGCCTGCGGCCAGCGCGACCGTATGGTCAAGGAATTCATCAATCTTCATCGGCTAAGAGCCCCCCTCGTGCTGATCGACCGTGACAACCCCACCATCGTAGGGCGACCAAACCACGGCCCCCGAAAGTGACTGTCACCGTGCCATCTCAGCACAAGTGTGGCCCGGCAGGAATTCCTGCCGGGCCACAGCCAGGGGATCACCACCTGGGTGCTGGTCCGCTCACGGCGCCAGCGGTGGGATCAGTGGTCGTTCGATCAGAGGACCGGGAGCTCCGGGGTGACCTCGACATCGACCGCGATGTCCTCGATGACGAGGGAATCGTTGGCGACGGTGTTGTCCGCGATCTCGAGCTCGTTGCCGGCGACGACGGTGTTGTCCGCGACATCGGTGTTGGCCTGGAAGGAGTCCTCGACACCGAGCTCGTTGTCGGCGACAACGGTGTTGCCCTCGACGTCGAGGGAGTTGTCGGAGTTGTCGACCGAGTTGTCCGAGTTGTCGGAGTTGTCGGAGTTGTCCTGGAAGGAGTCGGCGACCTCGACGTCGACCTCGGTGTTGGTCGAGTTGTCCGAGTTGTCCGAGTTGTCGGAGTTGTCGGAGTTGTCGGTGGTGGAGTTGTCCTGGAAGGAGTCCGCGACGTCGATGTCGGTGTTGGTCGAGTTGTCGGAGTTGTCGTTGAACGAGTCGTTCACCGAGTTGTCCTGGCGGAGGTCGCCGGAGTTGGCGATGGCGCCGTCGCCGGAGGCGACGTTGACCTCGTTGTCGAACGACTGGACCAGGATGCCGTCGTTCCAGATGTTCTGGTTGGTCGACAGGTCGGTGATGGTGTCGCGGTCGTCAACGGTGGTGGTGTACGAGTAGTTGTTGACGATGGTGCTGATCTGCTGCACGGCGTGGGCGTGGTCGTCGGAGCCGTGGTGGCGGCCGCCCTCGTGCTCGATGACGTTCTTGTTGCCGCCGGTGGAGATGACGACCGGGCCGGACTCGGTGTTGTACTCGCGAGCGTGACCGCCCTGGGCAACCGGGGCGATGTCGGCGATGACCGGGGCGACGACGTCGATGTCGGAGGCGCAGATGTCGGACAGGCCGGCGGCGGCGAGCGAGGCGTCGGGGTCGGCCTCGAAGGCGGCGGCGGCGTTGGGGTTGCTGAGCAGGCCGAGGATGTAGTCGAGCAGTTCCTGGATGCTGGCGTTCATAATGATTCCCTCCCGAGAAGTTCC
>JBIQHF010000001.1:87611-89290 GCA_044508675.1 Propionibacteriaceae bacterium | reverse complement strand
AGTCGAGCAGTTCCTGGATGCTGGCGTTCATAATGATTCCCTCCCGAGAAGTTCCGTGGACCGGCATGGCGCCGGGTACGTCTCGAACCTATGCGTCCCCAGCCTCGGCGGGGAACGGGCGACTGCCCCCTCCCGTTTCCATCCAGGATGGGGACGACGGTGGGCCGGGGATTAGGGGATTGAGGGGTTCCCTGGGAGGATTTGGGGGTGCTTGGGGCGCGGGTCCGGCACACTCCACTGCTTCACCCGGCGCGCCTGATCTGGGTTTCACCTATGATGAGGGTGCCAGGGTGGGTCATGATGGGTGTAGCGGCCTGTGCGGACGCTACCCGGGCCCGATTCGTGAATCCTTGGGGGGGATTGTGAACGTGAACCAACCAATAGATGCCATCCAGGGTGGGGCCTACCGGGTTACCGTCGAGGCAGGTGCGTTCAGCGCTCGCCTCGTCGAGGATCGATCCGGTTCCGGGCTCCAGCCCATCCGTGATCTGTGCCTGCAGCCGCTCGCCTTCGGTGCCGACGGGGGAGTGCTGCTGGGCCAGGAGGCCGAGCAGGCCCTCGACGCGGATCCTGATGCCGGAGTGTGGTCCTACTTGTCGCGCATCGGCGACGAAACCCCACTGTTCGTTGCCGGTCAGGCCGTCGCGGCAGAGGATCTCCTCGCCCTGGCCCTGGAGCACCAGCTGGCTGGCGTTGCAGGTGAGTACGGACGCGACCCCCAAGAGATCTGCGTCGTCGTGCCGGCCGAGTGGGGTCCGCACCGTCAGGAGCGCGTACGCCTGGGGTTGGAGCGACGGGGGGCCGCACGAGTGCGGCTGGTGCCTGCACCTGTCGCCACCCTGATGGATCCCACCCTCGACCTCCCGCCGGACCTCTTGAACGTCCTGGTGCTGGATGCCGGCGACCATCGGATCAGCGCAGCACGGCTGTCACGGGAGGATGAGGACGTCGTCTCCGGCCAGGGATGGCGGCTCCAGTCGGTCGCCGGCTATGACTTCGGCGGCGCGGACATCGACGATGCCCTGCTCGGATTCGTGCTTGCCCGGCTCGCGGAGACTCCGTCCGGCGCCGAGGCGTTGGAGCTCCGGAAGGCGTGCCGGGAAGCGCGCGAGGAGCTTTCGGTGGCGCCCGCCATCGAACTGGTCCCCCCGGGTGGCTCGGCACCGTTGCGCCTGGTGCGAGCCGATCTCGAGACCTTGATCGGTGATCACCTTCGTACGGTGGTGGCGGCGCTGCTCACCCGAGTCGGCGCAGGTGTCGACGAGGGTCAGCAGGGCGAAGCCGTTGTCCTTGCGGGCGGACTGGCTCGGATGCCGCTGCTCGTCGAGACCGTCTCGCAGTTGGTCGACCGACCGGTATGTGTTCCGGCCGAGCCCGCCGCGGCTGGTGTCGTCGGTGCGGCTCATATCCATCTCGTGACGAAGCCCGCTGCTGATGCTGTTGAGGACCCGACGCTGACCCTCATGGCCGCAGTGGTGGCCGAGGACGCTCCCGGAGCGGACGAGTCGGATCAGTCGACCCGAGTCCAGACGGACGCCTTTCGTCGTGGGCCGCGCCGCAGTGCGGATACTGGTCGTACGACCGGATCGCTGCGTCGGTACAGCGGGATCGCTGCGGCTGCCGCTGCCGTCGCCCTCGTCATCAGTGCGCCCCTTGCGGTTCCGGGTCTGACCGGTGGG
>JBIQHF010000001.1:0-87511 GCA_044508675.1 Propionibacteriaceae bacterium | reverse complement strand
TCCCAGGACACGGTTGGTGTCGTCTGAGGTGGATCGTGAGGTGGGAGTCACCGCTGCTACGCCCTCGGCTCCTGCCCCACACGCGTGGGGTGACACTGGCGTGGGACCTGTGAAGGACCGGTTGCGCGCGTTGTCGCCGCGAGCACTGGCGTTGGTGGAGGAGTTGGCGGTCGGGTTCGGAGTGGATGACTCCCCCACCGGGACCGAATTGACTGCTGAGCAGTTCGACGACGTGCTCGCCGAGGTGGAAGGGGCAGGCCTGATCACCAGCACCGGTGCGCTGGCGCCGGGCGTTGCCGGACAAGTGACCGACGGTCTGCCGCTTCATCGGCGTCGCCGGCTCCAGCGGCAGGTCCTGGACACCTTGCCCGAATGTCCGACCGATGATCCCGACCGCTTTCGCCGGATCGCCGCAGCCGGCGTGCGGGACGGGCGGTTGGCGGATGGACTGCTGGCGATCGGGGACGAAACTGTCGAGACCGATCCCGGGTCCGCCGTGACGTTCTTCGATCTCGCCGAGGGTGCCGGTGCCCTACCGGAATCCTTGTTGGCACGCCGTGCCGAGGCCGCCCTGCGGACTGGGGACCTGGTCGGCGCAGCCGAGCTGACCGACGCGGCGCTGGCCGTGCCGGAGCCCACCGACCCACGACGTACGGCCGCGGTGGCGTTGGCAGTCTTCGGCCAGACCGGCATCGTCGCCCCGGGGAACGGCATCTGTTCGTGGTTCGGCCCCCATCCGACGGGCACCGAGGCAGCCGCGGGTGCGGTGGTCCTGCTGGGGCAGGGCAACCGCGAGGAAGCCCAGCGACTGGTCGCCGACTACCGTCAGGGCGATCCGCTCCCGACACTGCGTGAAGGCGTGGCTTCCCTACTCCTCAGCGGCCTGGAGAACTCCTTGGGCGAGGCGCCGACGGATGTGCTGCCCGAACTGGTCCGGGCCGCGCAGATGATGGCGGCCGGCAGCCACGACGAACTGATGCCCAGCCATCCCGCGGTTCTTGCTGCCCTGGTCGCCCTGCACGTAGGTGATCCGGTGCTGGCCGAGTCCGTGCTCACCAAGGCCCTTGGGTCCGTCGACGGGGAGTCCCGCTGGTACCGCCGGCTCGCGCACGTGGCTGCGTGGACCAAGGTGGTGGTGGGCGACCTGGACGCCGCGAAGGAATACCGCGGTGCCGCGGCTTCCGCGGAGTGGCCCGAGTCCACCCGCGATGCGTTCTGGGATGTGGCGCTCAGGGTGGCCATCGCCCGTCGCGGCAATTCTGCGCGGGTGCTGGCTGCGGAATGGGCCGTGGCCCGTGACCGGCTCATGAGCCACGCGGTCAGCCTGTACGACCTGCTGCCGCTTGGTGAGCTCCACATCGCGGCCGTTCGGGTGAAGGACACCGCGACCGTCACTCCGCACCTGCGATCGGCTTGGTCAATCCTCACCGACCTCGGCTCACCACCCCTGTGGGCGACCTCCCTGCACTGGGACGCCATCCACGGTGCCATCCTGGCGAATGCTCCCAAGGACATCGCCCCTCATGCGTCGGCTCTGTCGCGCGCGGCGTCGAGACTTCCCTACGCTGCGGACCTGGCCTCGGTGGGGCGGGTGTGGATGCAGGTCCTCGCCCAGAAGTTCGCGGTGGAGGACGTGATCCAGGCCGGCCAGCTCCTGCGCGGGCACGGCCAGGTCTGGGAGGCGGCCCGGCTCGCCGGCCACGCTGCCGCTCGAGCCGGTGACCGTCGGGACACCGCCCGGCTCTTGGAGTACGCCCGCGAGGTGGGCGGCAAGGAGGCCCGCAGTGAGAACGGGTCAGGCGGCGGCGACACCCGCAGCGTCAACCTGCCCGCCGGGCGCGTCCACCTCAGCAGTCGCGAGCAGCAGGTGGCCCGACTCGTGGTGAACGGCCACACGTACCGCGAGACGGGGGCCCAGCTGTACCTGTCCGAGCGGACGGTCGAGCATCACATCGCCCGGATCCGCCAGCGGTTCGGAGTGAGCAGCCGGACCGAGTTGCTGGCGCAGCTCAGGATCGCCCTCGACCAGTTGTCGGAGGAGGACGAGGGCTGAGTCGCCCGGCGGTCTCAGGGCTGCTCGGCCAATTGCCAGCAGATCCGCGTACGCATCGTCGCCGGGTCGGCTTCCGGGGTGGGTATGGTCTCGTACGACTCCCAGACGATCTCGCCCGGGACCAGGCCCTCCGACCGCACCCAGTCCTCGAGTGCCTGGTAGGTCTGTGCCAGCGTGTCGTACGATCCGCGGTGGATGATTTCGGCGACCCGGCCGGCGGGCAGCTCGACCAGCCCGACCTCCCCCTCGGGGGTGACCCGTCCGGAGACCGGGAATCCGGCCGCGACGTCGACGGTCTCCGACGGCGCCCCGAAGTACGCACCCAGAGCCGGCCCAGCCGGGGCGATGCCCTGGCCCTCCAGGACCTGCATCACTGTTCGGTAGGCCCGGTCGTAGAATCCGGTGAGCTCCTCCACGGCGACCGTCTCGCGTACGGCGGCGACCCGTACGGCGTCGACCACCCGCACCCGAGGGCCGTCGGGACCCGGGACGGCAGCCTGCCGGGGAGGATCCGATCTTCCTCGGGCAGCGCTCTCCCCGTGGTGCAGTCCATTGCTCATGGGCAGGAACCTCCCCGCTGGTCCGGTCTGCCGGCTCGTCCGAGCCGACCATCGTCACTGTCAGCGTAGGCACCGGCGGCGGCAACGGGAACCCCGGCACGACGCACAATGGAGGGGGCAGGCGTCCAGCGACTTCATCGACGGTCGGCTTTGCGCTACCCTCGTGCCATTCTTCGGGAAGGACCCTTTTCATGTCGATCATGACGGCCACTGCTGTCAGCCCCGAGCTCGCTCGCTCGTGGCTGCTCGTCAACGCCTCTCACCCGGACCGGTTCGCCGCTGCCGCGGCCTCCGCCGCGGACGTCGTACTGCTGGACATCGAGGATGCCGTCGCCCCCGAGGACAAGGCCCAGGCCCGTGACAATGTGGTCGAGTGGCTGTCCGCCGAGGGCAACGAGGCATGGGTGCGGATCAACGGCTTCGGTACCGAGTGGTGGGAGCAGGACCTGCGGGCCCTGGCCCAGACGCCCGGCCTGCGCGGCGTGATGCTCGCGATGGTCGAGTCGCCCGAGCACGTCAGCCGGACCGCCCAGCGCCTGGACACGAAGATCGTCGCGCTGGTCGAGACCGCCCGCGGGGTGCAGAACCTGCCGGCCATCGCCGACTCCCGCTTCACCTTCCGGCTGGGCCTGGGCCTGGGCGACTATCGGCGCGATACCGGCTTCGACGACGACCCGATGACCCTCGCCTACACGCGGTCGCAGTTCACCATCGCCTCCAAGGCTGCCGGTCTGCCCGGACCGATCGACGGTCCGGCCGTCGGCGCCCTCGGGGTGCAACTCGCCGACTCGGCAGGCGTTACCGTGCAGTTCGGGATGACCGGCAAGATCTGCCTGATGCCCGGGCAGACCCCGACGGTCAACGAGATCCTCTCGCCCTCGCTGGCGGACCGCTCCTGGGCGGTGGAGTTCCTGTCGGAGTTCGAGTCGGCCGGTGGCAAGATCCGCAACGGATCCGACCTGCCCCGCCTCGCCCGCGCCCGCAAGGTCCTGTCGCTGGCGCAGTCCTTCGGGATGACCCTGCCGCAGGGCTATGACCTGCACTTCGAGGCTCCGTCGGACACCTACCACTGCTGAGCCGACCACGGCTGCACCACTTACTGGTCCACTGCGTGATCGAACGGGCCCGGGGGACATCCCCGGGCCCGTTCCACTCGTGAACAGGGGGCGGACACCCCAGCACCTATGATCGACTGGGTGTGCCCCGCTCGTCTTGCGGGGTCGGATCGTCGGAAAGGTTGAGATGCGCTCGGACGTGGCCTTCATCATTCCCGTGTACAACGAGGAGACCGTCGTCCGTGGCGTCGTCGAGAACGTGCTCCGCGAGTATGAGCACGTGGTCTGTGTCAACGACTGCAGCCGCGACGATTCGGCGGCAGAGATCGCGGCCACCGGCGCGTACCTGATCAACCATCCGATCAACATGGGGCAGGGAGCCGCCCTGCAGACCGGCGTCGAGTTCGCCCGCCGGATCCCCGGCGTGGACTATTTCGTGACGTACGACGCCGACGGCCAGCATCGGCTCGAGGACGTCCGCACGATGCTTGACACCATCCGGGAGAGCGGTGACGACGTCATCCTCGGCTCGCGGTTCCTGGGGGCGGAAGCCGTCGGCATGTCCGGGGTCAAGCGGGTGGTGCTACGACTGGCGACCTGGTTCAGCAATGTCGTGTCCGGGGTGAAGCTCACCGACACCCACAACGGGCTGCGCGTCTTCAATCGCAAGGTCGCCCAGGAGATGCAGATCACCATGCCCGACATGGCGCATGCCTCGGAGATCCTCGAGATCATCGCCAAGCACAAGTACCGCTACCGGGAAGTGCCGGTCACGATCGTCTATACCGACTACTCACGTGGCAAGGGCCAGTCGATCGTCAATGCGATCAACATCGCCTTCGACACCTTGCTCAGAAAGGTGAGCCGATGATGCTCATCCAGGTTGCCATCATCATCCTGGGCCTGGTGCTGGTCTACCTGATCCTCGCCTCCCGCGGATCGCACGGGGCGAAGGCCTCGATGAAGGTCGGGCTGGTCCTGCTGGTGATCGCGATGATCATCACGGTGCTGAACCCGGACCTGATGACCCGGCTGGCCAACATCGTCGGGATCGGCCGTGGCGCCGACCTGCTGCTCTACGCGGTCACCGGAGCCTTCCTGTTCTACGCCCTGACGCAATACCTCAAGTCCCAGTCACAGCGCGACGTGATCTTCCGGCTCGCCCGTCGGGTGGCCCTGCTGGAGGCAGCCACCCGGTATGCGTCGTCCATCGAGAGCGAGGACTGGGGCCGATACGCGACGCCGCGACCGCTGCAGCCGGGCCGCGAGGTCCAGGACCCGGAGGCTGCGGACCGGTCCACGGCCGAGGCCGGGCGGGCCGAGCAGGAGCCCGGGTCGGCGCAGGCCTGAGCGTGGGGCCCTGCATCAGGGAAATCACACGGAATGCCGAAGGCCCGGAGAGCATGCTCTCCGGGCCTTCGCGGGTTTCGTGGCATTCTGCGCCTGACGCGGGGTGGATCAGTTCTCGTTGGGCATCAGCAGCCACAGGAGCAGGTAGATCCACAGCGGGACACCGGCGAACCAGATCAGGGCGATGAACCCGACCCGGACCCAGAAGGCGCCGATGCCGAGCTTGCGGGCGAGACCGGCGCAGACGCCGGCGATGACACGATTGCTGCGGGGGCGGTACCAATCACTCATGTGAGGCGGCCTTTCTCAGTGGTGCGGGCGGAATCTCGGATGCTCGGGTAGGGCAGAGGGGGTCATTTCTCGCTCGGCATCAGCACCCACAGGACCAGGTAGACCAGGGCGCCGGCGCCGCCGAAGAACAGTGACACGGCAAAAATGATGCGAAGGATCATGGGGTCGATGCCGAACTTGGTGCCCAGGCCGGCGCAGACGCCGGCGATGATGCGGCCTTCGGCAGGACGCGTGATTCCGATGTCGAACATTTCGGGTGACCTTTCCCTTGTCGGCGGGCCGCCGAGGCCGGCCCGGTGGAGTCGTTGGATTCGTGCTGGTCGGTGTTGGTGCGGCACGGGTGTTGCTCGCTTCCAGCCTCGCCCCTGCGCGCCGAGCGGTAAAGGGCCTGCTCTCTTCTTCGGGGAGCAATGGGGGCCCGACCCCGGAAACCCTGAGCCCCTATTGTCGCCTCGGGTTAGGTTGGTGCGCATGACTCGCCGGCGTGATCCAGCCGGGTCCGGACAGGACCCGGGCCAGCAGCCCACCCCGCGGGTGCTGCCCGACCCCGATCGACCGGGCAGCTGGGTCGTACGTATCGGCAGCACCGATCAGTCGCACATCGATCCGGACCGGCCGACGCTGCTCGAATTCGACTACATGCAGCGGATGGCTGAGGCGATCGACGCGTACGGCGAACCGGGGCAGCGGCTGCGGGTGGTGCACATCGGCGGTGCCGGGATGAGCCTGGCCCGGTACGTCGCGGCCACCCGGCCCACCTCCGCGCAGATCGTGCTCGAGCCGGACGCGCAGCTCACCCAGGAGGTGCGTGACAAGGCGCCATTGCCGCGCCGCTCCGGCATCAAGGTGCGGCCCGTCGACGGTCGTACGGGAATGTCCGCGGTGCCCGACGACTATGCCCATGTCGTGATTCTCGACGCGTTCGACGGCGCCCGGGTGCCGGCGGAACTGGTGACCCTGGAGTTCCTCGCCGACGTTCGCCGCGTGCTGGTCGGCGACGGGCTCTTCCTGGCCAACGTCACCGATTCCGGAAAGCTGGACTGGGCCCGCCGGGCAGCTGCCGGCGTACGGGCGACCTGGGCTGAGGCGCTGGTCTCGGCCGAGCCGTCGACCTGGCGCGGACGGCGCTTCGGCAACGTGATCCTGTACGGGTCGGGGGCGCCCATTCCGGCTCGGGAGCTGGCGCGGGCGGCGGCGGGGGCGGTGTTCGCCTACCGGGTCGTCGACGGGATCGAGCTGGCCGGCTGGTGCGGCGGCGCCCGGCCGTTCACCGACGAGGATGCCGAGCCCTCCCCGCTGCCTCCCGAGATGTTCCTCGGGCACTGACCGGACGACCGACCCGTGTTTGGGCTGATCCAGCGGGGCGGTGAGAATGGGACCGTGACTCCTGCCCAGCCCCGTCGGTCCAGCCCGTCCCGCTCCCGCCGTAGTCCGGTCGGGATGGTCGTCGGGGTGGTGCTGCTGGTGGTCGGGCTGGCGGTGCTCGGCTGGTTCGGGTACCAGTACATCGGCACCTCCATCGTGGCACGCCAGGGCTACGAGCAGCAGGCCGGCGAGCTCGAGCAGCAGTGGGGCGCCGGTACCGCCGGTACCGCCGACACCGCGGACCGGATGCCCGGGGTCGCCGTGGCGATCATGCGGGTGCCGGCGTTCGGGGCGGACTGGCAGGTGCCGATCCTGGATGGCACCGACGAGGCGGTGCTCGCTCGGGGCCTGGGCTGGTACGAGAACACCGCCGGCCCGGGCAAGGTCGGCAACTTCGCCGTGGCCGGACACGTGGTGACGCACGGCCAGCCGTTCAACAAGCTCCCCTCACTGCCGGCCGGCTCGATCGTCGAGGTCGAGACCCGGGAAGCGACGTACTCGTACGTGATCGATTCCTCGACCGAGGTCAAGGACACCGAGACCTGGGTGCTGGACCCCGTGCCGGGCGAGGCCGGTCGGGAGCCGACCGAGGAGCTGATCACCCTGACCACCTGCGCGGACGTGTTCCGGTCGCCGGATCGCTACATCGCCTTCGGACACCTGGTCAGCGTCGCCACCAAGTGACCAGGAGCGCGGTCGGCTCGCTAGAGTCGGGGGCATGGCCCGCACCGACATCTCCGCCGCCGATCGTGAAGCACTGATCGGCCACGTCAACGACCTTGCCGTCGTCCACGAGCACGTGGTGCTCTCCTCCGGCAAGGAGGCTGATTTCTACGTCGACATGCGCCGGGTGACCCTCGACGGTGTCGCCGCCCCCGTCGTCGGGCGGGTGATGCGGGCCCTCACCGCCGACCTGGACTTCGACGCGGTCGGTGGCCTCACGCTGGGGGCCGATCCGGTCGCCGGAGCGATGCTGCACTCGGCGGCCGCGGACGGGGGCCGGCTGGACGCCTTCGTGGTCCGCAAGGAGGCCAAGCAGCACGGACTCCACCGGCGGATCGAGGGCACCGACGTCGCCGGCAAGCGCGTCCTGGTGGTCGAGGACACCTCCACCACCGGCGGCTCCGCGCTGACCGCCGTCGAGGCGCTGCGCGAGGCCGGCGCCGAGGTGGTCGCGGTCGCGGTGATCGTCGACCGGGGCACCGGCGCTGCTGAGCGGGTCAGGGCGGCGGGACTGGAGTACCGCTACGCGTTCTCGGCCGCGGAGGACCTCGGTCTGGTCTGAGCCCCGGCTAAGCTGGCCCTGCCTCTGCATCTCCGTGAACAGGACACCCCATGACAGCGCTCATCATCTTCCTCATCGTTCTCGTGCTCCTCGTCCTTGGCGTCGTCGGCTGGACGGTGGGGGCGTACAACTCCTTGGTCGGCATGCGCAACCGCGTCCAGGAGTCGTGGCGCCAGATCGACGTCGAGCTGAACCGTCGCTACGAGCTGATCCCGAACCTGGTCGAGACGGTGCGCGGCTACGCGGCGCACGAGCACAACACGCTCGAGGACATCACCCGGCTGCGCAACCAGGCGGCCTCGCTGGCCTCCCATGAGGGAGCCACTCCGTCGGCGCAGCGCGCCCAGGCCGAGGAGCAGCTGTCCGGCGCCGTCCGCAACCTGCTGGTCAGCGTCGAGGCCTACCCCGACCTGAAGTCGAACACGAACTTCCTGGAGTTGCAGCGCGCCCTCACCGAGACCGAGGATCGCATCGCGGCCGGTCGCCGGTACTACAACGCGAACGTCCGCAATTACAACACCAAGATCGAGTCGTTCCCGACCAACATGATCGCCGGCCAGTTCAAGTTCGAGAAGGCCGCCTACTTCGAGGTCGCCGACCATGCACGGGCCGCCACCGACGTGAACTTCGGTGAGATCTCGTACCGCGGTGGCCAGGGCCAGCAGCAGGCCCCGCAGGCCCTGCCGCAGCAGCAGTCCGGCACCCCGGCCGTGCCGACGGACTGGGCCCAGGGCCAGCAGACCCCGCAGGCGCAGCCCCAGCAGCCGCAGCAGGGTGGCCAGTGGCCGCAGAACCCGCCGACCCCCCAGAACCCGCAGCAGTGATCGCGTTCACCCGCGGCGCCTAGACTACGGACGTGACTTCCGGCACCTTCCCGCCCCAGGGACCGCACCCGCCCCAGGGACCGCACCCGCAGCAGGGTCCGTACGCCCAGCAGGGCCCGTACGCCCAGCAGGGCCCGTACGCCCAGCAGGGCCCGTACGCCCAGCAGGGCCCGTACGGACCCCAGCCCCCACGGCCGCAGCAGGGTTCGTACGTGCAGGGTCCTCGCCAGCCCGGCCAAGTGGTGCCGTCGCCGGGCCAGCAGGGCTCGGGTGGACTCGTCGACCCGGGCGATGCCCGCGCCACGCTGGAGGCGCGCAAGGAACTGGGTGCCGAGATGGACCAGGCCCTGGTCGACTCGTTCACCGCCAGGGTCGAGCAGGCCCTGGTCGCCCAGGGCGGGTACGCAGAGGCGGAGCGGGTCCGGCAGGCGGAGATCGCCAAGGCCGACAGCCGGAACCAGATGGTCCTCGGCATCGTCTCCCTGGGGGTGGCGATCCCGTTGACCGCGATCTTCGCCGGGATCAGCGGCCTGGTCGGCGGGTTGATCGTGTGGATCGGCATCGTGCTGGTCAACATGGCGTACGCACTGCGCAAGGGGAACCGCTGATTCCGGGCGTCCGGGCCACCTCCGGCGCCCAGCAGCAGGCCCAGCACCCGGATGGTCCCGGCCTCGGGCCGCTCCCGCACCCCTGGCCGGAGGACCCGCGACTCGATCCCGCCCTGCTGGCCGCGGGTGACCATCGCAACGTCATGGACCGGTTCCGCTACTGGACCGTCGAGGCGATCGTCGCGGACCTGGACACCCGCCGTCATCCCCTGCACATCGCCATCCAGAACTGGGAGCACGATTTCAACATCGGCTCCATGGTGCGGACGGCCAACGCCTTCAACGTCGCCGGCGTCCACATCGTTGGCCGGCGCCGCTGGAACCGTCGGGGAGCGATGGTCACCGATCGCTACCTCCACGTCGAGCACCATCCGGAGGTGGCGGACCTCGCGAGCTGGTCGCGTACGGCCGGGGTGCCGCTGGTCGGTGTCGACAACATGCCGGGTTCGATGCCGCTGGAGCGTACGACCCTGCCGCAGGCGTGCTGCCTGGTCTTCGGGTCCGAGGGGACGGGGCTGACCGAGGAGATGCTGGCCGCGTGCGGGCAGCTGGTCGCGATCACCCAGTACGGGTCGACCCGGTCGATCAATGCCGGAGCGGCGGCGGCGATCACCATGTACCACTGGGCGCTGCGCTGGGCCGGACAGGCGGTCGGCGCGGAGCGGTCAACGCCGGAGCACGGCCACGACATCGCGTAGTATTTCTCCGGAACCGGGGTCGGCTGAGTCGCATGGGCGGGGCACTGACCTGAAGCACGAATCAGGAGGCAACGGTGGAGCCGAGGGCCAGAACGCCGAACGGTCCGTCCCAGCTGTCGGCGCTGGACCAGCTCGGCACCACTCGCACCGCCACGAAACGGGTGCAGGTGCGCAGGCTGCTGGAGGAGCACATCGAGACCAAGCTGCATCCCGGTGACGCGATCCCCTCGGAGCGCTCGCTGGTCGCCACGCTGGGCGTGAGCCGGGTGACCGTACGACAGGCCATCGCCGACCTGGTGGAGGTCGGCCGGCTGGAGCGGGTCCACGGCAAGGGGACGTATGTCACCGGCCCGCAGGTCGACTCCCAGCTGCACCTGACTTCGTTCTCCCGGGAGATGCGGGAGCGGGGACTGCATCCGGAGACGAAGGTGCTGGCCGCGACTCAGCAGGCGGCGGACGCCCAAGTGGCCGAACGGCTGCACATCCCGCAGGGCCGTCCGGTGGTCCGGGTCGAGCGCCTGCGACTGGCCGACGGGTCCCCCATGGCCCACGAGATCGGCTTCTATCCCTCGGCGCTGTTCCCGGGGCTGCTCGAGCAGCGATTGGATGCGCTCTACGACGTGTTCGCCTCGAAGTACGGGCTGGTCGTCTCCTCGGGGCACCAGACGGTGAGCGCCGATGCCGCCGACTCCGTCCACGCCCAGATCCTGCAGGTGCCGCGCAAGGCGCCGCTGCTGGTACAGGAGCGGATCACCATGTGCGGCGAGACCCTGATGGAGTTCTCGACCTCGTGGTACCGGGCGGACCGCTACCGGCTCCACATGCGTATCACCCCCGCCGGGACGGTCGGGTAGCCGATCGCGTGTCGGTTGGCCGGGAGGACCGCTCTGGCACACTGGGCGCTATGCAGCCGACGCCGACCGAGAACAAGGAAGACTTCCTCCACGTGTCCTGGGAGCCGAGTGCGGCGGATCGGAGGGTCGCCGGCGCCCAGCGGCAGTTCGTCGCCGGGGTCGGCGGACTGGTCCTGACCCTGGTCGTGTTCGGCGGTCTCTACCTGTGGTCACGCACCCAGGAGCAGGTCTGGACCGGTGCCGGCCAGTGGACTTTCATCGGGGTCGTCCTCGGCCTGTCCGTCGTGCTGATCCTGGTGCGCCTCGTCACCTGGCGGCTGGCCGTCCGGCACCGGCGCCGGGTCGGCCAGGGGGAGGTGATCACCGCGTCCTGGCCCGGTCTGCAGATCGGGGGTCGCTACTGGGACTGGGATCGCGTCGGACCGGTCACCTCGGCGCGCGGGCGCCGCGGCGGTGGGGACCGGTACGTGTTCGACACCCCGGACGGGCCCTGGACGTGCGAGGTGGACGATCTCGACATCACCCCGGCGGCGCTCGCCGAGGCCCTGGCCCTCTACTCGCAGGGCCGCTGTGGCGTCTCCTTCGACGGAATTGCGCACTGAATCGGACACCCCGATGTCGAAGGTAGGACCCCGGACCACTAGGGTTGTTCCTGTGAGCACTGCCGCTGTCGGGGGCACGGGAAGCCCGGTGCCCGGTGGTGGAGAGCAGACGCCGGTGGCCCGCCCGGGACTCCTCGAGGTCGCGGAGGCCGGCACGACGAGAGAGAAGAGCACATGCCCATCGCAACTCCTGAGGTCTACGCCGACATGCTGGATCGGGCCAAGGCGAACGGTTTCGCCTACCCTGCCATCAACTGCACCTCGTCGCAGACCCTGATCGCCGCTCTGCGTGGATTCGCCGAGGCCGAGTCGGACGGCATCATCCAGATCTCCACCGGCGGGGCCGAGTACCTGTCCGGCTCGACCGTCAAGGACATGGTCACCGGTGCCGTGGCCCTGGCCGAGTTCGCGCATGTGGTTGCCGACAAGTACCCGGTCAACATCGCCCTGCACACCGACCACTGCCAGAAGGAGAAGCTGGACACGTACGTCCGTCCGCTGATCGCCATCTCGCAGGAGCGCGTCGACGCCGGCCGGGGCCCGCTGTTCCAGTCCCACATGTGGGACGGTTCGGCCGTGTCGCTGACCGAGAACCTGTCGATCGCCCAGGAGCTCCTGGCCAAGGCCAAGGCCGCCCGGATCATCCTCGAGGTCGAGATCGGCGTCGTCGGTGGCGAGGAGGACGGTGTCGTCGGCGAGATCAACGAGAAGCTGTACACCACCCCCGAGGATGCGCTGGCGACCGTCGAGGCCCTTGGCCTGGGCGAGAACGGCCGCTACATGGCCGCCCTGACCTTCGGCAACGTCCACGGGGTCTACAAGCCGGGCAACGTGAAGCTGCGCCCGGAGATCCTCCAGCAGGCCCAGGCGGCCGTGGAGGAGAAGTACGGCAAGGCGAACGCCCTCGACCTGGTCTTCCACGGTGGCTCCGGCTCGGCGCCGCAGGAGATCGCCGACGCGGTCTCGTACGGCGTGGTGAAGATGAACGTCGACACCGACACCCAGTACGCGTTCACCCGTCCGGTGGTGGAGCACATGTTCCGCAACTACGACGGAGTGCTGAAGATCGACGGCGAGGTCGGCAACAAGAAGCAGTACGATCCCCGCACCTGGGGCAAGGCCGCCGAGGCCGGCATGGCCGCCCGCGTGGTCCAGGCCTGCCAGGACCTGAACTCGGTCGGCACCCACAAGTGACCCACCCTCCCGCCTGAACGGAAGACAGTGAGGGCCCCGGAGCGATCCGGGGCCCTCACTGCGTGGAACGGTCGCCGCGGGTCAGGCGGCCACCCGCTCCGGTGTGGCCAGAGGTGTGGTCAGGTGCAGGAGGCCGGCGAGCCGCGCGAGGGTCTCATCGGCCCCCTGGGCCAGGCAGCCGGCGGCCACGAACCGGTCCGGACGCACCAGCACCACCGGCATGTCGTGCGAGTCGAACCACCGCTTCAGGGCGCCGCTACTGTCGCCCACCAGGGTCACCTCCGGGCGGTCCTGCCCGGTCCACGGCAGCTGGGACATCGGGCGCACCCCGATGAACGTCGCGCCGAGCCGCTCCAGCACTGCCCGGGAGTCCTGGTCGAAGAGCGCGTACGGGTCCGTTCCCCAGGCCACCACCGCCCAGCCGGGCCCGATCACGTCATCGAGTCGGACCTCACTGGCTCCACGGGTGGCGACCCGCGGCTGGGGCAGCATCACTCCGACCGGGGAGGGGGCCTTCGGGTCGTGGGGCGGAACGACCGCGCCCTCGGTGTACCGCGGCATCGGCTTGAAGCGGAAATCGGTGATGTACTCCTTCAGCGCCGGCACCAGGCCCACGGCGCGGAAGGCCAGGTCCCGGGCGCTCGCGACCGTACGACTCGTCGGGGCGATCACCTGCCCGGCCCGCACCGACAACTGGATCATCGCCAGGGCGTGGGCGCGCCGCTCGGCGTCGTACGTGTCCAGCAGTTCGTGTCCGGCCTCGCCGCGGACCACGGCAGCCAGCTTCCAGCCGAGGTTGGTGGCGTCACGGATGCCGGAGTTGTAGCCCTGGCCCTGCCATACCGGCATCAGGTGGGCCGCGTCGCCGGCGATCAGCACCCGACCCTTGCGGAAGCTGCCGGCGATCCGCGAGTGGTGGGTGTAGACCCGGCGGCGAATGTAGTCCAGCGACTCGGGCCGCTCGACCAGCCGGCCCATCACCCGGTGCACGAAGGCGTCGGCGGCGACCTCCTCGTCGGTCTCGTGCTCGAACACCATGAACTCGAAGCGCCGGATCCCGTGCGGCAGCCCGATCGACACGTACGGCCGGGACGGGTCGGCGCCCATGTAGGCGTTCGGGGTGGCGAGCGGATCGTTCTCCACGTCGATCACCAGCCAGCGGGTCGACGACGACTGGCCCTCGAAGGACACGCCCATGGACTTGCGGGTCGGGCTCTTCCCGCCGTCGCAGCCGACGGCGTACGCGGCGCGCAGCACATGGGTCCCGGCCCCGGAGACCACGGTGACCTCGACGTGGTCACCGGCATCCCGGATCCGTTCGGCGCGCTGGCCGAAGCGGACCTCGACCTCGGTGTACCGGCCCAGCCCGGCCAGCAGCTCCCGGTCCACCAACGGCTGGATGAACGCGTGCTTGCGGGGCCAGCCGAACGTCTCGGCCGAGGGGTTGATCTGGGCCAGCAGCCGTCCGCTGCCGTTGACGAAGCGCTGGATGTGGTGGGGCGTGGTGTGCGGGAGGACGGCCTCGGCCAGGCCGAGGGACTGGAAGGTCCGCAGGCACTCGTCGTCCATCCCGACCCCGCGGGGGTAGTCGATCAGCGAGTCGAGGCCCTCCAGGACCAGGGTGCGGACCCCGGCCTGGCCCAGGTAGTGGGCCAGGGTGAGGCCGACGGGTCCGGCCCCGATGACCAGGACATCGGCGTCGAGGGAGGTGTCGTACGAGGCGGTCATGAGTCTGCCTTTCGGGTCGGGTCGAGGAGCTGGGCGAGGTGGACGGCCTCGGAGTGGCCGAGGTGGTCGAGCTGGAACCGGCAGGAGAATCCGTCGGCGAGCACGGTGGCGTCCGGGTGGGCGTCGAGGGCGGGGACGAGCTGCTGGTCGGCGACGGCCAGCGAGATGTCGTGGTGGCCGACCTCCACACCGAAGTTGCCGGCCAGGCCGCAGCAGCCGCCGACCGTGGTGAGGTCGGCTCCGGCGCGCTCCAGCAGGGCGGCATCGGGGTTCCAGGTCATCACCGCGTGGTGGTGGCAGTGCGGCTGGGCGACGACCTGACCGGCGACCGGGGGCGGCTGGTAGCCGGGGGTGGCGGCCAGAGTCTCGGCCAGGGTCCGGGTGGCGGCGGCGAGCTCGCGGGCCTCGTCGGTGTCGAGCAGCTCGACCAGGTCCGAGCGCAGCGTGGCGGTGCAGGACGGTTCCATCCCGACGACGGTCCGCCCGGCCCGCACATGCGGGAGCAGGATGTCGACGGTCTGCTGCATCCGGCGACGGGCGCCGTCGAGCTGACCGGTGGAGACCCAGGTCAGGCCGCAGCAGGGACGCCGGTCCGGCACGACGACCGACCAGCCGGCCTCGGTCAGCACCCGGACGGTGGCCTCGCCGACGGCGGGGGTGAAGTGCTCGGTGAACGAGTCGACGAACAGCACCACCTCACCGTGGGTGGGGCCGGGAGGGGACGTCGGGGTGCGGGGCGCGTCGGCGGTGAAGGTGCGCTCGGCGAACCGGGGCAGGCTGCGGGCACGGTCCACCCCGGCCAGCGTGGTGAGCAGCGGGTGCAGGAGCTTGGCATGGGTGAGGGCGTTGACCAGGCGCGGGGCGAGCGAGGCGAGCCGGGCCCAGCGGGGGAGCTGGCCATCGCGTAGTGCTGCCGGGGACGGATCCTCCCGCGGTAGGCCTCGTGCAGGGCGGTCGCCTTGTACGCGGCCATGTCGACGCCGCTCGGGCAGTCGGCCGAGCAGCCCTTGCAGGACAGGCACAGGTCCAGGGCCTCCAGCACCTCCGGCGAGCCGAGCGCCCTGGGGCCCAGGTGACCGGCGACGGCCTCCTGCAGGATCCGGGCGCGGCCGCGGGTGGAGTCCTGCTCCTCGCGGGTGGCCAGGTAGGAGGGGCACATCACCTGGCCGGGACCGGAGTGCTCGGCGCGGCACTTGCCCACGCCGGTGCAGCGGTGCACCGCCAGCGACAGGTCGCCGGCGTCCTCACCGAACGCCATCGCCAGGTCGCGACGGTACGGGGTGCGCCGGTCCACTCGGATGTCGTCGGCCGGGTCGACCGGATCGACGATGACGCCGGGATTGAGCAGGTTGCCCGGGTCGAAGACGTGCTTGACCTGCCCGAACAGCTCCAGCGCCGCCGGGGAGTACATGTGCGGCAGCAGGGCACTGCGCGCCCGCCCGTCGCCGTGCTCCCCCGACATCGACCCGCCGTACGACGCCGCCAGTCGGGCGGCCTCGTCCAGGAAGGTGCGGAACACCCCGGTGCCCTGGTCGAAGGGGAAGTCGATCCGGACGTGGATGCAGCCGTCGCCGAAGTGGCCGTACGGCACCCCGGTCAGCAGGTGCGCGGCCAGCAGGTGCTCGAACTCGCGCAGGTAGGCTCCCAGGTGCTCCGGCGGGACCGCTGCGTCCTCCCAGCCGGCGTGCGCGGGAGCGCCGAGGCGGGCGACCAGACCGGAGCCGTCCTCGCGGATCCGCCAGAGCCGGGCCATCGCGTCGGCATCGCGCACGACCAGGGAATCCTGCGGCCCGGCGGCGGCCACGACCGCGGCGGCCCGGGCCGCCAGCTCGGCCGGCTCGTCGCCGGTCAGTTCGACCAGCAGCCAGCTGGCGCCGGTCGGCATCGGCGGCACCGCGGCCGGGCCGCGCCGGGCCCGTACCGCCTCGACGATGCGCGCGTCCAGGCCCTCGCAGGTGATCGGGTCGAACGGCAGTATCGCGGTCACCGCGTCCGCGGCCTGCGGCATGGAGGGGTAGGCGAGCACCACCATGATCCGCAGCGGCGCATCGCGGACCAGCCGCACCTGCGCGCCCACCACCACGCCGAGGGTGCCCTCGGTGCCGACCAGCATCCGGGTCAGGTCGGCGCCGCGCTCGGGCAGCAGGTGCTCCAGTGAGTAGCCGGAGATCTGCCGGCCGGTCCGGCCGAACTCGGTGCGGATCGTGCCGAGTCCGCCGCGGACGATCCGGGCCAGATCCTCCGGCAGCCCCGAGGGTCCGAGGGTGCCGGTGGCCAGGCGCCCGCCGGTCCCGGTGACCAGGTCCAGGCCAAGGACGTTGTCGGAGGTCCGGCCGTAGCCCAGGGCGCGGGAACCGCAGGCGTTGTTGCCGATCATCCCGCCGATGGTGCAGCGGGTGTGGGTGGATGGATCCGGGCCGAACCGCCGGCCGGCAGCGGTGGCCTGCCGTTGCAGTACCGCATGCACCACGCCTGGCTCGACCCGGGCGGTGCCGGCCTCGCCATCGACCTCCAGCACCCGGTTGAGGTGGCGGGAGAGGTCGAGCACGATGCCGGTGCCGACCGCGTTGCCGGCCAGTGACGTCCCCGCCCCACGCGGGGTGAGTGGGACGCCCTGGGTGCGTGCCACCTCGACGGTGGCGAGCACCTCCTCGACATGACGGGGGCGGACGACCACGGTCGGTTCCACCCGGTACAGCGAGGCATCGGAGGAGTAGACGTGACGGGTGAGCGGAGAGTCGTCGACCTCGGCGATGCCGGCCGCGCGCAGGTGCGCGGCGACCTCGGTGCGCGCGGACGATTCCCGGAGCAGGGTGGTCATGGTGGTCCTCGGGGTCAGGCGGCCGGATAAAGTCCGTGCGTACGGGCGTGCAGTCGGGCCAGGCCGAGCAGGGTGTCGATGTTCGGGGTGGCGACGCCCACGTGCCCGGCCAGCTCGCGCACCGCGGTGACCAGCACGTCCAGCTCCACCGGCCGTCCCGCGTCCACGTCCTGCAGCATGGACGTACGGGCGGCGCCGATCGTGCGGGTGACCGCGTGGCGCTCCTCCGGATCCTGGTCGATGGGCAGCCCGATGGCCGTGCCGACCTGGTTGGCCTCGATCATGCAGCTGGTGGCGAAGGCCCGCACCAGGTCATCGTCGAGGATCCGGTCCACGGTCGCGCCGGTGACGGCGGACAACGGGTTCATCGTCATGTTGCCCCACAGCTTGAACCAGATCTCGCGCTGGATCCGGTCGGTCAGCTCCACGTCGAAGCCGGCGCCATCGAGCGCCTCGGCCAGGGCGCCCAGCCGCTCGGTCGATCCACCCGTCGGCTCACCCAGGATGATCCGGTTGCCGGCACCGTGGCGCACCACGCCGCGTTCGGGGCTGGCGGCGCTGAGGTGCACCACGCTGCCCACGACCGAGTCGGCGGGGATGGCGGCGGCGATCGCCCCGTCCGGGTCCAGGGTGCTGAGCCCGAGCCCGGCGTACGGTCCCGGCATGCCGTGGAAGAACCACCACGGGATCCCGTTCATCGCCGACAGTACGGTGGTCCGCCCCCCGAGCAGCGGGGCGAGTCGTGGTGCGATGTCGGCGAGACCGGTCGCCTTGATCGCGACGACGACCACGTCCTGCTCCCCGAGCTCGGCCGGGTCGGCCACGGCCCGCACCCCGACACAGGTCGTGACGGGCAGGCCGTCGACCGACTCGACCAGGGTGAGTCCGTCGCGCTGCAGCCGGGCCAGCGTCCCGCCACGGGCCACCATCGACACCTCGTGGCCGGCCCGGGCCAGCCGGGCCCCGAACAGGCCGCCGATGGCGCCCGCACCGTAGACCGCGATCCTCATGGCGTGTCCTGGGACGGCACGGTCAGGGCCAGCAGGTCGGCGACCGGGGTGTCCTCGGCATCCATGGACAGGATCGCGTCGAGCAGGGTCTTGGCCCGGCCGTCGCCGAGCAGCCCGCCGGCCAGCCCGAGGACCTTGGCCTCCAGCGCGGCGGCGCTGAGCATGTGGTCCGGCTCGCCGAGCGGGACCGCGGCGTACTCGGACTCCACGGTGCCGTCGTCGAGGGTGATCTCGATCCGGCCCGGGAACACGCTCGGGTAGGCGGCCTCGGCCTCGTCGTCGACGTAGGCGTCGATGCGCTGCATCAGGTCGCGGATCTGCGGGTCGGCCAGGGCCGGCTCGTAGTCGGCGAAGGTGAGCCGGCCCCGGGTCAGGGCGGTGGCCACGCACAGGTGCGCGGAGAACTGGCAATCGACCACGTTCTGCGGGTCGCGCTTGCGCTCCTGGGGCGCGCCGGTGATGTCGACGCACTTGCGCGGCATCCCGATCCGCACGTGGCTGATCCGGTCCGGGTCGAGGTCGGTCCGCCCGAGGATCGCCAGAGTGGCGTCCAGCGGGGCATGGATGGCCCGGCAGCACGGGTACGGCTTGACCGCCACGCCCATGGTCTCCCACACCTCGCCCAGCCCGGCGATCGCCTTGGCCGGGACCGGGGCAGGGGAGTAGAGCGCGAAGAAGCCGTTGTCGCCCTCGAAGGCCTGGGCCGCGCCGGTGTAGTCGGCCCCGGCCAGGCTGGCGGCGAGGAAGCCGCCGGCCGAGGCATTGCCGACGTGGAACCGCTTGGTCCAGGCGCCGTTGACCAGGAACTGGCCCGATCCGGCGGTCTGGCTCAGCGCGGTGCCGAAGGCGGCTTCCAGCTGCCCGGCGGACAGGCCGAGGATCTTCCCGGCAGCAGCGGCGGCGCCGAACACGCCGGTGGTGGCCGACAGGTGCCAGCCCCGGTCGGAGTGCGACAGCGGTACCAGCCCGTACGACACCCGGGTCATCACCTCGTAGCCGGCGACCAGACCGGTCAGCAGCGTACGTCCCCCGCAGCCGGTCACCTGGGCGGCGGCCAGCGCAGCGCCGATGATCGGGGACCCCGGATGGAGCTGGGAGGGTGCGTGCGTGTCGTCGAAGTCCAGCGAGTGCGCGGCCGCACTGGTGAGCAGGGCACTGCCGTAGGCGGTCCAGCGGTCCGTCCGGCCGGGCGCCACCACGGCACCGGGGCCGGTGGTGCCGGTGGACAGCAGGCCGGCCCGGGCCAGGCCGTCGACCATGGCCTCGGTCGAGTCGAGCTGCTGGGCGCCGAGCACGATGCCGAGGGTGTCGGCGAACAGGACGGCCATCCGCTCGCGGACCTCGGCGGGAATGTCGTCGTGGTCCAGGTCGGCGACCCAGGCCGACAATCGGCGGGTGACCTCCGGGGCCGGGGTGGTGGTCGGGTCGATCACGTCAGTGGTGGTCATCGTTCACACCGCCTGGGTCTGCTTGGGGATGCCGCGGCGGACCAGGGCGGCGAAGCCGTCGGACAGCTGGACCGAGTCGGGCTGGTTGATCCACATCCGCAGCAGGTAGCGCTTGCGGCCGTCCTCGTGGTCGATGTAGTTCGTCCGCGAGTGGATGGTGATGTAGTTGTTGATCATCTGGATGTCGCCCTTCTCCAGCAGCATGTCGGCGCGCAGGTCGTCGGACAGGGCCAGCTCGTGGACGTAGTCGATCGCCGCCTGCTCCAAGGCGGTCAGCGGCACGCCGCGCTTGGCCGCGCCGCGTTCGATGATGGCCTTGGCGAACGCCATCGACACCCGCCCGTTGTGGTACTCGAAGACCGGGATCGGGGTGGCGGTCACCTCGTTCGGGTCACCGGAGGGCCCGTAGCCACGGAAGTCGTGGTAGAAGCCCCGGTACAGCACCTCGAGGTACTCGGGATGGTGGGCGAGGATCTCGTTGTGGATCTGGACGGCCGAGGCCAGCCCGCTCATGCCGCCCTCGGCGGCCTGCTCCATGCACAGCAGGGTGACCACGTCGGCCAGGTCGGTGTGCGGGTCGAGCGGGTTGTTGGTGGTGTTGTTGCGACGGTTCGGGTCGTCTGCCTTCAGGCCCTGGTCGACGACCGGGGCCATCAGGTCGCCCTTGACGTTGTGCGGGATGACTGTGCCGAAGTACTGGCCCAGGCCCCAGTACATGGCCTTCACCTGGTCCATCGAGTAGTCATCGACCGGGAAGCCCTTGATCAGCACGAAGCCACGGCCGTGGCGGATCTGCTGGTCGATGTCGTGCAGCTTGGTCGCCAGTCCCGGCAGCGGGAAGTCCTCCTTGCCGAACTGGCCGGAGCCCAGTCCACGGCTCTCCACGCCCTGCAGGGCGGCGTCGAGCTCGGCGATGTCGGCATCGGTCAGGCGGTACTTCCAGGAATCGTCGGCCCGTACGTCGGCGGCCTTCCAGGCCGTGGCGTCGGTGATCGGGGTGCGCAGGATGTCCATGGTTGCTCTTCCTCGTCGTTGAGTGGGGCGGGTCAGGGGATGTCGATGTCGACGATGGGCGCGAACTGCTGCCCACCGAACAGGTCGGAGTCTGCCGGGTCGCCGGAGACGGCGAAACGGGGAACAGTGATCTTCACGGCGTTGGCAGGGGCATAGTTGAAGACCTGGACCTTGCTGGGATCGGTCCGGAAGGCCTCCGCCGCACGGGCGGTGTCCAGCGCGCCGCTGGCGACCACCCGCTCGTACGTGGCGCGGTCGGGCAGCATGACGTCGATCGTCAGCTCGAAGGGGCCGGCGTTCTTGCTGCGGATCAGCTTGGCGAGGTCGCGCAGTCGGGTCATCAGAGTGCCTCCAGGACGGGACGGTGGATCTCGAGCGGGTCGTCGAGTTCCATGGCGTGGTTCAGGGTGAAGCTGTAGGTCGGGCCGAGGTCCACCACGTGCGGGGAGAAGGGGAAGGCAAGGTTGGAGACCAGGCCCTGCCACTCCGGCACGGCCATGTGCAGGATGGCGTGGCCGGCGGTGGCGGCGATGCCGGCGGCCTTCTCCTGGGTATCGGCGAGCACGACCATCAGCAGCCCGATCTCCCCGTTGGGGGACGGGCGGTCGGCCTGTCGGTCGGCGAGCACCGCGTCGCGGCCGTAGTGCCGGTAGTGCAGCTCGTACTCCCCGGTCATGTCACGGCCGAAGGAGGTGTTGACCGCCTCGACGGCGTGCGCCTGGGCGCCGGCCATCCACGCGTCATAGCGGTCGAGGATGACCGGATCGGTGATCCCGCCCAGCACCATCGACTGGTAGCCCGCGAGCCGGGCCCCCTCCAGCTTGACGGTGTACGGGGCCGGCTCGTGCTTGGATCCGGACACCCGGACCCGCCGGTCGTCGATGGCCTCGTACGTGGCTTCCGACAGGTCCATCACGCCGCCCGGTTCGAGCATCCGGTACGGGTTCGCGGTCTCGTACAACGCGTGGGAGGCGATCGAGTTGGGGGTGTTGGCCTGGTGCGGGCTGACCGGCTCCAGCACGAAGGAGTCCTCGGTGATGGTGCAGATCATTCCCTCGGGGCGGTCCATCTGCGCGACCGCGGCCCCACCACACTCCATGATCTTGGCGGCATGCCAGGACAGGCCGGCGGGCAGGCCCGCATGCACCGGCAGCGCGGCGAACAGGGCGGCATCGCTGGCCCGCCCGGCGATGACGACATCGGCGCCCGCCTCGACGGCGGCGACGATCGGCTCGGGGCCCATCATCGCGACGATCCGGTCCGCCTCGCACAGCGTCTGCGCGGTGATGGCCGGGGCGTTGGCCAGGGGGTGGATGCGGCCGGCGGCCAGCCGTTCCAGCAGCAGGTCGCGCTCCGGCTCGGCCGGGATGGTAGCAAGGGTGAAGTGCAGGTCCTCCTCGCAGGCGATCTCACGGGCCAGTCCGGCCAGCCATTCCAGGTTGGGGTTCGCGCCGGCACCGCCGGCCGAGCCGATCAGCAGCGGGATGTCCTTGGAGCGGGCGGCCAGGATCAGCAGCCGCAGGTCGCGCTTGACGGACTGTCGGGACTGGATGAATCGACCGGCCCCCAGGTAGGCGGGGCCGCCGTCGGTGGACCCGGAGTCGCAGGCGATGAAGGCCAGGTCGTGGTTCTCCACCGCGGCCCGGAAGTGGTCCTCGGAGAATCCGCCACCGAGCATGCCGGTGGGGGCGAGGTAGGACAGGGGGGTCATGAGTTCTCCGTAACAATTGTTAATGAATGGTCGGATGGCGGCCCGGGTCGCCCACGGGACGGTCAGGCCTGGTGGCCGCGGATCAGTTCATAGACCCGGGAACGGGCCTCGGCGAACTCCGGGCGGGACTTGGTGGTGATCTGGTCCCGATCCCGGTCCAGCGGCACGTCGATCACATCGACCACCACGGCGGGCTTCTGGTTGAGCACCAGCACCCGGTCGCTGAGGTAGACCGCCTCGTCGATGTCGTGGGTGACCAGCAGGAAGGTGATGCCCAGGTGCTTGCGCACCTGCAGGGTCAGGTCCTCCAGGTCGGCACGGGTCTGGGCGTCGACCGACGCGAACGGCTCGTCCATCACGATCAGCGCCGGGCGGAAGGCGAGGGCCCGGGCGATGGCGACCCGCTGCTGCATGCCGCCGGACAGCTGCCAGGGATAGTGGTGCTCGAAGCCGGACAGGCCGACCTCGTCCAGCGCGGCCTGGGCCCGCTCGGCCCGCTCGGTGCGCGACACGCCGGCCGAGCGGAGCGGCAGGGTGACGTTGGCGCGGACGTCGAGCCACGGCATCAGTGACCGGCTGTAGTCCTGGAAGACCACCGCCATGCCCTCGGGCGGCCCGTCGATCGCGGTGCCCTGGAAGACCAGCTCGCCGGTGGTGGGCTTGCGCAGTCCGGACAGGCACTGCAGCAGGGTCGACTTGCCGACTCCGGAGGGGCCGACGATGCACATGAACTCCCCGGCGTTGATCTCGACGTCGACGCGCTCGAGGACCCGGTGGGTGCCGTAGGCGTGGGACAGGCCGTGCACGGAGAAGATCACGTCCTGGTGCGTACGCTCCGGGACCGGGGCGTGGGTGGGGCTGGTCATGAGGTGCCTCCCTTGGCATGGGCCACCATGCCGTGGTGCCAGCGCAGCACGTAGCCCTCGAACAGTCGGAAGAGTTGGTTGATCAGGTAGCCGACCAGGCCCAGGACGATGATCCCGGCCCACATCTCGGCGAGGTCGAAGCTGCGTTGCGAGCTGAGGATGTAGTAGCCGAGGCCGCCCGGCGTACCGACCATCTCGGTGACCACCATGACCACGACGCCGATGGCGATCGCCGTCCGGGCCCCGGCGAAGATCTGCGGCGCGGCGGCCGGGAGGATGACGTGGGTCAGCCGGGTCGTCCTGTCCAGCCGGTAGGAGGCGGACACGTCGAGCAGCACCGGTTCGACGGAGCGGACGCCCTCGATCGTGTTGAGCAGGACCGGCCAGAAGGCGACGAAGGCGATCATCACCACCTTCATGGTGGTGCCGGTGCCGAGGAAGATCATCGCGACCGGCAGGATCGCGATGCCCGGGGTGGCCCGGACGAACTCGAGCAGCGGCTGGACGGTCTCCTCCGCGGCCCTGTTGAGGCCCAGGAAGACACCGAGGATGACCCCGATGACGACGGCGGTCAGGTAGCCGACCGCCAGCCGGCCCAGGCTGGGCAGCAGGTCGATGCCGATGTGGTCGAACAGCCAGTCCGCGGCGAAGGCCTCGGAGATGGTGCGCAGGGCCGGGAAGTACAGCGAGGTGCTGTTGGCGCTGAGGGACCACCAGGCGACGAGCAGGAGGACCGGCAACCACAGCTCGGTGAGGAACAGTCTCAGGTGCTTGTTCATCGCGACCGTGCCCTTTCGGAGGGGTGCCAGAAGAGGATGCGGCGCTGCAGGGCGACCAGGCCGGCGTTGAGTCCGGCACCGAGGGCGCCGGCGGTGATGACGTACGCGAAGACGGTGTCGCCGCGGGCGTCCAGCAGGCCCTGGTTGAGCTCGAAGCCGATGCCCTTGATGCCGCCGAGGTACTCCGCGGTGATCGAGATCAACAGGGCGACGGTGGCTGCGACCCGCAGACCGGTCCACAGGAACGGCAGTGCGCTCGGCGCGAAGACGAAGCGGATCGCCTCCATCCGGTTCAGCCGGAAGCTGCGGGTGACCTGGCGCAGGACCGGCTCGACCTGCTGGGCCGCGTACGTCGACTGGATCAGCAGTGGCCAGACCACGCCGATCGCCACCAGCGTCACCTGCATCGGGCGCAGCGGCCCGAACACCAGCAGGGTCAGCGGGATCAGTGCCACCGGTGGGATGGTGCGCAGGAAGTCGATCACGAAGCGGGAGCTATCCGTGGCGAACCGGCTGAAGCCGATCGCCAGGCCGACCGGGACGCCGACCAGGATCGCGATGCCGAGTCCCATGGCCATGCCGCCGAGGGTCGAGGCCAGCGACAGCCAGTAGGTGCCGGTGGTGAGCAACTCGAGCAGTCGGACCAGGGTCTGCCATGGCGAGGGAATGTCGCCGACCCGGGCCAGGTCGCTGGTGGAGAAGAGCCACCAGGCGGCCAACACCACGGCCAGCACGATCGCCTGGCGCGCCAGCCGCTTGGCGGCGTCGGTGCGGTGCCAGGGCGGTGGCTCGGGGGTCGGGGTGATCCGGAGCTGCTCGGCCAGTTCCGTCACGTTGGCGGTCTCGGTGCGCAGGGTACTCGGATCGTACGCCGTGCCAGCCGGGGCCGGCGGGGTCGTTGGCGGGGGATGGTTGAGGCGCTGGCGGGTCTGCATGGTCACTCGCCCAGCAGTTCGGCCGGCGTCGGGGCGTCGGCCTCAGTGACCAGGCCGTAGTCGATCGTGCGCTGGATCGGGTCCTTCAGCTGGTCGGCGGTCAGTGGCTCCTCGCCGAAGGTGGGGAACACCGAGCTGGCGAGCACCTCGGCCGGCACCTCGGTGAATCCGGCGGCGACCTGCTCGGCCATCGCACGATCACTGTTCGTGGCGGCGTTGGCGGCGAGGATGGCCTTCTCGAAGGCGGCGACAGTGCCCGGGTTCTTGGCGAGGTATTCCTTGGAGACCACGAACATGTAGCTCGGGGTGCCGATCAGCGGGTTCTCGGTGGCGGCCAGGATGCGCACCGGCTCCTCCTGCACCGCCATACCGGCGCGCGGCTCAGCGATCGCGGCCACGTCGACCTGGCCTTGGACCAGGGCGCCGAGGGCACGCGGGCCCGGGATCTCGACGAACTCCACCTTGCTGGAATCAGCGCCCGCCTCGTCGATCACCGTACGGATGTCGACCCAGGCCTGGCTCTGCAGTCCGCTCAGGCCGACCGTACGGCCCTCCAGCTGGGACAGGTCGGTGAGGTCGGAGTCCTCGGCCACCAGCAGGTTGCCGTAGCCGCGTCCGTCCTTGGGTGGGGCGGCCACCGAGTTGGGGGCGACGGCGACGATCGGCACGTTCTTGCTGACTGCGATGGTGGTGGTGGTGACGTCGACCATCCCGATGTCGACCTGCTTGCTGAGCATTGCCGGGACCACTTCGGAGGCGGCGTTGACGGCGACGAACTCAGCGGTCAGGCCGGCAGCATCGAATTGGCCCTGGTCGGCGGCGACGTGGGCGGACAGCCCGTTCAGGCTGGCCGGCACGGCGATGGTGATCGTCGGGTCCTCGACGGTCCCGGCGGCGGCCTGGGGTGCGGTCCCGGCGTCACTGCCGCAGGCGGCGACGGTGATGGTGAGCGCAGCGGCGCCGAGGGCGGCGGCCAGCCGGCGGGCGTGGGGGGCACGGAAGCGGGACATGGGACTCCTCGTTGAGTGGCGGCAGATGAGATCCACGTCTCGTGTTCTGGATCACATCTGTGGCTGTGATGACTAGGAAACCTCATGGCGAGGACGAGGTCAAGGGTTTCAGTCACATTTGTGAATGAGAATTTTCGGGCGCGGGTGGGTGGTCCAGTTCGCTGTTTGGGCGCGGGAGGCGTGCCGAAAGATGGCATGGTCCGGTCGCTCGGAGTGAGTGAGTAACGTCCGTGAATGACTTCTACGCGCGGAGGTCGTCGCGGCGTGAACGGCGTGAACGGTGCGTCACCGGTCCAGCGTCTCCTCGGCGCGGTCGATGAGGAGGTCGAGGCACTCCATCAGTGTGTCGATCTGCTCCTGCGACAGGATGGAGTACAGGTTCTGGCTGGCCGCGATCGAGTGCGGCACGACCTTCTCGTACGTCTTCCTGCCCCGATCGGTCAGCCACAGGAGCGTACGGCGGTGGTTGTCCGGATCCCTCGACTCCGCCAGCCGGCCACTGGCCCGCAGGGCGGCCACCGCCCGGCTGATCGTCATGGCATGGATACCGGTGAACTTGCTGATGTCCTGGGCGGCCAGGCCCGGATGGGTGGCCAGGACGACCATGACGCGCCACTCGTTCAGGGTGATGTCGTATTCCTTGGCGAAGTGCCGGAACGGCCCGCTGATCAGGTTGGTCAGCTTGAACAGCCGCATCGTGATCTCGGGGATGAACTGCGGGGAGGCGTCGGGGAGAGAGGCGTCAGGCGTTGAGGCGTCAGGCATAGCGGTGTTCCCGGGGGCCACGGTCTGGCCCGGGTGGGCGTCGGTCACGGATGCTCCTTGGTCCGGGAAGGTTTGTCACAGTGTGGGGCGCCCCCGCAGGCTTGTCGAGGGGGGTGTTCGGCGCTGGCCAGTATTCTGAACCATGGGGGACCAGCCCGCGGCTGCCGTCGCAAGCCGTGGATCGCTAGGCTTGGAAGCATGACCGAGACCCACCTCAACCTGCTGGCGGATGGCGCCCCAGTGACGAAGTTGCCCGATGATCCCGCCGTGGCCGACTTGGCCGTCCGTGGCCGCGATCACTTCCTCGCCGTCATTGTTGCCCACCCCGCCTCGAGCCTGTGCTGGTCACTGCTCGCCGAAGGGTCGCTGAACATGGGGTCCCGTGATGGTGACGTGGCGGCGTACGCGTACGCCCGGACAGGCTACCACCGCGGACTCGACGCTCTGCGCCGTGCCGGCTGGAAGGGCTCCGGGCAGGTCCCGTGGGAGCATGAGCCGAACCGCGGGTTCCTCAAGTCCCTGTGGGCTCTCGCGGTGGCCGCACACCGGATCGGTGAGGTCGAGGAGTACGAGCGGTGCGCGCAGTTCCTGCGGGACTGCTCCGAGACCGGCTACGAGGTGCTCACCACCGAGCGGCCGCTGGGAGGGGCTGGCGACTACCCGGCCGACGAGCATGATGAGCAGTTCGACGAAGTGGTCGACGAGGCCGGGGAGCGGGAGAGTGAGAGCCCGATGACCGGCCCGGAGCGCGATGACCTGGAGACCGAGGTCGCCCAGGAGGACGAGCCGTCCGACCGCGTGCTGGACGGTGCTGAGGGGGACCGCACCTCGGAGCGCCAGCACGAGGACCGGGTCTGACCCATGGCAGGGGCCGCCGCTACTGGTAGCTGACGAACTCCGGTAGGGGGTCGACCTGCTGGTAGGTCTGCTCGGGCGTCAGTATCGGCTGGTCCTCGTCGATGAAGTTCTTCCAGCCCCAGGCGACGCCCTCGGGCGGGTCGACGTGCAGCGTACGCCAGGTGTCCTGCTTGGCCTCCTGACTGCCCTGCCCGTCGGCATGGACCAGCAGGGCGACCTCGGCGCGGCTCGTGTCGAGCTGTGCCCGGTCGGGGATCATCCGGGTCTGGAACTGGTGCAGGACCAGCAGTTTCTGCGGCAGTCGGTTCTCGCGGACGAAGTCGGCCAGATACTTGACCGTACGGTTCACCTCGTCGATCTCGACGCTGCCGATCTGGTTGAGGTGGACCTGGTTCGGACGCAGCCGCCATTCGGGGTCGAGGGCGATCCCGACGTGCGGGTAGCGGAGCAGTTCCTCGTACTGCTCGACCTGGGTGACGAAGTCGGTGCGGCCTGGCTGGAAGTCGAGCACCACGTACTGCCCGGCGGCCTGCGCAGCCTCGACCAGCGGCACGAAGTCGGCCACGGGCAGTTCGTTGGAGTAGTTCCCGTCCTCGCCGGCCCCGCCCGAGGCGATGGTGACGATGATCTCCAGGGCGGGGATGATCCGGTCCTCGGTGAGGCCGGCGTATGGGGCGGCCATCTGTTCGGCCCGGGCGACGGTCTCGTTCGTGCCCTGTTCCCCGAGCAGTCCGAGCGAGGCGGTTGCCGGACTGCCGTAGAGCGCGATGTATCGCTTCCCGCCGAAGACCTGCTGCCCGCCGCCGGGGAGTTCGATGCCGGTGGTCGCGGTGAGCGCCTGCCAGGTGAAGGTCGCGTCGTCGCCGTACCGGTGGCCGAGGCCGACGATGCTGGTCCGGCCGGCCAGTAGGGCGATGGTTTCGGGGGAGGCGCCGACGGCGTCGGGTGCGAGGACCGCTGTCGCGCCCGCGGCACGCGCGGTGCCAAGCGCGGCAGTCTGTGCCGGGGAACCATCGGTGATGGTGGCAGCGCCCTCGATACGCCGGGCCGTCGAGAAGGCCGGCAGCTCGCCACGGGTTCCCGTCGCCGACGCCTCGGTTGCGTTGTCCGGGGCTGAAGCGGTGATCACCTCGCCGTCGCCCAGGCCGGCCAACTGCGAAACCGGCGCTGCGGGGTCCAGCGCCACCTCGGTGACCCGGACGCCCAACAGGGAACCGAGCTCGCCGGCCGCGTCAGGGGCGGGCACCACAGCGATGTCGTCGGCGACCAGCTCGCCGTCCACCGCGCCGACTGCCACAACCGCCTCGGCCCCCAGCCGGTCCAGCTCGGCGTCGACCGGGGAGGCGCCATCGGCGCCGACCCTTCCCGCAGTCTCGGCGAGAAGTGCCGGCACCCCGACCGTCGCGGCGATCGAGGCGGCCCGGGCGATCGCGTACGGGTCGGCGGGGTCGGCGACGACGGCAAAGGTGGCCGAGGTGAAATAGGTCGCACTGGTGTTGAGGGCGAGTTCGGTCGCATCGTCGGAGGCGATGAGGGTGGGCTGCTCGGGGCCGGTGGCGATGCCTGCGGGCGGGACGTCCCGCCCGCCGCGGTCACCTCCGTTGGGGTTGGGGCTGGAGCATCCGGACAGCACCAGAGCAGCCGCCACCACGGCGGCCAGCAGACCGCCATGTGGGGACCGTGGATGCCGTGGCCGCGGGGGCTGCGGGTGCCGTCGGGTGTCTCGGTCGCCGTTCACCATGGGGCGGCCCAACGTACGTGAGTGCCGGTCTGGCGGGGAGGACTCCTGGAGGCCCGTGCTCAGGGTTCACAGGGGCAGCCCCTTGTCGTACGTGTTGTCGGATGTCTACGGTGCGATGGGGAACCAGTGTGGGGTGCCTCACAGACAGGAGCAGTCATGATCTCCAATCCGTTCGAGGGTGGGCGCTCGCCTGTGGTCGACGTGCATGCACATGCGATGCCCGAGCCGTTGCTGGAGTGGCTGGCAGGCGAAGGGCTCGCCGACTTGTCCCACCTGCGCGAGGAGAAGATCGTGCTCGACCCGCGGATCAGTGGTGTGGAGGCCGGGACCCAGCTGCCCCTGCCGGTGTCGATGTACGGCGGGACCGAGCGCCTGGTGGAGATGCAGCAGGCCGGCGTCGATGTGCAGGCCGTGTCGCTGCCACCCTTCCTGATGGGCTCGACCTGTGACGACGGTGAGCTGGTCGCCGAGCTCGTACGGCGGGGGAACGATGCCCTGGCCGAGTTCGTGGCCCAGGCGCCGGACTACCTGGTCGGCCTGGGCGCGGTGCCCGTTGGGTGGCCGGGCACGGACGAGGAGGCCGTACGCTGCCTCGACGAGCTGGGCATGCGCGGGATCGCGATCGGTTCCCAGGGCGGCGGGTCGAACCTTGACGCGCCGATCAACGAGCCCCTGTGGGCCGTGCTGGCCGAGCGCGAGGTGTTCACGTTCCTGCATCCCAGCGGATCGCCGGCCCCGGAGCGGACCAAGGACTTCTGGCTCGTGCAGCTGCTCGGCTACCCGATGGAGACTGCCCTGGCCACCTCCCGACTGGTCTTCTCGGGCGTGCTGGAGCGCCACGCCTTCCCGCTGTGCCTGGCGCACGGTGGCGGCTGCCTGCCCGCCCTGCGGGGGCGGCTGACGATCGGGTGGGAGCGCAAGCCGCAGGCCCGGACGATCCCGCAGCCGCCGAAGGCCTACCTGGACCGGCTGTACTACGACACCGCGGTGTTCGACGCCCACCTGTTGCGCCAATTGATCGGCGACGTGGGTGCGGCCCAGGTGCTGGCCGGCACCGACTATCCGTTCGACCTGGCCGACCGCGACCCGGTCGCCACCGTTCAGGCGGTGCTGGCACGACAGCCGGCCGAGGCGGTGCTGGGTGGGACGGCGGTACGGTTGTTGGGGTTGGGGTAAAGACCGACGCGTTGGGGTCCGTTTCGGTTGAACGGAATGCCTCTGCGCGCCCAACTGTCCGGTGGCTACGATCACGGGACAACTGGGCACCGTTGCTTGTCGGTCGGCCCACCCCCTCCATCAGCGTCGACGGAGTGCAGCCATGGCCAACTCACCCAGCGGAGAGTCCGTCATCTCCCGCGTCGTCCGCATCCTCGAATCCTTTGATCGGCAGCGCGTGCAGCTGAGCCAGAGTGCCCTGGCCCGACGAGCGGAGCTGCCGCTCAGCACCGCACAGCGGCTGACCGTCGAGTTGATCAAGGCCGGCCTGCTGGAACGTACGCCCTCAGGGGACCTGCGTCCCGGCCTGCGGCTGTGGGAGCTCGCCCTACGCAGTTCCCGCGCCCTCTCGCTGCGGGAGATCGCGCTCCCCTTCATGGTTGATGTCCTGACCGCAGTGCACCAGCACACCACCCTCGCTGTGCTGGACGGCGGCAGCGTGCTCTACGTCGAGCGCATGTCGGCGCCCGAATCGGTCCTCGACCAGGCCCACATCGCCCAGCGGATGCCGATCCACGCCAGCTCTTCCGGCATCGTCCTGATGGCTCACCAGCCGCCGGAGGTCCAGGAGGCGTTCCTTGCCGGACCGCTGCCGTCGGTCACGCCGAGGACCCCGACCGACCCAGCCGACCTGCGCCGGCTCTTCGCCGAGGTGCGGTCCCGAGGGTACGTCGCGCCGGCAGGGGTCGGCGTGGCCACCTGGACCGGCATCGCCGTGCCGGTGTGGGGCCCGGCGGGGGTGGTTGCCGCGCTCAACGCCATCGTTTCCACCGAGGGGTCGGACGTCTCCCGGATCGTCCCCGCTCTGGTCACCGCGGCTCATGGCATCGGCCGGGTCCTGCGCGACCAGATGGGTGACGCCGAGGCGTCTGCCCCGCTGGTGCTCGGCTGAACGCAGGCACATGGGGGACACCCCCGTTCATCGGGTGGCATGCAGGGTGTTTGCCCGTTGAACGAGGTGACCGGTTCAACGGGCGCAGCTCCTCGCGGACGCTGAGGGTGTGCTGGCTCACACCGAGCCGGTGATAACGAGAAGACTGATCACCCGAGAACGGAGCGACAACGATGTCGATCGCCACCAAGGAGACCATGTCCCTTCCGGCCAGCGAGCCGAACACCCATCCGTACTCCCACGAAATCGCCTGGCCCGAGGGCCTCGAGCCCTGGAAGGTCGTCGATGACGGTTCCCAGGGCGACCCGTACGAGCACTACACCTGGATGCACCGCAACGCCCCGGTCGTGCGCGCCTGGACCCCCACCGGTGACGTGTGGTTCCTGGCCGCGTACGACGACGTCAAGATGGCCTTCCGCAAACCGAAGATCTTCTCCTCCGAGGTGGTCAAGCCGGTCCCGCTGACCTTCCTCACCCTGATCGACGACCCGGAGCACAACCGGTTCCGCCAGATCATCGCCAAGGCCTTCACGCCCAAGGCCCTGCAGCTCTTCGCCCAGCGCATCAACGACAACGCCCGGGTGCTCCTCGACCGGATGATCGCCGCCGGCGCCGGCGAGGTCGTCGAGGACTTCGCCATCCCGCTGTCGATGAGCACCATCTCCGCACTGCTCGACGTGCCGGCGGAGGACCACGAGAAGATGAAGTTCTGGTCCGACGAAACCTTCAGCTACTTCGGCCGCCTGGCCCGCAAGGCACCCGGCACCGGCACCGACGAGCAGAGCGCCCACGACTTCTGGGCCTACCTCAAGGAGCGCCTCGAGGTGCTCCACGCCGAGGGCAACGAGTCCATGGGCGGCCATATCGCCCGGATGTGGAAGGACGAGGGTCTCCTCAGCGAGAAGGAGGCCACCGAGCTGTGCTCGTTCGTCTTCATCGCCGGCCACGACACCACGACCATCCTGATCGCCAACGCGTTCCGGATGCTCGCCGAGCATCCCGACCTACTCGCCCGGATCCGCGAGCACGAGGTCGATGCCGACCGCTTCGTCGAGGAGCTGGCCCGGTACCGCGGCACCGTGCAGCGGGCGAGCCGGATCACCACCGAGGAGGTCACCGTCTCCGGCGTGACCCTGCCGGAGGGAGCCGTGGTCAGGCTACTGAACGCCGCCGCCAACCGCGATCCGGAGAAGTTCGACAACCCGGACACCTTCGACATCGACCGTGACACCAGCGGCCACTTCGGCTTCGGCGCCGGCGTCCACTCCTGCGTGGGCGCCCCGCTGGCCCGGATGGAGACGGTCGCGACCGTCCTGCAGCTCGCCCGTACGGTCGCCTCGGTCACCCTGGACACCGACCGTCCCATCGAGTACGTCCGCGGCAACAACCTGACGAACTCCGGACCAGAGAAGCTTCACGTGCGGTTGGAGGCCCACCATGACTGAGCGTGACGTCTACGTCGAGGACGTGATCGGGGACGTGGACCTGCCGGTGGTGATCATCGGTGCGGGCCATGCCGGGATCCAGGTCGCCGCCGGGATGCGTACCCGCGGTTGGACCGGTGGCATCGTGGTGGTGGACGAGCAGGACGGCCTGCCGTACGAGCGCCCGCCGCTGTCCAAGGACGTGCTTGCCCCGCAGGCCCCTGGCGAGGAGCCGGAGGGCGTCCCGCTGTTGCGCAAGGAGTCCTTCTACGCAGCCAAGGGCATCCGCCGCCTCGCCGGCGTCCCGGCCGCGTCGATCGACAGGCAACGACGCGTGCTGCACATGGCCGACGGCGGGCAGGTCGCCTACCACCGACTGGTGATCGCCACCGGCGCCCGGGGACGGCAGCTGCCGGTGCCGGGTGCCGACCTGCCCGGCGTGCTCGCCCTGCGGACCGCGGACGACTCGGCCCGGGTGCGCGAGGAGCTCGTGGAGGGTGCCCGGGTGGTTGTCGTAGGTGCCGGCTACATCGGCATGGAGGTGGCCGCCGCCGCGGTCAAGCGCGGCTGCCGGGTCACCGTGCTGGAGTTCCAGGACCGGGCGATGAAGCGTGTCACCTCCGCGCCGGTCTCGCACTTCTACCAGGAACTGCACCGTTCGAAGGGGGTCCGGTTCGTCTTCGGCGCCGCCGTGTCGGCCATCGAGGGCGACGGACGGGTCGAGCGCGTCATCACCTCCGACGGCAACTCCTACCCGGCCGACGTGGTCGTGGCCGGCATCGGCGTCGTGCCGGCCCAGGAGCTGGCCGAGGCCGCCGGCATCGCCTGCCGTGACGGCATCCTGGTCGACAACTCCTGTCGAACGTCGGATCCGACGATCTACGCTGCCGGTGACGTCACCCGCTTCACGGATGTGCTCGGCCGTGACATGCGACTGGAATGCCTCCAGAACGCCCAGCAACAGGCCGACACGGTGGCGGACATGATCACCGGCCGTGAACCGCGCGAGCCCGAGGTGCCGTGGTTCTGGACCGTGCAGTTCGACGTCCGCCTGCAGACCGCCGGAGTCATGCATCCCGAGGATGAGATCGTCATGCGTGGTGACCCCGCGTCCGGCAGGTTCAGCGTCTGCTACCTGCGCGAGGGCCGACTGGCCGCCGTCGACACCGTGGGCGGCCTTGCCGACTTCCGGCAGGGCAAGAAGCTCATCGCCTCCGGTGCCCACCTGGACGCCGAGCTGATCCGCGATCCCGCCGTACGTCTCGACGCCTGCGTCCACCAGGCCGCCATAGCGGTCTGAGCCCAGCACACCGGACGACGCGTTCGTCCACCGTTCAGCAGAACTCTCACCCTCGGAGGAACACCCATGCCTGTCATCACCATCGACGTCATCGACCGCGAAGGCTCGCTCCACCAGGTGCCCTGGGAGGACGACCAGGTCCTCATGGAGGCGCTGCGCGACAACGACCTGCCCGTACTCGCCTCGTGCGGCGGGAGCTCCTCCTGCGCCACCTGCCACGTCTTCCTGCCCGAGGAGGTCGTCGCCACCCTGCCCGAGCGCAGTGAGGACGAACTCGAGCTCGTCGAGGAGGCGCCCGGTTACCGGCCCGAGCAGTCCCGCCTCTCCTGCCAGGTCCAGCACGCCGGCCGCCTGGAGGGGATCACGGTGACCCTGGCCCCTGAGGAGGACTGAGACCAGCACGGCCCGAGGGGCCGCCAGCGAAGGCCTGGCCCGTCACGGGGGCATCCGGTGAGAACGGATGCCCCCGTTCACGTCTGCCCGCTGGTGGGGGACGACCACCACGAGGGGGAGGGGATGACGGTGCCGAGGCCAACGCATGAAGGCCCCGGCCGGTGGCCGAGGCCTTCATCAGGCGGGTGAGGAGCCAGGAGGGCTCAGACGTCCTGCAGTTGACGCTTCCGCGCGGCCGGCCGTGAGGTGGTCACGGGACGCCCCAGCTCTGCCATCGGCGTGAAGGCGGTCTCCCGGGCCGTGAAGGCGGCGGCGGCGGAGATGGCTGCGCAGACGGCTGCGAAGACCAGCACCGGGATCCAGCCCCACGGGCCGTCGACCATCAGGGCCGCCGCGACTGCCGGTGCGAAGCCGCCGATCATGAAGCCGATCTGTGTGCCGATCGCGAAGCCGGAGTATCGGACCCGGGGCGCGAACACCTCCGTGAAGAAGGACGGCCACAGGCCGTTCACGCCGCAGTAGACGAAGCCGGCGAAGATCATTCCAGACAGGAAGATCAGCGGGTAGACGCCGTGCTGGATCGTCCACATGTAGAAGAAGAAGGCCGGGATGCAGCCCAGGACCGCACCGATCCACACCGGGCGGCGGCCGACGCGGTCGGACACCCATCCCCAGAACGGGATGGAGAAGATCGCCAGGCCGTTGGCGGCCACCGACACCCAGAGCATCGTGGTGCGCTCCAGACCCGCTCCGGTGGCATAGCCCAGGGACCAGACGGCGAACAGGGCCTGAAAGATGTTGAAGATCGACATGCCGACCACACGGACGACGTCGGCGGCCTGGGTGCTGAACAGTTCGGCCACCGGTAGCGGCGCGGCCTCGGCCTGGTGCTCGCGCTCCTCGACGAAGACCTCGGGCTCCTCCAGGGAGCGACGCACGAGGTAGCCGACGATGATCACCACCGTGCTGGCCAGGAACGGGATCCGCCAGCCCCACGAGAACAGTGCCGCGTCCGGAAGCGCGGCGATCGGCAGGAACACGAGGTTCGCGATCACCATGCCGGCGGCGAAGCCGGCCATCGCGAAGCTGGTGAAGAACCCGCGGCGGCCCTCGGGGGAGTGCTCCAGGGTCAGGGTGGAGGCGCCAGCGGCCTCACCCCCGGCCGAGAAGCCCTGGAGCAGGCGCAGCAGGAGCAGCAGCGCCGGCGCCCACATGCCGACGGCATCGTACGTGGGCAGCAGGCCGATGCCGACGCTGGCGGCACCCATCAGCACGAGGGTGAACACCATCACCTGCTTGCGGCCGATGGTGTCACCGAAGTGGCCCAGCACGAGGGCACCCAGCGGGCGGACCACGTACGCCGCGCCGAACGAGGCCAGGGACATGATCGTGGCCAGGGCCGGATCGGCGGCGTGGAAGAAGAGGGCCGGGAAGATCAGGGCCGCGCAGAGGCCGTAGATGAAGAAGTCGTAGTACTCGAGGGTGGAGCCGACGAAGGCGGCGAGGGCGGATTTCTTGGCGTTGACAAGGGTGGCTCCGCCGCGCGTGTCGACGATCGTACCGACGCGCAGGTCGATGCCGTCGACGCTGATCTCAGGCAGGTGCAGGCGCTCCTCGACCGGGTCGGCGTGGCGGGTCTCGGGTCCGGTTCCCGTGGTGTCGTTCATGGTTCCTCCTGCGTCCGGCACGAGCAGGCGACGCTGCATGCCGAGTCGGTAGCTGGGGCCGCGTCCTCGCCGGTCGGCGATTCATGCGGTGCCAGCATGATTTGTCGTGCCGCAGCACTTGAACAACGGGTATATTCATTGAACGGAAGGTGTTTCCGTGGTAGAGGTGCCCGAGGGATGCGGGCCGGCCCGGGTGCGACGACGCGAGGGCGAGGAATATGGCGAACTCTCCCAGTGGGGAATCGGTCATCAGTCGGGCCATGCGGGTGATCGACGCGTTCGGTGCCGAGGACACCCTGCTCGGGGTCTCCGAGATCGCCGAACGCGCCGACCTTCCGCTCGCCACCGCCCACCGGATCGTCGCCGAGCTCGTCGCCGAACAGGTGCTGGAGCGCGACAGCCACCGCAAGATCCGGATGGGGACCCGCCTGTGGGAGATCTCCCAGAGGGCCTCACGCGAAATGAGCCTCCGGATGGCGGCACTGCCGGTGATGGAGGATCTGCAGGCGCTCGTGAAGTCCCACGTCCAGCTGGCGGTGATCAGTGGTGGGCAGGTGCTGTACCTGGAACGCCTGAGCCGGCGCAATGCCGTGTTCAACCTCGCCGACCCCGCCTCCCGCATCCCGGCCTACCTGTGCTCGGTCGGGCTGATCCTGCTGGCGTACGCTCCGCGCGACATCCAGGCCAAGGCGGCGGAGGGTCCGTTCGTCACCCGTACGCCCCGCTCGATCCGTAGTGGGGACGAGCTGCGGGCGATCGTCGCGGCGAGCCGTCAACAGGGCTACGCCGTGTCCTACGGCCTGCTGCAGCCCACCGCCAAGGGTGTGGCGGTCCCGTTGTTCGGGGAGGGCGACAACGTCGTCGCCGCGTTGTCGGTCGTGATCCCCATCGAGGCCGACCACGTGCCGATCGTGCCGGCCGTGCAGGCGGCCGCACGAATGATCTCCCGGGAGCTGAAGGACTACCACGTCCGCGGGGACGACGTCTGGCACACACCGGCAGCCAAAGTCGAGCGCTAGTTTTCGATCAACGAAAACTCCCCTTGGTGGGGGTGAGGGCGATCCGTACGGTCATGACCACGTGCACGACCTGACTGCCGCAGCAACTGAACGCTTCCCGGCCGTCGCCCGCGCAGACGGGTGGCAACGCAGATCGTGCTGATCCATCCCCGAGTCGTGGACATCGCCGTCCACGGGTTTTGGAGCCCTCCCGATGATCCGCCACATGCTACTCGTCCGCTGGAAGCCGGAGTTCCCGGAGGCCCAGCGCCAGGACTGGCTCGACAGGGTCCGCGCCCTGCCCGAGAAGATCGACACGATCCGCTCACTCAGCGTGGGTGCCGACGTCCTGGACGGCCAGCGTTCCTGGGACCACGGCCTGGTCGCCGATTTCGATTCCCTCGACGACGTCAAGGCGTACGCCGTGCACCCTGACCACCTGCCACTGATCGCCATCTCCGGGCCCAACACCGAGGCCATGGCGTCGGTCGACTTCGAGATCTGACCCGACGACCTCGTCCCACTGTCGTCGGTCGACGGGCGTGCCTGCCCGCGGCCGATCGACCACCCATGGCCACGACACTGCTCGCGGCCACCGGACACCACCGCACACCGCGCCATGCGGATACCGCACAAGGAAGAGACCATCATGACTTCGACCATCAAGACCGACGTCCTCGTCATCGGATCGGGCGCCGCCGGCATCTCGGCCTCCATCAAGGCTGCGCACCAGGGCCACAGCGTCCTGGTGATCGAGAAAGACAAGTACCTCGGCGGCACTTCCGCCATCTCCGGCGGCTGGGGCTGGCTGCCGGGCAACAAGCAGGGGCGCGCCCAGGGGGACACCCGTGAGGAGCAGGTCGCCTACATCAAGGCCCTCGCCGGCGACTGCTACGACGAGCAGATGGTCACGACCTTCCTGGACGGGGTGCCGGAGGCGATGGACTTCTTCGAGCAGGACGCGGGCATCGAGTTCCACTACGCAGACAAGGCCCCCGACTACCAGATGGACGCGCCCGGCGCGAAGGTCTCGGGCCGGGCCGTGACCGTCGCCAAGACCGACGCCCGCATCCTGGGCAAGGACCGCAAGCGGATGCAGCCCTACCTGATGGCGTACACGATCTTCGGCTACATGCCCGAGATCGGCAAGGACATGGCCACCATCCTGGAGGCCAACGTCTCGCTGAGGTCCTTCGTCTACACCGGCAAGAAGATCGCCAAGACCTGGATCGAGACCATCCTCACCGGCCGCTCGTTCGATCGCACGAACGGCAACGCGATGATGACCCGCCTGATGTACGCGGCCCAGCAGCAGGGTGTACGCCTGTGGACCTCCACCAAGGCCGAGGAGATCATCCGCAACGAGGACGGCGTCGTCACCGGGGCCCGGATCTCCGGTGAGCACGAGGGTGTCATCGAGGCGCGCCTGGGCGTGATCATCGCCTCCGGCGGTTTCTCCCGCAACAAGGAGCTGCGCCAGCAGTACTTCCCGCATGACCCGAAGGGCGACAACCACACCAGCCCGGTGATCGGCCACGACGGCGACTCCTACTTCTTGGCCAAGCCGTTCGGTGGACACATCGACAACAGCGTGCACCAGCCGTCCTCCTGGGGGCCGATCACCCCGTTCAAGGACACCCTGCGCCGCGACACCTACTTCCCGCACCTGCGCGCGTTCGGCCTGCCCGGCCTGATCGCGGTGGACCGCGAGGCCCAGCGCTTCGCCAACGAGTCGCTCTCCTACCACGACTTCTGCATCGAGATGCTCAAGAACGACGAGGGCCGCGAGGGCACGTACGCCTGGATCATCGCCGACGACAAGGCGATGAAGCGCTACGGCATCGGCTGGGCCAAGCCGTGGCCCCTGCCGCAGGCGCTGTGGCTGAACGACTACCTGAAGAAGGCCAGGACGGTCAAGGAGCTGGCCGAGAAGATCGGCCTGCCGGCCGACAAGCTGGAGGCCACGCTGGCAGAGTTCAACCAGCGCGCCGCTCTCGGCGAGGACCCGAAGTTCAAGCGTGGCACGCTGCCCTTCCACCACTTCAAGGGCGACATGAAGCACAGGCCCAACCCGAACCTGGCCACCATCGACAAGGGCCCGTACTACGCGGTCCGCATCGGTATGGGTGACCTCGGCACCTACGCCGGCCTCGCGGTGAACAGCCGCAACGAGGTCCTCGACGCCGATGGCAGCGGCATTCCGGGCCTGTACGCGGTCGGGACCGCCGCCGTCTCGGTCTTCGGCGGCGGCTACCCGGGCTACGGCGCGAACATCGGCCCCGCCCTGGTGTTCGGCTACCTGGCCGGGCGCGACATCGCCGAGCACGCCGCCGAGCGCCAGGCCGCTCGCCATGGCGGCAAGCAGGCCAACACCGACGCCGACCTCTCCCGCCAGTCCGTCCGGCTCAACGGCGCAGCCGAGCCCGTCCACTCCTGATCAATCCCTCCCGAAACTGCCCGGCCACCACGGCCGGGCAGTTTCGGTTCTGCCCACTGGTCGAACCACCGCGGCCGGACAGCGCCATCCCCGCAGTGCGCGGCGCCAGGTCCCGCTGTCTGCCGCGAAGCGTAAGGACGCCCGCGGCCACCGCCCCTCGGGAGGGGAGCGGTGGCCGCGGGCGCAGGAGAAGTACGGAACAGGGGTCAGCGGCAGGTGTAGCCACCGTCGACGGTGATCGTGGTGCCGTTGATGAACCAGGAGGACGCCTCGAGCAGGTGCAGCACCGTGGGCACGACCGCATCCACCGTGCCGAGCTTGCCCACCGGGTACAGCTTGGCGGCGGTCTCGGGATCGCTGGTGCCCAGGCCACGGTTCGTCGCGATGCCCTGGGAAGGCAGCATCTGGGTGATGCTGGTGCGGATGTTCGTGCCGCTGATCGAGCCCGGGGCGATGCAGTTGGTGGTGATGCCCTGCGGGCCGAGCTCGAGGGCGAGATGGCGCACCAGGCCCTCCACCGCGTGCTTGGACATCGTGTAGGCGATGCCGCCCGCACCGGCGATGCTGCCCGCGATCGAGCCGAACAGCACGATGCGCCCTTGGCCGCGCTCCTTCATGGCGGGGACGACGCGCTGGACCACGTGCAGCGCTCCGAACGTGTTCACGGCGAACACGGTGTCCAGCACCTGGGGGGTGATCTCTTCGAGGGAGGCGTAGCCGTCGAGCGCACCGGCGGCGTACACCAGGCAGTCGATCCCACCATGGGCCGCCACGATCGTCTGCACCGTGGCATCGATGCTGGCCTCGTCGCGGACGTCCACGACGTGGTGGCCGCCGGAGGGCTGCTCGCCCTCGGACGGGTTGCGGTCGAGGACGGCGACGATGTCACCGCGGGCCTCGAGGGCGGTGGCAACGGCCTTGCCGATGCCGGCGGCGCCGCCGACGACCACGACGACGCGCGCCTGGTCACCGGCCTCGGGGGTCGGTTCGGCGAGGGGATGGGTGGTTGCGGACATGGATGCTCCGATCACATCGTTGTGGGCGAAAAGGGGACCCGTCGGGTGTCACTGAGGCTAGGAGGGCTGCGGCATCGATCTCTGCCCGGATTCCGATCAACGAAAGAAGTGGGGCGGCGGAGCCCGAGCCCTCTCCGGCGATGGGCGCCATGGCCGGACCGCCCTGTGTCCCGAGGCCCCGGGGGGTGATGGGTCTCGATAGAGTGGGCGGGTCGGTTCGGCGAACGTGGGCCGACCCCGGAGCCGCGACTCGCGTGTCTCCGGACAACTGCACCCGCAGTCCTGCTGGGGGAACGTCGCACGTACGAGAGGTGGCAAGCGTGGCCGGAATCATCGTGATCGGCACCCAGTGGGGCGACGAGGGCAAGGGGAAGGCGACCGACCAGCTCGGGGACTCCGTCGACTATGTGGTGCGCTACTCAGGCGGCAACAACGCCGGACACACCGTGGTGGTGAACGGTGAGTCCTTCGCGATGCACCTGCTGCCCTCCGGGATCCTGAACGAGAACGCCATCCCCTGCATCGGCAACGGTGTCGTGGTCGATCTTGCCGTGCTGTTCCAGGAGATCGACGCGCTCGCGGCCCGCGGGGTCAGCACCGACCGGCTGCTCATCTCGCCGAACGCGCACCTGATCACCCCCTACCACCAGACCATGGACAAGGTGACCGAGCGGTTCCTCGGCAAGCGCAAGATCGGCACCACCGGCCGGGGCATCGGCCCGACCTACAGCGACAAGGTCAACCGGCTGGGCCTGCGCGTGCAGGACCTGTTCGACGCCTCGATCCTGCGGCAGAAGGTCGAGGCGGCGCTGCGCCAGAAGAACCAACTGCTGGTGAAGATGTACAACCGCCGCGAGGTCGACCCGGTGCAGATCACCGAGGGCCTGCTCGAGTACGCCGACCGGGTCCGCCCGCACGTCGCCGACGTGGCACGCGTCCTCAACGACGCCCTCGACGAGGGCAAGGTCGTGCTGTTCGAGGGCGCCCAGGCCCACCACCTCGACGTGGACCACGGCACCTATCCGTACGTCACCTCCTCCAACCCGACCGCCGGCGGTGCGCTGACCGGCTCCGGCGTCGGCCCCACGCGGATCGACCGGGTGATCGGCATCGCCAAGGCCTACACCACCCGTGTCGGCGAGGGCCCGTTCCCGACCGAGCTGTTCGACCAGGACGGCGACAAGCTGCGCGAGATCGGCGGGGAGTACGGCGTCACCACCGGACGCAAGCGCCGGTGCGGCTGGTTCGACGCGCTGGTGGTCGAGGCCGCGGCCACCTACAACGGCTGCACCGACATCTTCCTCACCAAGCTCGACGTGCTCTCCGGCTGGGACAAGATCCCGGTCTGCGTGGCGTACGACATCAATGGCACCCGGGTCGACTCGCTGCCGGCGAACCAGTCGGACTTCCACCACGCCAAGCCGGTCTACGAGTTCCTGGACGGATGGAGCGAGGACATCACCGACTGCCGTTCCTTCGAGGACCTGCCGGTCAACGCGCAGCGGTACGTACGTCGCCTCGAGGAGCTGTGCCGCTGCCGCATCTCCGGCATCGGGGTCGGCCCGGGGCGCGAGCAGTCGATCATGCTGCACGACCTGGTCGGACCGGTCGACTGAGACCGGCCGGACCACCACGCAGATCGGCGGAGACATCATGACCGAGCTCGGCGAGCTCATCGAGGAACCGATCCACTTCCCGCTGGACTCGGCCGCAGACATCGCGGCCGACCTGACGGAGCCGGGGCTGCTCGAGCCCTCGGTCCTGTACCACCCGGCAGGCGTACCGGAGACCGTCGTGCTGGCCTGGCTGCCCGACACGGTGCGGGAGATCGGCACCCGGGAGGGATCCCACCTGCACCGACAGGTGAGCGACGTGCTCGACCCGCGTCCCCTCTACGAGCGCGACCACCGGGGCGTACGGATCGGCTGGTGCTACCCGACCATGGGGGCGCCGCACTCGGTGATGATCCTGGAGGAACTGATCGCGCTCGGCGCCCGGCGCTTCATCGCCGTCGGCGGGGCCGGCGTGCTGGTGCCGGACCTGGTCATGGGCCATCCGTTCGTGGTGACCAGCGCGCTGCGCGACGAGGGGACCAGCGCCCACTACCTGGTGCCGGGGGCTGTCGTCGAGGCCGACCCGGTGGGCGTACGTGCCTGCGAGGAGGCCCTCGACGAGGCCGGCGTCGGGTTCGCCGCCGGGCGGACCTGGACCACCGACGCGATCTACCGGGAGAACCGCGCCAAGGTCGAGCGACGGATCGCCCAGGGGTGTGCGGTGGTGGACATGGAGGCCTCGGCCATCCATGCCGTCGCGCAGTACCGGGGGGTTCGGCTGGGACAGATCGTGTTCAGCGCGGACTCCCTGGTCGAGGCGGAGTGGGACCGCCGCGGGTGGACCGGCGCCCACGAGGTCCACGAGGCGATGTTCTGGCTGGCGATGGACGCCGCCGTACGGTTGGCGGAACTGGACGGCCACACCCTCGCCTGACGGCAGGGTCGCTGCCAAGTCCCGGCAACCACGTGCCTCGGCGGCGGCGGACTTCGTAGGTTCGGATCAAGCCACCGCCGATCCGGAAGGTCCAGAACATGCAGCTCCGCGAGGATGCCCAGTGGGCGCTCGTTGTCCCGACGTCGATGGGGGTGCGCATCACTCCTTTGGATCGCCAGCCGGTCCACACCTCTGATCGCTTCCTGATGCAGGTCACCTCCGCAGAGACCAATGTCGCCTCCGTGGTCTCCCACCTTGGCCTGCCGACCAAGGTGCTGACCGCGTTCGTCGAGGGCTCGCCGATCTCCACGATGATCAAGTCCAATCTGCGTGCCCGCTTCATGGAGTACGAGGGCCCGGACCTGCCGCAGGGCGATGCGTGGGGCCTGCGCCACCAGTTCAACATCGCCGACAGCGGCTACGGCGGGCGCGGCCCGCGGGTCTGGAACGACCGCTCCGGCGAGGTCGGTCGCGAGCTCAGCGTCGACCAGTTCGACCTGGACCGGCTCTTCGGCCAGGAGGGGGTCACGATCCTGCACATGTCCGGGGTGATCGCCGCGCTGTCGCCGAAGACCTCGAAGTTCTGCGTCGAGCTGGCCAAGGCCGCCAAGGCGCACGGCACCCTCGTCGCCATGGACCTCAACTACCGCGCCTCCTTCTGGCAGGGCCGCGAGGAGGAGCTCACGGCGGCCTTCCACGAGATCGCCCAGAACTGCGACATCCTCTACGGCAATGAGGAGGACTTCCAGCTCTGCCTCGGCATCGAGGGCCCCGAGGCCGGCGGAAAGTCGATCGAGGAGAAGATCGACGACTTCAAGGCGATGATCGGCCGCATCCAGCAGGCCTACCCGAACGCGAAGTACATCGGCACCTCCCTGCGGGAGGTCATCTCGGCGAACCACCACAAGTGGGGCATGGTGCTGTGGGGCGATGACAGGTTCGTCGTCTGCCCGTTGCGCGACATCGACGTCATCGACCGCATCGGCGGTGGTGACGGGTCGGTCGGCGGCGTGCTCTACGGCATCCTGAAGGGCTGGGACGTCGAGCAGTGCGCCCAGTTCGGCTGGGCCACCGGTGCCCTGGCCGCGACCTCGCTGTACGACTACGGCGCCCCCGCCGACGAGGAGCAGGTCTGGGCGATCTGGAAGGGCAACGCGCGAGTCAAGCGCTGAGCCCGCTGTACTGCGCTCGGCAGCGACTCGGTCTGAGATCGGTGCCGCTACCGCGTAGGCTGTGTCCTCGTGATGCAGCCGAATTCTGTCCTCGTCGTCGGGTCGGGTGGTCGCGAGCATGCGCTCGCCCTGGCGATCAGCCGTGATCCCGCCGTCGCCACGGTCCACGTCGCTCCCGGCAACCCCGGGACGGAGGCCTTCGCCACCAACCATCCGGTCGACCAGAACGATCCGGAGGCGGTTGCCGCCCTGGCCACCGAGCTGGGCGTGGACCTGGTCGTCATCGGGCCGGAGGCCCCGCTGGTCGCCGGCGTCGCCGATGCCGTACGCGACGCCGGGATCGCCTGCTTCGGCCCGTCCAGGGAAGCGGCTCGCCTCGAGGGCTCCAAGGCCTTTGCCAAGGAAGTGATGGCCGCCGCCCACGTGCCGACCGCCGCCGGCCGGCTCTGCACCACCGCGGAGCAGGCCGCGGCCGCCCTGGACGAGTTCGGCGCTCCGTACGTGGTGAAGGACGACGGCCTGGCCGCGGGCAAGGGCGTCGTCGTCACCTCCGACCGGGACCGGGCGCTGGCCCATGCCGTGGCCTGCGGGCGGGTGGTGATCGAGGAGTTCCTCGACGGCCCCGAGGTCAGCCTGTTCGCGATCTGCGACGGCCAGAACGTGCTCCCCTTCGACCCGGCCCAGGACTTCAAGCGGGTGGGCGACGACGACCGCGGTCCGAACACCGGCGGCATGGGCGCCTACACGCCGCTGCCGTGGGCCCCGGCCGACATCAAGGAACAGGTCGTCGACCAGGTCATCCAGCCGACCGTCGACGAGATGGCCCGCCGCGGGACCCCGTTCGTCGGCCTGCTCTACGCCGGCCTGGCGCTCACGTCCAAGGGACTGCGCGTGATCGAGTTCAACGTACGCTTCGGGGACCCGGAGACCCAGCCGCTGCTGGCCCGGCTCTCCTCCCCGCTGGGGCAGGTGCTGTACGCCGCGGCGACCGGCCGGCTCGATCCGGAGGAGCCGCTCCGGTTCGGCTCCGGCTACGCCGTCGGCGTCGTGCTCGCCGCCGAGGGCTATCCCGACTCCCCGCGCAAGGGCGACGTGATCGTCGGCGTGACCGGCTCCGCGGACGGCATCATCCAGGCCGGGACCGCATGGGACGCCGAGGGACGACTGGTCGCCTCCGGTGGCCGCGTGCTGACCGTGGTCGGCACCGCTGACTCGCTGCCGCAGGCCCGCTCGAACGCCTACCACCGGCTGGAGGACATCCACCTGCGTGGCGGGTTCTTCCGGTCCGACATCGCGCTGCGCGCCGCCCGCGGCCAGATCACCCTCTGAATCACCGTTCCCGAAAGGACCACCGTGACCGTCCCCAATGTCCTCGCCACCCGCTACGCCAGCGAGCAGATGCGCCGCATCTGGTCGCCGGAGAACAAGATCATCGCCGAGCGCCGGCTCTGGATCACCGTGCTGGAGGCCCAGCGCGACCTCGGCGTCGACTTCGGTGGGGACGATCCCGACGCGGTGATCGAGGCCTACCGGCGGGTGGTCGACCAGGTCGACCTCGACTCGATCAACGAGCGGGAGAAGGTCACCCGGCACGATGTGAAGGCGCGGATCGAGGAGTTCTGCGCCCTCGCCGGCTACGAGCACGTCCACAAGGGCATGACCTCGCGGGACCTGACCGAGAACGTCGAGCAGTGGCAGACCCGCCAGTCCCTGAGCGTCATCCGGGACCGGATCGTCAGCGCGCTGGCCCAGTTGGTGCGGCTCGCCGCCCAGTACTCCGACCGGGCGGTCGCCGGACGCTCGCACAACGTGGCCGCGCAGATCACCACGCTCGGCAAGCGGTTCGCGACCGGGGCCGACGAGCTGCTGGTGGCGTACGCCCGGGTCGAGGAGCTGCTGGCGCACTTCCCGCTGCGCGGGATCAAGGGCCCGGTCGGTACCAGCCAGGACATGCTCGACCTGTTGGACGGTGACGCCGACAAGCTGGCGGAGCTGGAGCGTCGGGTCGCCGAGTCGCTCGGGTTCAGCACCGTGCTGACCTCGACCGGCCAGGTGTACCCGCGGTCGCTGGACTTCGACGTGGTCTCGGCGCTCGTGCAGGTGGCCGCCGGCCCCTCCGACGTGGCGACCTCGATCCGCCTGATGGCGGGCAACGAGCTGGTGACCGAGGGCTTCCGGCCCGGCCAGGTCGGCTCCTCGGCGATGCCGCACAAGATGAACACCCGGTCGTGCGAGCGGGTCAACGGCATGTCGGTCATTCTCAAGGGCTACCTGACGATGATCGCCGACGTGGCCGGCAACCAGTGGAACGAGGGCGACGTCTCCTGCTCGGTGGTCCGCCGCGTGGTGCTGCCTGACTCGTTCTACTGCCTGGACGGGCTGTTCGAGACGTTCCTGACGGTGCTGAACGACTTCGGTGCCTTCCCGGCGGTGATCGAGGCCGAGCTGTCGCGCTACCTGCCGTTCCTGACCACCACCAAGGTGCTGATGGCCGCAGTCCGCAAGGGTGTGGGGCGCGAGCACGCGCACGAGGCGATCAAGGAGAACGCGGTCGCCGTGGCCCTGGAAATGCGCGAGACCGGCCGCAAGGACAACGACCTGTTCGATCGGCTCGCCGCCGACGAGCGACTCGGGCTGGGGCGGGAGGAGATCGCCGGGCTGGTCACCGACCCGCTGGAGCTGACCGGCACCGCACGGCTCCAGGTCCAGCGGATCGCTGAGCAGGTCCAGCCGATCCTGGCCGCCCACCCCCGCGCGGCGGCGTACGTGCCGGGAGCCGTGCTCTGAGTGGCAGGATGACCCCGTGAGCCAATTCGCGGAACTGGGACTGCCACTGATCCATGCCGGCAAGGTGCGTGAGCTGTACGCCCTGCCCGAGGACGACCGGATGCTGATGGTCGCGACCGACAACATCTCGGCGTACGACTGGGTGTTGCCGTCCACCATCCCCGACAAGGGGGCGATCCTGACCCAGCTGTCGCTGTGGTGGTTCGACCGGCTGCGGGACGTGGTGCCCAACCACGTGATCTCCACCCAGGTGCCGGCGCTCGTCGACCGGCGCGGCCTGGTCGTGGAGAAGTTGGACATGATCCCGGTCGAGTGCGTCGCCCGCGGCTACCTGACCGGATCCGGGTGGGCCGAGTACCGGCAGTCCCGTACGGTCTGCGGCATCCCGCTGCCCGACGGGCTGGTCGACGGCTCCCGCCTGGCCGAGCCGATCTTCACCCCGGCCACCAAGGCCGAGCTCGGCGAGCATGACGAGAACGTCGACTTCGAGACCATGGTCGGCACCGTCGGGCGCGAGACCGGCGAGGCGATCCGGGACCTCACTCTGACGATCTACCGCACTGCCGAGGAGATCGCGCGGGAGCGCGGCATCATCCTGGCCGACACGAAGTTCGAGTTCGGCGTACGCCCTGACGGCACGATCGTGCTGGCCGACGAGGTGCTCACCCCGGATTCGTCGCGCTTCTGGGACGCGACCACGTGGGAGCCGGGCGGACGCCTGGACTCGTACGACAAGCAGTTCGTCCGCAACTGGCTGGTCAACGACTCCGGCTGGGACCGGGACTCGGGCGAGGCCCCGCCGGAACTGCCCGCCGAGGTGATCGCGCAGACCCGCGAGCGGTACGTCACGGCGTACGAGCAGCTCACCGGGATGGCCTTCGACTGAGCCGCTGGAGGGCCGGGCAGCCGGAGACCGCGCCTAGAGACCGGCCCGGTGGAGGAAGCGACGCTGCCACCGGGTCTCGACCGCGCGCGGATGGTACTGCGCACGTACCCAGGCGACCGCGGCGTCGGGCGACAGTCCATCAATCACCGTGAGTGCGGCCAGAGCCGTCCCGGTGCGTCCGATGCCTCCACCGCACGCGACCTCAAGTCGTTCGGAGGCGGCGAGGACGTAGGCCTCCGCCAGGATTCGGCCGGCTGTTGCGGGGTCGGCCGGTGCGCAGAAGTCCGGCCAGCGGATCCACAGTTGGCGCCACGGCGGCGTGGCCGGGCGGCGCCAGGCCAGGTGCAGGGACACGGTGGGTTTCTGGCCCGGTGGTGCCGGCCGGCGAAGGCTGCGCCCGCGGGCCCGGCGGCCGGAGGGCAGGATGACCAGGCCGGGGGTCCCGTCACGCCACGGCTCGCTCACCAGGTGACCATATGTCCTGAGCCGGTGGTCCGCTACGTGGTGCCGGACCGCTGTGGCCCTCGCCGACACCGTATTATGCACGGTGTCATCGTGGAAAAAGCCGATCGGAGCGCTCATGGCAGCCACTCACACCGCCCCCCGGGTCGTCCGGACCCAGCACCAGGACGTGGGCGACAAGCCGTTCATCGTGATCTGGGAGGTGACCCGGGCCTGTCAGCTGGTCTGCAAGCACTGTCGTGCCGATGCACAGCACCACGCCGATCCGCGCCAGCTCACCACCGGCCAGGGCAAGGCACTGCTGGACGACATCGCCCGGTGGGACACCCCCCGGCCGTTGGTCGTGCTGACCGGCGGTGACCCGTTCGAGCGGGCCGACCTGGCCGAGCTCGTCGCCCACGGCACGGCCGCCGGCCTGTCGGTGGCACTGTCGCCCTCGGTGACCCCGAAGTTCACCGCCGACCGGCTCGCCGACCTCCACGAGGCCGGCGCCAAGGCGGTCTCCCTGTCCCTGGACGGCGCCGAACCGGCCACCCACGACGCCTTCCGTGGCTTCGAGGGGACGTACGCGGCGACCCGCCAGGCCGCCACCATGGTCCGTGACGAGGGCCTGCGGCTGCAGGTGAACACCACGGTCACCCGCGACAACGTCGACGAGCTGCCCCGGCTGCTGGCCGACGTACTGGCGATGGGGGTGGGCCTGTGGAGCGTGTTCTTCCTCGTGCCGACCGGCCGCGGCGAGCAGTTGGGGGCGCTCGAGCCCGACCAGGTCGAGGACGTGCTGCACTGGCTCGCCGACGTGTCCTCGCTGGTGGCGGTCAAGACCACCGAGGCGCCGCAGTACCGCCGGGTGGTGATCCAGCGCGCCCGCGCCCGGGCGCAGGGCCTGCCACTGCCGGCCACCGGAGCGCTGCACGACCGGCTGGTCGAGCAGACCGTCGCCGTCCTGGGCCACCCGATCGTCCCGACCCGGGTGCCGCGCCCGCCGATCGACGTGAATGCCGGCCGCGGCTTCGTGTTCGTCGACCACACCGGCGACGTGTACCCGTCCGGGTTCCTTCCGTTCCACTGCGGCTCGGTCAAGGAGTCCGGGCTGCGGGCGATCTACCGGGACTCCGAGATCCTGCAGTCACTGCGCCGGCCCGAGGGGTTCGGGGGAATCTGCGGGGTCTGTGAGTTCCGTGACGTGTGTGGCGGGTCGCGGTCCCGGGCGTACGCCGTGACGGGGAACCTGCTCGGTCCGGACCCGTCCTGCGTATGGCGCCCGGAGGTGTCCCACGGTTCCGCCGTCCCGCCCAGGGTGGCCTCGAAGCGCTAGGATCGGCGCCATGGCCCGAGTAATTGTGGACGTGATGCCCAAGCCGGAGATCCTCGACCCGCAGGGCAAGGCGGTGACGGGTGCGCTTGGCCGCCTCGGCTTCGACGGCCTGTCCGTGCGGCAGGGCAAGCGTTTCGAGATCGAGGTGGACGGCGAGATCTCCGAGCAGCGCCTGGCCGAGGTGCGTGAGGCGGCGGAGCGACTGCTCGCCAACACCGTGATCGAGAACTTCGACGTGCGGGTGGAAGAGTGACCGCCCGGATCGGCGTCGTCACCTTCCCGGGCACCCTCGACGACACGGACGCGGCCCGGGCGGTGCGACTCACCGGCGGCGAGCCGGTCGCGCTGTGGCACGGCAGCGACTCCCTCGACGGTGTCGACGCGGTTATCCTGCCCGGCGGCTTCTCGTACGGCGACTACCTGCGCTGCGGCGCGATCGCGCGCTTCTCCCCGGTGATGGGCGAGTTGATCCGCGCGGCGAAGGACGGCCTGCCCGTCCTGGGTATCTGCAACGGCTTCCAGGTCCTGGCCGAGGCCCACCTGCTGCCCGGCGCGCTGATGCGCAATGCCTCGCGGACCTTCGTCTGCCGTGACCAGGGGCTGCGGGTGGACTCCCGCGACACGGTGTGGACGGCCGGCTTCGAGGAGGGCCAGGAGATCAACATCGTGCTGAAGTCCGGCGAGGGCAACTTCATCGCCGATCCGGACACCCTGCAGCGGCTCGAGGACAACGACCAGGTCGTCTTCCGCTACCTCGACAACCCGAACGGGTCCGTCAACGACATCGCCGGGGTCACCAACGAGCGTGGCAACGTCGTTGGCCTGATGCCCCATCCGGAGCACAACGTCGACCCGCACACCTCCCCGACGACCGACGGCGTCCCCTTCTTCACCAGCCTGCTGGACTACGTGCAGCGGGCGTCCTGAGGCCGTGACCGCCAGCACGCCGGGGGACCGCTCGGCGGCCCCGACCCGCGACCACGCCCACCGCGGACCGGCCTGGTGGCGGCACCGGTGGCTGCGCCACCTCCTCGGGCTGGCACTGCTGCTCGGCGTGCTGATGGGGCTCGCCCGGCCGGTGCAGGTCACCCCTGCCCCGGTCACCGCGTCCCGGCTGGTCATCGTCGGGGTGGGAGAGCGGGGCTCCCTCACCCCGGTGGACCGCGAGGTCCTGGACACCCGGTCGGCCTCGTCGGCGTACGGGGTGGTCGCGACCGATCGGTACGCCGACGAATGCGTCTCGGCCGCCTGGCTGAGCCTGGGTGCCGGCCGGCTCGCCCACACCGACGACCAGTGCGAGCTGCAGGTCACCCTGGCGCCCGAGGTGCGACTGGGGCAGGAGGGCGGCGCCGCAGTCAGCAACTGGGCCGCCATCAAGACGGCGAACCCTTCCTTCGGGGTCGAGCTGGGCATCCCCGAGCCACGGATCGCCGCCGCGGCCGACGGCGTCGGCGACCGGTGCATCTCTGCCGTGGGACCCGGCGCGGCCCTGGCGGCCGCCGACAGCGAGGGCGCGCTGTCGCACTACTCCGACCTGACCTCCTGGCGCGAGCGGGGCCTGACCACCGCCTGTCGGGTCACGATCGTCGATGCCGCTGCGGCCTCGGACGACCTGATCCGCCGCCTCGTCGACGACCAGCAGGCGACCGTGATCGTTCTAGGCCTGGGCGCCGCCGGTCCGCTGGAGAACTCCGCCCCCGGCGTCTCCCAGGCCGACAAGCTCAGCCTGTCCTCGGTCCAGTTGGCCTACCGCGTCGATCCGGACGGCACCGGCCTGCCCGGCCGGCTCTCCTCCGACACCACCCGCGAGCCGGGCGTGATCACCCTGCCGGACGTCAGCGCCACGATCACCCGATTCCTGCAGCCCACGGAGCCGGACCGCTCCGCGGACACGCCGGTCGCCGGCACCCCGGTCGGCGTCATCGAGGGCCCGGTCTCGGCCTCGGAGGCCGCCGAACTGCTCCGGCTCGTCTCGGTGCTCCAGGGGCGCCGACCGATCCTGCTGGTCTTCGGAGGCGTGCTGGTCGCGTTGCTGGTGGCCACCGTGGTGCTGGTCGTACGACGCCGCTGGTCCCACACCCGGCTGCTCGGGGCGGCACTGACCACCTGGCCGGTCGCGCTGCTGTCGGCCGGCATGGTGCCGTGGTACGCCACCGGTGCCCCGATCCTGGCCGGGAGCGCAACGGTGCTCGGCGCCTGGCTGCTCGCCACCGTCGTCGCCCGGCTGCTGACCGTGCCCCGACGCCCCGCCGCCATTGCCGGTGCCTCGCTGGCGCTGGCCCTGACCGCCTCGTCGGCGGCACTGGGGGATGCCTGGCAGGTCGGCACGCTGCTCGACTCGACGACCGCACTGGGACCGGACTGGGTCGGTATCGGCCCGGGTGCCGCCGCGGTCTGCGTCGGTTCGGCGATCACCATCGCCGCCTGGTGGGCCGACCGGCTGCCCAAGCGGCAGAGCGTGGTCGCGATCGTGGCGCTGATGGTCGTGGTCGGCATCGTGCTGCTGCCCAATGTGACCTACGTGATCGCCCTGCTCTGCGGCGGCGCCGTGCTGACCTTCGCCGACACTGCCCGCAGTTGGGTGCGCGCCGCCATCCCGTGGGCCGATCCGCTGTTCGCCGGCAGTGCGGCCGCCACCCTGGTCGCAGCGCTGGTGGGGACGGTGCTGCTGTTCGTCGACTCGGGGGTGATCCTGCTCCACATGGCGCCGGAGACCCCGCTGTTCGGCGGCATCCTGATGGCCTGGTTCGGGTCGGTCACCCTGGCCCTGTGGCTGCAGATGCGGGCGCGCGACTGGTTCGCGGCCCGTGACGCCGGGGAGCTCCCGGGCCCGTCCTCCCTCTGACCTCCCGGGCCGGACAGGACGTATGGCTCAGCTCTGGGGGCGGACGAACGGGAACGTGAGCACGTCGCGGATCGGGCGGTCGACCAGCGCCATCACCAGCCGGTCGATGCCCATCCCGAGGCCGCCGGCAGGGGGCATCCCGACCTCCAGCGCGGCCAGGAAGGCCTCGTCCACCTCCATCGCCTCGGGGTCGCCGGCCGCTGCCTTCCAGGACTGCTCGACGAGACGGCGGCGCTGCTCCAGGGGATCGGTGAGCTCCGAGTAGGCGGTGCCGAGTTCCATGCCTCCGGCGACCAGGTCCCAGCGCTCCACCAGGCCAGGCTCGGTGCGGTGCGGTCCGGCCAGCGGTGAGGTCTCGGCCGGGAAGTCGGTGTAGAACGTGGGGCGCACGGTCCGGGCTTCGACCAGTTCGCCGTACAGCTCCTCGAGCAGGGCACCGGGCCCCCAGCCGTCGCGGACGTGGATGCCGTGCTCGTGGGCCAGCCCGAGCAGCACCTCCATGTCGGTGTCCAGGCCGATCGGGAAGCCGACCGCTGCGGACAGGGCATCGCAGACCGTGACCACCGGCCACTCGTCGGAGACGTCGACGAGTCGCTTGGTGCCGCTGCCGTCCACGTCGAGCAGCATGGCCGGGCAGCCGTGGACCGCGACGGCCGCGGCGCGGACCAGTCGCTCGGCGAGCAGGCGCATGTCGGTGTAGTCGGCGAACGGCTCGTACGCCTCCAGCGCGGTGAACTCCGGATTGTGGGTGGCGTCGACACCCTCGTTGCGGAAATTGCGGCCGAGCTCGAAGATCGGTCCCATCCCGCCGACGAGCAGGCGCTTGAGGGCGAGCTCAGGGGCGATCCGCAGCACCAGGTCGGTGTCGTACGCGTTGATCGTCGTCCGGAACGGCCGGGCACTGGCCCCACCGTGGACGGTCTGCAGGACCGGAGTCTCCACCTCCAGGTAGCCGGCGGCGCGCATCGTGGTCCGGACCGCCTCGATGGCGCGGGACCGGGCCCGCAGGACCTCCAGTTCGTCGGGGTGGACGATCAGGTCCAGGGAGCGGTTGCGCAGCCGGGCCTCGGGGTCGTCGAGCCCGTCCCACGGGACCGGGTGCAGCGACTTGGCTAGCACCTGCCACGACGCGACGGCCCAGGACGGGGTGCCGTTGCGCGACGACGTGGGGCGGGCCACGACCCGGACCAGGTCACCGGAGTCGACCAGACGGGCGAACTCGGCCACCGCCTCGCGGCCCAGGGTGTCGGCTTCGAGGATCAGCTGGGCGGCGTCGTGGCCGTCGACCAGGTCGGCGAAGCAGACCCCGCCGTGGTGCCGGATCCGTCGGATCCGGCCGGCGATCGACTGCTCGCCGGTGCGGTCGGGTGCCTCGGTCCCGTCGACCGGGTCGGTCCGGAGGTCCCGGAGCCGGGTCACGTCGGTGCGGCCGAGAGGGTAGCCGGGGCGTCCGGAGGCGTTCAGCGCCTCGAGATGGGCGAGCCGGTGCCGGGTCTGGTCGTTGCGGCGCGGATGCAGGTCGGCCTCGGGCCGGCGTGTCTCGAGCTCCCGGGCCCGCGCGAGGTGTTCGGCGTCGAGTTCGGCGGTCGTCTCGTCGACGGTGATCCACGGCGGCACCGGGAGGAACCCCTCGACCCGGGCGGCCGCGATGGCGACCGGTAACAGGTCGATGATCGAGGGCAGGCAGGCGTAGCGGGGCTGCCAGGTCGGCTGGTACTTGGCGTTGGCCAGGTAGAGGCGTCGGACCTGCCAGAAACGGTCCATCCAGCTCAACAGGTGCGAGTTCAGCCTGGTCAGGGCACCGGCACTGACGTCCTCGGCGTCGGCGAACACCCGACGGAAGAACGCGAAGTTGAGCGAGACCCGGGTGACGCCGTTGTCCTCGCACCAGGCCATCAGCTCGGCGACGAGCAACTCGTTGGTTCCATTGGGAGCCTCGGCGGCGCGACGCATCAGGTCGAGCGACAGGCCGCGGGGCCCCCACGGCACGAAGCTCTGCAGGGCGATCGGGGCGCCGTCCTCATCGTGCGCGGTGACCAGCAGCATCCGACCGTCGGCCGGGTCACCGTAGCGGCCCAGCGCCATCGAGAAGCCGCGTTCGGTGCCACCGATCCGCCAGCTGTCCGCGAGCCGCCCCAGCTCGGCGAGCTCGACCTCGTCGAGCTCCTCGGCGCGGCGCAGCTGCACGGTGATCCCCATCCGTCGGGTCCGACGGACCGCCTGGCGTACGGGGGTCATCGACGTCGAGTCCAGCCGGAAGCGCTCGGGGTGCAGGATCGCCTCGTCCCCGAGGTTGATCACCTCGGTGCCGATCGTCGCCGCGTACACCCGGGCGCCGGCCTCCGAGGCGGCGAGGACGGCCGGTGTCCAGCCGTACCGGCGGGCGTAGTGCTCCCACCGGCGGATCAGCTCCGGCCACTGCCGGGGGTCGCCGATCGGGTCACCGCTGGCGAGGCAGACCGAGCCGATCACCCGGTACGCGATCGCGGCCCGACGGTTCTCGGCGAAGAACAGCATCTTGTCGCGGCGGGTCGCGTAGTAGCCGAGCGAGTCGTCCTCGCCGTACTCGGCGAGCAGGCCCCGGATCGTGACCTCGTTGTCCTGCCGCCACTCGCCCCGGAACCTGGCCGACCGGAGGAACACCCCGACCGCCAGCAGCAGTGACAGGCCGGCGATCGCGCCGGTCACCTGCGGCACCACTGGCCCGACCCGGATGTTCCAGCTATGCGGGGCGGGCAGTCCGACGGCATGCAGCAGGGCGACCGAGATCAGCTGCCAGGCCGGCCCCTGGGCCTGGGTGCTGCTGCGCACCAGCAAGTGCGTGACACCCAGGTCCAGCAGGAGGCCGGCGGCCAGGATAGCCAGTGCGGCCCCCCAGGAGCCGCGTCGGGTCCGGGCCGGGAAGGCCGGGCGCAACCACACCATCAGCGCCAACAGGGCCAGCGAGATGGTCAGGTTGACGGCCGAGGATCCCCCGTGGTGAACCACGGCGAAGGGCAGCTCGGGGGCTGTCCGGTCCATCCTGGAGAACACGAACACGGTGATGTCCGCGCCGGCACCAAGGACCTGGAAGATGGCGATGACCAGCAGGGCGAAGCGCTTGCGCTTCAGGATGGCCGCGGTGAGCAGGCCGAGTCCCACCACCGAGACCAGCGAGGCGGTGACCGGGATGTTCAGCGTGGTGAAGAACTCCTGCAGCAGCCAGCGGCCGCGGGGCCGGACCACTACCCGACCCCACAGCCAATCCGCGGCGGCCACGATGGTGGCGATCACGTACAGCCAGCTGAGCAGGTTCGCGACCAGGCGCCGCGCCGGGGTCGTCACGAGGCCACCCAGGCGAATTGCGCGGCACTCGCCCCGAGCCACTGCAGGCCGGCGTGCAGGCCCGGGGCCCAGACCCCCATGCTGTGGCCGCCGGTCTCCTGCAGTTGCGTGGTGAGGGTGGTGGGCGCAGCGACGGCCCCGGAGAAGGCCGCCAGGGCGGACATCGCGGACCGGTCGTCGCGGGCGGCGTACGCGAAGAGCGCCACCGGCGGGGTGTCCTGGCGGACGATCCGGCCCAGGTCGTAGGTCGGGTCGCCGACCGGAAGGTACCGCTTGCCGGGAGAGAACTCCGGGGAGAAGTAGCCGGACAGCACCACTCCTTGGGCATAGTGATCGGGATGTCGCACCGGGAACATTGCGGCGCAGAAGCCACCGGCGCTGTAGCCGACGGTCACCCACCCGCCAGGATGCTCGACGGTGCGAAGGTTCGCCAGGGCCCAGTTGCGTACGTCGGTGTCGACGTAGGTCTCCCACTTCAGGGGGCCGGGGCCGGTGGTGCCGTCGACGCACTCGCCATCCTGGTCCCCGTCGAAGACCGTGGGGGCGACCACGATCGCCTCGCGGATCGCGTGGTCGTTGGTCAGGCTCGACAGGGTCTCGCCGATCTGCAGCTGGTCCCGGTAGGTGTCCGGGCTACCGGGCGCACCGTGCAGCGCGAGGACGACCGGGTAGAACCGCTCGGGGTGCGAGGCGTAGGAGGCGGGGAGCCACACCAGTGCCGGTTGGGAGATACCGGAGACCGGGCCGGGGATCGTCACCGACAGGTACTGGCCGTGGGGGGCGGTCGGGTCGTAGCCGACCAGCGCGCGGTTCCTGGCCGGGTCGGACTGCAGTGGAGTCGCGGTGCCGACGGCCAGGTCGGCAGGCGGCACCTGCTCCTGGGGACCGGGGGAGCCCTGGACCACGACCTGGCCGGATCCCATCCCCGGCAGGTCCGACCAGGTGGGGTACCAGTCGTTGGCGCGGTTCAGCGCGAGCCCGACCAGCAGCACCGTCAGGATGCTGGACAGCAGCAGGGCGACCGCCTGTCTGATCATGGCCCCGGCGAGGCTGACCTGCTGCCGGGGGAGTCGGACGATGGCCCAGCCGAGGACAGTGGCCAGCAGCATCCCGGCGGCGACCAGGGTCCAGACCGAGGTGAGACCGAACACACCGCCCACGTTACGGCACCCGGGGCCGGGGAGCAGGCCGCCGGGCCGCCCGGGCGTGCGGCAGGATGGCGGCATGTCCACCAGCAATGACCAGAACGCTGACGACACCGGCCGGCCGGCCGGGAAGGGGCTCGGGATCCGGGGGAAGGCCGCCCTCGTCGCGGTCCTGGTGATCGCCGTCACGCTGGCCACCGGCGGGATGATCATCTGGGCGGTGCTCGCCTCCGCGCTGCGCGGCGGGGTGGAGGACTCCCTGCGCTCGCGCGCGGCCGACGCCGCTGCGATCATCGTCGCCGACGGTGTCGAAGGGCTGTTCGACCCCGAGGCGCGGCACCTGGGTGCCGGTGGCCCGCTCCAGCTGGTCGACCCGAGCCGGACCGGCGCCGACGCGGTGGTCTACAGCTCGACCTTCACCTGGTCCGAGCCAGCCTCCGCACTGGTTCCCGCACCGGGGCAGGTCCTGGTCGACTACGGAGCCGAGTCGCCCCTCACCGGAGAGCCGATGGTCGTCGTCGCCCGCGGAGTGTCGACCGAGGACCGGCCGTACGTGGTGCTGGCCGTGGGCAGTCTGCGCTCGGTGGAGCGGGCGCTGCGCCAGGATGCGGTGTCGCTGCTGGTCGAGGTGCCGCTGCTGGCGATGCTCGGCGGCTGGGCGGTGTGGCTCCTGGTCGGGCGGACGCTCCGGCCGGTCGAGGAGATCCGTACCGCGGTCGAGGAGATCAGCGTCGTCGACCTGCATCGCCGGGTGCCGGTGCCCCCCGGCCAGGACGAGGTCAGTCGGCTGGCCACCACCATGAACGCGATGCTGACCCGGATCGAGCAGGCGCAGACCGGCCAGGCCCGGTTCGTCGCCGACGCGAGCCACGAACTACGATCCCCGGTCGCCGCCCTGGGAGCGGGGCTGGAGCTCCTGGAGCACCGGCCCGAGCAGTTGCCCGACGTGCTGCCACTGCTCCGGTCCGAGACCCAGCACCTGGCCGGTCTCACCGAGGGCCTGCTCCTGCTGGCCCGGGCCGATGCGGGCACGCTGCGCAGCCGGCGCGTCGACGTGGACATGGACGACATCGTCGGTGCCGAGGTCGTCCGGCTACGGACCTCCGGGCGCGGGCAGGTGGAGGCGCACCTGACCGCCGGCCGGGTCCTGGGCGACCCCGACGAGCTCCGCCGGGCGGTACGCAACCTGGTCGACAACGCCAGTGGCTTCGCCCGCGAGCGGTTGGGACTGTCGGTCGTCCGCGAGGGCGACGAGGTCGTGGTCCGCGTCGACGACGACGGACCGGGGATCCCCGTCGAGGAACGGAGCCGGGTGTTCGACCGGTTCGTGCGCCTGGACCCGGCCCGTGGCCGTCGGCACGGTGGCGCAGGGCTCGGGCTGCCGATCGTACGGGGGATCATCAGCGCCCATGGCGGCACCGTCACGGCGGGGGAGTCCCCGTGGGGAGGGTCGCGCCTCGAGGTGCGCCTGCCCTGCTCAACCGATGTGACGCCCGGTGAGGACGAGGACCCGGAGGACGAGGACCCGGAGGACGACGACCGCGAGGAGTGAGGGACCGCCCGGGCACCGGTCACGAGAACCGGTCAGGAGATCCGGTAGCCGCGCCCCCGTACGGTCTGGATGGTGTGGATCCCGAAGGGATCGTCGATCTTGCGGCGCAGGTAGCCGATGTAGACCTCGACGATGTTCGGGTCGCCGTCGAACGCCGACTCCCACACGTGGTCGAGCAGCTCCGCCTTCGGCACGATGTCGCCGGCGCGTCGCATCAGGTACTCCAGCAGCGCGAACTCCTTGCGGGTGAGCTGGATCGCGGTCTCGCCGCGGGTGACCGCCCCGCTGCCGGGGTCCAGCGTGAGGTCGCCGACCGTCAGGACAGCGGGCCGGATCGGGCTGCCGCGGCGGATGAGCGCCCGCAGGCGGGCACTGAGCACGGCCAGGCTGAACGGCTTGGTGAGGTAGTCGTCGGCGCCCAGGTCGAAGGCGTCGACCTCGTCCAGGTCACCGTCCTTGGCGGTGAGCATCAGCACCGGGACCCAGACCTCGGCCTGCCGGATCCCCTTCAGCACGTCGTAGCCGTTGAGGCCGGGCAACATGATGTCCAGGACCACCGCGTCGTACGGCTGCTCCGTGGCGGCCCATAACCCGTTCGGACCGGTGTTCTGGACATCGACGCTGTACCCCTCGGCCGCGAGGCTGCGGCGCACCAACTCGGCCAGTGACAGGTCATCCTCCACGACAAGGACTCGCACAGTGACTAGGCCTCCCAACGTACCGAGGGACGGCGTCCCGGCCCTCTCATCCCAGCCAGAACGACCCCGTGAGAAGCCACATTACGGCATCAGCCACCAGGACCGCGCCGACGAGGAGGAGCGCCGGCGTGGTGAGTCGCGTCACCATCCCGGACAGCCGTGCGCGGGCGCTGCGCAACCACCGCCCGACCGGTTCGCCGGCACCGACCAGGATCGCGAGGGTGAGGGCGACCAACGGGGACTGGGTGAGCAGCCACCACAGCGCGACGATCCCGACCGCCGGCCCCTCGGTGAGGCGGTGGGTGAGGGCGACCAATCCCCAGAATCCGGGGTCACCGAGGACGGTCAGGCCGTACGCGCCGCCGGCCACGGCCATCGGCCGGGCGCCGATGCCGGTGGGCCGGCCCGCGGGGCCGGTTCCGGTCGCCCCGGTCCCGGCCCCGGAACGGCCGCCCCGCTGCCGGCGCGGGAACCAGTAGCGGCGCACCCCCCACAGCAGCAGGCCGAGCCCGGCCACCGCCTCCACGCCGGCCCAGATCGCCATCGGCACGTGCGGGGCCTGCCGGGGCAGGACCGCGCCGGCCAGCAGGTCGAGGCCGAGCGCGGTCACCAGGATCACCGCGGCGCCGGCGGCGGTGAACGCCACCGCAGCACGTCGGCCCGCCCCCCGTGCGGTGGCCGCGAGCAGTACCAGCGCCCCGAACGGGTCGAAGCCGACGACCGCCAGCGCCAGGCACGCCCCCAGCACCTGCACGGCCGTCATCGCAGTGCGCCCGTCATCAGCTGCCGGTCTCCCCGGGATCGGCTTCCGGGGCGCCGTCCCCGGTCGTCGACCGTACGGGACGCAGGGGCGTACGGACGTACGTACGGATCCCCGCGTTCGCCATCGCCAGGGCCGGCACTGCGAACAGGGCGCCGGCGACGCCGAACATCATCGACCCGGCGGTGACGGCGAAGATCACCGCCAGTGGGTGCAGGGCCACGGCACGGCCCATCAGGAACGGCTGCAGGACGTGCGACTCGAGCTGCTGGACGCCCACCACGACGGCGAGCATGACCAGGGCCGGTGCCCAGCCCTGCAGCAGCAGGATGGCCAGGATGGCGATCCCGCCGCCGAGGATCACGCCGATGATCGGGACCAGGGCGGTGATGAGGACCAGCACCGCCATCGGCAGTGCGAACGGCGACCCCAGGATCGCCGCGGCCGCCCCGACCAGGACGGCATCGAGGGCCGCCACCAGCAGTTGGGTGTGCAGGTAGGCGGACAGGCTGCGCCAGCTGCTGCGCACGGCCGTGTCGATGCGGACCCGGGACGGCAGCGGGAGGACGGCGATCAGGCAGGTCCAGATCCGCCGCCCGTCGGCCAGCAGGAAGATCGTGGTGACCAGGCACAGGACGGTGCCCAGGGCCGTGTCCACCGCGGACGAACCGACCTGGACCGCGCCGAGCGTCAGGTTCGTCGCGTGTTCCGACAGCCAGGTCTGCGCCTGGCTGATCATGGTGTCGACCTGGTCGCCCCGCAGGTGCAGGGGACCGGTCAGCAGCCAGCCCTGCAGGCGCGACAGGGCACCGGTGAGATCGAGGTGGGTCCGCACGACACCGCGCGCGATGAGTTCCCCCACGAGCGTCAGGACCCCGGCGAGGAGCCCGGCGGTGACCACCACCGCCAGTACGGACCAGAGGCCGCGGGGAAGGCGCGTGCGGCGGTGCAGCCAGGTGACCAGCGGGCCGAGCAGGACGGTGAGCAGCAGGGCCACCAGGGTCGAGAAGACCAGCACCGGGACCCGCGCCAGCACGGTCCACACCCCGTAGCCGACCACGACCAGCACGACCAGACGCCATCCCCAGGCCGCGGCCACGCGCAGGGGGCGCGGCACTGCCTCGTCCGGTGGGGGCAGCGGGACCTGGCCCGGGGGTGTCGTCACGTCCTCAGGCTAGGGCCCACCCGCGTTCCTGAGAATGGTCCCGGGCGCCGATCCGGGTCCCGGATAGGCGACGATGAGCAGGGACCCGGATGAACCAGGTCCCACGACCTGTTGCCCTGAAGGAGCCTTTACGATGCGTCTTGCCACCCTCCGTACCGCCGACGGCACTGCCGCCGCCCGCCTCGACGGCGACACCTACACGCTGATCGAGGGCTGCGCCGACGTCAGCGAGCTGCTCGCCGACCCACAGTGGCGCGAGGTCGCCACCGCCGCGGCCGGCGAGACCGTCGCCGCGGCCGACGCAGAGCTGGAGACGCTCCTGCCCGCCCCGAGCAAGGTCTTCTGCGTCGGCCTGAACTACGCGACCCACATCAAGGAGATGGGCCGCGAGCTGCCCGAGTACCCGACGCTGTTCGCGAAGTTCGCCGACACGCTCACCGGTCCGTACGACGACGTGGTCGCCCCGGCCGAGGACGAGATGCTGGACTGGGAGTGCGAGCTCGGCATGGTCATCGGCGCGGACGCCTACCGCGTCTCCGAGGCCGATGCGGACCAGTACATCGCCGGCTACACCGTGGTCGACGACGTCTCCATGCGCGGCTACCAGAGGCGCACCATCGAGTGGCTCCAGGGGAAGATCTGGCAGTCCTCCACCCCGGTCGGCCCGTACCTGGTGACGACCGATGAGTTCGACCCGTCCGACGCGGCGATCTCCACCAAGGTCAACGGGCAGGTCATGCAGCAGGCCAACACCGGTGACCTGGTCTTCACCCCGACCAAGCTGGTCGAGTACCTGTCCACCATCGTCACGCTGCGTGCCGGCGACCTGGTCCTGACTGGCACCCCCGGCGGTGTCGGCCTGGCCCGCGACCCGCAGGTCTTCCTCAAGGCCGGCGACGTCGTCGAGGTCGAGATCGACGGCCTCGGCCGCCTGGAGACCCGCTTCGTGGCCCCGCAGGCCTGAACGTAGGATCCCGGACATCCCGGGTCGGTGGCGGGATCGCTGCCGGCCCGGGTCCCCGCGGCCCGATCGGCGATCTGCGTCGATAGGCTGGGAGGGTGAGTAGGCCGAACCCGACCACGAGCGCGAATCTGACCAAGGCCGAGGCCGAGCAGCGGTCCGCCGGCATCGAGGTGCACGCCTACGACGTGGACCTCGACCTCACCGGGGCGCCTGACCCCCGGGTGGGCGGCTTCGCCTCGACCACCCGGCTGAGTTTCCTCAGCCATCTCGAGGACGTACGCCTCGACTACCTCGGCGAGAGCGTCACCGCGCTGCAGGTCAACGGCGAGGCCCGGGACCCCGACGAGGTCTGGGACGGCGCCGCCCTGCACCTGACCGGCTTGGCCCCCAACCGCCCCAACCGCGTCGTGGTCCGGGGTGTGTCCGCCTACTCGCGCACCGGCCAGGGGCTGCACCGCTTCGTGGACCCGGTCGACGGGGAGACCTACCTGTACTCGCACCTGGAGCCGGCCGACGCCCGGCGGATCTTCGCCACCTTCGAGCAGCCTGACCTGAAGTGCTCGATCATCCTGCACACCACCGCCCCCGCTGGCTGGTCGGTGGTGTCGAACCAGCCGGTGGCCTCCCGGATACCGGTCGGGCGCTCGGCGGTGCGGACGACCTTCCAGCCGACCCCGCCGCTGTCCACCTACCTGGTCGCGGTCTGCGCCGGCCCGTGGCACCACGTCCAGGACCGCTGGGCCCACCCCTCGGCGACGACGACGCTCGAGGTGCCGCTCGGCCTGTGGTGCCGGGCCTCGCTCGCCGAACACCTTGATGCCGACGAGCTGTTCGAGACCACCCGCAGGGGCCTGGACCGGTGCCACGAGTTGTTCGGGTTCCCCTACCCGTGGGGCAAGTACGACCAGCTGTTCGCGCCCGAGTACAACATCGGCGCGATGGAGAACCCCGGCTGCGTGACGTTCAACGAGAAGTACCTGTTCACCTCCCGGCCGACCCGCCAGGAGCGCCAGCAGCGGGCCAACACGATGCTGCACGAGATGGCACACATGTGGTTCGGTGACCTGGTCACCCCGGCGTGGTGGGACGACCTGTGGCTCAAGGAGTCGTTCGCGGAGTACATCGGCACCCGGCTGAGCCGCGAGGCGGCCGGCTTCGACGAGGCCTGGGTCACGTTCGCCGGCTCCCGCAAGGAATGGGCGTACGCCGCCGACCGGCTGCCGACCACCCACCCGATCGCCGCGGACATCCCCGATCTGGAGGCGGCCCGGCAGAACTTCGACGGCATCACGTACGCCAAGGGTGCCGGGGTCCTGAAGCAGTTGGCCGCGTACGTGGGGGACGAGGCGTTCTTCGCCGGTGCCCGGCTGTACTTCTCCCGGCATGCGTTCGGGGCGGCCCGGCTGGTCCACCTGCTCGACGCGCTGGAGGAGACCTCCGGTCGCAACCTGCGGGCCTGGGCCGAGCAGTGGCTGCAGGCCGCCGGGGTCGACGAGCTGGAGATCGTCCGCCGCGGCGTGCCGGGGGAGCGCGGTGCCCGGGTGAGGCTGCACCGTACGTCGCCCGACGACGCCCGCCGTCCGCATCGGGTGGCGGTCGGTCTCTACCTCGCCGACGGCGACGGCCGCCTGCCGCGGGTCCGGCGCCTCGAGCTCGACCTGACCGGCGACGTCGACCTGTCGGTCGAGCAGGACATGATCGGCGCCGGCCTGGTGGCGCGCCCGCACATCATCCTGCCCAACGACGACGACCTCACGTACGCGATCACCCGCCTCGACCCGGACAGTCGGGCCGTCGCGCTGGAGGGCGCCGGCGCCATGCTCGACCCGTTGGCCCAGTCCCAGGTCTGGTCGGCGCTGTGGGCCGACGTCCGCGACGCCCGCCTGCCGGCCACCCAGTACCTGCGGGCGGTGGTCGAGCACGCCGGCCGGCTGGACAGCCGTGACGACGAGAGCGCCACGACGCTGCTGCCGCGCCTGGCCGCCAACATCGCCACGGCCGTTGCCGACTATCTGCCCAGTGTGCTGCGGGGCCCGGCCTGGGCCGACGCGTTCGACGGGGCCTGGCAGCGACTGGTGGGCGCGGGGCCCGGCACCGACCAGCAGCTCGCCTGGGCGCGGGCGGCGGTCCGGTTCGGCGGCCAGGTCGAGGGGGACGAGGTGGAGGCGGCCGCCGATCGGCTCGGTCTGCTGCTGCGCGGCCCGGCCCTGCCGGGGCTGGAGGTCGGGCCCGAGCTGAGGTGGGCGGTCCTGGTCGCGCTCGCGGCCCTCGACCGGGTCGACGTGGACGAGCTCGACCGCGAGCTGGCGAAGGACCCGACCGCGCATGCCCGCGCCCACCACCTCACCGCCCTCGTCGGTCGCCCGCACCCCGAGGCGAAGGACTGGGCGTGGGAGCAGCTGCACCGGACCCCGCCGGTCTGGTCGAACGAGGAGATCGGCGCCGCGCTGGCGGGCTTCGCCACCCCTGCCCACCGCGCACTGGTGGCGGCGTACGCCGAGCCGTACTGGCAGGGGCTGCGGGGGGTGTGGGACTCCTTCCCGATTGAGATCTCCAGTCGACTGGTCACCGGGGTGTTCCCGGCCGTCGTCGAGGTCGACCTGCTCCGGCCGGCGGGTGAGCAGCCGGTACCGGCCGCTGCCAGGGCCTGGCTGGCCGCCGAGCCCGACGTACCTGCTGCCCTGCGCCGGCTGGTGGTCGAGAAGGCCGACGACGCCGAGCGGGCGATCCGCGCCCAGCAGGTCGTGCTGCGTCTGGTCGAGGCCCAGCACGGCTGACGTCGCCAACCCGGCAGGGCTGGGTTTCCCTGTCCGGCACGGCGGGGTGAGAGCCTCCACCATCCCCCTTAACGTGACACGCACCACAGTGGGCGTGGTTCGTTGCGCCTACGTTCCCAGGCGAGGACGATGACATGGAACAACAGGTGGCGACGGCACCCGCGTCGGCTCCCTCGGGCCACAAGTACGACCTGCGGCGTGACATCTCGATGTCGGCCGTCGTGGCCGGTTTCGTGGCGGTCGCCATCTCGTACGCCGGTCCGCTGCTGGTGGTGCTGGAGGCCGCCCGCGCCGGTGGTCTGTCCGCCGACGTGACCAGCTCCTGGGTCTGGGCCATCTCGGTCGGCTCGGGGGTCGCCTGCATCCTCGGGAGCCTGGTCACCAAGCAGCCGGTGATGATCGCCTGGTCCATCCCCGGGGCGGCCGTGCTGATGACCACCCTGGACAGCTACTCGATCAACGAGGCGATCGGCGCATACATCGTCTGCGGGGTGCTGAGCGTCCTGCTGGGCGCCACCGGACTGATCGGCCGCCTGCTGGCGGCGGTGCCGAAGCCGATCACCCAGGCGGTGCTGGCCGGCGTGCTGCTGCCGTTCGCGATCAAGGTCGCCGGCGCCGTGGTGGAGACGCCGATCATCGCCGGCGGCATCGTGGTCGGCTACCTCCTCGGCCGTCGGTTCTTCCCCCGCTACGCCGTGTTCGCGGCCATGGCGCTGGGCGGACTGCTGGCCGTCGTCACCGGATCGACCGGCACGTTCGACGTCCAGCCCGGACTGACCGTCCCGGAGTTGATCGTGCCGCACTTCACCCTCGGCTCGATCCTGGGCATCGCGGTGCCGCTGTTCATCGTCACCCAGGCCGGGCAGAACGCCCCCGGCCTGATCGTGATGCGCGCCTCCGGGTACGAGCCGAACGACCGGCTGATGCTGACCGGCTCGGGCGTGATGTCGGTGGTCTTCGCCTTCTTCGGCTGCCATGCGCTGAACCTGGCAGCGGTCACCGCGGCCATCGCCACCAGCAGCGAATCCCACCCCGACAAGCACCGGCGCTACGTGGCCGGCATCTCCACCGGGGTCTTCTACGTGATCGGCGGCTTCCTCGCCACGATCATCGTCGGTGTGTTCGCCGCCATCCCGGCGTCGATGCTGACCGCCCTGGCCGGGGTCGCGCTGCTGGCGCCGGCGCAGAACTCCCTGCACGGCACCATGCAGGAGGGCGGCTTCGGTCCGGCGGTGATCGAGGCCTCCCTGATCACCCTGGTGGTGTCCTTGTCCGGCATCGCCCCCTTCGGGATCATCTCGGCCTTCTGGGGCCTGGTCGCCGGTATCCTCGCGTACGCCTGGCTGAAGCGCCGGCCCCTGCGGGCCTGACCACGGGGGTCGAACCGTACGCCGTGCCCCCTCCGAGGGCCGTAGCAGGTGGGGGACGGTCCCGGGGCGTGGCAGGCGGTGCCGGGTTGCGTCCGAGCGGCTAGATTTGAGCCGTGGCCGACACCGTGAAGAACGCGCAGGAGACTCCCGACGTCGAGCAGCCGTGGGCTGAGCTCGGTCTGAAGGAGGACGAGTACCAGCGCATCAGGGAGATCCTCGGGCGCCGCCCCACCGGGTGCGAGCTCGCGATGTACTCCGTGATGTGGTCGGAGCACTGCTCCTACAAGTCCTCCAAGATGCACCTGAAGCGATTCTCGGTGCTGCCCCAGACCACCCCCCGCGGCCCGCTGCTGGCCGGCATCGGCGACAACGCCGGTGTCGTGGACGTCGGCCAGGGCTACGCGGTCACCTTCAAGGCCGAGTCGCACAACCACCCCTCGTACGTCGAGCCGCACCAGGGCGCGGCCACCGGGGTCGGCGGCATCGTCCGGGACATCCTGGCGATGGGTGCCCGCCCGGTCGGCGTGATGGATGCCCTGCGCTTCGGTCCGCTGGACGCCCCCGATACCGCCCGGGTGCTGCCCGGCGTGGTCTCCGGTGTCGGTGACTACGGCAACTGCCTGGGTCTGCCCAACATCGGCGGCGAGGTCGAGTTCGACCCCGCGTACGCCGCGAACCCGCTGGTCAATGCGCTGTGTGTCGGCGTCCTGCGGCACGAGGACCTGAAGTTCGCCAAGGCGACCGGCATCGGCAACAAGGTGATCATGTACGGCGCCCGTACCGGCGGTGACGGCATTGGCGGCGCCTCGATCCTCGCGTCGGAGACTTTCGAGGAGGACGGCCAGGGCAAGCGCCCGGCGGTCCAGGTCGGCGACCCGTTCATGGAGAAGCTGCTGATCGAGTGCACGCTCGAGTTGTTCGCCGCCGGCGTGGTCACCGCGATCCAGGACTTCGGCGCCGCCGGTCTGTCCTGTGCCACTTCCGAGCTGGCCTCCGCCGGTGACGGCGGCATGTGGGTCAATATGAACGCGGTCAAGCTGCGCGACCACACGCTCTCGCCCGAGGAGATCCTGATGAGCGAGTCGCAGGAGCGGATGATGGCGGTCGTCCATCCCGGCGACGTCGACCGGTTCCTGGAGATCTGTGCGAAGTGGGACGTGGAGGCCGCCGTCGTCGGTGAGGTCACCGAGGGTGACCGGCTCATCGTCGAGTGGAACGGGGAGGTCGTCGTCGACGTCCCGCCGCGCACCGTTGCCCACGACGGCCCGGTCTACGACCGTCCCCAGCAGCCGCGCCACGACCAGGCCGAGATCGAGGCGGACACCACTGCATCGCTGCCGCGCCCGGCCAACGGCGACGAGCTGGCCCGCACGCTCCTGCAGGTGGTCGGCTCGCCGAACCAGTGCGACAAGTCGTGGGTCACCTCCCAGTACGACCGCTACGTGCGCGGCAACTCGGTGCTGGCCCAGCCGGAGGACTCCGGCATGCTGCGGATCGACGAGGAGACCCGTCTGGGCATCGCCCTGTCGACCGACGCGAACGGCCGCTACACCTGGCTCAACCCCTACCAGGGCGCCCAGCTGTCGCTGTCCGAGTCCTACCGCAACGTCGCCGTCACCGGCGCCACCCCGGTCGCCATCACCGACTGCCTGAACTACGGCTCCCCGGAGGACCCCGAGGTGATGTGGTCGTTCGTCGAGTCGATCAAGGGCCTGGTGGACGGCTGCGCCGAGCTCGGCACCCCGGTCACCGGCGGAAACGTCAGCTTCTACAACCAGACCGGCGAGACCCCGATCCTGCCGACGCCGCTGATCGGCACCCTCGGCGTCATCGACGACGTGACCCGGCACACCAGCGTCGGTTTCCGGGACGCCGGCGACGAGGTTTGGCTGCTCGGCGTGACCCGCGAGGAGCTCGACGGCTCGGCCTGGGCCGGTGCGGTGCACGACCACCTCGGTGGTGTCCCGCCGAAGGTCGACTTCGAGGCCGAGAAGCGACTCGCCGCAGTGGCGGCGGCGGCCGCCGCCGAGGGCCTGCTGGCCAGCGCCCACGACCTGTCCGAGGGCGGCCTGGCCGTTGCCCTGTCCGAATCGGCACTGCGCCACGGCAAGGGCGTACGGGTCCGGCTCGAGGGCGACCCGTTCGTCGCGCTGTTCTCCGAGTCGGTCGCCCGTGCGGTCGTCTCGGTGGCCCCGGAGCGGGCCGATCGCCTCGCCGCGCTGTGCGCCGAGCACGGCCTGGCCGCCGCCCGGATCGGCGAAGTGACCGATGCTGCTGCGCTGCAGGTCGAGGGCGAGTTCAGCATCGCCCTGTCCGAGCTGCGCAGCACCTGGCAGGAGCCCATCCCGGCCGCGCTGGCGCTCGGCTGACCCGTACCGCTTGCTCGAAGGCCGTCCCGGCTCCCCCGGGGCGGCCTTCGTGCTCGTACCGCGGGCCCTAGTCTGGCGCCATGCCCGATGTTGCTCCCGTCCTCCCTGACGACACCGACCTGGTCCGACGCATCGACGCCCTACTCCCCGGCGTCCTCGATGACCTTGCCCGCCTGGTCGCGATCCCGTCGATCAGTGCCGACCCGGCCCACGCCGCCGACGTGCGGGCCAGTGCCGGGGCGGTGGCCGACCTGCTGGCCGGTGCCGGGTGCCCGGACGTCCGCGTGGTCGAGGCCGGCGGCCGTCCCGCGGTGATCGGCCGGTATCCGGCACCGCCCGGCACCCCCACCATCTGCCTGTACGCCCACCACGACGTCCAGCCCACCGGCGACCCGGACAGCTGGACCTCGGCCCCGTTCACCGCCACCCGTCGGGGCGACCGGCTGTACGGGCGCGGCGCCGTCGACGACAAGGCCGGCATCGCGGTGCACCTGGCCGCGCTGCGCGCCTTCGACGGTCGGCCACCGGTCGGCGTCATCGTGTTCGTGGAAGGGGAGGAGGAGGTCGGCTCACCGACCCTGCAGGCGACGCTGGAGCAGCACCGGGACGACCTGGCCGCCGACGTCTACGTGATCGCCGACTCGGGGAACTGGGACGTCGGCGTGCCCGCGTTCACCACCACGCTGCGCGGGTTGGCCGACTGCGAGGTGACCGTCCGCACCCTCGACCACGCGTTGCACTCCGGGCAGTTCGGCGGGGTGGCGCCGGATGCCCTGACCGCCCTGTGCCGGCTGGTCGCCACCCTGCACGACGAGCGCGGCAACGTCGCGATCGAGGGCCTCACCTCCCGCCCCGGCCCGGACCTGGAGTACCCCGCCGACCGGCTGGCCGCCGAGAGCGGGATCCTGCCCGGCGTCGACCAGCTCGGTGACGGACCGGCCACCGAGCGCCTGTGGACCCGGCCCGCGGTGTCGGTGATCGGCATCGACGCGACCCCGGTGGACCGGGCCTCGAACACCCTGGCCCCCAGCGCCCGGGCCAAGCTCAGCCTCCGGCTGGCCCCCGGCCAGGACCCGCAGGCCGCGATGGACGCCCTGGTCACCCACCTGGAGTCGCACGCCCCGTGGAACGCCCGGGTAGAGGTCGCTCGCGGCGAGCTCGGGGCGCCGGGCGAGGCGCCGCTGGAGGGGCCGTACGCCGAGGCGGCCATCGACGCCTTCACCGCGGCCTGGGGCCGGGAACCGGTGACGGTCGGCCAGGGCGGCTCGATCCCGATGGTGGCCGCGTTCCAGGAACGCTGGCCGGCCGCGACCGTGCTGGTCACCGCGATCTCCGACCCGGACAGCCGGATGCACGGGCTGGACGAGTCGGTGCACCTGGGTGACTTCCGTCGCGCCTGCATCGCCGAAGCGCTGTTCCTCGCCCGGAGCACCACTGTCCCGGCAGAGCATGCTCGGCAGGTGGGAGGGGAGGGCTTCGACCCCGGGAGGCCCGCCGACTAGGGTGATCGGGTGTCCACGCACGTCCCCTACCGCCGCCTGGCGCAGCTGTCGGGAGGGCCGTTCCTGGTCATCGGCCTGCTGTCCCGGCTCCCCGCCTCGATGGGGCAGATGGGCACCCTGATCCTGGTCTCGCAGACCGCCGGCTCGTACGCGGTCGGCGGGGCTGCAGCCGGCGTGCTGGGCGTGGCGACCGCGCTCGGCAGCCCGTTCTTCGGGGCACTCACCGATCGCTGGGGCCAGCGCCCGATCCTGCTGCTGCAGGGGCTGATCAGCACTCTCGGCTTCCTCGGACTGGTGGCTGCGACCCGGTCCGGGCCCGGTGCGACCTGGGCGGTCGTGCTGTCCGCGGCCGTCGCGGGCTTCTTCATCCCACAGGTCGGCGTGATGGCGCGGGTCCGCTGGCGTGCCATGGTGTACGACGACCGGTGGCGGGGCAAGCGGCCCGGAGTGCACCCGGACGACTCTTCCGACGGGCTGCTGTCCACGGCGTACGCCTACGAGAGTGTGGTCGACGAGCTCGGCTTCGTTGTCGGGCCGGCACTGGTCGGCACCATCGCGGCTGCCGGCGACCCGGCGCTGGCGGTGCTGGTCACGTGCGGCCTGCTGGTGGTGTTCGGCACCGCGTTCGCGCTGCACCCCACCGCGGGGATCGTGCCGGTCGGGGGAGCGGGCCGGCGGGGCCTGCCGGGGCCGGCGGGCGGCGTCCTCGTCGTGTCGCTGGCGATGTTCGCCCTCGGCTGCCTGTTCGGGGCCCTGCAGGCCACGACCACGGTCTTCGCCGGGGAGCGCGGCAATCCCGGACTGGGCGGGGTGCTCTACGCCGTGAGTGGCCTCGGCTCGGCGATCGCCGGGTTCGGGGTGCCACGCCTGCCCGCCTCGTGGGGGCTGGTCTCGCGGTGGCGGACGTTCGCGCTGCTGATGCTGCCGCTCAGCCTGCCGCTGGTCCTGGCCCCGCACCTGGTGGGCTACGGGGTGGGCCTGTTCGTCCTGGGCACCTGCCTGGCGCCGTACATGATCACCTGCTACATGCTGGTCGAGAAGGTGGTGCGCCCCGAACAGCTGGGCGCGGCGACGTCCCTGCTGCCCGCCGCGGTGAACATCGGCTACGCGGTGGCCGCCTCGGTGGCCGGCGGCGCCTCCGATGCGGCCGGATCCCGCGGCGCCCTGGTGGTCGACATCGGCGCGATCGTGCTGATGAACCTGGTCGCCTGGGGCGGCGGCCGACTGGTCCACCGCCACCTGGCCGACCGGGGCGGACACCCCGCAGCGCGCCGGGGTTGAGGATCCCGGCGGTCCGCGCTCCTCGGTCGTGGAGGCGTGCTGGTGGTTGTGCTGTTACTCTGGCAGATGTGGCACGCCCTGATGGCCGATTGACGGCCGAGCTCGACCCCTTGGAGAAGCCGCAGGATGAGTGCGGAGTGTTCGGCGTGTGGGCGCCGGAGGAGGACGTCTCCAAACTCACCTACTACGGCCTGTACGCGTTGCAGCACCGCGGCCAGGAGTCGGCGGGCATCGCCGTCTCGAACGGCTCGCAGATCATGGTGTTCAAGGACATGGGGCTGGTGTCCCAGGTCTTCGACGAGGGCACGCTCAGCTCGCTGCGCGGCGACCTCGCGATCGGCCATGCGCGCTACTCCACCACCGGTGCCAGCGTCTGGAACAATGCCCAGCCGACCTTCCGGGCGACCTCCTCGTACGGCATCACCCTGGGCCACAACGGCAACCTCACCAACACCGACCAGCTGGAGGCGTGGCTGCACGAGCGCCGCCCCACGGAGGAGGTGCCGCACAAGAACTCGATGGACTCCACCAACGACACGTCCATCGTCACCGCGCTGATCGCCACCTTTGACGACCTGCCGCTGGGGCAGGCGGCGCTGCAGGTCCTGCCGCACCTGCGTGGCGCGTTCTCGCTCGTTTTCATGGACGAGAAGACGCTGTACGCCGCCCGTGACCCGCAGGGTTTCCGTCCGCTGTGCCTGGGCCGTCTCGAGCGGGGCTGGGTCGTCGCCTCCGAGACCTGTGCCCTGGACATCGTCGGCGCCTCCTTCGTCCGCGAGGTCGAGCCGGGCGAGTGCATCGCGATCGACGCGAACGGGCTGCGGTCCAAGCGGTTCGCCGAGACCAGGCGCAAGGGCTGCGTCTTCGAGTACGTCTACGTCGCTCGTCCCGACTCCACGATCTATGGTCGCTCGGTCCACGAGTCGCGGGTCGAGGTCGGCCGCGCACTGGCCCGCGAGCACCCGGTCGATGCCGATCTGGTCATGCCGGTTCCCGCCTCCGGGGTCCCGGCCGCCATCGGTTATGCGCAGGAGTCCGGCATCCAGTACGCCGAGGGGCTGGTCAAGAACAACTACGTCGGCCGTACGTTCATCCAGCCGTCCCAGACGATCCGCCAGCTCGGCATCCGGCTCAAGCTGAACCCCCTGCGCCACGTGATCGAGGGCAAGCGCCTGGTCGTGGTCGACGACTCGATCGTGCGCGGCAACACCCAGCGCGCCCTGGTCCGGATGCTGCGCGAGGCGGGCGCAGCCGAGGTGCACGTACGCATCTCGTCCCCGCCGGTGCGCTGGCCCTGCTTCTACGGCATCGACTTCTCCACCCGCGCCGAGCTGATCGCCGCCGGACTGGATATCGACGACATCTGCCGCTCGATCGGCGCGGACTCCCTCGGCTACGTCAGCCTCGACGGGATGATCGCCGCCACCGAGCGGCCCAAGGAGAGCCTGTGCCGCGCCTGCTTCGACGGCGTGTACCCGGTGGAGCCGCCGCCGCATGCGCTGGAGCTGTTCGGCGAGGACTTCGACACGGTGACGAACCAGCCACCGCTGCTGCTCGACCCCGACGACATCGACCACACCTTCACCACCGACCCGGCCCTGCACGGGGTGCAGTTGGCCGATCACCGACCGGAGGCCTGAATGAGCCAGCAGCCGACCACCAGCGCGTACGCCGCAGCCGGGGTGGACATCGAAGCGGGTGACCGGGCCGTCGAGCTGATGAAGGGCTCGGTCGCCGCCACCCATCGGCCCGAGGTGCTCGGTGGCCTGGGCGGGTTCGCCGGCTTCTTCGACGCTTCCGCGCTGGCCGGTTACCGGCGGCCGGTGCTCGCCACCTCCACCGACGGGGTCGGCACCAAGGTCGCGATCGCCCAGGCGATGGATCGCCACGACACGATCGGCCAGGACCTGATCGGCATGCTGGTCGACGACCTGGTCGTCGTCGGCGCCGAGCCGCTCTTCGTCACCGACTACATCTCCTGCGGCAAGGTGGTCCCCGAACGGATCGCCGCGATCGTCAAGGGGATCGCCCACGGCTGCGAGCTCGCCGGCGCCGCGCTGCTGGGCGGGGAGACCGCCGAGCACCCCGGCCTGCTCGGGCCTGACGAGTACGACATCGCCGGCGCCACCACCGGCGTCGTCGAGTACGACCGGATCCTCGGCTCCGAGCGGGTCCGCGCCGGTGACGTCGCGATCGCGATGCGGGCCTCCGGCCTGCACTCCAACGGCTTCTCGCTGGTGCGCCACGTGCTGCTGCACCAGGCCGGCTGGCAGCTCGACCGTGAGGTGCCCGAGCTCGGGGGCGCGCTGGGCGACGAACTGCTGGTCCCGACCCGGATCTATGCCAGGGCCTGCCTCGGGCTCGCCGACGCGACCGAGGTGCACGCGATGAGCCATATCACCGGCGGCGGCCTCGCCAACAACCTGGCCCGGGTCATGCCCGAGCACCTCAGCGCACGGATCGACCGGGGGACCTGGATGCCCCAGCCGATCTTCTCGCTGGTGCAGGAGGTGGGTGGAGTCAGCCAGGCCGACCTGGAGGCGACGCTCAACATGGGTGTCGGCATGATCGCGCTGCTCCCGGCTGAGGGCGCGGATGTGGCGATCGCCTCCTTGGCCCGGGACGGGGTCGAGGCCTGGGTCTGTGGTGAGGTTGTCGAGGGTTCCGCCGACCAGCCTCGGGTCCTGATGGAGGGCAGGCACAGCGGGTAGGTCTGGGGTGTCACGAGATGGTTTCGGGACCGGGAGGATGACTTTGATTCGCCCCCGGGCTCGGGTAGCCTGTGTCTCACGACAGTTACCAGAGATAAGCCGCGGCCTAGCCGCAGGCGCTACCAGATGCGAGGGGGTCGACCCATATGGGGCGCGGCCGTGCGAAGGCAAAGCAGACCAAGGTTGCTCGTGAGTTGAAGTACCGTTCGATTGAGACGGACTTCTCCTCGCTGGAGCGTGAACTCCGAGGTGATTCCTATCGGGAGGACTTCAGGGGTGACACTCACGACGACGACGTCCCGGACGCATATGCGGACCTGGCCGCTCGCTACAACGCCGACGATGACGACGGTTATGGGATGCGGGCTTCGGGCTGATTCCCCAGCCTGTCCGGGCCGGCTTGGCCTGAACGCGTACCCTGCGACAGTCATCATCGGCAGCTCGTCAACAGTTGACCGTGTCGGCCGTTGAATCATGTGCCTCGGAACCGACTGTTCGTCCGATCCGCTGCTCGTACGATCCGGACCCTAGCGCGGCTAGCCTTGGGTGATGGATCCGGAGGTTGCGCGATGAGTGCCGGGCCGTACGCTGACGGCGGGATCTCGTGATGCCTGCGCAATCGACGACGTCGGTCACGTGGCGTCCCGACATCCTGGACGGCTACTCCTGCACCGACCTGCCGCTGCCGCAGGGCCTGCTGGAGCCGACCGAGACCGCGACGTCGATCGGTGCCGTGCTTGTGCGTCGGGACCGGGATCGTCCGGTGCCGGACTGGGCGGCGGGCCCGAGCGTCGCTGCCGACCCGTCCGAGCGACCCACGGTGCTGTACCTGCATGGTTGGAACGACTACTTCTTCCAGGCCCATCTGGGGGACTTCTGGGCCGGGCTCGGGTTTGACTTCTACGCCGTCGACCTGCGGCGCTACGGGCGTGCCCTGCGCCAGGGCCAGCACTTCGGCTACATCACCGACCTCGGCGACTACTCCCGGGAGATCGATGCCGCCGTGGCGGTGATGCGCTCCGAGGGGGCCCAGCGGCTCGTGCTGACCGGTCACTCCACCGGTGGGCTGACCAGCGCGCTGTACGCGGACACCCACCCGGGCGTCTTCTCGGCGCTGGTGCTCAACTCCCCGTGGCTGGCACTCAGCGGCAACACGGTGCTGACCCAGATGGTGTCGCTGCTGGTCGCCGGGGCCGGCCGGATGGCTCCCACAGCGGTGCTCCGGGTCGCGGACCCCGGCTTCTACCGGCGCACCATCCGGCTGGGCGAGGGCGGGGAGTGGGACTACGACCTGAACTGGAAGTCCACCCCACAGGCGCAGATCCGGCTCGGCTGGGGCCGCGCCATCGTCCGGGGCCACGAACGGGTCGCCTCCGGCCTGCACATCGCTGCACCGGTGCTGGTGCTGAGCTCCGACAAGTCGTTCATCGGCAACTCCTGGACCGAGGAGATGGCTCGCGCGGACACTGTCCTGGACGCGGACGCGATCGCCCGTCGCGCCGTCGACCTGGGCTCGCTGGTGACCGTCGCGCGGATCACCGACGGCCTGCATGACCTGGTGCTGTCCCCGAAGCCGGTCCGCCGGGAGCTCTACCGCACCGTTGGGACATGGGTGGCCGCCTATTGTGGCCTGTGACACGATGACGAGGTGAATCAAGGGCCTCATGTCGTCGTACTCGGTGCTGGTTTCGCAGGGATCCAGGCTTCGCAACAGCTCGACAAGCTCGGCTGTCGGGTCACCCTGGTGGACAAGCATCCGTACAACACCTTCCAGCCGCTGCTGTACCAGGTCGCCACGGGTGGCCTGAACCCCGGCGACGTCACCTACTCGCTGCGCAACTTCGCCGGCAAGCATCGCGGTGTCCGGTTCACGTGTGGCACGGTGACCGGCGTCGACGTCGAGGGGCGTACGGTCACCCTCGCGGACGGCCGCGAGCTGACGTACGACTACCTGGTCGTCGGCATCGGCGTGACGGCGAACTTCTTCGGCCTGCCCGGCGTCGCCGAGAACGCCCTGCCGATGTACACCCGCGCGCAGGCGATCGCCTGTCGGGACGCGGTGTTCGGGCAGATGGAGCACTACGCGGCGATGTCGGAGCCCGAGCGGAACGCTCGCGACCTCAGCCTCGTCGTCGTCGGGGGCGGCGCCACCGGCGTGGAGATGGCCGGCTCGCTGGCCGAGATGCGCTCGACCGGGGTGCCGAACATGTACCCGGAGCTGGACCGCAAGAAGATCAAGGTGCACCTGATCGAGGCCGGTCCGGTGCTGCTGGCCCCGTTCGACCACAAGCTGCAGGAGTACACGTACGACGAGATGGTCAAGCGCGACGTGGACGTCCGCCTCGACACCGCCGTCGCCGAGATCACCGAGGGCCGGGTGAAGCTGGCCGGCGGCGAGGTCCTCGACGCCGACGTGGTGATCTGGGCAGCCGGCGTCGGTGCCTACGACTGGATCTCCCAGACCGGCTTCGAGCTCGGTCGCGGCCATCGCATCATCGTCGACAACAAGCTGCGGGTGAAGGGCCAGGACCGGGTCTTCGCCGCCGGCGACTGCTCGATCATCGAGGACCAGCCGCTGCCGCAGCTCGCCCAGCCTGCCATGCAGATGGGCGTGCACATCGCCGACCAGATCGCCCGGCACGCCCGCGGCGAGCAGCTGGCCTCCTTCGAGTACTGGGACAAGGGCACCATGGCGACGATCGGCCGTAATGCGGCTGTCGCGCAGGTCGCCATCCCCGGCCGCAGTTCGTCGGTCAACTTCACCGGGCTGATCGCCTGGCTGATGTGGGTCGCGGTGCACCTGTTCATGTTGCTGGGTGGCCGCAACCGCGTCGGCGCGATGATCAACCTCGGCTTCCGCTACGTCGCCTGGGGCTCCAACACCTGGAACATCGTCGGCGACCTGAAGTCGCCCCGCCGGGCGCGACGGATGACCATCGAGTCCGACCAGGACTAGGGCGGGTCCCGGCTCAGAGGTACCGCTCGGCGACGCGTACGGCCTGAGTGCCGTACGCCGCCGAGTGGGTGACCGAGTGCACCAGCAGCGGATGGAGCTGGTGCAGCGGCACCAGGCCGCGCCAGCCGTCGTCCAGCCGGGCGCTCTCGGCGTACGCGTCCAGGATGGTGTCGATGTGCGGTGCGCCGAACAGCGACAGCATCGCCAGGTCGGTCAGCCCGTGGCCACCATGGGCGGCCGGGTCGATCATCACTACGCCCTTCGGGGACCACAGGATGTTTCCGGCCCACAGGTCTCCGTGGATCCGGGCCGGAGGCCGCCCGTCGTCGAACACGCCGTCGGCCAGACGCTCGCAGATCCGCTCGATCGTGTGCAGGCCGCTGTGGTCCAGGTTGCCGACCGCATGGGCCGACTGGGCGTAGGGAAGCAGGCGCTGCTCGGCGAAGAACACCCCCCAGGTCGGCTCCGGGCGCAGCGACATCGCCTGCATGCCGATGTAGCCGTCCCCCTGCCACCCATCGGGGCCCTGCCCGAAGGCCGCGGCCCCCGCGGCATGCGTGCGCGTCAGGGCGTGCCCGAAGGCCTCCGCAGCGGCCTTGGAGGGACGGGCGTTGGGGACGTTGTCGAGCACGATGCGGCCCTCGGCGATCGAGCGTACGTGGACGACGTGCGCCCCCGCGGGGCCGGCCGCGGCCAGCCACTCCAGGCCCGCCGCCTCCACCTCGAAGTAGCCCGCCGGCGCGGTGGCGGATTGCTTGGTGAACGTCTCGTGCCGCATGGAAGGAGTCTAGCCCGGGCCGGCCTCTCTCCTACACCCTCCGTAGAACGGGTGGCAGTCCGTCGGGCAGCGAGAAGGGCCGCACCGGGTGGTGCGACCCTTGGGTGATGCTGATCCGGTGCTTCACGAACCGGACTGCTCGGAGAACCGAACTGCTCGGAGAACCGAACTGCTCGGAGAACCGAACGGGATGAGGTGGCCAGGACCGGGTTCGAACCGGTGACCTTTCACTTTTCAGGCGAACGCTGCTACCAACTGAGCTACCTGGCCGAAGGGTGGTGCCCTCCAACAGAAAAACGGTGACACGATCGACTCATCGTCCCACCGTCCTCCGCGACCCCGACGGGACTCGAACCCGCGACCTCCGCCGTGACAGGGCGGCGCGCTAACCAACTGCGCTACGGGGCCAATCAGTCTCTGGAACCCAGTTCCTGAGTGACCGTTGCTGCCCGTTTCAGGCAGCTCGAAAACTATAACCCAGCCTCCGAGCAAAAGCGAAATCGCGCCGTCGTGGACCCGGTCGGGAGGTGTCGATCCCTGTCATGGCGCGGATCGGAGGGGGTGTTCGAGCGTTCCAAAAACGCGACAGACCCTTCTGGGGCACGCTCAGAGGCGAGCTGCCCGGAGGGCGTGATCGACAACTGGACCGTGCGCTGGGTCGAGTGGTGCCTGCCCGGTATCGTCGCTCCCATAGCCTGAATCGTGGCTCGGAGGCCGAGGAGAGAGCAGACCAATGACGATGAGCGGAGCTTGGATCTACACCCAGGGCGTCCCCAGCGGGCGATGGGCGAACATCTCGCTGCTGGGGATCGCTGATGCGGGTGGTATGCCCAGTTCCGAGTGGAACAACCTGACCACCGGTTCCGGCCTGCTCCTGTTCCCCGATGGGAAGTGGAACCAGGGTGGCCGCTTCCACCTGTTCTTCAAGTCTGCTGGCGGCTCGAGCGCCTCGCAGGTCGACGTCCTGCTCGACCCGGCCGACCCCACCTACGCGTCCAGTCCCACCGCCTGGCAGAGCGCCTACAAGCGCTGCGTCGACTACATCAACCGACTGGTCGGCGGCGAGGTCGTCGCGCTGGAGGAGTTCGCCGCGCAGTGGCGGGCCGACGTCAGGTCCCGTGAGGAGGCCGAGGCGGAGGCACTTGCCGCGGTGGAGCTGCCCGACCCGGAGGATGCGGTCCGCAAGGCCGCCGACCACGCCAAGGCCCGGCTGAAGGTCATCCGGGACAAGCGCATCGAGGCCCGCGAGGCCGCCGAGGCCTCCCAGCTCGGCGCCGAGTAGTCGCCGCTCACTGCCAGCGGTCGCCTTCCGCCTCGCCCGGCACGTCGCTCCCGGCGGCGTACGGGGCGCGGGTGAAGCGGAAGGTGGCGATGTCCAGGGCGTACGGCACCCCGTCCGGGCCGGTCAGCGGCCGCAGCTCCTCACCGAGCCAGTAGTCGCCCAGGACCCCGATCCACCGACCACCACTGTCCTGTTCGAACGTGGTGGTCCGCCGTCCCCCGTCGAGCGGGGCGAGCTCCAGGTGCGGCCGCCCGGCGGGTGCCCCCGAGGGGCCCCGGCCGGGGATGACGGTGAGGGCGTACGGGTTCGGCCCCCAATACCAGATCCCGGACAGGGGAACCAGGTCGGCCTGGGCCGGGTCCGGGGTCCACGGACTGACCGGGGCGGGCTCGGTGGTCTCCAGCAGGTCCACCAGCTCCAGGCCCACCCCCACCGCATGGGTCGCCGATGCGCAGAGCGCGACCACGTCACCGCTGTCGACATCACAGCGCAGCTCGGCGGTGAAGCCCGGCACGGATCCACTGTGCCCCCACTGGCGCCGCCCGGCAAGGTTCCAGACCTGCAGGCCCAGGCCCTGGGCCACGGTCCAGGCGACTCCCGGGGTGTCGGCCAGGGTCCGCGGCTCGTGCATCTGGTGCCGGAGCCCGGCGGGGAGCAGCGGCACCGACGGCAGTAGTCCCAGTGTCCAGGACCCCAGTCGGACCAGGTCACTGGGGGTCGACCATAGCTCCCCGGCCGGCCCCATCGCCCGATAGTCGTGCAACGGCTCCGGATACCAGGCGTCCGCGTGCGGGTGCACGGCCACCCCCGTGGCGGACTCGTCGTTCGCGAGCCGACCCGTCGAGGCCATGGCCAGCGGGGCCAGCACCCGGCGGCCGACCACGGCATCCCACGGCTCGTCCTCGAGCACCTCCAGCAGGTGACCGAGCACGGCGAACCCGGTGTTCGAGTAGTGGTGCAGCCGGCCCGGCGCTGTCAGTACTGCCGGGGCACCCGCGAGCAGCTCGGTCCACGTCGGGCCGGGAGAGCGTTCCCACCACGGGCCGACCGGCTCGGCGGCCAGCCCGGAGGTGTGGCTGAGGTACTGCGCGACGGAGGCCTCCGGTGACGGGGCGTCCGGCAGCACGGCCGAGATCGGGGTCTCTAGCCCCACCCGGCCCTCGGAGACCAACTGGAGCACCGCGATCGCGACCACCGGTTTGGTGATCGACCCGATCCGGTACCGCGTGCTCGCGGTGACCGGCGCACCGCCCGGCTCGCGTACGCCGACCGTCCCGGTCCACACCCGCTCCCCGTCGCGGGCGATCGCCGCCGACAGCGAGGGCACCCGTTTGGCCCGCTGGGTCCGGAGCAGCCAGTCATCGAGGACACGGACGGTGTCGGGGCGCAGGGTCATGGATCGACGGTAGTACGGCCAGCCCGTACGGTGCAGCGCCGGGCCGGACCGGCGTGGCACCTCGCTAGGGGAATCCCCGTGATGATCCTGATTGCCGCTGCCTGTCGTCGACCTACCGTGGGCCTAGAACATACCCATCGACCGATCCGGGGAGTACGCATGACAAACGTTCTGGTGGCCTTCGCCACCAAGGGTGGGACGACCCAGTCGATCGCCGAGCGGATCGGTGCCCGTCTCACCGCGGCCGGACACCAGGCCACGGTCGTGCCCGTGCAGGACAATCCCGACCCCCGGGCGTACGAGGCGGTCATCGTCGGCTCGGGCATCCTGGCCAACAGCGTCTACTCGGCGAGCGGGAAGTGGTTGACCGCCCGGAAGTCCCACCTCGTCGGGCGGCGGGTCGCCGTGTTCGTCACCTGCCTGAGCGTGATGTCGGAGGATGGCCAGGAACACGAGTCCGCGATCCGCTTCCCGGACCAGTTGGCCTCCGTCCTGCCGCAACCGCCGGTGGCCTCGACGGTCTTCCCCGGATCGTACGACCCGAAGTCCCGCACCTGGTGGGAGCGGGTCATCATGGGCCTGATCCGATCCCCGAAGGGGGATTTCACCGACTGGGACAAGGTCGACGCCTGGGCCGAGGACCTGGCCGCCCGCTTCAACAGCTGACCCGGTGTGCCCGGAGAGGGCGCGGCACGGCGTCCGCTGTGCCGTAGCCGCCGCCTCCAGGGGTCTCCACCACCAGCACATCACCGGGTGCGACCTCGGCCGCGTCGTTGCCCGCCAGCTCCTGGACCGATCCATCGACCCGCTCGACCCGGTTGCGGCCCAGCGCCCCCGGTCCACCGCCGGCCATCCCGTACGGTGCCACCCGCCGGTGCCCGGACAAGGTGCTGACCGTCGCGGGCGTCAGGAAGCGGATCCGGCGTACGCCCCCGTCGCCGCCGTGCCAGCGCCCGGTCCCGCCGCTACCACGCCGGATCGCGTACGACTCGAGCAGCAGCGGGAAGCGTGACTCCAGCACTTCGGGATCGGTGAGCCGGGAGTTGGTCATGTGGGTCTGGACCACGTCGGTGCCGTCATAGCCGGGCCCGGCCCCCGAGCCTGAGCCAAGCGTCTCGTAGTACTGGTAGGCGTCGTTGCCGAGGGTGACGTTGTTCATCGTCCCCGAGCCCTCCGCCATCACCCCGAGGGCCCCGTAGAGGGCGCCGGTGACCGCCTGGGAGGTCTCCACGTTGCCGCCGACCACCGCCGCCGGATACTCGGGGGAGAGCATGGTCCCTTCGGGCACGACGATCCGCAGCGGCCGCAGACAGCCGTCGTTCAGCGGGATGTCGTCGTCGACCAGGGTCCGGAACACGTACAGCACCGCCGCCGTGGTGACCGAGGTGGGGGCGTTGAGGTTGGTCGCGAGCTGGGCCGAGGTGCCGGTGAAGTCGATGATCGCCGAGCGGTCCTGCCGGTCGACCGTGACCCGCACCCGGATCACCGCCCCCGCGTCGGTCTCGTAGGCATACTCCCCGTCGTGCAGCGCGTCGATCACCCGGCGCACCGCCTCCTCGGCGTTGTCCTGCACGTGCCGCATGTACGCCTGCACCACCTCGAGGCCGAAGTGCGCGATCAGTGCGTTCACCTCGTCGATGCCCCGGGCGTTCGCCGCGACCTGGGCCCGCAGGTCGGCCAGGTTCCGCTCCGGGTTGCGCGAGGGGTAGGGCCCGCTCGTCAGCAGGGCACGGGTCTGCCGGTCACGGAACCGACCGTCCGCCACCAGCGGCCAGGTGTCGAACAGCACGCCCTCCTCCTCGACCCCGTGGGAGAACGCCGGCATCGAGCCGGGGGTGATGCCGCCGATCTCGGCGTGGTGGCCCCGGGAGGCGACCCAGAACAGCACCTGCTCCCCGGCGGCGTCATGGACCGGGCTGACCACCGTCACATCGGGCAGGTGGGTGCCCCCGTGGTAGGGGTTGTTCACCGCGTACACGTCACCGGGCCGGATCCGGTCCCCGCGTCGGGCGATCACCTCGCGGACACTGGCCCCCATCGACCCCAGATGCACCGGGATGTGCGGGGCGTTGGCGATCAGGTGCCCGTCAGGGTCGAACAGGGCGCAGGAGAAGTCGAGCCGCTCCTTGATGTTGACCGACTGGGCGGTCTGCTCGAGCCGTACGCCCATCTGCTCGGCGACGCTCATGAACAGGTTGTTGAAGATCTCGATCATCACCGGGTCGGCCGCGACGCCGACGTCGGTGCTGCCGGGGCGCGCTGCGACCCGGTCCAGTCGCAGTGCCCCGTCGGTGGTGACGCTCGCCTGCCAACCGTCCTCGACCACCGTGGTGGAGTCCGGCTCGGTGACCAGGGCCGGCCCGGTGATGGTTGCGCCCTCCGACAGGGCCTCGCGCCGGTGCAAGGGGACGGTCCGCCACGCCCCGTCGGTGTACAGCGCCACCTCGGCGGCGGCAACGCCGGCACGGCCCGGGAGGCCGGCCGCTGCCCCGGCGGGGGCTCGGCCGGACTGCAGGGCGTCCCGGGTGCGGCCGATCCCCTCGACCGAGACCGCCTCGACGACCAGCGGCCGGTCCATCAGGAAGGAGTAGACCCGGCGGTGCTCGGTCTCGAAGTCGGCCCGCATCCGGGCGGGGTCGGCCAGGGGGACCTGCAGGGCGGTGTCGGTGCCGTCGTAGCGCAGGTGTGCCCGCCGCTCGACCCGGATCCGGTCGGCCGGCACCTGTTCGTCGGCCAGTTCGGCGCGGGCGGAGGCCTCCAGGGCATCGGCCACTTCGGCCAGCCGGGAGGTCACACCGGGCTCCAGTGGCAGTTCGACCGACTGCTCGCGCATCGCGGCGATGTCGGCCAGGCCGATACCGAGGGCGGACAGCACGCCGGCCATCGGTGGGACCAGCACCGTCCGCATGCCCAGGGCGTCAGCGACCGCGCAGGCGTGCTGCCCGCCGGCGCCGCCGAAGGTGGTCAGCGCGTACCCGGTGACGTCGTGGCCCTTCAGCACCGAGATCTTCTTGACCGCGTTCGCCATGTTCGCCACGGCGATGTCGCGGAAGCCAACCGCCACCTCCTCGGGGCCACGCTCGTCGCCGGTGGCCTCGGTGATCCGGGCGGCGAGCGCGGCGAAACGCTCCCGCACCAGCTCGACGTCCAGGGGCCGGTCGCCGTCGGGCCCGAACACCGCTGGGAAGTGCTCGGGCTGGATCCGGCCCAGGGCGAGGTTGGCGTCGGTCACCGTCAGGGGGCCGCCATGCCGGTAGGCGGCCGGCCCAGGCATCGCGCCGGCGGAGTCCGGTCCGACCCGGTAGCGGGAGCCGTCGAAGTGCAGCACCGATCCGCCGCCGGCGGCGACGGTGTGGATGTCCAGCATCGGGGAGCGCAGGCGTACGCCGGCGACCTCGGTGTGGAAGACCCGGTCGTACGATCCGGCGAAGTGTGACACGTCGGTCGAGGTGCCACCCATGTCGAAGCCGATCACCCGGTCCAGCCCGGCCCGCCGTGACATCTCTGCCATGCCGACGACCCCACCGGCCGGGCCGGAGAGGATCGCGTCCTTGCCACGGAAATGGCGTGCCTCGGTCAGGCCGCCGTTCGACTGCATGAACAGCAACCGTACGCCCGGCAGCTGGGCCGACACCCGGTCCACGTAACGGCGCAGGATGGGTGACAGGTACGCGTCGACGACTGTCGTGTCGCCGCGGGGCACCACCTTCATCAGTGGGCTGGCCTCGCTGGACAGCGACACCTGGCCGAAGCCCACCTCGCGACACGCCCGGCCGATCGCCTGCTCGTGGGCCGGGTAGAGGTGGCTGTGCAGGCAGACCACGGCGACCGCGTCGATCCCGTCGTCCAGCGCCCGGCGCAGCGGCCCGGCGAGCGCCGGCAGGTCCGGGGAGCGCAGCACCGTCCCGTCGGCCATGATCCGCTCGTCGACCTCGACCACCCGCTCGTACAGCATCTCGGGCAGGACGATCTGCCGGTCGAAGATCCGCGGCCGATTCTGGTAGCCGATCCGCAGCGCATCGGCGAAGCCGCCGGTGATCACCAGGGCCGTCCGGGCGCCGGTGCGCTCCAGCAGCGCGTTGGTCGCCACGGTGGTGCCCATCCGCACCTCGTCGATCAGTCCGACCGGCACCGGATCGTCGGCACCGACGCCGAGCAGGTGGCGGATCCCGGCGATCGCCGCGTCCGGGTAGCGCGGGGGCGTGGCGGTGTCCTCCGACAGCAACTTGTGGGTGCGTACGCTCCCGTCGGGGTGGCGGGCCACGATGTCGGTGAAGGTGCCGCCGCGGTCGATCCAGAACTGCCAGCCGGTGGACATGTCCCCGAGCCTACGGCGTGCCCAGCTGCATGTGATGTCGACCACGTCTAGGCTGTCGCCAATGCCGTGACTCGACGAGGAGAACACCGTGGCCCTGGACAACCCCTTCTACACGCCCGAGGTGCAGGGACCGTACGAGCTGGTCCCGCTCGGCCGGTTCGAGCTGGAGGACGGCGGGGTCATCCCCGATCTGGAGCTCGCCGTGGCGACCTACGGACAGCTCAACGAGGCCAAGGACAACGCCATCCTCGTCCCGACCTGGTTCTCCGGCACCCACCAGACCTGGGACCAGGTGTTCATCGGCCCCGGACGTGCCCTGGACCCGGAGAAGTACTTCATCATCGTGATCAACCAGATCGGCAACGGCCTGTCCACCTCGCCGCACAACACCGACGGCGAGATCGCCATGTCGAGGTTCCCGAACGTGCGGATCGCCGACGACGTACGGGCCCAGGAACGGCTGCTCCGCGAGGTCTACGGGATCGACCGGCTGGCGCTGGTCGTGGGCGGGTCGATGGGCGCCCAGCAGACCTGGGAGTGGGCGGTGCGCTTCCCTGACAAGGTGCTGCGGGCCGCACCGATCGCCGGCACCGCACAGAACACCCCGCACGACTTCCTGTTCACCAAGACCCTGATGGACGCGATCACCTCCGACCCGGGCTGGAACGGCGGGGAGTACACCTCCCACACCCAGGTGCACGACGGGCTCGCCCGGCATGCCGACATCTGGGCGGTGCTCGGCCTGTCGACCGAGTTCTGGAAGACCGGGGTGTGGCGCGAGATCGAGCTGCCGGACGTCAGCTGGGACACCTTCGAGGAGTTCGAGGAACGATTCCTCCGGGCCACCTTCACTGTCATGGACCCGAACTCGCTGCTGGTCCAGGGCTGGAAGTGGCAGCGCGGGGACGTGGCCCGCAACACCGACGGAGACCTCGCCGCGGCACTGGGACGCATCACCGCCAAGGTGTTCGTGATGCCTCACGACGAGGACATGTTCTTCCCGCCCCGGGACTGCGAGTACGAACAGCAGCTGACCCCGAACAGCGAGCTGCGGGTGCTGCACACCATCGCGGGCCACTTCGGGCTGTTCGGGTTCGAACCGGCCTACCTGGCCGAGGTGGACGCCCACCTGAAGGAGTTGCTGGCGATCGAGGTGTGAGGCGGCCCAACCGAGCATCGGACCACCCGGTCTCTATTGGTGGCGACCTCTAGGATCAGAACCGTGCCTTATACCAACATGCGCCTGTTCACGTCCGAGTCGGTCACCGAGGGCCACCCGGACAAGGTCTGCGACCGCATCTCCGATGCCATCCTGGACGCGATGCTCGAGCAGGACCCGCAGGCGCGTGTGGCCGTCGAGACGGTCACCACCACCGGCCTGGTGCACGTGGTGGGCGAGGTGACGACCAGCGCGTACGTCGAGATCCCCGCGATCATCCGCCAGGAGCTGCAGTCGATCGGCTACACCTCCTCCCGGGTCGGCTTCGACGGCGCCTCGTGCGGGGTCATCGTGTCCATCGGCCAGCAGTCGCCCGACATCGCCCAGGGCGTCGACAAGTCGCTGGAGTACCGCACCGAGGGCACCCATGACGACCCGTACGACCTGCAGGGTGCCGGCGACCAGGGACTGATGTTCGGCTACGCGACGGACGAGACCCCGGCGCTGATGCCGCTTCCGGCCTTCCTGGCCCACCGGCTGGCCGAGCGCCTGACGAAGGTCCGCAAGGAGGGCATCGCCCGCGGGCTGAGGCCCGACGGCAAGACTCAGGTGACCATCGCGTACGACGGCGACACCCCGGTCGCCGTGCACACCATCCTGGTGTCGACCCAGCACGACGAGGACGTCACCAACGACGAGCTCACCGACACCATCCGGACCAAGGTCGTCGCCCCGGTCCTGGCCGAGTACGGCGCAGGGCTGGCGACCGACCGGATGGCACTGCTGGTCAACCCGACCGGCCGGTTCGTCGTCGGCGGCCCGATGGGCGACGCCGGCCTGACCGGGCGCAAGATCATCGTCGACACGTACGGCGGCATGGCCCGCCACGGCGGCGGCGCCTTCTCCGGCAAGGATCCGTCGAAGGTCGACCGCTCCGCCGCGTACGCCCTGCGCTGGGTCGCCAAGAACATCGTCGCTGCCGGCCTGGCCAGGCGCTGCGAGGTCCAGGCGTCGTACGCCATCGGCCGGGCCAACCCGGTCGGCCTGTACGTGGAGATGTTCGGCACCGGCACGGTCTCGGAGGAGACCCTGCTGAAGGCGATCCGCGAGGTGTTCGACCTGCGGCCGGCCGCGATCGTCGACCAGCTGGACCTGAAGCGGCCGATCTACAAGGCCACGTCGGCGTACGGCCACTTCGGTCGTGAGCTACCGGAGTTCACCTGGGAGCGGACGGATCGGGTGGAGCAGCTGCAGAAGGCCGTCGCAGGGGAGTGAGGCCC
>JBIQHF010000009.1:0-116857 GCA_044508675.1 Propionibacteriaceae bacterium | reverse complement strand
TGTCGGCCGACCATCACCACGGCACCGGTCACGCGTCGGGCTCCGGGGAGGATGCCAGCGGACCTGCGGACCCGGGTGAACCCGAATTCCAGGACCAGCAGTGTCCCCACGGCGACCAGCCCGCCGGCCAGCGTGGGCGACTCCCCGAGCATGGAGCGGCCCATGACGCCACCGAGCACCACGGTCAGCGCGAACGCGAACGCCGAATTCGCGGTGTGCAGTGGCGCCACCACACGACGATGACGGCGGTGAACACGACGTAGATGACGGTCGCGGCGATGACGACGCCGAGTGCCCCCGCCGGGGTGATACCGATCTGGAACCAAAGATCGTTCGTGGGGTCCATACGGACAAGTTTCGCAGCACGGCCGGTTCTCGACTCCGCAGCGCAGCCGGTGGGGCCGACTTGATCAGCGACTAGGCTGGCCTGATGCAGCAGGTGATGGCGGTCACGTTCGAGAAGCACGGTCAGCTCCACTACGTGGACCCGGCCGGGCACCGCATCAGCGTGGGCGACTTCGTCCTGGTGCCGACGGACGAGGGCCCCGAGGTCGCCCAGTGCGTGTGGGCCCCGGAAGGCGTGATGCACTCCGACTTCGGCCACCTGCCTGCCTGCCTTGGTCCGGCCTCCTCTGCCGACCTGGCCCGCGACGAGGCGAACCGGAAGTTCCGCGCGCAGGCCCGCATCGTCGCCAACCGACTCGTTCGCGAGCTCGGGCTGCCGATGAAGGTCGTGGGGATCGACTACCTGGACCGCCAACAGGAGTACCAACGGGAGGTCGTGGTCTACTTCACCGCGCCGAACCGGGTGGACTTCCGCCAACTCGTACGTGACCTCGCCAAGGCCCTGCAGGCCCGGATCGACCTGCGCCAGGTGGGGGCCCGCGACGCGACCCGCCTGACCGGTGGCATCGGCAACTGTGGGCGCGACCTGTGCTGCTCGACCCACTTGACCAGGTTCGAGCCGGTGAGCATGCGCCTGGCCAAGGACCAGGACCTGCCGTCCAACCCCCTGCGGGTCCAGGGGGCGTGTGGACGGCTGATGTGCTGCCTGAAGTACGAGCATCCGTTGTACCAGGACTTCGTCAAGAAGGCACCGAAGGTCGGGTCCCGCGTGCAGACCCCGGAAGGGGAGGGCAAGGTGGTCGGGCACTCCGTGCCCTCGGATTCGGTCGTCGTACGCATGGACGGGACCGGTGAGGTGACCCGCTGCCCCCAGGCCGATGTCTGCCCGGCCCGGCGCGCGTACGAGTCGCGTCCGCGCAGCTGATCGGACCTCGCACCGCGATTGGAGCTGCGCGGCTTCGGCCGCTATAGTTGTCGCTTGTCCGTGGGGCTACCCGCGGTCAGCCACCTTAGCTCAGTAGGTAGAGCGACGCTCTCGTAAAGCGTAGGTCACCGGTTCGATCCCGGTAGGTGGCTCCACAGCGAAACGTGACCCGACGCGCTTCCGAAGCCCTTGCGCAGCCCCTTGAACTCCCCTTGACTTGGGGTGGGGTAACCATGCCGATCCGTCAGGGTCGACGGCTCGGCGCCCCGAAGGGGGAACCATGTCATCCGTCAGACGTCGTATCGGCGCCGCCCTGTCGGCAGTACTGCTCGGTGCCACGATGAGTCTTTCCGGTGTCTTCGCGTCCGCGGCCGAGCCGACGAGCCCCGCTCCCGCATCACAGGCCGCGACGCCCTTGGCGGCCCGCTCGCCGGGGGAGCAGGCGATCGCCGACAAGGCCGCTGCCTCGGCCGACGTGCTCGGCGCCGCGACCTCCGCAGTGGACTGTGGCCTGGTGAACGGCGGCTGCCTGCAGCGCTACGAGCACGGCATCATCTACTGGTCATCGGGCACCGGAGCGCACTACGTCAAGGGCGCGATCCTGGAGCACTGGGGCTGGTTCGGTTGGGAGGCCGGCTTGCTGGGCTATCCGACCGGTGACGAGCGGTGTGGCCTGGTCGGTGGGGGCTGTCTGAGCAACTTCGAGCACGGCACGATCTATTGGTCGCCCGGCAGCGGAGCGCACTACGTCAAGGGCGCGATCCTGGAGAAGTGGGGCTGGACCGGTTGGGAGGCCGGCTTGCTGGGCTATCCGACCGGTGACGAGCGGTGTGGCCTGGTCGGTGGGGGCTGTCTGAGCAACTTCGAGCACGGCACCATGTATTGGTCGCCGGACACCGGCACCCACTACGTCAAGGGCGCGATCCTCGGCAAGTGGGGGTCGACCGGTTGGGAGGGCGGCCGCTACGGCTACCCGGTCTCCGACGAGGAGTGTCGTACGGGTGCCGGGGGCACGCTGTGCACCTCCGAGTTCGAGAACGGCAAGATCAAGTGGCGTTCGGACGGGGGGGGTCATCGACTGTGCGGAGCAGCGCTGTATCGCCCTGACCTTCGACGACGGGCCGGGCCAGTACACCAACCGGCTGCTGGACAGCCTGGATGCGCAGAACGTCCAGGCCACCTTCTACGTCGTCGGGCAGAACGTCGGCAGGTACCCGTCGGCGGTTCAGCGTGCCCACGCAAACGGCAACGAGATCCAGAACCACACCTGGGACCACCCGCAGCTCACCACCCTGGGGTCGGGCAGTATCGCCTCGCAACTGGATCGCACCTCGGACGCCATCGGCTCGACAGTCGGCGAATGGCCCACCCAGCTGCGCCCGCCGTACGGCTCCTACAACTCGACCGTCACGTCGCTCGCAGGCCAGCGCGGCATGTCGGTGATCCTCTGGAGCAACGACACCCTGGACTGGAGGGACCGCGATGCCGGGATCGTCCGCCAGCGCGCGGTGAATGACTCAGGCTCCGGATCGATCGTGCTGATGCACGACATCCATTCGACCACCGTCGATGCGGTGCCGGGCATCCTCAGCGACCTGAAGTCCCGCGGCTACACCCTGGTCACGGTCAGCGACCTGATCGGTGATCCGCAACCGGGGGCGGTCTATTCACGCAGGTGAGTGGCCCATGACCGTGGGGGCGCTGAACCGATCGACGCCGGAGCCCACCCTCCCCGGCGTTTCCCCACCTCCCACAGGTCGAGCCATGCAAGAGTGACCCATATCACCCGTACGGTGATGGGGACGAGGAACAGACCGTCCGCAACGAGGCGGCCGTTGCTTCTAGGGGGAACGCATGACATCCAACCGACGTCGGGCGGGTGCAGTCCTGACGGCCCTCGTGCTCGGCACGAGTATGGCCCTGCCGGGCGCCTTGGCCGCCTTCGGCGCCGAGCCAACACCCTTCGGGTCACCGACCGCCACGACGGTCCCGTCCACTGCCGTGGAGATGCCCGCCCCGCAGGAAACTGTCCCGGCACCCGCCGGCGCGACCGAGCCGGAACCGGCCGTCCCGGCCGATCCGCAGGTCGAGGTGATGGCGGAGCCGGCCCAGGAGCCCCAGCCGGCCACGCCGTCGCCGGCGCCGTCGGAGGGGGCGGCGGCGATTGCGGCGAAGTACGAGACGGTGCGCTCCCAGCTCGGCGCCCCGACCAGTGAGGTGATCTGCGGCGGGGTCCGCGGCGGCTGCTACCAGCTGTTCGGGCCCGACAGTGCGATCGTGTGGTCACCCGCCACCGGGGCGCACGTCTCGACGGGGGCGATCCGGGAGAAGTGGGGAGCGACCGGCTACGAACGTGGCTCGCTGGGATACCCGGTGACCGACGAGGTGTGCGGACTGGTCCGCGGCGGCTGCTTCCAGATGTTCGAGTTCGGGGCGGCGATCGTGTGGTCGCCCGACACCGGGGCGCACGTCTCGACGGGGGCGATCCGGGAGAAGTGGGGAGCGACCGACTTCGAGCGTGGCCTGCTGGGGTACCCGACCAGTGACGAGCGGTGTGGCCTGGTCGGCGGCGGCTGCCTGCAGAACTACGAGAACGGGACGATCTACTGGTCCCCGAACACCGGCACCCACTACGTGAAGGGCTCGATCCTCGGCAAGTGGGGTTCGACTGGCTGGGAGGCCGGTCTGCTCGGCTACCCGGTCGGCGACGAGCGGTGTGGCCTGGTCGGTGGGGGCTGTCTGAGCAACTTCGAGCACGGCACGATCTACTGGTCGCCCACCACCGACGCGCACTACGTCAAGGGCGCGATCCTCGGCAAGTGGGGCTCGGCCGGCTGGGAGGCCGGTTTCCTCGGCTACCCGACCAGTGACGAGCGCTGTGGCTTGGTCCGTGGCGGCTGCCTGAACAACTTCCAGGGCGGCGCGGTCTACTGGTCGCCGGACTCGGGGACGCACTGGGTGAAGGGCGCGATCCTCGGCAAGTGGGGCTCGACCGGCTGGGAAGGGGGTCGTTACGGCTACCCGGTCTCCGACGAGGAGTGTCGTACGGGTGCCGGGGGCACGTTGTGCACCTCCGAGTTCGAGAACGGCAAGATCAAGTGGCGCTCGGACGTGGGCGTGATCGACTGTGCGGTGCAGCGGTGCGTCGCCCTGACCTTCGACGACGGGCCCAGCCAACACACCAGCCGGCTGCTGGACATCCTCGACTCACAGAACGTCCAGGCCACCTTCTTCGCGATGGGGTCGAACATCGAGCGGTACCCGGCGACGGCCCAGCGCGCCCACGCGAACGGCAACGAGGTGATGAACCACACCTGGGACCACCCGCGGCTCACCGAGGTGGACTCCTCGGAGATCGCCTCGCAGCTCAACCGCACCTCGAACACGATCGAGGCGACGGTCGGGGAGCGACCGACCCTGATGCGCCCGCCGCACGGCGCGTACAACCAGACGGTCGTCTCGGTCTCGGGCCAGGAGGGCATGGCCGTGGTGGTCTGGAACATCGAGACCTCGGACTGGTACCACCTGGACACCGCGACCACGATCCGGAACGCCACCAATGGCGCCAAGCCCGGCGGCATCGTGCTGATGCACGACCTGTACCCCGAAACGGTCGAGGCAGTGCCGGACATCATCCGGAATATGAAGAACAACGGTTACACCCTGGTCACCGCCAGTGACGTGATCGGTGATCCCCGGCCAGGAGTGGTCTACGACTCCCGGCCGTGAGCAGCATCCAGCAACGCCAGTGGGCCCCGTCAGGCGGGGCCCACTGGCGTCTGCGTGCGGTAGGCACATTCTTCGGCTCACCCACCCAGGCGACAGGGCGGTCAGAGGTGGGCAGAGGCCGTCCCCACCGCGGATCCGTCAGGACTTCGTGATATCTGTCACAGTTTGGCCAGGCGATCCTTGACCATTCCCGCGATGGCGCCGCCGTCGAAACGGCCGGCCACCTTGGCGTTCACTGCCTTCATGATCGTGCCCATCTGCTTCATCGTCGGCGCGGCCCCGGTCTGGGCCTCGATTGCCGCGAACTCGGCGTCGATCAGGGACTCGACATCGGCCGCGGTCATCGGGGCGGGCAGGTAGCCCTGCAGGATCTCCGCCTCGGCGAGCTCCTTGTCCACCAGGTCCTGACGGCCGCCCTGGGCGTACGTCTCCGCGGAATCATGGCGCTGCCGGACCTCCTTGGTGACCAACTTCTGCTCCTGCTCGGTGGTCAGCTCGTGGGCCTCGCCCTCCACCTCCGCGTTCATGATCGCGGCCAGCGCCATCCGGATCACCCCAAGCCGCTGCTGGTCGTGCGCCTTCATCGCGGCCTTCATGTCGGCCCGGAGCTGGTCCTTGAGTTCTGCCATCGTCCACTTCTTCCTTCTGGCGTCACGGGTGCTCCCCTCATCCTGTCACGTACGCGGCCGGGTGCCATCGGAGCCAAGGGGCCACCGCAGGTGTCGCTTGGCGTTCACCGACCGTTCACCCCCCGCTGGATCGCGGCAGGAGGCGGGCCGTCGGCTGGGTTATCGTGGTGCGAGCAGCCGGCGACCGTGGCCGGGCATCCCACATGGAGGCGTTGTGAAAGTTCTGGTTCTGGGTGGCGACGGATTCTGTGGTTGGCCCACCGCCCTGCACCTGTCCGCTCGCGGTGACGAGGTCGTGATCGTCGACAACTTGTCGCGTCGGGCGATCGACGAGGAACTGGGGGCCGATTCGCTGACTCCCATCGCCACCATCGGTGACCGCCTGACGGCGTGGCACGAGGTTTCGGGCAAGGACATCCGCTTCCGCAACATCGACCTCGCCCAGGACTACGCCGGCGTCCTCCAGCTGCTCGAGTCCGAGCGCCCGGAGGCTGTGGTCCACTTCGCCGAGCAGCGCTCCGCGCCGTACTCCATGAAGGACTCGTGGCACAAGCGCTACACGGTCGACAACAACACCAACGCGACGCACAACCTGCTCGCGGCCGTGGTCGAGTCCGGCCAGGACATCCACATCGTTCACCTCGGCACGATGGGCGTGTACGGTTACGGCACTGCCGGCATGGAGATCCCCGAGGGCTACCTCGACATCGAGATCCCCCGCGAGGACGGCGGCGAGCCGGTCAAGCAGCAGATCCTCTACCCGACCAACCCGGGCTCGATCTACCACATGACCAAGACCCTCGACCAGCTCCTCTTCGCCTACTACGTGAAGAACGACCGGCTGCGCATCACCGACCTGCACCAGGGCATCGTGTGGGGCACCAACACACCCGAGACCCTCCAGGATCCGCGCCTGGTCAACCGCTTCGACTACGACGGTGACTACGGCACGGTGCTCAACCGCTTCCTGATGCAGGCAGCGGTCGGCTACCCGATGACCGTGCACGGCACCGGCGGCCAGACCCGCGCGTTCATTCACATCGTCGACACCACCAAGTGCGTCGGGATGGCCCTGGACAACCCGCCCGCCCAGGGCGAGCGGGTCAAGATCCTCAACCAGCAGGCCGAGACACTGCGGGTGCGGGACCTGGCGAAGAAGATCGCCGACATGACCGGTGCCGAGCTCGCCTGCGTGCCGGACCCCCGCAAGGAGGACCAGGAGAACGACCTGCTCGTCACCCACGACACCTTCCTGTCGTACGGATGGGAGCCGATCACGCTTGACGACGGCCTGCTGCTGGAGGTCACCGAGGTGGCCCGCAAGTACGCCGACCGCGCCGACCGTTCCAAGATCCCGGCCCGCTCGTTGTGGACCAAGAACCAGCGGCCCGGCGTGCCGGCCGGTTACGAGGACGACACCACGCAGGCCTGACGGTCGACGGAACGCGAGCGGGGGCGTCGTGCGCATAGCCATCTTCACCGAGGTCTTCCTGCCCAAGATCGACGGCGTGGTGACGCGACTGGTGCGGACGATCGAGCAGTTGCGGGCACTCGACCAGGACGTGGTGATCTTCTCCCCGGGCACCGATCTGACCGAGTTCTGCGGGTATCCGGTCGTCCGCGTCCGCTCGGCCCCGCTCAAGCCCTGGTACCCGGAGATCCATGTCGGCATGCCGACCCCGCGGATCGCCCGTACGCTCGAGGAGTTCACCCCGGACGTGGTCCACGCGGTCAACCCGGTGGCGCTGGCGGCCTACGGAATACTGTCCGGCAGGCGGCGCAACATCCCGTTGCTGGCCTCCTTCCACACGGACCTGCCGAAGTACACCGAGGCGATGGACCTGGGGTTCCTGCAGAGCTTCGCCAAGCGCTACATCAGCGGGTTGCACAACCTGGCCGACATGAACCTGTGCACGTCCCCGCAGATGGTCGAGGCGGCCCGGGGGATCGGTATCCGACGGGTCAAGCTGTGGCCCAAGGGCGTCGACACCGTGATGTACCACCCGGACAAGTGCACCACCGAGATGCGGGCCCGCCTCAGCGATGGCCATCCCGAGGATCCGTTGGTGGTGTACGTGGGCCGGATCGCGGTGGAGAAGAAGCTCGACGTGCTGCGTCGGGCGATGGACCGGATGCCCGGCGTACGCCTCGCCATCGTGGGATCGGGTCCCGCGCGGGAACAGCTCCAGAAGGACTTCGCCGGCACTCCGACCGTGTTCACCGGATACCTGAGCGGTGATGACCTCGCCGCCGCCTACGCCTCGGCCGACGTGTTCGCCTTTCCGTCGACGACCGAGACGCTGGGGCTGGTCGCCCTGGAGTCGATGGCCAGCGGGGTCCCGGTGATCGGCGCCCGGGCCGGCGGCATCCCCGACGTCATCGCAGACGGGGAAAACGGCTTCCTCTTCGAGCCCGGCGACGCGGACGAGCTCGCCGACAACATCATGCTGCTCGTCAACGATCCGGAGCTCCGCCAGCGGTTCGCGGCGGCGGGTCGGGCCGAGACCGAGAAGTGGGGATGGCGGGCAGCCACCGAACGCCTCCTCGAGTACTACCAGCACGCCCAGGAGCTGCACTGGCGGGCCTGGTGGGCCCGTCAGTACACCTGACCGACCGGCGTCAGTACACCTTGACCGACCGGCCCACTCCCGGTCCCCCCGAAGGTCAACCGAAGGTCCAGGACCGCTTGGACAGGCCGATCCAGGAGCCGTCGATGGCGGTGGTGCCCTTCTCGTCACCGGTACGGCTGGCTGCCCCCAGCACGGCGTGGATCGGCGCCCAGTGCTCGGTCCGCGGATGGGCGGCCCGGGCCTCCGGGACCCTGGCGGCGAAGTCGAGGACCGCGTCGACGTCTCCCCGGGTGACCACGTCGGCGGCCCAGGCGTCGAAGGCGGCCAGTTGCGGATGGGGCGTCCCGTCCACGGTCGACGTCATCGCGCGCAGGTTGTGGGTGGTGAAGCCGGACCCGATGATGAGCACGCCTTCGTCGCGCAGCGGTGCGAGCTGCTCACCGATCGTGAACAGTCGCCGGGGATCGAGGGTCGGCAGCGACAGCTGCAGCACCGGGATGTCGGCCTTCGGGTACATCTCGACCAGCGGGACGTACGCGCCGTGGTCCAAGCCGCGCTCCTGGTCCACGTGGATGGGCGTGCGTGGGTCGAGGAGCCAGCCGATATCCTCGGCGAGCTGCGGGGCCACCGGCGCGTCGTACGTCACCTGGTAGTACTTCTCCGGGAATCCCCAGAAGTCGTAGACCAGCGGGGCGCCGATCGTCGAGGAGACCGTGATCGGGGCCTGCTCCCAATGTGCGGAGATCATCAGGATCGATTCCGGCACGGGAAGGGTGCGGGCCCAGGCGTTGAGCTGGCCGGGCCAGTGGGGGTCGTCGGCGAGCGGCGGGGCGCCGTGGCTGAGGAACAGGACGGGCATGCGATCGATCATGGGAGAATGCTACCAATTGGTTCAATATTCAATCAAATTGCCCTTCGGTACAGCGTGGCCCAGCGTCGCCCGCATCACAACATCTGGCACCAGCAACACTCAGGCCACGTCGCAGATCCGGGTGTGCGTGAGCCGGGCGGTGTCCAGGTCCAGGTCCCGCCACCGGCCGAGGAACTCGAGTCGGACGGTGGTCGAGGGCGGGAAGTGGTGGGCGATGGTCGCCTTGGCGTCCTGGTCGGAGATGATCGGCTCGGCCAGGTCCCAGGTCAGCGCGGGGATCCCGGGGGCATGGGCCACGACCAGGACCGTGCCGACGCTCTCGTCCACCTCGTGCAGCTGGTCCAGGATCCGCTCCGCCCCCGCGTTGTAGAGGTCCCAGGTGAAGTCGGTGGGCGCGCTGAGGTCCAGGTGCTCCAACGTCTGGCGCGCGCGCACGGCCTCCGAGCACAGGACGCGATCGATCCGTGCCCCCTTCTCGGCCAGCCAATCGCCGACGCAGCGCGCCTGCCGGCGTCCGCGGTCGATCAGCTGTCGTTGGGAGTCATCCTCGCCGGGGCGGAGAACCTCCGCCTTGGCATGACGCATGAGGTACAGGACGTGCTCGTCCTCGGTGGCACCGGCCGGGCGCTGCTCCATGCCCCCAAGCCTAGTCGTCGGCCTCGGCCACCGGTGATGGCGTTGCCGGTTTCACCGCCACCAGCAGGTCGCGCTGGATCGAGGAGTCGACCCGGTGCTCGAATCCCCGCCACGGGCCATCGTCCTTCACCACCAGGCCGGCCTCCTCGACCATGGCGACCAGGTCGTCACGCTTCAGGCCGTGGGTGTTCCAGGACAGGCCGAGGGCGCCACCGACCTTGAGTTGGTGCGCCCACACGCCGATCGAACCCTTGAGCAGGCCGGCCGGGGAGCGGTCCCGCTTCCCGGTGGTGCCGACCACGTCGGAGCGGGAACCGTGGACCACGCCGTACGGCGCGTCGGTCACAATGGCGTCGAAGTGCTTCTTGCCCCACAGCTTGGCCGAGGAGCGGGTGTCGCCGGTGAACACCCCCATCGTGAGGTCCCGATCGCCCAGGTGCGCCGTGGCCTCGAACTTGCGGCCCAGGCTCTTGCCCTCGCGGCGGACCGGGACCATGGCTGCGGTGTGCTTGTAGTGGCCGCGGCGCAGGTAGGTCTTCAGGAACGCCGCCATCTGTTCCACGGCCTTCTCGTCGACCTCGACGCCGGCGGCGTTCAGCCCGGCCGTCCAAGCCGTCGTCAGGGTGGTGCCGCGACCGGCCAGCGGGTCCAGGACCGTGGACTTCTCGGTCAGCGGGCGCTCCACCGCGGCCAGCGTCACGTTGAGCAGCAGCCGGGTGAACTGCTCGTTGGTCTTGCCCGGGTACTTGGGGATCGATGTCAGGTCGTCGGGGAAATCGTCCGGGTCGGCGACCTCGATCGGCCGGAGCAGCCCCTCGGCAGTCTCCTCGAACAGCGCCAGGAACGTGGACTGCCGGGCGATCTGCCGCAGCGCGACCGTACGCTCCTCGTCGGTTCCCTCCAGGGCCGCGGTCTGGAAGCCGAGGTAGGCGACCCCGGCCACGGTGCGGGGCTCGACTTCGGTCGCCCCTGGTGCGCACACGGCCAGCTCTGCCGCGGCGAGCTTCGTGGCGTGGGTGGCGTAGACACGGTTGGCGCCGGGGTGGGTGAGCATGAGCAGACGCATGACTGCCATGATCCCACGCGCGGTCGGCCGGGGCGGGCCGGTCCGCCCCGGCTGCGGTCGAGTATTGCCCGGAGTAGTGTGCCGGTCATGTCGCTTCCGCCCCGGTCCGCTTCCGTGGGCCGGACACCGTCGCCGGGGCAGGCGCCCCTGCGGTGGCGGTCGGTCGGGTTGGTGACGCTCGGGGGGACGTTGGGGACCGCCGCCCGGCAGGGGCTGGTGCTGGCGCTGCCCGGCACCGGGGACTGGCCGCTGGCCGTGTTCGCGGTGAATTTGACCGGCGCCCTCCTGCTGGGCGTGCTGTTGGAGTGGCTGGTCCGCACCGGTCCGGACGCTGGGCCGCGCCGCGACCTGCGACTGCTCACTGGCACCGGTTTCCTCGGCGGTTATACGACCTACAGCACGCTGGTGGTCGGGACGGTCGAGCTGGCCGCTGCCGGCCACGCCCCGGTCGCCGTGGCGTACGCCGTGGGCAGCGTCGTGTTGGGCCTGCTCGCCGCTGCCGCAGGGATCGGCCTGGCCGCTGGGCTGCTGCGCCGGGGGCCACGATGAGCCCACTGCTGTTCCTGGCCACCTGCGCGGCCGGCGGGGTGGGGGCCGCGCTGCGGTTCGTGGTGGACGACGGGCTGCGCGCCGTGGTGCGGACCCGGTTCCCGCTCGGCACCGCGGTGATCAACATCAGCGGCTCGTTCGCCCTCGGCATCGTGACCGGCCTGGCGTTGGGGCCCCTGTTGCCGCCGGAAGGGGCCACTTTGTTGAGCACCGGGCTGCTCGGCGGCTACACCACGTTCAGCACGACCAGTGTGGAGACCGTGCGCCTGGTGATGGCCCGGCAGTACTGGCTGGCCGCGGCGAACGCACTCGGGGTGCTCGTCGCGGGCGTCCTGGCAGCGCTGATCGGCCTGTGGCTGGGGCTCGGGGCCTGACCCGCGAACCACGCGCCGGGGCGGTCAGGCCGGATGACAACGAACGAGCGCCGCCAGGCAACCCGGCCTGGCGGCGCTTGATCTCACCACTGACAAGGAGGACCGACTGATCAGTAGTGGTTGACCTGGAGCTGCTCGAAGTCGGTGCCGCGGGCACGCTCGATCGAGGCGCGGATCTCGACCTCGGCGTCGTCGCGGGACGCCCAGGTGGCACCCTCGACGGACTTGCCGGGCTCGAGGTCCTTGTAGACGGTGAAGAAGTGCTCGATCTCGAGCAGTTGGAACTCGGGGATGTCCTCGAGGTCCTGCAGGTGGTCGCGGCGGTGGTCCGCGACGGGCACGCACAACACCTTGTCGTCGCCGCCGGCCTCGTCACGCATCCGGAACATCCCGATCGCGCGACACTTGATCAGGCAGCCGGGGAAGGTCGGCTCGGGCACCAGCACCATCGCGTCCAGCGGGTCGCCGTCCTGGCCAAGGGTGGTCTCGATGAAGCCGTAGTCCGACGGGTACTGGGTCGCCGTGAACAGCGTGCGGTCCAGGACGATGCGACCGGTGTGGTGGTCCATCTCGTACTTGTTCTTCGTGCCCTTGGGGATCTCGATGGTCACGTAGAACTCCAGCCCGCTGGGCTGCGTCGCCGAACCACCAGACACGCGGTAATCGTCAGTCACCTTGGCTCTCCCTATGATTTGTGCGTACCGGTCAGGCCGAGAGTACCCAACTGGGGCCACCGAGGTGAGGAGTGTGCCTATGCGTGGATTCGTCCGTCGCCCGGACGGTCGACGCCGCGGCGGTCCCGTCCTCTCCACCGCCGCCGCGGTCGTGACCGCTGCCGCCCTGGCGCTGGTCGCCACCGAGGCCGTTGTCGGGCCGGCGATCGCGGGCGGTTCCGCGGCGGGCCCGCCGGCCGGCGTCGACCCGCAGGCCCGGACCACGATCGCCGCGCCCCTGCCGACCGACCTCACCACGGCCCTGCCGGCGGTCGCCGCGGACGGGCCGGCCCCCGACCCCGCCGCGCTGGCCGCAGCGATCGAGGCCGTGCCGGTCGGTGACCTCAGCGGGACGCGGTCAGGGAGCGTCATCCACCCGGCCTCCGACGCCGTCCTGTACGACGGGAACGCCGCCCGGCCGGTCCTGCCGGCCTCCACGATGAAGGTCCTCACCGCGGTCGCCGCCCTGGACCTGCTCGGGCCCGACCACGTGTTCACCACCCGGGCGGTCAGTCCCGAGGCGGGCACCGTGGTGCTGGTCGGCGGCGGTGACCCCTACCTCAGTCGATCCGATCTGGCCGACCTCGCCGCCGCGACCGCGCGCCAGCTCCGGGCGGACGGCGTCACGACGGTCACGGTGCACGGCGATGCCTCCCTGTTCGAAGGCCCCCAGCGACACCCGGACTGGCCGGCCTTGTACGCCGACCAGGCCAGCCCGGTCTCTGCGCTGGCAGTGGACCAGGGACGACTGGCCGGCACCAGCCCCGGACCGCGGACCAGCGCGCCGGAAGCGGACGCCGTGCAGGTCTTCGTCGACGCCCTGACGGGCAACGGCATCGCCGTACCCGTGCAGTCGGCCCTGGGTGAGCCGGCCACGGCGGACGCCCGGGAACTGGCGAGCCTCGCCTCGGCCCCGCTCGGCGCGATCGTCGAGGAGCTGCTGGTCGAGTCCGACAACGACGCTGCCGAGGTCGTCGCGCACCAGGTCGGAGTGGCCGCCGGGACCGGCGGATCATTCGAGGGTGGCGCGGCCGGCACCGCCCTGGTGCTGCGCGAGCGGGGGGCCTGGGACGACGCCGCGACCCTGCGCGACGGATCGGGGTTGTCCCGCTCCAACCTGGTCACCCCGGCGATGCTGGCCGCCGCAGTCTCCGCCGCGGTCGAGGACGTACGTCTCCGGCCGGTGCTCACCGGCCTGCCCGTGGGTGGGGCGACCGGCACCCTGGAATCACGTTTCACGTCCGCCGAGGCGGCAGCGGGCCGCGGCCAGGTGCGTGCCAAGACAGGCACGTTGCGGGGCACCAGTGCCCTCGCCGGCTATGCGGTCACTGCGTCCGGGGCCGTGGTGGTCTACGCGTTCGTGGTCAATGACGCCAACAGTGACGACGCAGCCCGGGCCTGGCTGGACCGGGCGGCGACGGCGGTCGCCACGAGCTGAGGCGGGCGAAGCAGGACCGGGCCGGTCGCGGGCCAACTTCCGGCAAGTCCGTGCCCCCTCCCGGAGGCGTTCGGCAGAGTAGTGCCCACACCCACAACGCCCCACGACGTCGAGGAGCCCCGCATGCTGCGTCCCCAGGAGAACGCCACCCGCGAACTGAAGTCCCTGGTCGGACTGTGGAGGTTCAGCACCGACCCCGAGGGGGTCGGCCGCGACCAGCAGTGGTATGCCGGAGCCCTCGCCCGGGCCATCGACATGCCCGTACCGGCCAGCTACAACGAGATCACCGCGGACCAGGCGCTCTACAACTACGTCGGGGAGGTCTGGTACCAGACCACGACGTACGTCCCGAGGGGCTGGGCCGGCCGCCGGGTCGTGCTCCGGTTCGGCTCCGCCACCCACGCGGCCACGGTTTGGGTCAACGACACCGAGGTGATGCGGCACAAGGGCGGCTACCTGCCGTTCGAGGCCGATGTCACCGCACTGGTCCGGCCCGGTGAACAGCTCCGGATCACCGCGGCCGTCGACAACCGGCTCGACTGGACCACCATCCCGCCCGGCTGGTTCGACCGGACCCCGAACGGGACCCGGCAGAAGTACTTCCAGGACTTCTTCAACTACGCCGGCCTGCACCGTCCGGTCTACCTGTACGCCACCGGCACGTCGTACGTCGACGACGTGACCATCCGCACCGACTATGACGGCCGTACCGGGCTGGTCGACTACGAGGTCGTCGTCGCAGGCGAGGGCGTTGCCGAGGAGAGCGCGGTGGCGGTCACCGTCCTGGACGCCAACGGCACCGAGGTCGCTGCGGCCGACGGCGCCGCCGGCCGCGTCGAGATCCCCGAGGTCACCCTGTGGCAGCCCGGGGTCGGCTACCAGTATGACCTGCTGGTCACGGTCCGGCAGGGCGGCGAGGTCGTCGACCAGTACGCCCAGAAGTTCGGTGTCCGGACCGTACGCGTGGCCGGCAGCAAGTTCCTGATCAACGACGTACCGTTCTACTTCCGGGGCTTCGGCATGCACGAGGACCACCACGTCTTCGGCAAGGGCCAGCACGACGCCTCGATGGTGCACGACTTCAACCTCCTCGCGTGGATCGGCGCGAACTCCTACCGCACCTCCCACTACCCGTACAGCGAGGAGAACATGGACTACGCCGATTCCCACGGCATCGTGGTGATCGACGAGACCCCCGCCGTCGGCCTCAACCTCGGCATCACCGGCGGCATCTTCCAGGCCTCCGCCGAGGGGGAGTCGGTGACCTTCCGGCCCGACCGGATCGGCGACGCCGGCCAGGCCCAGCACGCCCAGGAGATCCGCGAGTTGATCTCCCGGGACAAGAACCGCCCGTCGGTGGTGCTGTGGTCGATTGCGAACGAGCCGGAGTCCGAGACCCAGGGTGCCCAGGACTACTTCCGCCCGCTGTTCGACGTTGCCCGCGAGGCCGATCCCACCCGCCCGGTCGGTTTCGTGAACGTGATGCTGGCCCCGGCCGGCAAGTGCAAGGTGACCGAGCTCGCCGACGTGGTGATGATCAACCGCTACTACGGCTGGTACGTCAACTCCGGCGACATCCCGAACGCCATGCACGACCTGCGCGCCGAGATCCGCAGGTGGATCGAGCTGGAGGACAAGCCGATCATCTTCACCGAGTTCGGTGCCGACACCATGGCCGGCCAGCACGGGCTGATGGGGACCATGTGGACCGAGGAGTACCAGCACGACCTGATGGAGGCGACACTGCGCGTCTTCGACGAGTTCCCGCAGGTGGCCGGTGAGCACATGTGGAACTTCGCCGACTTCCAGACCTCCGCCGGGATCATGCGCCTGGACGGCAACAAGAAGGGCGCCTTCACCCGCGACCGTCGCCCCAAGGCCGTCGCCCACCTGCTGCGGAAGCGCTGGACCTCCCTGCCGGGCCACACCAAGCCCTCCCACTGACGTCCATCCCACACGTACGGCCGCTGGCGCGTACGTCCATCCCACGCGTACGCCCATGAGAGAGGACCTTGTATGACCGTCACCGACCAGCCCTGGACCGACACCGCGAAGAGCCCCCGGGAACGGGCCGAGGCACTCGTCGCCGCGATGGACCTGGAGCAGAAGATCGCCCAGCTGCACGGCGGGATGGAGACCATCAACATCTACGCCGTCTCCAACCGGGCCGCCACGGCCGAGGAGATGGAGCAGCTCACCGCCCAGATCCGGATCGAGCGGCACGTCAAGGAGCTGGACGAGCTCGGCATTCCGCGGTTCCGGATCACCAACGGCCCGGTCGGTGTCGGCATGGGGGACGGCTACCCGTCGCCGAAGGCGACCGCGCTACCGATGTCGATCGGTGTGGCCGCCGGCTTCGACCCGAAGCTGGCCTACGCGTACGGCGACGTGATCGGCTCGGAGACGGCGACGTTGGGCCAGCACGTGCTGGAGGGCCCCGGTGTCTGCCTGCACCGCCTGCCGATCGCCGGGCGCAACTTCGAGTACTTCTCCGAGGACCCCTACCTCTCCGGCGTGATGGGGGTGGAGGTCACCAGGGCGATCCAGTCCCACGACGTGATCGCGATGGGCAAGCACTACGTGGTCAACGACCAGGAGTACGAGCGCTTCCGCACCAACGTCGAGGTCGACGAGGACGTGCTGCGCGAGCTCTACCTCCTGCCCTTCGAGATGCTGGTCAAGGACGCAGACATCGCCGCGATCATGGCCGCCTACAACCGGGTCCGCGGCACGTACGCCTCCGAGAACCGCTACACGCTGCACACCGTGTTGCGCGAGGAGTGGGGCTTCGAGGGCTACGTGCAGTCCGACTTCTGGTCGACCCGGTCCTGCTCCGCCTCGCTGACCGCCGGCCTGGACCACGAGATGCCGGACGCCAAGTGGTTCAACGAGAAGAATGTCTCCGCGGCCCTGGAGGACACCAGTCTGGAGATCGAGACGGTCGACCGGGCCCTGGTGCGTCGCTTCACCCAGATGTTCCGGTTCGGGCAGTTCGAGCGACCGTACGCCCCCGGTGAGATCGATGCCCGGGCCCATGGTGCCGTCAGCCGCCGGATCGGCGCCGAGACCGCGATCCTGCTGAAGAACGAGGACCACACGCTGCCCCTGTCGAAGGACTGCGGCAAGGTGTTGATCGTCGGCCAGCACAGCTTCGCCGAGGTCGCCTGCCAGGGCGGCGGCGGATCGTCGAAGGTCGATCCGCTGTACACCGTCGACCCGCTGCCCGGGATGCGGGACGTGCTCGCCGAGCTGGGCGCCTCGGCCACCGCCGAGCTGCTGGTCATCGCCGATGACCTGTCCAACCTGGACCAGGTCGAGGCCGCCGCCAGGGAGGCCGATGTCGTCGTCGCCATGGTCGGCATCATCGCGACCGAGGGCGCGGACCGCCCCGACCTGGTGATGCCGAACGGGCAGGACCGGATCGTCGAGGCCGCCGTTGCCGCCAATCCGAGGACGATCGTGGTGCTGAAGGACTCCAGCCCGGTGCTCATGCCGTGGATCGACGAGGTCCCGGCCGTCCTCGAGGCCTGGAACCAGGGCGCCGAGGACGGCCACGTCGTCGCCGACCTCCTGTTCGGCGTCGTCAACCCCTCGGGCAAGGTGCCGACCACCTACCCGCGACGCGAGGAGGACGGGCTGGCCCACGGCCACGAGGAGCGCTTCCCCGGGGTCGACGAGGGGGACGGCTTCGAGACGATCCGCTACACCGAGCGCCACGAGGTCGGCTACCGCTGGTTCCAGCAGCACCGGATCGATCCACTGTTCCCGTTCGGCTTCGGCCTGTCGTACACCACCTTCGAGCTGTCCGATGTCAGCATCGAGCCGGGGGACCGGCCGGGCACCGACCCGATCATGGTCCGCGCGACGGTCACCAACACCGGGGCGGTCGCGGGTGCGGAGGTCGTGCAGGTCTACGTCGGCCTGCCCGCCGAGCTGGGCCGCCCGCCCAAGCGCCTGGTCGGCTTCGCCAAGGCGACGGTCGGGCCCGGTGTCTCCGAGGACGTCGAGATCCTCGTCGATCCGGCGGCGACCAACCATCCGCTGTCGGTCTGGGACGTCGCGCAGCACGCCTTCGTCACCCCGCCCGGCGACTACACCGTTCTCGTCGGGACCTCCAGCGAGGACACCCCGTCCGCCGCGACGTTCACGGTCGCCTGACCGGACCGAGCCGGCCGGGGGCGGTACCGACTAGCCTCGGGACCATGAGCTCTGTGCCCCGGGTCTCCTGGGAAACCGCTGCCACGACCGCCGTACGGCTTGTCCCACCGGGTCCGGTCCCGGCACCCCACGAGGCAGCGACGGTCGTCGCCGACCTCCGGGCGGCCTCGCGACAGGCTCAGGGCCACGTGCGGGAGCTGACCCGGATGGACCCGCCGGGGGACCGGCCGACACTGGTGGTGGACCGCCAGTCGTGGATTCGCGGCAACCTCGACAGCCTTGCCCCGGTGCTGGCCGACCTGGCCGAACCGACCACCGGACCCTTCCGCACCTCCGGGCTGGGCCGACGGGTCGGCGCCGTACGTGAGGGATCGGCCGGCGCCATGGTCGGGACGGTGCTCGCGGTGCTGGCCCCACGGGTGCTCGGGCAATTCGACGTGTTCCACGGCCTGCGGGACGAGTCCGGCCAGGGTCGGCTGCTGCTGGTCGCACCGAACATCCACGGCATCGGCCACAAGCTCGGGCTGGTCCCGGCCGACTTCCGGCTGTGGGTCTGCCTGCACGAGGAGACCCACCGGGTGCAGTACCAGCAGGCGCCCTGGCTGGCCGGCCACCTCGCCGACCTGGTCCGCACCGCCATGACTGCGAGAGGAGACGAGGCCGACCGGGCGACCGATGGGATCACCGCGATGATGAGCGTGGTCGAGGGCCACGCCGATGTCGTGATGGACCAGGTGGGCCCCCAGGTCATCCCGACCCTGCGGACGATCCGGGCCCGCTTCGACAAGCGTCGCGAGGGCAAGCCGGGACTGGCGCGGATCCTGGGCCGGCTGCTCGGCATGGAGAAGAAGCTGCAGCAGTACCGCGAGGGCGCGGACTTCTGCCGCGCGGTTCAGGCCACGGTCGGCGTCGACGGCTTCAACCGCGTCTTCGACGAGCCTCGGACGCTGCCCGACCTCGACGAACTGCGCCACCCCGCCACGTGGGTCGCGAGGGTCGGGCGCCGCTGATGGCCAGGCGCGCTCTCGGTCCGGCCACCCTCCCCGTCGTGCGGGCGGTCCAGGCCGCCTGGCAGGACCCCGAACGGGAGCCGGGCGGCGCCTGGCTCGTCGGGTGCTCCGGCGGCTCGGACTCGCTGGCCCTGGCCGTCGGGGCGTACGAGGTCTGTCGCCGGGCCGGCACCCTGGACCGGCTCGGTGCCGTGGTCGTCGATCACGGGCTGCAGGAGGGCTCCGATGCGGTGGCGGCGCGGGCCGCCGGCCAACTCGTGGACCTGGGCTACCGTCCCGAGGCCGTACGGATCGTACGGGTCGTGGTCGATCCTGCCCTGACCCGACAGCACGGGGTGGAGTCCGCCGCTCGGACCTCCCGGTACCAGGCCTTCGAGCAGGAGGTCGGTGGGGCCCCGGAGGGGACCGAGGTGCTGTTGGCGCACACCCGGGACGACCAGGCCGAGACCGTCCTGCTCGGTGTCGTCCGTGGCTCGGGGCTGCGCTCGTTGGCCGGCATGGCGCCGCGCCGGGCACCGTACGTCCGGCCGCTGCTGGCCCTGGACCGGGCGGCGCTGCGCGCCTGCTGCACCGAGAACGACCTGGACTGGTGGGACGACCCGCACAACGACGACGAGCGCTACGCCCGGGTCCGGATCCGCCGCCGGGTGCTGCCGGTGCTGGAGGAGGCCTTCGGGGGGAGCGGGGCGGTGGCGGCGGCACTGGCCCGGACCGCGGCGCTGGCCCGGGTCGATGCGGACTTCCTGGATGCCTTGGCGGAGGCCGCCGAGGAGGACGCCGTGGTGCCCCCGGATGGGCTCGACTGCGCCGAGCTCGCCTTCCTGCCCGAGGCGCTGCGCACCAGGGTCGTCCGCCGCTGGCTGGTCCGCAGCGGCGTGCCCGAGCCTGGGGCGGTGCACGTGTCGGCGGTCTGCGCGTTGGTCACCGATTGGCGGGGCCAGAAGGGCGTCGACGTCCCCGGTTCGCGGGTCGTTCGTCGGGACGGCCGGCTCGTCGTCGCCCCCGCCGCATGACGTTCGGGGGCAGATGTGTGAAGCTTGGGGGCGTGGATGCTGACGCTATTGCAGGTGACCTGGCCGCCGTCTTGTACACGCCCGAACAGATCCAGGAGCGGGTCGTCGCCTTGGCCGAGCAGATCGACGCGGACTATGCGGACAAGAAACCGCTGCTCGTCGGGGTGCTGAACGGGGCGGTGATGATCATGGCCGACCTGTGTCGGGAGCTGACGATCGACTGCGAGATGGACTGGATGGCCGTGTCCTCGTACGGTTCGGGCACGAAGTCCTCGGGAGTCGTCCGGTTCCTCAAGGACCTGTCGGTCGATATCCACGACCGGCACGTGTTGGTGGTCGAGGACATCATCGACACCGGGCTCACGCTGAGCTGGCTGCTGTCGAACCTGTCCTCGCGCCAGCCCGCCAGCCTGGAGGTCGCGGCGATGTTCCGGAAGCCGGAGGCGATCAAGGCCGACATCGAGTGCCGGTACATCGGCTACGACATCCCCAACGAGTTCGTCGTGGGCTACGGGCTCGACTACGACGGCCGCTACCGGGGGCTCAAGGGCCTCGCGGTGATCAAGCCCGAGGTCTACAGCTGACCTTCCGTCCCCGCCTGGTCCGCGCCGCTGCACGGATCGCCGCATCGACCGCAACTGTGGGATGTTGGCTGGGCAGGGTAGAGTCAAAACGCTCGTCCATAGCCTGAGGCAGGAAACAACTGTGCAGCGAATCTTCCGTGGTCCCCTGATCTGGGTGGTCATCGTGCTCATCGCATTGGTCCTCATGGGCCAGTTCGCGGGGCAGACGTCTGGGTACACCCAGGAGCCGACCTCCAAGATCGTCCAGATCCTCAACGGGGATGAAAAGATCCGTGAGGTCACCATGAAGGATGGCGAGCAACAGATCCTCATCACCATGGCGGACGACGCGCAGACCAAGTACCGCACGTACTGGGTCGGCAACCAGGACGAGCAGATCGTTCAGCGGCTGAACGAGCGCACCCAGGAGGGGACGCTGGAGTCGTGGCGGGCGGAGAACCCCCGGCCGAGCTTCCTGACCTCGTTGCTGTCGACCCTGATCCCGTTCATCCTGCTGATCGTGGTGTTCGTCTTCCTGCTCAACATGATGCAGGGCGGCGGCTCCCAGGTGATGAAGTTCGGCAAGTCCCGGGCCAAGGTGATGAGCAAGGACACTCCGAAGACCACGTTCGCCGACGTCGCCGGCTGTGAGGAGGCGATCGAGGAGCTGCAGGAGATCAAGGAGTTCCTCGCCGAGCCGGCCAAGTTCCAGCGTGTCGGCGCCAAGATCCCCAAGGGCGTCCTGCTCTACGGGCCACCCGGCACGGGCAAGACCCTCCTCGCCCGGGCGGTCGCCGGCGAGGCGGGCGTGCCGTTCTTCTCGATCTCCGGCTCGGACTTCGTGGAGATGTTCGTCGGTGTCGGCGCCTCGCGCGTCCGTGACCTGTTCGACCAGGCCAAGGACAACGCCCCGGCCATCGTCTTCATCGACGAGATCGACGCGGTCGGCCGCCATCGTGGCGCGGGCATGGGTGGTGGCCACGACGAGCGCGAGCAGACGCTGAACCAGCTGCTGGTCGAGATGGACGGGTTCGACGTCCACGGCGGGGTGATCCTGATCGCCGCGACCAACCGTCCCGACGTGCTCGACCCGGCGCTGTTGCGCCCCGGACGCTTCGACCGGCAGATCTCGGTCGAGGCGCCCGACATGCACGGCCGCGAGCAGATCCTGAAGGTCCATGCCGCCGGCAAGCCGATCGCCCCGGACGTCGACCTGTCGACCGTCGCCCGGCGTACGCCCGGGTTCACCGGTGCCGACCTGGCCAACGTGCTGAACGAAGCCGCCCTGCTGACCGCCCGCAACAATGCCGGCCTGATCACCAACCGAGCGCTCGACGAGGCGATCGACCGGGTGATCGCGGGCCCGCAGAAGCGGACCCGCCTGATGAACGAGCACGAGCGCCTCGTCACCGCCTACCACGAGGGTGGCCACGCCCTGGTCGCTGCGGCGATGCCGGGCACTGACCCGGTGCAGAAGGTGACGATCCTGCCCCGCGGCCGGGCCCTCGGCTACACCATGGTGATGCCGGACGCGGACAAGTACTCCCAGACCCGTGGCCAGCTCCTCGACCAGCTCGCCTACATGATGGGCGGTCGGGCCGCCGAGGAACTGGTCTTCCACGACCCGTCCACCGGCGCCTCGAACGACATCGAGAAGGCCACCAAGACCGCCCGGGCGATGGTGACCGAGTACGGCATGTCCGAGCGGATCGGGGCGATGAAGCTCGGCACCGGTGACGCCGAGCCGTTCCTCGGTCGCGACTTCGGTTCCCAGCGCGACTACTCCGAGGAGGTTGCCGGGATCGTCGACTCCGAGGTGGCCAAGCTCGTGGGCCAGGCGCACCAGGAGGCGTTCGACTGCCTCGAGGAGAACCGGGAGGTCCTCGACGAACTGGTCCGTCAGCTGTTCGAGAAGGAGACGCTGAACCGGCAGGAGGTGGCGGAGATCTTCCTGCCGCTCAAGCGCCACCCCCAGCGGGGCGCCTGGACCGGTTCGGATACCCGCAAGCCCTCCGACCTGCCCCCGATCACCCCGCCGCAGCGGGCCGAGGCCCCTTCCCTGGTCCCGTCCGGCGGCCCTGAGCAGTCGGTTCCGGCCGCCCCGAACGGTTCCGGCCAGCCTGCGTACGGACAGCCCTCGTACGGCCAGACCCCTTATGGGCAGGCGCCGTACGGCCAGTCCCCGTACGGGCAGCCGGCCTCCGGCTTCGAGGTTCCGCAGCCGAGTCAGCCCGCCCAGGGCGTCGACCCGAGTTGGCCCGCGCCGCAGCCTCCTGCCTCGCCGGACTCGCAGCAGCCCAGCGGTCCCTGGCAGCCCACCGCCCCGGGTGCGGATCCCGCCCCGTGGGGCCAGGACCCCACCCCGCAGCGCGGCTACGGCGACCCGCCGCGCAGACATGACAACCCGTACGGCCAGCCCTACCCCCAGGGCCCCGATACGCCGAACACCCCGGAGAAGGACGAGCGTGGCTGAGTTCGAGGTCGACCGGATGATTGACGCCAACCCGGCCGAGTGGGGGCGGGCCCGTCGTCCGTTCGATCACGATCGGGTCACCGCTGCGGTCCGGGAACTCCTGCTGGGCGTCGGGGAGGACCCTGACCGCGACGGACTCGTGGAGACCCCCGAGCGGGTCGCCCGGATGTACGCCGAGGTCTTCGCCGGGATGCACGAGTCCTCGTCCGACGTGCTGGCCACGACGTTCGACATCAATCACGAGGAACTGGTCCTGGTCAAGGACATCGAGGTGTGGTCGATGTGCGAGCACCACCTCGTCCCGTTCACCGGTGTCGCCCATGTCGGCTATATCCCCGGCGGCGACGGCCACGTGACCGGTCTGTCCAAGCTGGCCCGCCTCGTTGACGTGTACGCCCGGCGCCCCCAGGTCCAGGAACGCCTGACCACCCAGGTCGCCGAGGCCCTCGTCTACCACCTGCAGCCGCGGGGTGTGATCGTGGTCTTCGACTGTGAGCACCTGTGCATGACGATGCGGGGCGTGCACAAGCCGGGGTCGCGTACGGTCACCTCCGCGGTTCGTGGGGTGCTGCGCAACCCGGCCACCCGGGCCGAGGCGATGGGCCTGATGATGGGCCGCCGGTACTGATGTCACGCATCCCGCATGCCCCGCGTACGCAGGTGATGGGGATCGTCAACGTCACTCCTGACTCGTTCTCCGACGGCGGCGACCATGCCACGGTGGAGGCCGCGATCGCCCACGGGCTGCGGTTGCTGGACGAGGGGGCGGACATGCTGGACGTCGGCGGCGAGTCGACCCGCCCGGGCATCGCGCGCACCCCGGAGGACGAGGAACTGCGCCGGGTCGTTCCGGTGGTCGAGGCCCTCGCCGCCCAGGGTGCGATCGTGTCGGTCGACACCATGCGGGCCTCGGTGGCGCGGGCGACCGCCGCGGTGGGCGCCAGGATCATCAACGACGTCTCGGGTGGGCTCGCCGACCCGGAGATGTTCGGGGTCGTGGCGCAGGCCGGTGTCGCGTACGTGGTGATGCACTGGCGAGGGCACTCGACCGAGATGGATCGGCGGACCGGGTACACCGATGTGGTCGCCGAGGTGCATGCCGAGATGGTCGAGCAGGTCGACAAGGCGCTGGCCGCTGGCATCCCCGCGGACGACATCATCGTGGACCCGGGGATCGGCTTCGCCAAGACCCGGGAGCAGGACTGGGAGTTGCTGAGACACGTCGACGTCTTCGGCTCGCTCGGTTACCCGGTGCTGATCGGCGTGTCCCGGAAGCGCTTCCTGGGAGACGTGCTGGCCCGCGACCATCGCCCCAGCACGCCGAAGGAACGTGACTTTGCCACCGCGGCCGTCACCGGGTGGATGGCGGAACGGGGCATCTGGGCGGTACGGACGCACGAGGTGCGGGCCCAGCGCGACGCGATCGCGGTGGTCGGCGCACTGCGCGGCGACGGCCCGCGGGATGCCGCGGCTGATCGGGTGGTCGGCACTTTCCTGGAGGGGGGGTTCTGACATGGCCGTCTTCCCTCCCGACCTGGACCGGATCACGGTGACAGGGATCTCGGCGACCGGACACCACGGGGTGTTCCCCCACGAAAAACGCGACGGCCAGACCTTTGTCGCCGATGTTACGTTGGGACTGGATCTGTCGGCTGCCGGACGCACCGACGACCTGACCACCACCGTCGACTACGGCATCCTGGCCCAACAGGTCAACGCCGACATCGCCGGTGATCCGCTGGACCTGATCGAGGCGCTTGCCGAGCGGGTTGCCCGTACGTGTCTGGGGCACCCACCGGTCCGCGCGGTGACTGTCACCATCCACAAGCCGCAGGCGCCGATCCCGGTGCCCTTCGGTGACACGAGCGTGACGATCACTCGGGTCCGCCGACCCGCCCGCGCAGGGTGAGGCTGCCCACGGCCGGCGGAGCGGTTCCTGTACCGGGGGCCGGTGGTTGATCCGCGGCCCCCTGGTAACAACGAGAGGAACGGATATGTCCACTCCCACCACGCCCTTCGAGATCAACGCTGACACGATCAGCATGCGCCCGCTGCGCAAAGTCGTCTTCTCGATCGGTTCCAACCTCGGTGATCGCTGGGATTACCTGGAACAGGCGGTGAGCATGCTACGGGCCACTCCGCAGCTGGAGCTGGTGGCGGTCTCTCCGGTGTACGAGACCAAGGCGATCGGCGGCCCGGAGGACAGCCCGGACTTCTACAACGCCGTCGTCGTGGCCGAGACGCTCCAGTCGGCCGAGGCCATGCTGGCCCGGATCGGCGCGATCGAGGACGGTGCCGACCGGGCGCGCGAGGAGCACTGGGGGCCTCGTACGCTCGATGTCGACATCATCGTGTACGGCGACCGGATCATCGACCGGCCGGAGCTGACGGTGCCGCACCCCCGGGCGCACGAGCGGGCCTTCGTCCTGGCACCTTGGGCTGACATCGAACCGGACGCAGTCATCCCGGGCCGTGGCGCGGTGCGTGACCTTCTGGCCGGGCTGGACACCGGGACGGTGCGTCGCCTCGAGGAGACCATCGCCGAATGAGCCGCGAACTGCCGCCCGAGGACCAACCGGAGAGGCCCGACGAGCCGAGGGGCACCCCGAGCGTCCTGCCGACCCCACCGCGGCTGCTGGTGGTCGCCGCCCTGTTCGGTGGTGTCGTCGGGTGGATCCTCGGGCCGGTGGTCGCCGGCACCGGTCGTACGCCCATGCACGTGCCGTGGACCGCACCGGCGCTGCTGGCGGTCGCGGCGGTGGTGCTGGCCCTGATGGCCTGGCGCATGCGGCAGGCGCTGCACGTGCGCCGGGAGGTGATCAGCCCGGAGCGGGGCCTGTACTCGTTGGTGCTGGGCAAGTCCGCCGCCCTGGTCGGTGCGGCGGTGTTCGGCGGCTACGTCGTGTTCGGTGTCAGCTTCCTGCCGCGGCTCGAGGCCGCGGCGGCGATGGACCGGGTGGTCGGTTCGGGGCTGGCGGCCCTGGCCAGTGCCGCGCTTAGCGTCGCCGGCTATGCGCTGGAGCGTGCCTGCGTGGCGCCGGGCAACGATGATGACGACTCCGAGGGCGGGTCGACCTGAGGCGGGCGAGTCACATGGATGTGATTCGTGTCCCGTTCACGGCGCGCCCGAGCAAAGGCTGGATCGGCAGCGGCTACGCTAGCGGCGTGAGTAGTGCAGCCACCGGCCCCGGTGCCGGATCTTCCCCCGCCCGCAAACTGACCATCGGCGTCCTCATCGCCGGCGGTGTCGCCGCTGCCGCCCTCGCCGTCGGCACCGTCTGGATCGTCCGTGGAGGCGTCGCACTGGCCGTGCTCACGGCCATCGCCAGCGTCCTGCTGGCGTGGCGCGAGGCCCGCATCGAGCGCCGCGAAGCGGCCGTCCGTGACCTACAGTTGGCCCGCGAGCAGGGCATCGCCCTGTCGCGGGAGCGCCGGTCCAACATCGCCGTCGTCAACTCGCTCGAGTCAAGCAACAGCGCGATCGCCGAGCGGGTGGATGGCTTGGGTGCCGAGATCCGTTCGCTGCGCTCCGAGATCGCCATGCTGCGCAAGCTGAAGGGCGAGCTGGCCCACGACATCGCCGAGCGCGACAACGAGGTGGTCGGACTGCGCCGCGAGCTCACCAAGGCGCAGGCCGAGCTGCACAAGCTGCTGGCCGACGAGGCCGATGTCTACGCCATCTCTCGCCACGGGAGTTACGGCGAGGATTCGTCCCCCGAGTGGGCTGCCGTGCCGACCGCTGAGGAGCTGTGGACCGATGGTGACCACCCGACCGTGGTGGACATGAAGGCCCTGATCTTCTCCGATGTCGCGGACCAGGTGGACGACCAGCGCAAGCACGCCTGATCGCCGCTGCTGCACGCGATCCTCGCCGAAGAACCCCGTACCCCAGTGGTGCGGGGTTCTCTGCTTGTCAGAAGTGGTCCGTACCACCCTACGGCTCCCGCCGGGGCCGAGGATCCCCCGCGGTATCGTGGTGGGGATCGACGTCAAGCGGCCGTGCGGCCGGCGAGGGGAGTGACCATGGTTGAACCGACCGGTGCGACGCACGAGGTGGGAGTCGAGGATCTCTTCTTCTCGGTCACCGACCACAACGGCGTCATTCGCCAGGCGAACTCGGTGTTTGTCCGGCTGTCGCACTTCGACCGCCAGCAGCTGATCGGGTCGCCGCACAACATCATCAGGCATCCGGGGATGCCCGGCGGCGTGTTCAAGATGATGTGGGACGAGTTGCTCCAGGGCAAGCCGTTCGTCGGTTACATCCACAACCTGAGTGCCGATGGCAGCCGCTACGACGTGTTCGCCACGGTCACACCGCTCGCGGACGGGGGCTACCTCTCGGTCCGGTCACGACCGCTCATGCAGGCCAACTACGACGCGATCCAGTCGCTCTACGAAGCGACCGTCGACCTCGAGCACCAGCTGCGTTCCGAGGGTGCCTCGAAGGCTGTTGCTGCGGCCCGCGGCGCCGACCACATGGCCGGGCTGCTGGCCGACGCCGACCTGGGGACGTACGAGGAACTGATGACCGTCCTGCTGCCCGAAGAGATGTCGGCGCTCGAGGAGAGCCTCGGTGGGCTGCCGGATCGGCCCGACGCGTCCGGTCCGCTGCGGGAGATGCTCGACGAGCTCCGGGCCGTCTACGACGAGCTGACCGACGCGATGGTCATGCTGGACCAGCTGTCGGCCCTGACGAAGGACATGCGGGACGGGGCCGGCCTGTTGCAGGAAGCCATCGATCGCTCCGGCTCGCTGGCGGGAAGGATCTCCGCCCAGCCCGACGCCGGCTCGACGGGGGAGCCGGTCGACCGGGCGGTCCGTAGCTGGGCCGGTATGGGGGCCAACCTCGATACGCTGCTGCACTCACTGATGGGCGAGATGGGCCCCTCGCTGATGGCCGACATGACAGCGGTGAAGAAGATCGCCGCCCGATCCCGGTTCCTGATCGCGCTCGCGCGACTCCACGAGTACATGGCGGGCTACTTCATCGTCGAACTGCTCGACGATGCGCCCGGTACCGCTGACGCCCTGCCGGCCATCGTGGAGCTCTGCGAGGCGCTGGCTGCGGGGATCGACGAGTTGGAGGAGCACGCGCCGGACCATCGGGAGGCCACCGGGAGGGCGGGCCGCCGGATCCAGGAGGCCGCGGAGCTGTTGGAGATGCCCGCCGAGGTGATGACGGCCTGGCGGGCCGGTGCGGCAGGGCTGGAGCTGCCGGCCACGATGTCCGACATGCTGACCCAGGTGGAGGCGGAGTTCGAGGCCTCGCGCAGCGCTGTCGATCAGTTGCGCGGTATCTCCGAACGGTCCCAGGAGATCAAGTCGATCCTGGACACCAGGACACTGAGGGAGCGCGTCGCTCGTATAAGAGAACTGGCTCAGGGTCTCATCGAGTGATCCCCCCGGGGGGATCAGCGGTCGATGTCCCCGACGACGTAGCCGAGCGACGCCAGGGCCAATTCCAGGTCGCTGGTCCGCACCCCGGGCAGGATGGCGGGCAGGGCCGAGACGGTCGAGAACGACGGCGTGCGCAGGTGCAGTCGCCACGGCGTCTTGTCGCCGCGGGACACGATGTGTGCTCCGCTCTGGCCGAGCGGAGCCTCGGTGGCCAGGTAGCCCTCGTCGTCGGGCAGCTTGAGGATCTTCGGCAGCGGTTGGGAGACCGGCCCCCCGATGGTCCGCAGTCGCTCCGCGCAGCTGTGGACCAGTACCGCGCCGACGCCGACCTCGGCGGCCAACAGGGCCAGCCGGGCCCTGGCGTCGCCGGCGCCGTCGGTCGGTGCAGCGGGCACGTCGAGCTCAGCATAGGCCAGGTACGGACGCTGGCGCCGAAGATCGATGTCGGTGCCGCCAGCTCGGGCCGCCGGCCCGGTGATCCCGTACCCGCGGGCCACCTCGTCGGTGAGGGGCGCCACCCCGGCGGCCGCGCCGAACTCGCTCGCGATCAGGGCGCCGAGCTCGGCCGCGAGCGCCCGGGCCCGGTCCGCCACCACGGTCTCGGCATCGAGCCACGCGTCGTCGGCGTCGACGGCCAGCCCACCGATCCTGGTGGCCATCGGATGCACCCGGTTGCCGGTGAGCGTACGCAACTGCTCCCGAAGGGCCTCGCGCAGCGTGGCTACCCGACGGTCGGAGGGGTCGGCGCGATGGGTCAGGTAGCTGAGAAAGCCAAGGTGGGAGGCGATCCTGGTGTGCTCGGCCAGCAGGGTCCGCAGCCAGACCGCGCGCGGTGGCACGGTCATGCCGAGCAACTGCTCGCAGGCGAGCGCCACGGTCAGCTCACCGGCGAACGGTGCCTGCCAGTCGTGCCGGTCGGCGAGCATCAGGATCTGCCGGTAGTCGCGCACCTCGAACAGCTTCTCCACTCCGCGGTGCATCGAGCCGACGCGGACCTCGGCGCGCTCGATCACCTCACCGGTGGGGTCGGTCCACAGCTCCAGCTCCAGCAGTCCGGCCCGGCTCGGGTGGTCCGGGCCGAGGTCGAGCAGCAGCGTCCCGTCCGACGGCTCTCCACCGGGGAGGGCTCCGTGCGCCGTCGATCCGACCAGGACATGGAGTGAGGCCATGGCCCCAGCCTAGAGTGTCCTATCGGCCCGTGGACTCTCCCCGACGTGGTGGACCAGCCACCAGTTGGCGCCAAAGCGGGCCGGGTCGGCCAGGACTCGTCTCCGGTTCGCGGCCAGGAGAGCCGCCAGGGGAGCAGCGGCCGTCCCCGGGCCGGGGCCGGGTGTGGAGTCCGCCACCACCTGGGCCTGTCGTGCCCGGAGCCGGGCGACGATGCCCGGTACGTGTTCCACCGCGGCCGCCAGCGCATCGATCGCCACCGGGGCGGTGATGTTGGTGTGCCCGTCCGGGACCGGTGGGACGATGCGGCCCTGGCGGTAGCCGACCAGCGACCCCCGCGTGGGGCGCGACTCCCGCACGTGCCCGTAGTCGACGGCCACCAGCAGGCTCCCGGCCGGCAGGTCACGCGCGATGGCGGCCCAGGCCAGGTCACGGGTCAGGCCGATCTCGACGATCTCGGCGTCGCCGGCCCAGGCCCGGAGCCAGGCCGACTCCTCGGCGTCGGGGCTGGCGCCGGTCGGGCCGTCCGGGCCGAGCAGTTCCCAGTCGTCCTGACCATGTCGCCGGGCCACCCGGCACGGCAGCTCGTCGAGCCATTCATGGGCCACGACGAGCAGCGGTCCGCTGCGGGCCTGTTCGGCCCACGGCGTCGGGGCCGGCCGTCCCGTCGCTGTGGTCCAGCACGATGCCCGTATGTCCCAGACCGCCTGGATCCAGGTGGCGGCAGCCGGCAGTTCGGGTGCCGGACGTACGTCCACGCCGAGGAGCGACCAGTCCGGCTGCTCGGCGGAAACAGCGCGCAGCAACGCCCCGTCGGCCGCCCCCAGGTCGACCATGCCCGCCAACGGGGCGGGGCTGCCGACCGGGGCGACCGATGGTCCGCGATTTCCGTGAATCGGTGGCCGGGCGTTGCGGGCGACCCACATCAGTGCTCGGGCGAATTCTGCCGTCAGATACGGATCGGCCCTATCTCCGACAGCTGTGTGAAAATGGTCGGACGGATCTTCTCGGTGCCAGAATCCCTCGGGGCCCAGCATCGCCGACCACCATTCATCCAGCCAGTCCATTGCAGCCTCGCAGTCGTCGGGATCGATCCTCGAAGTGGGCATTGTTGGGGGCCTAACCGTTCCACATTTTGATTGTCGGCCCATTTCCAATCTGGGATTGACTAGCCTAGGATTGTTGTAAAGATCGGCGGTGAACCGTGTGGTGCGGCATTCGGTCGCGCGGGTCGCCACGATGGAATTATCCACTGCCTTCACCTGTCGGTGTACTCCCAGAAAGGCCTCAGATGGCTCGCAGAACCATGCTGATTCTCGAGGATGACCTCGATGCCACGCCTGCTCAGCACCAGGTCGCCTTCACGTTCGAAGGCGTCTCCTACGAGATCGATCTCAATGAGGAGCACTATGCGGAACTCCAGGAGGCCATGGCCCCGTGGATTTCCCATGCGCGCCGAGTGAGTGGCCGTCGCACGTCGTCGAGGAAGTCTCCCTCCAGCAGTGACTCCGAGGCGTCGGCCACGGCGATCCGTGAATGGGCTCGGTCCCAGAACATGGAGATCTCCGATCGTGGCCGTGTGCCGGCCAATATTCGCACCGCGTACGAGCAGGCGCACGCCTGACCCGTCCCAGCATTACCACCCCGTCGCTCGCTCCGGCCCCGGTCGGAGCGAGCGATCGTGCGTCCCGGTACTGTGGGCGGCAGGGTGCCGGGGGACCGGTCCGTCACTGTTGTTGCGCTGCAGGCGAACAGATCTTCTGATCGGGAACATTGCCGGATGATCCGGAGTTACTAGACTTGACGCACCCCGGGAGGATCGGGATGCCGCGGTCAGATCAGCCCGATCAACCGCAGATGGAGGAGATTCTATGTTCGAGCGCTTCACCGACCGGGCCCGACGTGTCGTCGTGCTCGCCCAAGACGAAGCACGCGCCCTGAACCACAACTACATCGGCACCGAGCACCTGCTGTTGGGCCTGATCCATGAGGGTGAGGGCGTGGCTGCGAAGGCGCTCGAGCAGCTCGGCATCTCGCTGGACGCGGTCCGCGAGAAGGTTGTCGAGATCATCGGTGAGGGTCAGCAGGCGCCGAAGGGGCACATCCCCTTCACACCGCGTGCCAAGAAGGTGCTGGAGTTGTCCCTGCGCGAGGCGCTGCAGCTCAACCACTCCTATATCGGCACCGAGCACATCTTGCTCGGCCTGGTCCGTGAGGGCGAGGGCGTCGCGGCGCAGGTGCTGGTCAAGCTCGGCGCGGATCTCAACCGGGTCCGTTCCACTGTGCTGCAGTTGCTGTCCGGCTACCAGGGCCGAGAGGTCGGAGGAGCCGAGGGTGGCGAGCCGCAGACCGCCGGAGTGGGCGGCTCGGCCCCCGCGTCCTCGGCGGAACTGGACAAGTTCGGCCGCAACCTGACCCAGTTGGCCCGCGAAGGCAAGTTGGATCCGGTCATCGGTCGGGACAACGAGATGGAGCGCGTGATGACCGTGCTCTCCCGTCGTACGAAGAACAACCCGGTGCTGATCGGCGAGCCCGGCGTCGGCAAGACCGCAGTGGTCGAGGGCCTGGCCCAGGCGATCGTCCGCGGCGACGTGCCCGAGACGCTCCGCGACAAGCAGATCTACACCCTCGACCTCGGGTCGCTGGTCGCTGGCTCGCGCTACCGCGGTGACTTCGAGGAGCGCCTGAAGAAGGTGCTGAAGGAGATCAAGACCCGCGGCGACATCGTGCTGTTCATCGACGAGATCCACACCTTGGTCGGGGCCGGTGCCGCCGAGGGCGCGATCGATGCAGCCAGCATCCTGAAGCCGATGCTGGCCCGTGGTGAGCTGCAGACCGTGGGTGCCACGACCCTCGACGAATACCGCAAGCACATCGAGAAGGATGCCGCGCTGGAGCGCCGCTTCCAGCCGATCCAGGTGCCCGAGCCGTCGATCAGCGAGACCATCGAGATCCTCAAGGGTCTGCGCGACCGGTACGAGGCTCACCACCGCATCACGATCAGCGACGACGCGCTGGTAGCGGCCGCGACCATGTCCGACCGCTACGTCTCCGACCGGTTCCTGCCCGACAAGGCGATCGACCTGATCGACGAGGCCGGTGCCCGACTGCGGATCAAGCGGATGACCGCTCCGCCGGACCTGCGTGAGTTCGACGAGCGGATCGCCAAGGTCCGGGTGGAGAAGGAGGCCGCCATCGACCAGCAGGACTTCGAGCGTGCCGCGTCCTTGCGTGACGACGAGAAGAAGCTGCTGGCCCAGCGTGCCGAGAAGGAGGAGGCCTGGAAGGTTGGGGACGCGACCGTCACCCCGCAGGTCGACGAGGAGGCCATTGCCGAGGTGCTGTCCAGCGCCACCGGCATCCCGGTCTTCCGTCTGACCGAGGGGGAGGCGACCCGTCTGCTGAACATGGAGCAGGAGATCGGCAAGCGCTACATCGGCCAACACGATGCGGTCAAGGCGCTGTCGCGGTCCATCCGTCGCACCCGCGCCGGCCTGAAGGACCCGCGCCGGCCCTCTGGTTCGTTCATCTTCGCCGGCCCCTCGGGCGTCGGCAAGACCGAGCTGACCAAGGCACTGACCGAGTTCCTGTTCGGTGACGAAGAGGCCCTGATCCAGCTCGACATGTCGGAGTACTCGGAGAAGCACACGGCCTCGCGACTGTTCGGCTCCCCGCCCGGCTACGTCGGCTACGAGGAGGGCGGCCAGCTCACCGAGAAGGTGCGCCGCAAGCCGTTCTCGGTGGTGCTGTTCGACGAGATCGAGAAGGCGCATCCTGACATCTTCAACTCGCTGCTGCAGATCCTCGACGAGGGTCGGCTCACCGATGCGCAGGGTCGGGTCGTGGACTTCAAGAACACGATCATCGTGATGACGACGAACCTGGGCTCGCGCGACATCAACAAGTCGGTCAGCCTCGGCTTCTCCACCGGCACCGACGACGAGACGTCGTACGACAAGATGAAGGCCAAGGTCTCGGAGGAGCTGAAGCAGCACTTCCGGCCCGAGTTCCTGAACCGTATCGACGAGGTCATCGTCTTCCATCAGCTCAACCTGGACAACATCAAGGAGATCGTCGACCTGATGGTTGCCCAGATCGAGGAGCGGCTGCGTGACAAGCACATGGGCATCGAGCTCACCCCGGCAGCCAAGGACCTGATCGCCAACCGGGGCTTCGACCCGGTGCTGGGTGCCCGGCCGTTGCGCCGCGCCCTGCAGCGCGACATCGAGGACCCGATGGCCGAGAAGATCCTGTTCGGTGATCTGGAGCCGGGAGAGGTCGTCCTGGTCGACGTTGCCCCGGAGGGCTCGGAGGACCCGTTCACCTTCCGCGGCATCGCGCAGTCCGAGGTGCCCGACGCCCCTCCGGTCGAGCTGGAGGGTGAAGGCCAGATGGGCGAGCAGCAGGCCAACGAGGGAGACCAGGCCGCTAGCTGATCACCCCTGATCAACCAGAGCCCCCGATCCGGTGCAGTAGCCGGGTCGGGGGCTCTCACTGTCACCAGTCGTCACCAGGGGATGGGGCAGCGACTCGAGGCAGCAGGACGTCCGTGGCACCATGGGCACCATGGGACCTCGCGTGGGGATGTTCGTCCTGAGGACTTTGACGGTCCTCGCTGTAGTGGTGGTCGCAGTGGTGACCATGACCTTCTCCAGCGGCGGTGTCCTGCACGTCCCGGCCGAGCTGCCCCCCGAGACCACCGCCAGCGAGCCGACGCCCCAGCCCCTCGCCGGCAGTGAGGACATCATCACCATCGCCCTGCAGACCTGCGCCGAGACGCTCGCGGTCGGCAACTGCCACGACTACCCGGTGACCGTCGAGGACTTGGACGGGAACGTGGCGGCCCAGACAGTCGGGGAGGTGACCCGTACGGTCGGTAGGGACAGCTACAGCAGCGCGGTGCGGGCCAAGAAGGTGGTCCTCGACCCGTCACTTCGCGATGAGCACCCGCAGTACGTGAAGCACGTGGCGGCCCACGAATGGAACCATGTGGAGCAGTACCTGGTGACCGGGACCGCCGAGAAGTACGAGGCACTCCAAGCCAACGCCAACCGGTACTTCGCCGACATCGCCTCCGCTCCCCTGCAGGGCGCGGACGGCCTGGAACTCCTCACCGACTGCATGACCGCGCTGGGGGACGGGGTGGAGATGGGGCCGCTCCGCCCCGGCCTCACCGCGTACGTCGAGACCCTGACCGACGCCCGGAGCATGGACGAGGCGTGTGGCACCGGGTGGCAGGCCCTATTGGAGCGCTAGGACCGGTGGCCCCGGGGCCCGGACGTACGTCGCCTAGGCTGGCGGCATGCTGCGCGTGACTTCCGGCCGTCGACTCGACCCCGCCCCGACCGCTGTCCTCCTCGACCTCGACGGGACCATGCTCGACTCCGCCCCGACGATCACCCGGGCCCTGGCCCGGGTCGCGGCGGACTACGGCCACACGTACGATCCCGAGGACCTGCGACGTTTCGTCGGGCCACCGGTGCGCAGGACGCTGGCAGAGCTGGTGCCCGAGGTGCCCGTCGACGAGGTGGTCGCCCACTACCGTGCGCTGTACGCGACGACGATGCGCGAAGCACCGCTGTTTGCCCAGACCCGACCGCTGCTCGACGGACTGGCCGCGACCGGCTTGCCGCTCGCCGTGGCCACGTCCAAGCGCGAGACCGCTGCGCAGGACCTGTTGGACCACCACGGCCTGGCCGACCGGTTCCTGGCCATCTGCGGCGCCGGGGAGGGCGACGCCAATGCCGACAAGGCCGCCGTGGTGACCGACGCGCTGGGCCGCCTCCGTACGGCCGGAGCCGACACCGCGGTGGTGGTCATGGTCGGCGACAAGATCCACGACATCGACGGCGCGGCTGCGAACGGCCTGGCGACGATCATGGTCGGCTGGGGCTACGGCACCGATGACGAACGCGCCCGAGGACTCGCCGTGGCCTCCGACGAGGTCGACCTGCTCCGGCTGCTCGGCGCCGATGTCCTGCCCGGGCGGCGTACCGACCAGGTCGCGGTTCCCACGGTCGGCTGATCGGCGATCAGTCGGCCGGCAACTCCCAGTGGCCCTCCCCGACCGGGACGATGAGGCCGTCGGCCGCGAGAGTGGCCAGCGCCCGGTCGAACTGCCCCATGTCGGTTGCCCGCGGAGCCGGCCAGGTCGCGCGTAGCTCGGCCGTCGCCACCGGGGCATGCGTGTCGCGGAGTACCGCGAGCACCGCACCCCGGCACTGCCGATCGGTGCCCTCGTAGCTCTGGCTCCGTGCCCGGTGCGTGCCCTCGGGTCGCCCGGCGAGCTGCCAGGCGCAGATCTCGGTCAGGGGGCAGGCCTCGCACTGCGGGGACCGCGCGGTGCACACCAGCGCGCCGAGCTCCATCGACGCGGCCGCCCACCGGGCGGCGGTGCCGGCCTCCTCGGGCAGGAAGGACTCGGCCAGCGAACGTTCCGCGACCCGTACGTGGGGTGCCGGCCGGGCCTCGCCGAGGGCGACGCGGGCGAGCACCCGGCGGACATTGGTGTCGAGGACGAGGGCCCGCTGCCCGTGGGCGAAGGAGGCCACCGCTGCGGCGGTGTAGTCGCCCACTCCCGGCAGGGCACGTAGCTCCTCGAGCGTTGACGGGACCACGCCGTCGTGCTCGGCGTCGATGACCCGGGCGGCGCCGTGCAGGCGCAGGGCCCGACGGGGATAGCCGAGCCGACCCCACATCCGTACGGCCTCCCCGGCCGGGGAGACCGCGAGCGAGGCCGGGGTCGGCCAACGCTCCATCCAGTCGTGCCACGGCCCCAGCACGCGCGCGACCGGTGTCTGCTGGAGCATGAACTCGCTGACCATCACTCCCCACGGAGTGCAGTCGGGGCGACGCCACGGCAGGTCGCGGGCGTTCACCGTGTACCAGTCGATGGTCCGGGGGACCACGACCGTCGGGTCGGCGAGGAAAGGACGGGCAGGCACCCGATCAGCCTAGGCGAGGGCGCGCCTCCGCTTTCCCAGGGACCGAGGTCCGTATGGTGTTTCCATGAGCGGCATGTTGCACCCGGTAGGTCCCGAGGAACCACAGGTCTATTGGTTCCGCCGCGCCGTCGTCGCGGTCGGCGTGGTGCTGGTCGTCATCATCACCGTCGCCCTGGCCCGGCCCGGCCGTTCGGAGCCGATGGCGGTGCCCGCCGCGAGCCCGACACCGCTGGTGCTGGGCGCCCCGCCCCCCACGCAGGAACCCGCGCCGGAAGTGACCGGGCCGTTGACCGACGTGGTCGGTCCCGCGACCGGTTCGGCCGACGCCGACCCCGCCGGAGCGACGCCGGAGGCGCCTGCCGTGCCGGAGACCTCTGCCGTGCCGGAGACGCCGCCCGCCCCGCCCGCCCCGCCCGAGCCGGTGGACTGCCGGCCGGCCGACCTCCAGGTGGCTCTGGCTGGCGGTGCCGGGGCCGGGATCGGGGCCCAGACCACGTTCACCGTGACCGTCACCAATGGCTCGCAGGAACCGTGCCGCACCGGCATCGACCCCGCAGCCTTCGAGCTGCGGATCTACTCGGGCACCGACCGGATCTGGTCCACCAAGGACTGCGCGGAGTGGTTGACCCCGGTGGGACCCCAGGTCCTCGAGCCGGGGGCCGGCCTGCCGGTCGACATCGCCTGGTCGGGCCAGCGATCCTCGGCCGACTGCACGATCTCCTCGACAGCACTGCTGCCCGGAACCTACGTGGCGACCGCCGAGATCCCCGAGGCGAAGCCGGCCCAGAAGGTGATGGGGCTGCGCTGACGCCGTCGGTCTCAGGCCAGCTCGTCGAACTCCGCCTCGGCCATCCAGGCGAGCGCATCCCGGATCGCCCGCGCCCGTCGCAACCCGACGCCCTCGACCGCCTGGAGGTCTCCCAGCGAGGCGGCGAACACCTCCTGGAGCGACCCGAAGTGCTCCAGCAGCCGCTCGGCAATGCCCTTGGGCAACGAGCTCACCCGGAACAGCTGCCGCAACCCGCGCGGGTACAGCTGGGCTTCCAGGTCTGTCGTGCCGAAACCGACGGCCTGTGCGATCGCGGCGAGGTCGACCAGTTCGGAAGTGCTGAGCCGGTCGAGCGCGTCGAGGTTGAACCCGATACCGGCGGCCTCGTCGCGGTAGTCCTCGACCAGCATCTCGGTGAGATTGCCCAGACCCGATTCGAGCTCGCGGACCTGGAGGTTGATCAGCCGGCCCTCGGTGCCGAGCTCGATGACGTAGCCGTCCAGCTCCTCGTCGATCCGGTGCACCATCTCCAGCCGCTGCAGCACGACCGCCACGTCGCGGACCGTCACTTGGTCCCGGATCTCCAGGGCGGACAGCCGGTTGGCGACCTCGTTGAGGCGCTTGGTGTACCGCTCCAGCGTCCGCAAGGCCTGGTCGGCCCGTCCCAGGATCGCGCCGGGATCGGGGAGGGTGAGGCGTTCCCCATCGATGAACAGGCTGAGCATCTGCATCGAGGCCGACACCGACACGGTCGGGACACCGGTCTGGCGGGACACCCGGTCGGCGGTCCGGTGCCGGGTGCCGGTCTCGACGGTGTCGTGGGAGGCGTCGGGCATCAGCTGGACCCCCGCGGCGACGATCCGGGTCAGGTCGCTGCTCAGGACGATGGCTCCGTCCATCTTGGCGAGCTCACGCAGGTTCTGCGGAGTCAGCGGGGTGTCCAGATGGAATCCGCCGGTCATCAGTTCCTCGACCTGCGGCGTACAGCCCAGCACCACCAGGGCTCCGGTGCGACCCTTCACGATGCGCTCCAGACCGTGCCTGAGCGGAGTGCCAGGAGCAGTCAGAGCACGGAACCGATTGATCCGGCTGTGGTCGTCAGCGGTCACCTGTCTGTCTCGATCCTGGGGGGCTCTGGGGATGAATACTGGTGATCAGTCTAGGGGCTTTGGCGTCACCCCCACTCATCAGGCCAAGCAGGTCGAGGGCGTCGGCGAGCGAATCCACGCCCAGCACCCGCACCGAGCCGGGCAGCCGGCCGAGGTCGGGCTCTGACGAGGCAGGCACCAGGATGGTCCGGAACCCCAGCCGGATCGCCTCGCCCACCCGCCGTGCGGCCCCGGGCACCCGGCGCAGTTCACCGGCCAGGCCGACCTCGCCGAGCGCCATCATCGCCGGCGGCAGCCCGATGTCGCGGGTCCCGGAGGCGATCGCCACGGCGATCGCGAGGTCGGCGGCCGGATCGACCACCCGCGCCCCGCCCACGGTCGAGACGTAGACGTCCTTCTTGCCCAGCGGCAGGCGGGTGCGCCGCTCCAGCACTGCGGTCAGCATCGCCACCCGGGCCCCGTCGACCCCCTGGTTGATCCGACGCGGTACCTGCAGCGGCGAGACGGCCACCAGTGACTGGATCTCGGCCAGCAGTGGCCGGCGACCCTCGACGGTCACGGTGATGCAGGTGCCCGGGACCGACGGGCCGTTCCCCGAGGTGGAGACGAAGAGGCCGGAGGGGTCGGGGACCTCGACGATGCCGTCCTCGCCCATCTCGAAGCACCCCACCTCATCGGCCGCGCCGAAGCGGTTCTTGGTGGCCCGGAGCATGCGGAAACCGGAGTGCCGGTCACCCTCGAAGCTCAGCACCACGTCGACGATGTGCTCCAGCGACCGGGGCCCGGCGATGGAGCCGTCCTTGGTGACGTGGCCGACGATGATGACCGCGATGTGGCGGTGCTTGGCGACCCGGACCAGGGCGGAGGTGACCTCCCGGACCTGGGTCACGCCGCCGGCCGAGCCATCGGCCGTGTCGGCCTGCATCGTCTGGACCGAGTCGACCACCAGTAGACTGGGGGAGACCTGCTCCACGTGCCCCAGCACCGTGCCCAGGTCGGTCTCGGCTGCCAGGAACAATTCTTCGGACAGGTCCCCGGTGCGCTCGGCGCGCATCCGCACCTGGGCGGCCGACTCCTCGCCGGTCACGTACAAGGTGCGGCGGCCGTTGCGGGCCCAGGCGGCCGCCACTTCCAGCAGCAGCGTCGACTTGCCGACCCCCGGCTCGCCGGCGAGCAGCACGACCGCCCCGGGCACCACGCCGCCCCCGAGCACCCGGTCGAGCTCGCCGACACCGGTCAGCGTACGTCGGGCGGCTTCACCGCGTACCTCGGAGATCGGCACGGCCTGGAGGGCAGGGACGACCGCGACGGCGGCGCGCTGCAGGCTGTTGGTGCGGGTGCCCTGCTCGACGACCGTGCCCCACGCCTGGCACTCGCCGCAGCGGCCGACCCATTTCGCGGTCGTCCACCCGCACTCGGCACAGACGTACGCGTCACGGGAAGTAGTCTTCGTCCTGGCCATGGATGCAGCCTAGGGCCGCCCCCTGACACTCGAGGGGTGAGGCGCCGGCGACCGGGCGGCGGTCAGGCCGGGAGGGTCTGCGCGACCTCGAGCATCCGGTCGTTCGCGCAGGGCTCGGCGATGGAGACCCGCAGCCCCTCGCCAGTGAAGGCGCGGGTCATCAGCCCGGCCCGTCGGAAGGTGTCGAACCAGGCATCGGTCTGGTCCCCGGCCGGGAACCAGACGAAGTTGGCCTGGGTGGTCGGGACCTGGTGACCCATGGCACGCAGCGCGTGAGCGACGCGATCACGTTCGCTGACCGTCACCCGCACCCGGCCGATCAGCTCCGCCTCGGCGTTCAGGGAGGCCATCACCGCGGTCTGGGCGGGGATGGAGATGGCGAACGGCATGGTCGCGGACCGTACGGCCTGGGCCAGGGCGGGATCGGCGGCAGCCATCCACCCCACCCGTAGCCCGGCGAGGCCGTACGCCTTGGAGAACGTGCGCAGGGTGGCGACACCCGGGTGCACCTCCAAGAGCTCCAGCCCCTGGGCGACCTCGGGATCGGTGACGTACTCGATGTACGCCTCGTCGATGACCACCACGATATCGTCGCGCACCCGGCCGAGGAAATCGACCAGGTCGTCGTGACGGATCGCCGGTCCGGTCGGGTTGTTCGGGGTGCAGAGCATGACCACGCGGGTACGGGGGGTGATCGCGGCCAGCATCGCCGCGAGGTCGTGCTCGCCGGTGGCGGTCAGCGGGACCTCGACGGCCCTGGCGCCGACCACCTGCACGGCCAGCGGGTACGCCTCGAAGCTGCGCCAGGCGTAGACGACCTCGTCGCCGGGGCCGCAGGTCGCCTCGATCAGGTGGGCGAGCACCTCGACCGAGCCGTTCCCGAACGCCAGGCGCTCCTCGGCCAAGCCGTGACGGGTCGCCACCGCCGCCGTGATCTCTGAGTTCCCGGCATCGGGGTACCGGTTCATCTCGGCCAACGACGCCTCGACGGCCTTGAGCACACCGGGCAGCGGACCGTACGGGTTCTCATTGCTGGAGAGCTTCCAGGCGCGGCCGTCCGGTCCCGGCTTGGCCGACCTGCCTGCACGGTAGACAGGCATCCCAGCGATGTGGGGACGGAACGACAGGGCCATGAGTTTCTCCTCGGAACGTTTGAGCGCTGAATCTACGCCAGAACCGGCGCCGTTCCGCGGGTGTGTTACACGCTGCGGTACGACGCCGGTTCTCGGACGTGCTCGGGCGGAGCGGCCCGAAGGGGAGGATCAGATGGTGACCGGACCGTGCTCGGTCAGGAAAGTGGCGGACTGGATGCCCGGCTGGCCGTGGCGGCTGCTCCACTCCAGGGTCGGCCCGTCCAGCAGTGCGGCGGGATCCCCGCCCAGCCATTCGGTGAGGCGATCCGGATCACCCGACAGCTCGATCGACTCCAGCTTCACGTCGTGGGCCTCGGCGCTCAGGGCCATCGGCAGCAGCGCGGCCTCGCTCACCCAGTGGATGAAGAACGGAAGCTGAGGGTCGGCGAACAGACCCTTGACCCCGAGCTGGCGCCATTCGAGCAGGCGGCCGTCAGGGAAGTGCCGGGTCCCGACTACGGCCTCCCGACCGAGCTTGCGCTCGTAGGGGCCCAGGTCGTCGGTGGAGACGGCCCAGGACATCCAACCACCGCCCGCCTCGGACCGGGCGCGGACGACCTGCCCGAACGGAGCCTTCTCGGCGGCCGGGTGGTCGAGCACCTCGACGATCTCGATGTAGCGCTCCTCGGCGAGCGGAATGAGTCGGTTCCGGGTGCCGAATCGCGGGTGGAAGCCGCCGTCGCGGGAATCCACCCCGAGCGCATCGCTGAGGAACTGTGCCGAGGCCAACAGCCCTTCGGGACCGGCAGCGTACGAGAGGTGGTCAACATGCATGGCACCCATTGTGCGACACCCCGCCCGTCGGCCTCGCTCGGGGGTCAGCGATGGACGGTCAGCCGATTTGTGGTAAATGCGGTTGTGCGGCTCGGACTGACTCGGCGGTCCGAGTGGCCGGATGGACCAGGAGCGGCAGTGCCGCCGCCTCCATCGCCTCGCAGTGGCCCACCAGCGCGCGATATCCGGCCGGACCCATCAGTGCCGTCAACTCCGTTGCCGACGACCGGTAGACCGGCTCGGCGCCGACGTGCGCGGCGGGGGTGGAGGTGCAGTACCAGTTCAGGTCATGGCCCCCCGAGCCCCAGCCGGCGCGGACGTACTCGCCGATCGTGATCTCGGTGTAACTGGTGCCGTCGCTTCGTTCGACCTCCCGGAAGAGTCGCCGGATCGGCAGCTGCCAGCACACGTCGGGCTTGGTGAGGGTGAAGGGCACGCCCTCCCGGGCGGCCAGGTGGTGCAGCGCACAGCCGGAGCCACCGGCGAACTCCGGGCTGTTCTGGAAGATGCAGGTGCCCCCGAGCAGTCGGGTCGCCCGCTCCGTCACGAGGGTCCCCTCCTCGCCCTCCTCGTCATCCTCGGCCACGTCGACCGCCCAGTCGTCACGGGCCCGCCACGACGAGCCGTCCTCGTCCCGTCCCTCGGCCTCGGCGTTCTCCCAGACCTCGGCGTCCAGCTTCGCCACCCAGCCGGCGACCCGCTGCTCGTCCTCCGGTTCGCTGAAGTGCGCTCCCAGCGTGCAGCACCCGTCATCCGGGCGGCCTTGGTAGATGCCGGGGCAGCCCGCCCCGAAGGTGCAGGTCCAGCGGGAGGTGAGCCAGGTCAGGTCGCAGCGGAAGACTTGGGTGTCGTCGGCGGGATCGGCGAACTCCACCCAGGCGCGCGGGAAGCCGTCCCGGACCTCCCCGGGGGCCAGCCGTGGGCCGGACGGCCCGGCCTGGTCGGGCACCCGGGAAGCAGTTGATTGTGGTACGGACATGCACCCCAGCCTAGGTCCTGACGATCTACCGTTGACCTATGCGTTTGGGAGTGCTCGACGTCGGGTCCAACACCGTCCACCTGCTCGTCGTCGACGCGCGGGTCGGGGGCCCGCCGGTGCCGGCCGCCTCCCACAAGCGCCTGCTCCGGCTGGCCGAGCACATCACCCCGGACGAGATGCTCTCCCCGGAGGGTGCCGAGGCACTGGTCAACATGGTGGCCGAGTGCAGGGAGTTCGCAGAGAGTGCCGGCTGCTCCCGGGTGCTGCCGTTCGTCACCTCGGCCCTGCGTGAGGCGTCGAACACCGAGGAGGTCGTCCAGCAGGTCAAGGACGCGACCGGGGTCCAGCTCAAGGTGCTGTCCGGCCAGGACGAGGCACGCGCCACCTTCCTGGCCGTACGCCGCTGGTACGGGTGGTCAGCGGGCCGGCTCGGCGTGCTCGACATCGGCGGTGGGTCCCTGGAGCTGGCCTGCGGTCCCGACGAGGAGCCCGAGGTCGCCCTCTCGGTCCCGGTGGGGGCCGGTCGGATGTACCGGATGTTCAAGGACAACGGTGGTCCGGCCGCCTGTCGCCGCTACGCCCGCGCCCAGATCGGTGCCGTCGTCGGTGACCTGTTGCGCCGGGGCCCGTTCGACCGCTGGGTGGCGACGTCGAAGACGTTCCGGTCGCTGGGCCGGATCACGGGGGCGGCGCCCTCCAGCGAAGGACCGTACGTCCAGCGCCGGCTGCTGCGCAGCGACCTGGGCGAGTGGGTCGAGAAGCTGGCGGAGATGACGCCGGCGGAGCGTTCCGAGCTGCCCGGGGTGTCCAAGGATCGTGCCGACCAGGTGCTCGCCGGCGCCATCGTCGCGGAGTCCGCCATGGAGCTTGCCGGCGCCGAGATGGTCGAGCTGTGCCCCTGGGCCTCGCGCGAGGGGATCATCCTGAACCACCTGGACCACCTGCAGTACTGGCAGCGCAACGGGCTCAAGGCCCGGTCGCTGCACCACGGGGTCGAGGACCTGGAGATGCTCGACGACGACGTGGTCCCACTCTGACGGTGCTGACCGGCCTGCACCACACGGTGGGGTCGGCGCCGGGGCCTCGGTAGGATGGGGGGAGCACTCCGGACATGGCTGGGACGGTGGGTTCCGACGTCGTCCGGGGGCCACATCGCGGAGGGACGGCAGATGGACCAGGCCCAGTCCGAGGGCGGGGCACCCCGCCGGCTCGTGACGCTCTCGACGTCATCGGTGTTTCCCGAGTCCACAGCCAGTGGCTTCGAGGTCGCGGCCCGCCTGGGCTTCGACGGGGTCGAGGTGATGATCGGGATCGACCCGGTCGCCGCCGACGTGGGGGCGGTGGCGAAGCTGCGCGACTACCACGGGGTGCCGGTCACGTCGATCCACGCCCCGACCCTCGTCATCACCCAACTGGTGTGGCGCGGCACCGGGCACTGGGACAAGCTGCGCCGGTCGGCCGAGATGGCACTGGCCCTGGACTGCGACGTCGTGGTGGTGCACCCGCCCTTCCGCTGGCAGGGTGACTACTCGATCGGCTTCGTCGAAGGCCTCTCCGCGGTCCGGGCCGAGACCGGTGTCCGCTTCTGCGTGGAGAACATGTACCCGTGGCGTACGCCGGCGGGGGAATACAAGGCCTACCGCCCGACCTGGGACCCGACCCACCAGCCGTACGAGCACCTGACCCTGGACCTCTCGCATGCAGCCACCGCCCAGGTCAAGTCGATGGACCTGGTGCAGGCGTGGGGGGACCGGCTGCAGCACATCCACCTGACCGACGGCATGGGCTCGTTCCGGGACGAGCACCTCGCGCCGGGGCAGGGCAACCAGGACGTCGATGGAGTTCTGGCCTGGGTGCTGGCCAACGGGTACGCCGGGGACCTGTGCCTGGAGATGAACACCCGGGGTGCCGATAGCAGGGCCGAGCGGGAACGCCTCCTGGCCGGAGCGCTCTCCTGGACCCGCGAGCGGCTCGAGCACGCCGCCGACCTGACCCAGCGGCCTTGACCCAACGCATCGACCTGGCCGGGCGCCCGGGCACCCGCGGTCCGTTCCTGAGGGCCGGGTGGCCCTCCGGCATCGAGGTGGCACTGCTGCTGTTCGTCTCACTGGGCCGCTCGGCGGTCTACGCGATCCTGTCGATCATCGACCTGGCCACCAGGCCGGGCGGCGTCGGTGCCCAGACCAGCGAGGTCAACCCGGTCATCATCCCCGACCGGCCCTGGCTCGACGCGATGTACCAGATCGCCCAGACCCTGCTGCCAGTGGTGCCTGCGCTGCTCGCGGTCCTGCTGCTGTCCCTGACCCACGCCCGCCCGTGGGCGGCGATCGGCATGGACGTACGCCCCCGCACCTGGTGGCGCGACCTGGCCACCGGCGTCGGCCTGGCGGCGGCGATCGGGGTCCCGGGGCTGGTCTTCTACCTGGCGGCCCGGGCCGCCGGCATCAACGCCGACGTCTCGGCCTCCAGTGTCGGGCTGAGCGCCTGGGCGGTGCTGCTGCTGATTGCGCGAGCCCTGATGAACGGCTTCGTCGAAGAGGTCATCGTGGTCGGCTACCTGTTCGACCGGCTGCCGAGGCTGGGGTGGTCGATCCCGGTGGTGGTGGGCTTCTCCGCGGTGCTGCGCGGCACCTACCACCTGTACCAGGGCTGGGGAGGATTCCTCGGCAACATCGTGATGGGCGTGGTGTTCGCCCTGGTGTACCTGCGCTGGCGCCGGGTGATGCCGCTGGTGGTCGCCCACACCGCGATCGACATCGTGGCGTTCATCGGCTACGAGGTGCTGGCGCCGCGGGTCGACTGGCTCTAGCCGTCGGTCGCATCGATCAGTTCGGCATGGTGCGCGGCCAACTCGGTGCGGGAGCGCAGCCCGAGCTTGCTGTACACCCGGGTGAGGTGGAACTGCACGGTCTTGACCGAGATGTAGAGCTCGCGGGCCACGTCGGCGTTGCGCAGGCCCTGCGCGACCAGTCTGGCGACCGCCTGCTCCTGCGGGGTCAGCGACTCCACGTCGAATCTGCTCGATCGCGCGCCGCCCGCTCCGCCGGCCTGCAGCTCGCGCCGGCACCGGTCCACGTACGTCACCGCGTCCAGCGCGGAGAACCCGTCCAGCGCCCGTCGCAGCACGACGCCGGCGTCGCGGCGCTTGCCCGCCCGGCGCAGCGCCTGGCCGTAGAGGTAGTTGATCCGGGTGCGCAGGTAGCGGAACGGGAGATCCTCGATCTGTTCCAGCGCCTGCTCGAAGGAGCCGCGGGCCGCGTCGATGTCGCCCTGCAGGGACTGCAGCTGGCCGCGGGCCATCCCCAGCCGGGCCAGCTGGCTGCGCCGGCCCGTGGCCACCGCTCGCTCCTCGTGCGGGCGCAGGAACGCATCGGCCTCGTCCAACCGGCCGTTCAGTACCAGCGCATTGGCCCAGGCGTCCTGCCACGGCCAGAAGCCGGGCTCGTCGGCGCTGGCCGGCCGGGCCGACGTGGCGATCGGTTCCATCGCGTGCAGGCTGGCCTCGGCGTCGGACCGGGCCTGTGCCACCCGGGCCCGCGCCAGCGCGGTCGGCAGCCGGACCGTCAGATACTCCGAGCTGACCGACAGCGACTGCGCGACGTGCCAGTCGGCCGCCTGCTGCAGCCCGCGGTAGGCACTGATTTCGGCCCCGGTCCAGTGGATCAGCGGGGCGAGCAGGTCCATGCCGGTCCGGTCCAGTATCTCGGTCCCGCGGCTGACCACCGCGATCGCGCTGTCCCAGTCGCCGACCTCGAGGTAGGCCCGGGCCAGCAAGCCGGACGCCCACAGCGCCACCCGGGACGAGCCCTGCCAGTGCGCCTGCGGGATCGCGGTCTGGAAGTCCTGGATCGCCTGCTGCGGGCGGTCCAACGCCAGCTCCAGCCAGCCGTGGCCCATCAGGGCGCGCTGGCGCTGCGCCCCGGTGTCGAGCATGTCCAACGTGCGCTGGTAGGCGGTCTCCGCCTCGCTCACCCGGCCTGCGGCGCCCAGCCCCAGGCCGATCAGCGTACGGGCCTCGATTGCGGCCGGCCGGTGCCCGATACCGCTCTCCTCGGAGACCTGGATGCAGCGCTGGCCCCAGGAGACCAGGGCATCCGCGTCGAAGTCGCCCAGCGCGTGCAGCGACAGCCGGTGCGTGGTGACAGCCTCCTCCTCCGACCCGTCGTTCGCGCACAGCTCCAGCGCCGGGCGCAGCAATTGCTCGGCACGTCCGCGCCGGCCCTTCAGGATGGCCAGGTAGCCGAGCGCGACGTCACGGCGAGTGGTCGCCGGGAAGGCCTCGGCCTCGTGCGCGAGGGCCTCGGCCAGGTGCAGGTCACCGGAGCCGACGATCGCGTCCAGCGCCAGCACCAGGTCCTGCTGGGACCGCAGCCGGTCCGGGTGGGCGCGCGACGCCAGGATCCAGCAGTCGCCGGCCTGCTGCCAGCGCCCGTCCGCGGCGTGCGACTCGGCCAGGGCTGCGATCTCCTCGGCCAGGGCCGCGTCCGGGCCGTTGGCGGCCTCGGCCAGGTGCTGCACGCGCTGGTAGGCGTCGGTGGCGCGCTCGGCGGCGGCCAGGTGTAGCCGTCGGCGGGTGACCAGGTCGATCGCGTCGTATGCGGCCGAGGCCATCATCGGGTTGGTGAACCACAGGTGCAGCTGGCCCTGGTGGCTGCGCGCAGTGACCAGCCCGGCCGCCCGGGCTGCGTCGATCGGGCCCAGCATGTCATCGATCCCGGCGAGCGCGGCGACCTCGGTCGCCCGGCTGCCCTGGCCCAGCACGGCCAGCGCGCTGACCAGGTCACGCACCCGGGCATCGCTGCTGCCGAGCACCGACTCCAGCTCGTGGCGCACGCTGCGCGGCGCCGGAGGAACCTCGTAGGTGATCTCCCAGTCGACGTCGCTGAACTCCTCCAGCAGCTCGACGACCAGGCCGGGCAGGCCGCCGGTGTAGGACGCGAGTCGTCGGGCCGCGTCCGGGCTGAGCAGCACCCCGCGGACCCGGGCCAGATCGCGGACCGCGTCGGCACCCAGGCTGCCGATCGTCACCGTGCTCGCGCTGTGTGCACGCAGGACCGTGGCCAGCTCGGCGTCGGCGGTCTGCGGCTCGCCCACGTCCAGGATCACCGCGACGGGCTCGTCGTGCAGGCGCTGCACCGCGGAGGTGATCGCCCGCAGCGACTCCGGGTCGGAGTACTGGGCGTCCTCGACCACGACCACCAGTCCGCCCGCCGAGCCGTCCCGGAAGCGGTCGACCAGGGACATGGTCAGCACGGCCGGGTCGACGTGGCCCTCCAGCGACGGCACGGGCGAGTGCACGCCGGGTGCGTGGCAGAGCCGCTGGGCGAGCTCGCCGTTGTAGTGGCGCTCCCAGGCAAGCCCGGAGATCCGCACGAGCGGCGGGGGCGGGGTGTGCGAGCGTCGGACCCGACGTACGGCCTCGGCGATCACGGTCGAGGTGCCGACGTGGGCGGCTCCGGAGACGACGATGACCCGGGGCTGTCCCGCCAGTGCCTGCTCGCACAGGTCGACCAAAATGCCCAATTCGCGATCACGCCCGACGAGCGGCGCCTCTGCCGGTTCCACCCCTGCATCATAGTGGCAGAATGTCGAACGGCCCGGACGGAAGACACAGCTTCCGTCCGGGCCATCATGGCCTGCCCTGCCTCGGCGCCTGGAGTTGCTTTCGCAGGGCTCGTCCACGTCGTACGTACGGCGGCCTCAGCCGCCTAAGTCACCGCCCGCCACCGGTAGCACCGTGCCGGTGATGTAGGAGGCCTCGTCCGAGGCGAGGAAGCAGATCGCCGCGGCCTGCTCGTCCAGTGAGCCGTACCGCTTCAGCAGCGAGGACTCGATGGACTGGTCCACCGTGACCTGGTGCCACTCCTGCTCCGCCTCGTTCTGCGGCTCGCCGCCCCGGGGGATCCGGCGCGGCGGGGCGTCGGTGCCGCCGGGGGCCGTGGCGACCACGCGCACCCCGTGCGGCGCCGCCTCGAACGCGAGCGACTTGGTCAGCGAGTTCACGCCGCCCTTCGCCGCCGAGTACGGCAGCCGGTTCAGGCCCATCGTCGCGGTCGAGGAGATGTTGACGATGGTGCCGTGGCCCTGCCGGTACATCTGCGGCAGGACCGCACGGCAGCTCCACAACGTGGGGAACAGCGAGCGGCGGATCTCCTTCTCGATCTCGTCCTCGCGGTACTCCTCGTACGGCTTGCGCCAGATCGTGCCGCCCACGACGTGGATGGCGACGTCGATCCGCCCGTAGTCGGCGATGGCCCTGTCGACCATCGACTGCGCGCCGGCGTACGTCTCGAGGTCGGCCTTGACCGCGCTGGCGGTGCCGCCGTGGGCCTCGATCGAGTACGTGACCTCGTCCAGCAGGTCGGAGCGGTCGGCGAGCACGAGCGTGCCGCCCTCCGCCGCGATCCGTCGGGCCACCCGCTCGCCGATGCCTTGGGCGGCGCCGGTGACCAGGACGACCTTGCCGGCGAACCGGCCCGGGCTGAAGAAGGCCGGCGTCTGGGCCTGCTCCCGGTCGCGCCTCGCGCCCACTTCCTCGGTCGGGGCCGGCGCCGTCACCGTGGCCTGCACGGTCTCGTGCAGCGGCTCGTACGTCAGGGTCGGCTTCATCGACTGCCCGCCGATGGCGAATGCCTCGGTACCGGCCGCCTTGTCTAGCAGCGCGACGTTCGGGGTCGCGGCCTCGGCCGCCCCGTCCTGGACACCGGCCAGGTGCAGGCCGGTGACGACGAACGCGGTGGAGTCACCCGTGAGCTCGGCCAGTCCCCCACCCAGGGGGGAGAGGCCGTCCTTGCGCCCGCCGGGCAGCAGGCCGTAGGCCTCCTGGCCGGTCGGGGCCAGCTCCACCAACCCGACGGCACCTTCCGGCAGCGCACCGGAGCGGGCCGCGGGGGTGGCGCCGACACCGGCGGGGATCTCGAGGGTCTCCTCGATCTCCTCGACCAGCGCCTCGCCGAGCTCGGTGGCGTCGATCTCGCGCTCGAGCGCCTCGACACCATGGGCACGGGACGCCGAGGAGCTGGCCAGGGAGAACTTCTCGTCGAAGAAGCCCTGGGGCGCCAGGCCAATCTCCTGGAAGTGCTGGCGCACCGCCTCGACCATCGGCGGCGGGCCACACACGTAGACCGACACGTTCCCCTCGTACAGGTCCTTGGGGTCCATGTGGGCCGTGACGTAGCCCTTCTTCTCCGCCTTGGCCTCGGGGTCCGCGACGCAGTAGTCCCAGGTGAAGTTCGGCAGCTCCGCCTGCAGCTGGTCCAGCGTGTCGCGCTCGATCGCCTCGTCGTCGGTGTTGACACCGTAGATGAGGTGCATCGGGCGGGTGCTGCCGGCCTTGGCCGACTTGCGCAGCATCGCCAGGATCGGGGCCAGGCCCGTGCCGCCTGCCAGGAGCAGCAACGGGGTGGTGCCCTCGCGCAGGAAGAACGAGCCGTTCGGTCCGTGCATCGTCAGCCGGTCCCCGACCTTGGCGCGCTCGGCGAGCCAGGTGGACATCGCCCCACCGGGGGTGATCTTCACCAGGAAGCTGAGTCGGGCCTCGTCCGGCGCGGTGCTGAACGAGTACGAGCGGGTCGCGTGCGTCCCGGGCACGTCGATGTTGACGTACTGGCCGGGCAGGTACGACAGCTTGTCCCGGTCGTCCACCTCGATGGTGAAGCCCATGACGTTGTGCGAGTACTTCCGGATGTCGACCACGGTGGCCTGGAAGGTGCCGGCGACCGTCTTCGCGACCTCCGAGGTCGACGCGATCCGGATGACCAGGTCCGACTTCGGCCTCATCTGGCACGGCAGGCAGTAACCCTGCGCGGCCTCGTCCTGGGTCAGCGCATCCTCGATGTAGTAGCCCGGGTCGTAGTCCCCGGACTCACAGAACGCCTTGCAGGTGCCGCAGGCACCGTCGAGGCAGTCCACCGGGATGTTGATCCGGGCCCGGTAGGACGCCTCGGCGACCGTCTGGCCCTCCCGGGCAGTGACGAAGCGGGTGACACCGTCCTCGAAGGTCAGTGCGACCTGAAATGACATGTCCCCCCTCTCAGACGTGGTAGATGTCGACCACGTGGTGGATGTAGTCGTTCTTCACCACGACGACCTTGCGACGGATCTGCGGGGTCTCACCGGAGAAGTCGATGGTGTAGAACGAGGTCCCGTAGTACGGGTCCACCGTGTTGTAGCGGTAGTACATCGTGTGCCAGTTGAAGCGCACGTCGACCAGGGCGCCGCGGCGGTCGATGATCTCGACGTTGGTGATGTTGTGCGAGGTACGCGGCTCCGGCAGCGAGGTCGCGGAGGAGCGCTCGGTGCGGATGCGGAAGACGCGGTCCTCCAGCCCACCCTTGTTCGGGTAGTACATCAGCGAGATCTCGGACTGCGGGTCGCGCGTCAGGCCGTCGTCGTCGGCCCAGGCGGGCATCCAGAATTCGGCGTCGTCGGCGTAGCACTCGAGCCAACGGGTGAAGTCGCGGTCGTCGAGGTAGCGGGCCTCGCGGTAGAGGAACTGCTCGACGGCCTGCTGGTCGACGTAGACGTCAGCGGAGGTGGGGTTCTGTACGGTCGTCATTGTCCTGGTTACTCCCTCTTCACGCCAGCTCGGACAGCACGGCGGCCTCGGCGGCCTTCTCTGCGGCCTGCGCCTTCTTCATCACGGACAGCCAGTACTCGTGGTGCACCGTGTAGAGGCCCTCATCCTCGTTCTTCGCGCCGGAGGAGAGCACCTTGGTCATGCCCAGCTCCTTGGCGTAGTCGCTCGGGCCCGCGATCTGGTGGGCCTGCCCGCGGGACAGGTCGTTCCAGCGGGCAGCGGTCGCCTGGAAGGTCTTCTGGCAGGAGCGGAACTCCTCCAGGTCGTCCGGGGTGGCCATGCCGGAGGCGTTGAAGAAGTCCTCGTACTGGCGGATGCGCTGGGCGCGGGCCTCGGCCGACTCGCCCTTGGGGGCGACGCAGTAGATGGTGACCTCGGTCCGGTCCACACTGACCGGACGGAAGTGGCGGATCTGGGTGGAGAACTGGTCCATCACGAACACGTTCGGGTAGAGCAGCAGGTTGCGCGAGCCCTTGACCATGAAGGTGCCCTTGGCCTCGCCGAACTTCTCCTTCAGCTCCTCCAGGCGCGGGAACAGCGGCCGGGACTCGTAGTTGCCCGCGGCGGTCCACAGGCACAGGTGGCCGTTGTCGAAGGACCAGTAGCCGCCGCCCTGCTTGCCCCAGTTGCCCGCGTCGAGGGTCTGGGTGGTGTTCGTGGACTCACCGGTCGTACGACGACCAGTGGTGGCCGCGTAGTTCCAGTGGGTGGCGGTGACGTGGTAGCCGTCGGCGCCGTTCTCGGCCTGGAGCTTCCAGTTGCCGTCGTAGGTGTAGGTGGACGCGCCGCGCAGCACCTCCAGGCCCTCGGGGGACTGGTCGATCAGGCAGTCCATCACCTTGGTGGCGTCGCCCAGGAAGTCCTCGAGCTCCTGCACGTCGGCGTTCAGCGAGCCGAACAGGAAGCCGCGGTAGGAGGCGAACCTCGCGACGTGGGTCAGGTCGTGCGACCCGCTCGTGTTGAACTGCTCCGGGTAGCCGGCGTCCTCCGGGTCCTTCACCTTCAGCAGGCGGCCGTCGTTGCGGAACGTCCAGCCGTGGAAGGGGCAGGTCAGGGTCGTACGGTTGTCCGTCTTGCGACGACAGAGCATGGCGCCGCGGTGCGCGCAGGCGTTGATCATGCAGTTGAGCTCGCCGTCCTTGCCGCGCGTGATGACCACGGGCTGGCGGCCGATGTAGGTGGTGAAGTAGTCACCGACGTCAGGTACCTGCGACTCGTGCGCCAAGTAGACCCAGTTGCCCTCGAAGATGTACTTCATCTCGAGCTCGAAGAGCTCCTCGTCGGTGAAGACCGAGCGGTCGAGCTGCCACTTGCCCTCTTCGGGCTTCTCCACCATCAGCTGATCGAGATCGATCTTCAGGGCGTCAGTACCAGGATGTGCCATGTTTCCTCCAGGTGACTTCGTCGGCACCCGCCCCGCGACTCGGGGCGTTGGAGACCACTGTGGCAAATGTCACAGGTGCCCGCACCGGACAATTGCCCAGCTACGACCTAGGTACCCCCGGTACCCGTGGTTTGCTGCAACAAACCCGTAGGAATACCCGTAAAATTTGTCGGCGTGTCGGAACCCGGGTCTTGGTATTTGGGACTGACGTCTCGACCCGCGATTCGTACGTCGCGGGAGCGGTCGACGTGCTGACGTACGCTGTGCGCATGCGCGTTGGAGTATTCGGGGCCACGGGCCAGGTCGGCCGCGTCATGCGGTCGTTGCTGGTCGAGCGTGGATTCCCTGTCGATGACATCCGTTTCTTCGCCTCGTCCCGCTCGGCCGGCTCCAAGCTGCCGTGGCGCGACGGGGAGGTGACGGTGGAGGACACCGAGACGGCCGACTTCGCCGGTCTCGATATCGCGATCTTCTCCGCCGGCAAGACCATGTCCCTGGCCTACGCGCCCAAGGTCGCGGCGGCCGGGGCCGTCGTCGTCGACAATTCGTCCGGCTGGCGGATGGACCCCGAGGTCCCGCTGGTGGTCTCCGAGGTCAACCCGGAGGACACGGTCAACCCGCCCAAGGGCATCATCGCCAACCCGAACTGCACCACCATGGCGGCGATGCCGATCCTGAAGCCGCTGCATGACCTGGCCGGGCTCCGCCGGCTGGTCATTGCGACCTACCAGGCCACCTCCGGCTCCGGTGTCGCCGGCGTCCGGGCGCTGGCCGAGCAGACCGCCGCGGTCAGAGACCCGCGCGCGCTCGCCCTGGACGGCTCCGCCGCCGGCATCGACCCGGGCATGTACGGGCCGTACGTCAAGCCGATCGCGTTCAACGCCCTGCCGATGGCCGGCAGCCTGGTCGACGACGGGTCGGGCGAGACCGACGAGGAGCAGAAGCTGCGCAACGAGTCGCGCAAGATCCTGCACCTGCCGGGCCTGCGGGTTGCCGGCACCTGCGTCCGGGTCCCCGTGTTCAGCGGGCACTCCCTGGCCATCAACGCCGAGTTCGAGCGGGACATCACCCCCGAGCAGGCCACCGAGGTGCTGCGGACGGCCGCCGGTGTGGAGCTGATGGAGGTCCCGACCCCGCTCGACGCGGCCGGCAAGGATCCGTCGTACGTCGGCCGGATCCGGGTCGACCAGTCCGCGCCGGAGGGCAAGGGCCTGACCTTCTTCGTCGCCAACGACAACCTGCGCAAGGGCGCCGCGCTCAATGCGGTGCAGATCGCCGAACTGGTGGCCGCGCGACTCTGAGGCTGTCCGGCCCAAGTGGACCCGGTGCGCCGATGCCCTGCCCGACCGGCTGGGCATCGGCGTACGTTTCTCCTGGGGCCCACGTTCTGCTCGGTGGCTTGGCCGGCATCGTCGCCCAGCGAGGAGCGCCGGCCGGTCCCACCTCGCCCACCCAGCACTCGCACCTACCCGGGAGGACTCCAGATGGACACCCAGAACCCCGCCGCCCTCTCCGCACTCACCGTCGCCGTGATCGGGGGCGGTGTGATGGGCGGCGCTCTCTTCGCGGCCATCGCCACCATCGATGACCCGTTGGTGGTCCGCGTCGTGGTGGCCGAGCGCCACCCCGATCGGCGGGCCGAACTGCTCGCCGAGGGCTTCGGGGTGGGCGGCCGGGACCTGCGGGCAGTCGAGGACCCGGCGGAGGCAGTGCGCGGCGCCGATGTGGTCGTGCTGGCCGTCAAGCCGCAGGACGCGTCCGCGGCGCTGGAGGGCGTGGCCGACGCCTGGCAGGAATCGGCCCTGCTCGTTTCGGTCTGCGCCGGCCTGTCGACCGAGACCTTGGAGTCGATGGTGCCCGCCGGGGTCCGGGTGGTCCGTGGTATGCCGAACACGCCCGCCCGGATCGGCGAGGGGGCGACCGCGATCTGCGCCGGCCGGACCGCCGGACCCGAGGACCTGACCCGGGTGATGTGGCTGCTGGCCGGGACCGGTGCGGTGGTCCAGGTGCCGGAGAAGCAGATGGATGCGGTGACCGGGTTGTCGGGATCCGGCCCGGCGTACGTCTTCCTGGTGCTGGAGGCGCTGATCGAGGCGGGTGTCGAGCAGGGCCTGGGCCGTGCCGTGGCCCGTGACCTGGCGGTCCAGACCGTGCGCGGCGCCGCCGGGATGGCGCAGCAGCCCGGTGCCCACCCGGCCCTGCTGCGGGAGGCGGTGACCTCGCCGGGAGGGACCACGGCAGCCGGTCTGTCCGCCCTCGAACAGCACGGCGTGCGGGCCGCGATGGCCGCTGCAGTACGTGCCTCCAGTGCCCGGAGCGCCGGTCTGGGCGCCTAGTCACGGTTCCCTGGGCCCGAATGGTTTCGCCAACGACGGGCTGCCGGGATAGGATGACGAGGTTGCGACCCCCCGAGGGTCGCCGGCCGTGACCAGCGGGGTCAGGGCTCGTCCATATCCTCCGGGCCCGTTGCGCCCGGCGATCGAGAGGTCCATCCGTGGGTTCTGTCATCAAGAAGCGTCGCAAGCGCATGGCGAAGAAGAAGCACCGCAAGCTGCTCAAGAAGACGCGCATCCAGCGTCGTCGCGCCGGCAAGTGACGCTCGGCCCCCTGCGGGGCCGGTGACGTGATCGGCCCGGGCGCCGGCCCGGGTCGATCGCCACAGTCAGTCTCTTTCTCACTCGTGTCCTTCTCATGGATCCCGCGGTGGGGTGCACGACGCACCCCGGGTGACCCCGAGGACTCGCCCCGCGACCCCGAGGACTCGCCCCGCGTCGTCGTCCTCAGCAGGGTGGGCTGCCACCTGTGCGAGGACGTGGTGGGCCAGGTCGAGCAGGTCTGTGCTGCCCGGGGCGAGGCGTACGTCGTACGTGACGTCGACGAGGATGCCGCTTTGGTCTCCCGCTACGGCGACCTGGTGCCGGTGGTGTTCGTCGACGGCGTCGAGTTCGCCACCTGGCGCCTCGACCCGTTGGCTCTGGACGCCGCGTTGCGACGCGGTGGTCCTTCCGACGGTTGACGTTGCCTTGGGTCGGCGACCGGTCGTCGCTGTTTCCCGGAGCGGTCCGCCGGGTTGGAAACGCGGAGTATGCGTCTTAAAGTTGGTGCGCAGGATCAACCGTCAGTGGCAGGAGGGGCGTGTCCGAAGGTGCGGCCCAGCCGGCGGGTTCCGGCGGGATTCCGGAGGCAACCATCGTTCGCCTGCCTCGTTACTGGCAGGTCCTGCGTGATGTTCGCGGGCGGTCCACCGTGTCCTCGCAGCAGTTGGCCGAAGCGGCCGGGGTGAACCCCGCACAGCTCCGCAAGGACCTGTCCTACCTCGGATCGGTCGGCACCCGTGGCGTCGGCTATGACGTGGGTCGCCTGATCGACCTCATCTCCAGCCACCTGATCGGGCCCGCCACCCGGCCGTTCCTGATCATCGGGCTGGGCCAGCTCGGGTCGGCGATGGCGGCCTACACCGGCTACGCCGAGCGAGGCTTCCGGATTGCCGCCCTGATCGACAGTGCCCCTGCCCTGGTCGGGCGACGGATGCGGGTGGCCACGGCGATCGGCCCGACCACGATGGTCGTACGATCCATCGACGAGCTCGACGAGGTCGTCGCCGAGACCGGGGCCACGCTGGCCCTGTTGTGCGTGCCTGTCCGGGCCGCCCAGGACACGGTTGACCGCCTGGCAGCCGCCGGGGTGGACAGCATCCTGAATTTCGCCTCCGATGGGGTCCATGCCCCCGAGGGCGTACGCCTGCGCGGCGTCGACCTCGGCCGCGAGCTCCAGATCCTGGCGTACTACCAGCAACACCCTGACACTTCGGCACCGTTGCCGGAGACGGACGGCGAGTCCGGCCAGGGACCGTCGGACGACAAGAAGGTTTCGGTGTGAGCATCCTGGTTCTGAGCGTGTCCCACAAGACGGCACCGGTCGACCTCCTCAGTCGGGCCTCGATGGACGCGGACACCGCGGCGAGGCTGGAGGAGGGGCTCACCGGTGGTGAGCACATCGACGAGGCCATCGTCCTGTCGACCTGCAATCGGACCGAGGTCTACGCGAACGTCTCCAGGTTCCACAACAGCCTGGACGACATCACCAGCCGTGTCGCCGAGGCGACCGGCCTGTCCTCGGCCACCCTGCAGCAGCACTGCTCGGTCTTCTACGACGAGGCCGCGATCAGCCACCTGTTCAACGTCACCTCGGGGCTGGACTCCATGGTGGTGGGGGAGAACCAGATCATCGGCCAGGTGAAGACGGCCCTGACCCGAGCCCAGGACAACGGCGCCATCGGCCCGCACCTCAACAACCTGTTCCAGCAGGGCCTGCGCGTCGGCAAGCGGGTCCAGTCAGACACCGAGGTCGGTGCGGCCGGACAGTCGTTGATGACCGCCGCGCTGGACGAGTTGTACCAGCAGGGCATCCAGCTGGCCGGTTCCCGGGTCGTGATCGTCGGGGCCGGCTCGATGGCCGCGCTGTCGGCGCACACTCTGGCGGCCGAGGGCGTCGACCTGGTCCTGGTCAATCGCACCCATGACAAGGCCGAGCACCTGGCCCGGGCCGTCAGCGGCGTCGCCTGCCCGATGGGCGAACTCGACGCCGCCCTGGCCGAGGCGGACATCCTGGTCACCTGCACCGGCGCGCGCGGCACCGTGGTCTCCGCCGCGCAGGTCAGGGACGCCGCCCTGTCGGCGGTGATCGACCTGGCGATGCCGGCCGACGTCGAGAAGGACGCGGCCAAGTACGCCCCCCTGATCAACATCGCCCTGTTGATGGAGCGCGACACCGACCACTCGACGGCCGACCAGCTGCGCGAGGCACAGCGCCTGGTCAGTGAGGAGACCAAGGACTTCCTCGCCCGCCGCCGTGCCGCCGGGGTCAAGCCCACCGTCGTCGCCCTGCGGGCGATGGCCCGCGACGTCGTCCAGTCCGAGCTCGAGCGGCTGGAAGGGCTGACCCCCGAGCTCACTGAGGTCGAGCGGGCCGAGGTCAGCAAGACCGTCCGCCGGGTGGTCGACAAGCTTCTGCACCAGCCGACCGTGCGGGTGCAGAAGTACGCGCGCAGCGAGCAGGAGGTCGACTACGCGGCCGCGCTGCGCGACCTCTTCGCCCTCGATCCGGACCATCTGCTCGCGGTCACCACGACCCCGACCGACGGCACCGCGCCGGTCGGCGACCCCGCTCCCGCCTCCCGTGGGGCCATCTCGGCGGCGGGATCGGTCTCGACCGGAGCCGGGGCCACCGCATGACCGCCGCGGACTCCTCTGTCGGTGCCGGGCTGCACGTCCGGGTCGGTGCCCGCCGGTCGGCGTTGGCCCGGACCCAGGCCGAGTGGGTCGCCGCGCGACTCGAGGAGTTCGGCGCGACCACCGAGCAGGTCGGCATCGTGACCGTCGGCGACACCGATCGTCGGCACCTGACCCAGATCGGCGGGACGGGGATCTTCGCCACCGCCGTACGCGACCAACTGCGGACCGGGGCGGCCGACATCGCCGTTCACTCGCTGAAGGACCTTCCGGTCGACCCCGCGCCCGGACTGGTCATCGCCGCCATCCCGGTCCGCGAGGACCCGCGTGACGTGCTGGTCGGCCTGTCGCTGGAGTCCGTGGTCTCGGGGATGCGGATCGGGACCGGCTCCCCCCGGCGGGTGGTCCAGCTCACCTCGCTGTTCGCCGCTCGCGGGATGCAGGTGGAGTTGGTGCCGATCCGGGGCAACGTTGGGACCCGCGTCGACATGGTCCGGACCGGCGAGCTCGATGGGGTCGTGTTGGCCGCGGCCGGGCTGCGGCGGCTCGGGATGCTGGCCGAGTCGGATGGCCGTACGACGGTCGCGGGGCTGATCGCGGAGCCGATCGCGCTCGACGTGGTGCTTCCCGCGGCCGGACAGGCCGCCCTGGCGGTCGAGATCTCGGAACAGGCGCCGGACCGGCTCAAGGCGTTGATGGCTGCGCTCGACGACCTGCCGACCCGCTTGGAGGTGACCGCCGAGCGCCGTTTCCTGAACACGATGGAGGCCGGCTGCCTGGCCCCGGTGGGGGTCCATGCCGTGGCAAACGACGGCCTCGACTTGACTCTGAGGGCGGTTGCGGGGCAAATGATAACTAGCACTTCCTCGAGCGATGCGGCCACCCCGCTGGTTTCGGTGGAAGGGAGCGCTCCGACGCCGGACGGCGAGTCCCCGGAGGCTGCGGTGGCCCGTGCTGCCGCGCTGGGGGACGGGCTGGCCGGCGACATGCTGCTCCGGCTGCCAGCCGACCGCACCGACCCCTGAGACCTCGTCCCGCTGGGGACGGACCCGGGCACCGACGCAGGGATGAGAACGAGAGAGCGTAGTGACGACGATTCCGGCCTCCAACGACCAGCACGACCTGCCCAGCGACGATGCCGCCGGGACCCAGAGCGTGGCGGCCAAGGGCGTGCCCGCCAGCGCCACGCTACCCCCTGCCGATGAGCCGGGCAGGGGCAGGGTGATCTTCGTCGGCGCAGGGCCGGGGGACCCCGAACTGCTCACCCTGATGGCGGTGCAGAGCCTGGCCGACGCCGATGCGGTGATCCTGGACAGCCCGGACATCTCGCCGATGTTGGAGCACCCGCTGGTCCGGCTCAAGGAGCACGTGTCCCCGGTGGTGCTGGCCTCGCGCGAGGACGGCAAGCCGCTCAGCCCGTCGAACCGCGCCAAGGAGGTGCTCAGGCTCGCCAACCGCGGCCAACGCGTGGTGCGCCTGGTGAAGGGCGACCCGTTCATGGACGGCAACGTCGCCGATGAGGCGGCGGTGTGCGTCAAGGGCGGCATCGACTTCGAGATCGTCCCCGGCGTCTCCTCGCTGACCGCGGTCCCCGAGTACGCCGGGATCTCCCTGAACAACGCCGATGGCATCCACTTCGTCTCCGCGACCGACGGGACCTTCACCAAGGCACAGTCGGCCCAGTGGGCGCCGACCGGCACGCTGGTCGTGAACACCCGGGTCGACGTCGTCGCCGACATCGCCGAGGCGGCCATGGCGTCGGGTCGCCCGTCCTCGGAGGCCGCGCTCGCCGTGCTCGGTGGTGGTTCCACCGCTCAGACCACGGTGCTCACCACGCTGGTGCAGCTCGCCGAGTCGGTGCATGCGGCCGGACTGCCGGACCATGCGCTGGTGCACGTGATGATCGGGCCGGCGGTCGAGCAGCGTGACGACCTGACCTGGTACGAGTCCAAGCCGCTGTTCGGCTGGCGGGTCCTGGTGCCCCGGACCAAGGACCAGGCCGGCCCGCTGACCACCCGACTGCGGACGTACGGGGCGCACTCCGAGGAGGTGCCGACCATCTCGGTCGAGCCCCCGCGGAGCCCCCAGCAGATGGACCGGGCGATCCGCGGATTGGTCGAGGGCCGCTACGAGTGGGTGTGCTTCACCTCGGTCAACGCGCTCAAGGCGGTCCGGGAGCGCTTCGAGCAGTACGGGCTCGACGCCCGGGCCTTTTCCGGTCTCAAGGTCGCGGCGGTGGGCCACACCACGGCGAACGCGCTGCGTGACTGGGGGATCGAGCCGGAGCTGGTCCCGGTCGGCGAGCATTCCGCGCGTGGTCTGGCGGCGGAGTTCCCGCCGTACGACGACAAGCTCGACCCGATCAACCGGGTGTTCCTGCCGCGGGCCGACATCGCGACCGAGACGCTCAAGGCCGGGCTGACCGAGCTGGGCTGGGAAGTCGAGGACGTCACCGCCTACCGGACCGTACGGGCCTCCCCGCCGCCGGCACCGGTGCGCGAGGCGATCAAGACCGGCCAGTTCGATGCCGTGGTGTTCACCTCGTCCTCGACGGTCCGCAACCTGGTTGGGATCGCCGGCAAGCCGCACGCCTGCACGGTGATCGCCGCGATCGGCCAGCAGACCGCTAAGACCTGCCGGGAGCACGGCCTGCGCGTCGACGCCATCGCCAAGCACGCATCGGCGGTCGAACTGGCCGATGCGCTGGCCGAGTTCGCCGCCGATCGTCGGGACGGCTACCTGAGCAAGGGGCAGCCGGTGCCCAAACCATCCGAGACTCGCCGCGGAGCTCGCGGACGGAGGCGTTCGTCGTGACCCACCCCCTGTACCGACCCCGGAGGCTGCGCACCACCCCCGCGATGCGGGCCATGGTGTCGGAGACCTCGGTCGAGGCCAGCAAGCTGATCTACCCCGCGTTCGTCGCCGAGGGGCTGGCGGGATCGCGGCCGATCGGCTCGCTGCCGGGCCAGTCGCAGCACGACCTGGACGGCATCCGCCGGGTCGCCGAGGAGTGTGCCGAGCTCGGCTTGGCCGGGATCATGCTGTTCGGTGTCCCGGCCAGCAAGGACGCCACCGGTTCCGGCGCGGTCGCCGAGGACGGCATCCTCAACGTGGCGACCGCTGCGGTCAAGGAGGCGGTCGGCGACGACCTGCTGGTGATGACCGACGTCTGCCTGGACGAGTTCACCGACCACGGACACTGCGGGGTGCTTGCGCCGGACGGTCGGGTGGACAACGACCCGACTGTCGAGCTCTACGCCCGGATGGCGGTGATGCACGCCGATCGGGGCGCGCACGTCGTCGCCCCGTCGGGGATGATGGACGGCCAGGTCGGTGCGATCCGTACGGCCCTGGACGCGGCCGGCCACCAGGACACGGTGGTCATGGCGTACGCGGCGAAGTACGCGTCCGCGTTCTACGGGCCGTTCCGGGAGGCCGTCGACTCGTCGTTGCAGGGCGACCGCAAGACCTACCAGCAGGACCCGGCGAACGCCCGCGAGGCACTGGTCGAGGTGGAGCTCGACCTGGCCGAGGGCGCCGACATCGTGATGGTCAAGCCCGCCCTGTCCTACCTCGACGTGCTGCGCCAGGTGCGGGACGCGGTCAACGTCCCGGTCGCTGCCTACAACGTCTCCGGTGAGTACGCGATGGTCGAGGCCGCCGCCGAGCGCGGCTGGATCGACCGGGAGCGGATGGTGCGCGAGCTGCTCACCTCGATCCGTCGCGGCGGTGCCGACATCATCCTGACCTACTGGGCGATGGACTACGCCCGCTGGGAGCGCTCCGGGCGCTGAGCCCGTTGGCCCAGGCGGCCTCGGTGTCGCGCCCGCGGCCCGAGCATGCCGATCCCGAGGATTGGAGACCCTTGACGGTCATCTTCACCAACTCTTGACCGTCCGGCAAACTCATGTGTATCCAGCCCACCTATGTTGGGACATACATACCCCCAGGGGGTATCTCAAGCATAGGAGGATCGACACCATGGGTATCCAGGATTGGCTGGTACTGGTCGGAGCGGCAGTTGTCACCCTGCTGCTCGCCTGGTTCTTCTTCGGTCCGAAGAAGTCGCGTCGCGCTGCGATCAGCGATGGCGTCCAGGAAGTGAAGGTGACCGTCAAGGGCGGTTACAGCCCGGATCACATCGAGGTCCAGGCGGGCGTGCCCGTACGTCTGCTGTTCGACAGGCAGGAAGCGGGTGACTGCACCTCCAAGGTCGTCATGTCCGACTTCAGGATCAACCAGAGTCTGCCTGCTGACACTGTCACGGCCGTGGAGTTCACACCCACCGAGGCCGGTGATTACGGCTTCGCCTGCGGGATGAACATGATCCACGGCAACGTCCGGGTGGTCGAAGCCGCCTCGGATGCAGCCGCAGCCGGCCAGTCAGTGCCTGCAACGAGCTCTGTCGCCGTGCTCGAACGCCCGGAGGACGACCGGGGCCACGGCGGCGATGACCACGAGGGTCACCACCACGAGCCCACGGAGCCGCTGGCTCGGGCCGATGAACCGGACGATTTCCACGCGGAGCTGCTGGCGGAACAGGATGCTGAAAAGCGGGAGCAGGTGAACGAGGTCAAGGACCTCACCCGGCGCGTCGTCGTCGGTGTCGTGCTGACGCTGCCAGTCCTCATCGCCGTGATGGCCCAGGACCTGTTCGGGGCCACCTGGGTACCGGCATGGATGATGATCCCCTACGTGCAGTTCGCGTTGATCACTCCGGTCTTCTTCTACACTGGCTGGCCCATCCACAAGACCGGTTGGCTGGCGCTCTCGCACCGTACCGCCGACATGAACTCCCTCATCACTCTCGGCACAATCGCCGCGTACGGCTACAGCCTGGTCGCGACGTTCATTCCCGATGTCCTGCCCGTCGAGGCGCAGAACGTCTACTACGAGGCCGTCGGCGTCATCATGACCCTGATCCTGCTCGGCCGCCTGATCGAGAATCGTGCGAAGGCAGGCACCGGTGAGGCGATCCGGTCGTTGATCGGGCTGCAGCCCCATACCGCGCGCATCGTCCGCGACGGTACCGAGATCGAGGTTCCGGTCGAGGATGTTGTCCTGGGCGACGTGCTCGTGGTTCGTCCCGGGGAGAAGCTCCCGGTCGACGGAGTCGTCGCCGACGGGTCCTCGACCGTCGACGAGTCGATGGTCACCGGTGAGTCGATTCCCGTCACCAAGGGCGAGGGCGACGAGGTCATCGGCGCCACCATCAACCAGACCGGTACGTTCCGCTACACGGCGACCAAGGTCGGGGCGGACACGATGCTGGCCCAGATCATCACGATGGTCCGCGAGGCTCAGGGCTCCAAGGCCCCAATCCAACGCGTCGTCGACAAGGTCTCGAGCTACTTCGTCCCGGCGGTGATCGCGATCGCGATCTGGGCGTTCGCGATCTGGTCCATCGTGGGACCGCCGCCCGCTTACGTCTACGGGCTCGTGGCCGCGGTCTCAGTGCTGATCATCGCCTGCCCCTGCGCGCTCGGCCTGGCCACGCCGCTGTCTATCACGGTCGGCACCGGCAAGGGCGCCAAGCACGGCATTCTGATCCGCTCCGCGGAAGCGCTCGAGACAGCGCACAAGCTCGACACCGTCGTGCTCGACAAGACCGGCACGATCACCGAGGGCAAGCCCGCCCTGACCGACGTTTTGCCCACCCCGGGGTTCACTTCCGACGCACTGTTGGGACTCGTCGCCGCTGTGGAGGCATCCTCCGAGCACCCGCTCGCCACGGCCATCGTCAACGGCGCCCGTGAGGCAGGCATCGACCTGCCGCAGGCCACCGCCTTCGACTCGGTCACCGGCCAGGGCGTTCGCGCCATCGTCGACGGTCGCGAGGTCCTGGTCGGCAACCATCGACTGCTCGGCAGTGTCGGGGTCGACGTGGACTCAGTAGACACGGCCGGTGCTGACCGCCTGGCAGCCCAGGGCAAGAGCCCGATGTACGCCGTCGTTGACGGAACGTTCGCAGGTGTGATCGGCGTCGCCGACACGGTCAAGCCCGGGTCCGCGGCCGCCGTCGCGGCCCTGAAGAAGCGCGGCATCGAGGTCGTCATGATGACGGGCGACAACCGTGCGACCGCGGCCGCGATCGCACGCCAGGTCGGCATCACCCGCGTGGTCGCCGAGGTCATGCCGGAGCACAAGGCAGCAGAGGTTGCTCGACTGCAAAGCGAGGGACGGGTCGTAGGCATGGTCGGGGACGGCATCAACGATGCCCCTGCCCTGGCGCAGGCCGACGTCGGTTCGGCGATCGGCACCGGCACCGACGTGGCCATCGAGTCCTCCGACATCACGCTCATTTCCGGGGCACTCTCCGGTTTGGTCTCCGCGATCGACCTCTCGCGGGCGACGATGCGCAACATTCGGCAGAACCTGGTGTTCGCGTTCGTGTACAACGGTCTGGGCATTCCGATTGCCGCCGGGGTGTTCTACCCCGTTTTCGGCTGGATGCTCAACCCGATGATCGCTGCCGGGGCGATGGCCCTGTCCTCCTTGTCGGTTGTGCTGAATGCGAGCCGACTGAACCTGTTCAATCCGCCGAAGGTCCTCGATTCCGTTGAGGTCCCCGAGACGGATCCGGTCATTGAGGTCGGGCAGCACGATGCCGATTCCACCGGCACTCCTCCCGAGGAGGACCACATGACGTCTGTATCCACCGTCATCGATCCCGTCTGCGGCATGACCATCGACCCGGCGGACGCCGCAGCCTCCACCGAGTACGACGGCACAACCTTCCACTTCTGCTCGACGCACTGCGCCAGCAGCTTCAACGCTGATCCCGCCAAGTACGCCAAGGCCCCACTGAACTGAACGGTGCGCGAGGGCGCCCGGCCGACCGGTCGGGCGCCCTTGTCGCATCAGGAAAAGGAGCAGACATGACCGCCGGGAAGCCCGACGATGCCAGACGCAGGGCACTGGTCCTGCGGCTGTGCCGCATCGAGGGTCAGGTCCGCGGGATCAGCCGCATGATCGAGGACGACGCCTACTGCATCGAGATCCTGACCCAGGTGACGGCGGCGTCCCACGCCCTCCGCAACGTGGCACTCCTCGTGCTGCAGGACCACATGTCCACCTGCGTCGAGGATGCGGTCGAGACCGGGGGAGAGATCCGGCACATGAAGCTACAGGAGGCCTCGGACGCCATCGCACGTCTCATGCGCAGCTAAGTGCGGAGCGGCCCCCGCAGACGACCGACCCCACGGAAACAACTGCACCCCGGTCCTCGCGTTCGCAGACCGGGGGTGCAGTGCGTCTGGTGGGTGGATGCCCTCCTAGAGCGACGTGCGGCTACGAGACGACGGCATACGCAGCGGGCTCGGCGTCGAACCGGTCCGCACAGTGACCGCAGCAGAAGTAGTAGGTCTGGCCCCGGAAGTTGCGGACCAGCCCGGCCTTCTCGGCCTGTGACTTCAGGGTGTCGTTGCCCTTGACAGCGCAGGTGACCACCTCATCGCCGAGACCGGCGATAACTTGGCCAGGGGTGTGGTCGTGGTGATGGCCATGCCCGCCGCAGCAGCCGTCGTGGTCCTGCGCAGAGTGGTTGTCACACATCGGGAATCTCTCCTTCTCGTTCTTTGTCTTCCGTAGCGGCGTGGAACCAGCCCTGGTTCCGGAGGCACAGCCACGCCCGTCACTCGTGGTGGGCCTCGTGGTCGGCACTGGTCACCGTTGTCGGTGGCGCCTCGTTGCCTCCGCTGATCGCGGGACCGATCACGAAGGTGGAGAGGCTGAACATGGCCGCGAAGATGACCAGCGCCACGGCTGGGGCCAACCAGCTGCCGAAGCGCTTCTTGAGCCTCCAGAGCATGGGGATGGATGCCACGAAACCGATCGCGGCGAACAGGGCCGTCCCACCGGCACCCGCCACCACGGCGGTGCCCACGAGGGGACCGATGTGGTGGAGGACGTGGGGCGCCAAACCGCTGATTGCGCCGAACAGTCCCGTGATCGTAGTCCACACAGTCCGTCGCGGCGTAGTCGTCGTCGGGGGTGCCGGCAGCGGGGGGACGTGGAGCGTTCCGCTTGTTGTTCCCATGCCTGACAGCGTGACACCCCGCCTTCTTGAAGCGGTGTCGGAAATGTGAAGATCCGGGCAAGCCTGCGGTCCCACGTGTGCGGTGTCAAGGGCGAAGTCGTGGCAGCAGGATTGTGAACGTGGTGCCCTGCCCCTAGCCTCCACTGTGCTCAAGGAAACCACCCGCCGCCTGACGTGACAGGTGGATCCGGAGGTCTGGAATGGCACCCGACGCGATGGACGTCTGAGTGCTGCCGAAATCTTGCGGAAGTCTTTACTTTGCCGCCACCGAGATCATTACCAGCTGCTGCCAGGCTGGAAGACAAACGGGCGGTTGAGTGATCGCCCCTTGAAACAAGGAGGAATACCATGATGGGACACGGCGGCATGGGATGGGGCGGCGTGTTCGCCGGCCCCATCGTGTTCATCCTGGCCCTGCTCATCATCGCCGCACTTGTCTATCTCAGGTGGCGGGCCAACGATGGGGTCTCGCTGTTCACTGCACCTTCCGAGGGCCGCGGTGACAGCCACACCCCTGCGCCTGCGTCGTACGACACCCAGTTGGCCGCCGGAACGAGCGCGGAGGACGAGGCCATGAGGGTGCTCGCCGCACGCCTCGCTTCGGGCGAGATCACCCCGGAGGACTACCGCGACCGCGTGACCACTCTGCGAACCGTCCGGACCCAGGGCATCGACCCGACCGCGGGGATGCCCTACCTCGGACCGGAGGATGCAGCTGTACCGTACGGGCGTGCCGCCTGATTGCTCGCCGAGCACTGCCCCGGGACCTGCCGTACGTGCATCCCGGGCAGTGATCTACGGGAGATCTTTACTTTGCCCCCACCTGGATCATTATCGGCCGCGGGGAAGCTGGAAGACATCGGGCGGTCGACTGATCGTCCCTACAACCAGGAGGAAGATCATGATGGGTTGGGGCGGAATGGGGTGGGGCGCCATGGGCTGGGGCGCCATGATCGGGATGGTCCTGTTCTGGGTCGTCTTGATCGCGCTCATCGCATGGGCGGTGACCCGGCTCCTGCCGGCGCGCCGGCAGGAGGGCGGATCCCCGCAGCCCGCACCGGAGACTCCCGAGGAGATCCTGGACCGTCGCTTCGCGCGCGGCGAAATCGACCTGGAGACCTACCAGACGCAGCGTGCCGCGCTGGCGTCCGCTCGAGGGGAACGACGATGACCAGGAAGCCTCTGACACGGCTCGGGCCGCGGTGGCTGGCCTGGGTGGTACTGGCCGTCGCAGGCCTGCTGCTGATCGGTTCGGTGGCTTTCGCGCCGTGGGGGTTCGCGCGGCTCGTCGCGCCGGCGGGTGGCATCGCCCCGCAGTGGTCCGGCGGCGGCACCCCGATGATGGGTCCCGGTGGTCCCGGGCAGGTCGGTGGCCCGTCCGGCGGCATGATGGGCGGCCACGTGTGGCTGAACGGCGACGGCGTCCTGGTCGAGACGATCGCCCAGGCCCGCGCCCGAGCCACCCAGGCCGCCGCTTCCAACGGGCTGCATCCGGGTGAGGTGATGCAATTCACCAACAACTTCTACGTGGAGCTGAAGGACACCTCGGGTGCCCCCACGACGGAGGTGCTCGTCGATCCGGCCACCGGTGCGGTCCTCACCGAGTACGGGCCTGCCATGATGTGGAATACCGGTAACCGCGCGGCTAGGGTTTCCGCCGACCAGGCAGTGACCATCGCCAACGGTTGGTTGCAGGTCAACGCAGCCGGCCAGACGGCGGGCACCCCCGAGGCGTATCCCGGCTACTACACGATCGACACCACCTCGAATGGGAAGAAGGTGGGCATGCTGTCGGTGAATGCCACCACGGGCGCGGTCTGGTACCACACGTGGCATGGCCAGTTCCTTGCAGAGGAGGACGCCTAGTGGCAGAGAAGATGCTGAGCGCGTTGGTCGTCGACGATGAACCCAGCATCGTACGGGTCGTCGAGGGCTACTTGGCCAAGGAGGGCTTCGAGGTCCGGACCGCCGCCGACGGGGAGACCGCCCTCACCCTTGCGCGGGAGTCCGAACCCGACGTCGTCGTGCTCGACCTGGGCCTGCCCGGCATGGACGGCATCGAGGTGTGCCGACGCCTGCGTACCTTCAGCACGTGCTACATCCTGATGCTGACCGCACGCGCCGATGAGGTGGACATGCTGATCGGGCTCGCCGTCGGTGCCGACGACTACGTCATCAAACCCTTCTCACCCCGCGCGCTGGTCGCACGGATCCGTACGCTTCTGCGACGCCCCCGCACCCCGGGATCGGACACCACATCGCCGGCGGGCACGGAGACGCGCGTCTTCGGGCAGCTCGTCGTGGACGTGCCCGCCCGCGAGGTTCGCGTGGGCGGGTCGGTGGTCGCCCTGACCCGCACCGAGTACGAGCTCCTGGAGACGCTGAGCAGTGCTCCTCGGGTGGTGTTCACCCGGCCCCAGTTGCTGGACCGGGTCTGGGAGGGCCCGGTGGGCTCCGCACCCGGTGATGAGCACCTGGTCGACATCCACGTGGGCCACCTGCGCCGCAAGCTGGGCGACGACCCACGGGATCCGCGCTACGTGCTCACCATCCGCGGGATCGGCTACCGCATGGGTCCGGGATGACCCGCCGGCGACCCCACGCCAGGCTGACCCGACTCGGGCTGGCTCCCCGACTCCTGCTCAACAACCTGCTGGTCATCCTGGCCGGGGCCGGCACCGTCGTCGTGACCGTGCTGCTCGTCGCACCGATGGTGTTCCAGCTGCACCTGCGCAGGGCCGGCGACCCCCTCGATGCCGGACTGCTGCAGCACATCGGACAGGCCCTCGACCAGGCCATTCTCGTATCGGTCGGCGCCGGCGTGGTCATCGCCGTACTCACGGCCTCTTCGATCAGCTGGCTCGTGGCCCGGCGACTCGCGGCAGCCGTGGGCGACGCCGCCGAGACCAGTCGTCACCTGGCCGACGGACACCTCGACGCGCGCGTCCTCGACCCGGGCATGGGACCCGAGCTCGCCACCCTCGCAGCCTCGCTGAACGAACTCGCCGGACGGCTGCAGACCACCGAAACCACCCGACGCGAGCTCACTGCGGAGCTGGCCCACCAACTCCGCACGCCGATCGCCTCGATCGAAGCCACCCTGGAAGCCGTACGCGAACACGTCCTGCCCCCTGACGACCTGACCCTGGAGACCCTGACTACCCAGAGTGCCCGGCTGCGACGCCTCGTCGCCGACCTCGAAGTCGTCTCCCGGGCCGAAGAACGCCAACTGCTCCTCAGCGTCGAACCCTCCGCAGTCCCCGCCCTGCTGGAGAGTGCCCTCGCCGCGCACCGGGAACGGTTCCGGGCCGCCGGCATCCATCTCGAGGCGACCATCCAGCCCGCCATCCCGTCTGTACTGGTCGACCCCGACCGGATCAACGAAGCGCTGGGCTGCCTGCTCGACAACGCCCTGCACCACACTCCGCCCGGGGGCACCGTGACAGTGACGGCACAACCGAGCGACACCAGAAAGAGCGCGGCCGCGGTGATCGCCGTGAGCGACACCGGAGACGGCTTCCCCCCGACCGAGGCCGACAGCATCTTCCGCCGCTTCACGAAGGGGCCGGGCAGCTCCGGATCGGGCCTCGGTCTGACCATCGCCCGGGCCATTGTCGAAGCCCACCAGGGGACCCTGGTCGGCCACAGCGACGGCCCCGGCCAGGGCGCGCGGTTCACGATCACGCTTCCGCCCGCCAACTCCACCCGTCCCTCAACGCCACGGTAGGCCGTTGATCGAACCGGACCGAACAGCAAGGGGCCTTCCTCGCCCTGCCGGCGCTGGACCCGGAGGCGCGCTCACCGCCCACCCCCGATGGTGACCGAGCCCCCCGCGGGAACCGTGAAGGATCGGTCACCCAGGCGGACCCGGACCCGGGGGTTGGTGGCGCACGGCTCGGCCGTCACGGTCAAGGAGTCCTGGTCGAGCTCTACGCGCAGGCGTTGGCCGCGGTGCACGATGCCGAAGCGCACCGAACCGAGTCCCTGTGGGAGGTTAGGGTCGAAGACGACGGTGTCGTCCTCGGTGCGCTGCCCGGCGAAGGAGCGGGTGACGATGTCGATGGTGGCGGCCATCGCACCGAGGTGGATGCCCTCTCCGGTGGTGCCGCCCTGGGTGTCGTCCAAGTCGGCGGTCAGGGCCTCGCGGAACGTGGACCAGGATCGCAGCGGATCCATCCGGGCCAGCACGGAGGCGTGCACCACCCGACTCAGGGTCGAACCGTGGGCGGTGCGGGCGAGGTAGTAGTCCACCGTGCGCCGCATCAGGTCGAGGTCTGCGGGACAGCCGAGCCGCTCCAGGGTGGCCAGCAGTTCTGTGGGCCCCAGGAGGTAGAGCAGCATAAGGACGTCGGCTTGTTTGGCGAGCTTGTATCGGTTGGTGGTGTCTCCTTCGGCTTCGAGGATCAGGTCCAGGCGACCGATGTTGCCGTAGCGGTTGCGGTAGGACACCCAGTCCAGCTCCGCGAGGTCCTCGTAGCCGGCGAACTGGGAGATCACGCCGTCGTGGAAGGGCACGGCCATACGCCGGGAGAGGTGCTCCCACCGTGGGATCTCGTCGGCGCGGATGCCGAGCCGCGCCCGCAGCTCGTCGCAGTCCTGGCCGTGGGTGACCCGGAGGGTTTCGAGCGAGCGGGCGCAGAGCCAGGCGGTGAGCACGTTGGTGTAGGCATTGTCGACCAGTCCCTGACCGGGGGCGTCGGGGTAGCCGTCATGGTATTCATCCGGTCCCATCACGCCGGCGAGGTGGAACCGGTCCTCCGTGGCCTCGTAGGTGGCCAGGGAGGTGACGTACCGGGTGACCTCGATGATGAGGTCGGCGCCGCGGTGGGCCAGCCAGGCCACGTCCCCGGTGGTCTGGTAGTACTGCCAGGCGTTGTAGGCCACGGCCAGCCCGACGTGGCGCTGGCGGCGCGAGTTGTCCGGCATCCACCGCCCCGAGCGGAGGTTGAACAGCATCACCGGGGTCTCCTCCCGGCCGTCGCTACCGCTCTGCCACGGGAACATCGCCCCGGGGTGGCCGGTGTCGGTGGCGGCGCGGCGGGCGGCGTCCAGCCGCCGGTGCCGGTAGTCCAGCAGCGCCCTGGACACCCAGGGCTGGTGAGCCGTCAGCACCGGCAGGACGAACAGCTCGTCCCAGAACACGTGCCCGCGATAGCCCTCCCCGTGCAGGCCCCGCGCGGGCACGCCGGCATCGATACCAGCGGTAAGCCCCGAGACGGACTGCAGCAGGTGGAACACGTGCAGGTTGAGCACCAGCTGGGTCTGCCGGTCGGTGTCCAGGGCGATGCCGAAGCGATCCCACAGCCGCGCCCAGGCCTCCTCGTGTGCGGGCAGCAGGTCGGTGAACCCTCCGGGTGCCCATCCCAGCTCCCCGACTGCAGCCAGGGCCGGGGAGGCGATCGCCCGGTCCTTGGAGGTGAACACCGCCACCGTCTTGTCGACCGTCACGGCCACTCCGTCCCGCATGAGGACCTGGAAGAGCTGGCCGTGGCGGTCCCCGACGCTCTCCGGCACAGGGTCGGCAGCACCCGGTCTGCCGGTGACGGTCGTGCAGGCCGCGGTGGCGATGCGTATCCGGCTCTGCGTGGTCTCCACCTCCACCAGGAGCGTGCCGTCATCGAGCGTGTCGGCGCTGAGGGTCCGCAGGTGACGGGTTTCGAGTGCCCGGTACTCGGCCACATTGGCGTTGACCACCCCGGCATCGATCCCTGACCGGACGCTGACCGGGCCGGTCCAGCCCTGCGCCACCAGTGTGGTCTCCAGGACAGCCAGGTGCGGGCGGGCCATCGACACCAGGCGCCGCTGGGTGAGGTGCAGCCGCCGCCCGGCGGGGTCGGTGAGCTGCGCGGTGCGGGTGAGGACGCCGCGGCGGAGGTCCAGCTCGCGGCGCTCCTCGGTGACGGTCAGGCCGCCGTCGGACCACCACGAACCCTCATCGAGGCGAAGGTCCAGGACCAGCCAGTTGGGGGCGTTCACCAGGTGCTCGTCCTCCACCTGCCGCTCGTGCACGGTGGAAACCAGCCGGTTGTACACCCCGGCCAGGTAGGTGCCGGGGTAATGGATCCCGTCCGCGGCGCGCTCCGGAGTCGCGCCGCGGGTGCCGAGATAGCCGTTGCCCAGCACGGTCAGCGCCTCGCGGTGGGCTTCGTGGGCCGGGTCGAATCCCTCATAGACCAGTGTCCAGGGAGCGGTGCGAAGAGCTCCGAGGTCCAGCTCGGAGACATCGGCGACGACGATGTCGGCCCCGGCGGCGTCGAGCCCGGCACGCTCGCCGGTCCGGTCCACGCCGGCCACCAGGCCGAACCCCGCGGCCTTGGCGGCACGCACTCCGGCCGCGGTGTCCTCGACCACCGCCACCCGGGTGGGATCGACGCCGAGCAGTTCGGCCGCCCGCCGGAACATGGCGGGGCCGGGTTCGTCCGGCAGGCCGACCTCTTCGGCCTGGCCGCCGTCCACGACAACGTCGAAGAGCTCGCCCAGCCCCGCCGCAGTGAGCACCTGCTCGGCGTTGTGGCTGGCGGTCACCAGACCCACCGGCACCCCACCAGCCCGCAGCCGACGCAGCAGGTCCACTGCGCCTGGGAACACCCGTAACCCCTGCTCGGCGGCGGAGCCCATGGTCGCCGTGTCGGTCACGACCCCGTCCAGGTCGAAGATCACCGCCTCCTGCGGTGGCCTGGCACCCACCGGTGTGGGCGCGTCGCGGGTGGGGGACATCAGTGGGTGCCGAGGGTCTGCTCGGTCATCGCGTTGGAGACGAGGACCTCAGTGGTGGTGGCCCTGCGACTGGCCATGCCCGTAGCGGTGCGGGTCGGAGTCGAAGGTCTGGGCGCACCCGGCCGAGCAGAAGTAGAAGGTCGTGCCGTCGTGTTCACGGGTCGCGGCTGCGGTGGAGGGGTCGATCGTCATGCCGCAAACCGGGTCGACGACCTTGGCCGTGGTGGACTTCTTCTTGCCGAACATGGACGGTTCCTTTCGATGGTTGTGCTGAATCTCTCCATCACCTCGCCTCATACCCGAGGGGGGTATCTCTCGCTGTCACCATAGGGCGGCGAGAAGTGCAGAACGACACATGCGTGGTCAAGGTTCGATGAAGGCTGGGTCTCGATCACGGCATCACCAATTCGAAGCCGGCCCGGTCGAGGCTTCGGCGCATCTGGTTCCCGGTGACGGCTCCGTCCGGGTCGAGGCTCACCCGTGACTCCCCGAAGGGCACCAGGTCCACCCGGACCCCCTCCACGCCGGGCAGTGCGCGCATCTCATCGATGACGCTCACCAGGCACCGCACACATGGCAGGCCACGCACCCCGTAGGTCTGGGCCATCACTGTCCCCTTTCCACGTCTGGAGTATTCATCGTGGCTCCGGGGAATGTCGGAGTCGGTGAACGAATGATCACGATTCCGACAAGAACCTTCGGTCCCGGTTGAACCTGGTCCCCGGCGGCTTCGGTCAGCGCCTTCCACCTGCTGGGTGATGGGCCCGATCGTGCTGGTGGGGCGCCCATCTCCCTGAGCCTGAAGTGAAGATCCGGTCAAGGTTCGGTGTCGAACGGCCAAACCGTCCCACGGGGCGGCCCACCGTGCGGCCGGTGGCTTGCCGCCCGGAATCGGGAACGTACGCTGGGGGCTGCCCGCCCACCCTGCAGGAGGATCGATGACGTCGTTGCCCACGGAGCAGTCCGAGGCCCTCTACACGCGTGCGAAGCAGGTGATCCCCGGCGGAGTGAGCTCGCCGGTGCGCGCCTTCCGTGCGGTCGGCGGCACCCCCCGCTTCATCGCCTCGGCCCGTGGGGCGTACGTCACCGACGTGGACGGCAACGAATACGTCGACCTGGTCGGTTCCTGGGGCCCGATGCTGCTGGGGCACGCACACCCCGAGGTGCTGGACGCGGTCGACCGCGCAGCCCAGCACGGCACGTCGTTCGGCGCCCCCACCGAGGCCGAGGTCGATCTGGCCCAGGTGATCATCGACCGTACGCCGGTGGAGCAGGTCCGGCTGGTCAACTCCGGCACCGAGGCCACGATGTCGGCCCTGCGGCTGGCCCGTGGCTTCACCGGTCGCGACAAGGTGGTCAAGTTCGAGGGCTGCTACCACGGGCACGTCGACTCGCTGCTGGTCGCGGCCGGCTCCGGGGCCGCCACGCTCGGCCACCCCTCCTCCCCGGGCGTCACCGAGGCCACCACCGCTGACACGATCGTGTGCCGCTACAACGACCGGGCCGGCGTGGAGCGGGCGTTCGAGGAGCACGGGGGCGCGATCGCATGCGTGATCGCGGAGGCTGCCGCCGGCAACATGGGCGTGGTCCCGCCGGCGGAGGAGGACGGGGAGAACTTCACCGCCTTCCTGGCCCGGATCGCGCACCAGCACGGCGCCCTGCTGATCACCGACGAGGTGATGACCGGCTTCCGCGTCTCACGCTCGGGCCAGTGGGGCCTGGACGGCCAGCACGGCGACCTGATGACCTTCGGGAAGGTGATGGGCGGCGGCTTCCCCGCCGCCGCGTTCGGCGGCCGGAGCGAGATCATGCAGCACCTGTCCCCGGTCGGCCCGGTGTACCAGGCCGGCACCCTGTCCGGCAATCCGGTGGCGACCGCCGCCGGCCTCACCACCCTGCGGCTGGCGACCGAGGAGGTCTACGCCCAGATCGACCGCAGCGCGCAGCTGCTCCGCGCGGAGATCGGCAAGGCGCTGGACGCCTTCCAGGTCCCGCACGTGATCCAGCACACCGGCAGCCTGTTCTCGGTGTTCTTCACCCCCGAGGGCACCACCCGGGTGCCGGACTGGGACACCGCGGCCACCCAGCGCGAGGACGTCTTTGCAGCGTTCTTCCACGGACTGCTCGACAACGGCGTCTACCTCGGCCCGTCCTGCTATGAGGCGTGGTTCTTGTCCGCCGCTCACGACGACACGGCCCTGGACCGGATCTTCGAAGCACTGCCCAAGGCCGCCGCCGCGGCCCGGACGGCGATGACCAAGGCCTGACGGCCCCACGAGCACGGCCCGAGGGCCCCCATTAGCAGGAGTCAGATGACCCAGGCACTCGTCCACCTGTGCCGGCACGGCCAGGTGCACAACCCCGACGTCGTCCTCTACGGACGACTGCCCGACTTCCACCTGTCCGACCTCGGCCGGCAGATGGCCGACCGGTTGGGGGAGTACTTCGCCGACCACGACGTCGCACACCTGCGGTGCTCGCCGCTGGAGCGCGCCCAGGAGACGATGTCGCCGATCGCCGCCCGCCACCCCGACCTCGACGTCGTCACCGACGTGCGACTGATCGAGGCCTGGAACCACCTGCAGGGCCGGGTGGTCAACGGGCTGCAGTCCGACCTGCGCGATCCGCGGCTGTGGCGCTACCTGGTCAACCCGCTGGTGCCCTCCTGGGGCGAGCCGTACGCCGAGCAGGTCGCCCGGATGTTGGCCGTGGTCCGGGTGGCCGGCGCGGCCGCCGATGGCCGTGAGGCGGTCATCGTGGCGCACCAGCTGCCGATCTGGATGGCCCGCCGCGCCGCGGAGGGGCGCCGCCCGGCACACAACCCGCTGATGCGCCAGTGCACCCTGGCCTCCGTCACCACCCTGCAGGTCACCGACGGGGTCATCACCTTCGTCGGCTACGACGAACCGGCCCGCGACCTGCTCCCGGCCAAGAAGCGAAAGGGGATCGTCGCCGGTGCCTGATCTGTGCTCCTCCTCCGGCCGCCCTCGGGTGCGCCGGGCACTGCGTACGGTCGCGGCGACGGCGCTCTGCCTCGGCCTGGCCGGCACCCTGGCTGCGTGTGGCTCGACCGGCTCCGACCCCGTCCGCAACAGCCAGGCGGGCTACGTCAGTGGGGACGGCGGGGTGACCATCCTGTCCCCGGACCAGCGGCCCGACGCCCCGATCGTGAGCGGACCCCGGCTCGGCGCCACGGACACCACGCTCGAGACCCGGCCCGAGGCCGGCAAGGTCCTGGTCCTCAACGTCTGGGGCTCCTGGTGCGCGCCCTGCCGGGAGGAGGCCCCCGAGCTGGTGGCCGCCGCCGCGAGGACCGCCGACCGGGCCACGTTCATCGGACTGAACACCCGTGACCTCGATCCGATCCCGGCCGAGGCCTTCGAGCGTACGTTCGGCATCACCTACCCCAGCATCTACGACCCCTCCGGGAAGCTGCTGCTGGAGTTCTCCGACCAGTTGCCGCCGTCGGGGATCCCCTCGACCTTGGTGGTCGATCCGGAGGGCCGGGTCGCGGCCCGGATCATCGGCAAGACCACCGAGTCGACGCTGGTCGGCGTGATCGACGACATCGCGGCGGGCACGTGACACTCCTGGATGTTGCCGCATGGGCGACCGAGGCCGTCGGCGGCTCGATGCTGCTCGCCGTCCCGGTCGCCGCGCTGGCTGGACTGGTCTCGTTCTTCTCGCCGTGCGTGGTGCCGTTGTTGCCCGGCTACCTGTCGTACGCCACCGGCCTGGGCGCCTCGGACGTGATGGGCGAGTCCGGACGCCACCGGGGCCGGATGGTGCTCGGGACGGGCCTGTTCGTCCTCGGCTTCGCGTTCGTCTTCGTCGCGGCCGGGGTCGCGGCCGGCAGCCTGGGCAAGGCGCTGCTGATGAACCAGGTGGTCATCACCCGGGTGATCGGCGTGCTGACGATCGTGATGGGACTGATGTTCGCCGGGGTGATCCCGCTCGGGAACCGGGACATGCGGATCAAGCGCCTGCCGCGTGCCGGGCTGGCCGCCGCCCCCGTCCTCGGCTTCGTGTTCGGCTTGGGCTGGACCCCGTGCATCGGGCCGACCCTGTCGATGGTGCTGACCCTGGCGATGAACGAGGGCAGCGCCGCGCGCGGCGGGCTGCTCGCGTTCGTCTACGCCCTGGGGCTGGGCCTGCCGTTCATCCTGGCTGCGGTGGCGTTCGCCCGGATGCAGGTGGTGGTGAAGTTCGTCCGCCGCCACCAGCGCGTGGTGATGCGAATCGGCGGGTTCACCATGGCGGCGGTCGGCGTGATGCTGGTGACGGGCCTGTGGGAGCAGCTGATGGCGGTGCTGCGGAACTGGGCGGCGAGCTTCGGGACCGTCCTGTGAGCGGGGTCATGATCGTCAAGGCGGGGGAGGGTCGATGAAGAAGACGCGCGAGGGCCACCGGGGCAAGCAGGGGGCCAAGGAGAAGTCCGCGGCCCTGTCGCTGCCGGAGATGGGCCGATGGGTGTGGACGCAGCTGACGTCCATGCGTACGGCCCTGGTCCTGCTCTTCCTACTCGCCCTGGCCGCCATTCCGGGGGCGATGGTGCCGCAGCGGTCGGTCACCCCGGCCAAGGTACTGGAGTTCGAGGAGGCGAACCCGGAGCTGGGCAGGGTCTACGAGGCGCTGAGTCTGTTCGACGTGTACACCTCGCCGTGGTTCTCCGCCATCTACCTGCTGCTCACCATCTCGTTGATCGGCTGCATCCTCCCGCGGATCCGGGTGTACGCGAGGGGCCTGCGGGCGGAGCCCCCGACCACACCGCGCCGGCTGGACCGGCTGCCGGAGTCGGCGACCTCGAGCACCTCCCGCACCGCGGACGAGGCCCTCGACTCGGCGGCCCAGGAGTTGCGGAAGCGCCGCTTCCGCGTCGTCCGCCGCAGTGACTCGGTCGCCGCCGAGCGAGGCTACCTGCGCGAGTTCGGCAACCTGCTGTTCCACCTCAGCCTGGTCGTGGTGCTGCTCGGGATCGGCTGGACCAACCTGTTCGGCTACAAGGGCTCGGCGATCGTGGTGGCCGGCCAGGGCTTCTCGAACAACATCACCCAGTACGACGACTTCACCGCCGGTGGCCTGTTCCGGGAGCGGAACCTGCCGCCGTTCTCGCTGGCGCTGGACGAGTTCGTGGTGCGGTTCGAGACCGGCCCGGTGCAGACCGGCGCCGCCCGGCAGTTCACCGCCCTGGTCACCGTCACCGACGAGCCCGGCGCCGCGCCGCACCAGGAGGTGATCGAGGTGAACCGGCCGCTCCAGGTCGACAGCACCCAGGTCCACCTGTCCTCCCACGGCTACGCGCCGATCGTCTCGGTCACCGACGGCGACGGCAACGTCGCTTTCAACGGTCCGGTCGTCTTCCTGCCCCAGGACGGCAACTTCACCTCCACCGGTGCCATCAAGGCGCCGGATGCCCGGCCGGAGACCCTGGCCTTCCAGGGTTTCTTCCTGCCGACCGCGACCGTGGACCAGCGGGGCCCGCGCTCCCTGTTCCCCGACGCGCTGGTGCCCGAGCTGTTCCTGAACGCCTGGGCCGGGGAGCCGCAGCCGGAGACCGGCGTCCCGCAGAGCGTCTACTCGCTCGACACCACGGGGCTGGAGCAGGTCACCGGCCCGGACGGCAACCCGGTGGCGGTCCGCCTCAAGCCGGGGGAGTACCTCGACCTGCCGGACGACCGCGGCCGGGTCACGTTCATCGGGTGGGAGCGCTGGGCCAAGCTGCAGATGTCCTCCAGCCCCGGGCTGGGGCTGACCGTCGGCGCGGTCGGGACCGCTATCCTCGGCCTGATGCTGTCCCTGTTCATCCGGCCCCGCCGGATCTGGGCCCGGGCCACCGCCGATGAGGATGGCCGTACGCTCGTCGAGGTCGGCGGGCTGGACCGCGCCGACGCCCGCACCGGGCTGGATGAGGATGTGGCGGCGCTGGTCGCCGCGATGGATGATGGATCGACACCGTCCGAAGGGAACCAATGATGGACTTCGCAGCCTATTCGAACCTGGCGATGATGACCGCTTGGCTGCTGTACCTGGCGGCCATGGCACTGTTCGGCGTCGAATGGGCCATGTCCCGTCGCGTCCCGGAGGACGTCGCCACCGAGGCCACCGGCTCTGGTGCCGTGATGGTTGCCGTTGGTGCCTCGGAGACCGCGGGGGCCGCGGAGGGCGCCGGGGACGACGCCCCGGGCCGTACGATCCGGACGTCGGTGTCGGCGGATCCGGAGCCGGCGCCCGAGCGGACCGACCGGTGGGGGCGGGTGGCCTTGGCGCTGACCTTCGTCGGTTGGTTCGCGAACGTGGTCGGTGTGGTGCTGCGCGGCGTGGCTGCCCACCGCTTCCCCTGGGGCAACATGTACGAGTTCACGATCACGACCATCGTGTTCATCGTGGCCGTGTTCCTGGTCCTGGCGGCGCGTCAGCGGATGCGCTGGCTGGGCCTTCCGGTCACCCTGCTGGCCGCCGTGGGTGTGGGGCTGGCCGTCGAGGTGTTCTACGTGGCCGTCGCCGACCTGGTGCCGGCCCTGCACTCTTGGTGGTTCGTGGTGCACATCGTGGCGGCCTCCATCGCCGGTGCCCTGTTCAACATCTCCGCCCTGCTGTCCATCCTCTACGTGGCCCGCCGACGCTCCGACGACCGGGGCACCACCCGGGGCTGGCTCGCCCAGCTGCCGGTGCCCAAGAAGCTGGACCTGTGGGCCTACCGCACCATGGCCGCCGGCTTCCCGCTGTGGACCTTCGCCGTGGCCGCCGGCGCCGTCTGGGCCCAGTACGCCTGGGGCCGGTTCTGGGGCTGGGACCCGAAGGAGACGTTCTCGCTGGTCACCTGGGTGATCGTCGCCGCCTACCTGCACGCCCGGCTGACGGCCGGCTGGAAGGGCACCCGCGCCGCGATCCTGGCGATCATCGTGTTCATCTCGTTCTGGTTCAACTTCATCGGGGTGAACCTGCTGTTCAGCGGCCTGCACTCGTACGCCGGGATCTGACCCCTGGTCGGAGCGGGTCAGGGGTTCGTGGCCGAGGCCTGCTGGGCGGACACGATCGAGTGGACCGCCCACGCGACCCAGGACTCCTGGCGCAGCCGTGCGGCGGTCCGCTGGATCTGGCGGACCTGCCCTGACAGTCCCGTGGCGCGGGCCACCCGGCCGATCGAGCCGATCGCGCCGAGCAGGGCGGTGGCGGAGGCACACTCCGGATCGGTGGTCACTTCGCGCAGCCCGGGGGAGGTCCACCGGGAGGCGAGCCGTCCGATGAAGGGGGCCTGCAGGTCGGGGTCCCGGGCCGGCCACACCTCGACGGGCACGAAGCCGAGCACCCGCCCGATGCCCTGCGACAGCGCGCCGGCGGTGACGAGGCGTTCGTACAGCTCCCGGCGCAGGCCGCCCTTGATCCGGTGGATCGCCGCGATGGGACGCCGGTCGGCGCCGTCGAGCTCAGCCAGCACCCGGTCCAGCACCGCATCGCCGGTGGGGGACGGGGCGAGCACCCGGATCCGGCCCGGCCGGCGGACCCGATCCGGGCGGTCGACCTCGATCCGCCCGGTGTGGCGCAGCTGGTCCAGGACCGATCCGGCCAGCGCAAGATCCGTCCTCGTCCACGGGACGACCAGCCGACCGGTGCGCCGATCGGTCAGCAGCAGCAGGAGGTCCTCGGCCCAGAGCATGCCACCAGCCTAGGCGGCGGGCGGATGTCGGGGGCGCTGGTGCTGCTCACTAAGGTGGGTCCGTGCGTCATTTCGACATCTGTGTCATCGGAACCGGGTCCGGCAACTCCATCATCGACGAACGGTTCAGTGACCGGTCCGTCGCCATCATCGATGCCGGCACCGGCCCGAACCATGCCTTCGGCGGCACCTGCCTGAACGTCGGCTGCATCCCCACCAAGATGTTCGTCTACCCGGCAGACCTGGCCTCCTCCGTTGACCAGGCCCGCGAACTGGGCGTCGACCTCGTCAACGACCGGGTGCACTGGCGGGCGATCCGGGACCGGGTGTTCGGTCGGATCGACCCGATCGCCGAGGGCGGCCGGCAGTGGCGGGCCTCGGGCATGCCGAACGTCACGCTGGTCGAGGGCCGGGCCCACTTCACCGGACCGCGGCGCCTGGCCGTGGTCGCCGACGACGGGAGCTGCGAGGAGATCAGCGCCGACCAGATCGTCATCGCGGCCGGTTCACGGGTCCGGATGCCCGAGGTCCCCGGCGCCGACCAGGTGATGCTGCACACCAGTGAGACGGTGATGCGGATTGACGAGCTGCCCCGCCGGATGGTGATCCTCGGCGGCGGGTACATCGCCGCCGAGTTCGCCCACATCTTCGCCTCCTTCGGCGTGGACGTGACGGTGGTCAACCGTTCCGGGGCGCTGCTGCGCGCCGAGGACGAGGAGGTGTCGCGCCGTTACACACAGTTCGCCTCCGAGCGTTGCACCGTACGGCTGAACGAGCGGCTGTGCTCGTTCGAACCGCTGCCGGACGGCCGCATCCGGGTCCACACCGAGGCGGCCAGCGGCCCGGCGATGTACGACGTCGATCTCGTGCTCAGCGCGATGGGCCGGATCCCCAACGGTGACACGCTGGCGGTGGAGGCGACCGGCCTGGCCCTCGAGGACGGGCACCGGATCCGGGTCGACGAGTACCAGCGCACCTCGGTGGAGGGCATCTGGGCCCTCGGTGACGTCTCCTCGGACCACCTGCTCAAGCATGTCGCGAACGCCGAGGCCCGCACGGTGCGGCACAACCTGCTGCACCCCGACGACCTCGTCGCCACCGACCACCGGTTCGTGCCGCATGCCATCTTCGGCTCCCCGCAGGTCGCCGGCGCCGGCCTGACCGAGCAGGCCGCCCGGGAGCAAGGGATCGCTTACGTGACAGCCGTGCAGGACTACGGCAGCGTGGCGTACGGCTGGGCGATGGAGGACACCGGCCACTTCTGCAAGCTGCTGGCCGATCCGAGCAGTGGCAAGCTGCTCGGCGCCCACGTGATCGGCCCCGAAGCCTCGATCCTGATCCAGCCGGTGCTGCAGGCGATGAGCTTCGGCATCGACGCCCGTACCATGGCGTACGGGCAGTACTGGATCCACCCGGCGCTGACCGAGGTGCTCGAGAACGCCCTGCTCGCCCTGCCCCTGAACTGAGGTCCGATGACACGCGTACGTCACCCCGGCCGGCTCGCCCCGGCCGGCCTCGCTCTGGTGGCCCTCTCCCTGACGGTCTCCGCCTGCGCGCCGACGGATCGTACGGCCGGCCCAAGCCCCACTGCGACGCAGGCCGCGACGACGGCTTCCGGGACCCCGGCCACGCCGGCCGGCAGCTGCGAGGTCCGCGTGGACCGGATGACCCCGGCCGAGCGGGCCGGCCAACTGGTCATGGTCGGGCACCAGAACGGCGAGGACCCGGCTGCGACCCGCACCCTGGTGGAGCGCCACGATTTGGGCTCGGTGATCCTGATGGGCAACTCCACGGCGGGCGTGGACCAGGTGCGGCAGATGACCGATGACCTGCGACCCGACGAGGAGACCGGCCGGAACGGAGTGCTCATCGCCGTCGACCAGGAGGGCGGCCAGGTACGCCGGCTCTCGGGTCCGGGTTTCACCGCGATGCCGTCGGCCCGGGACCAGGGACGGATGGCGTCCGAGGACTTGGGCGCCGCGGCGCAGACCTGGGGTGAGGACCTGCACCGGGCCGGCGTGGACATCGACCTGGCCCCGGTGGCGGACGTGGTGCCGCCGGACCTGGTCGACGTGAACGAGCCGGTGGCCAAGTGGGGCCGCGGCTTCGGATCCGACCCGGACGCCGTCTCGACGTCGGTGACCGCCTTCGTCACCGGCCTGCGCGAGGGGGGCACCGGCACCGCGGTCAAGCACTTCCCGGGCCTGGGCCAGGTCGTGGGCAACACCGATTTCGCCAGCGGCGTGACCGATGAGCGTACGACCAGGGACGATCCGCTGCTGCAGCCCTTCGCCGCCGGCATCGCGGCGGGCACCGACATGGTGATGATCTCCTCGGCCAACTACCCGAGGATCGATCCTGAGCGGGCCGCGATCTGGTCACCCACCGTCATCACCGGCATGCTGCGCGGGGACCTGGGCTGGCAGGGGGTCGTCGTCTCCGACGACCTCGGCGTGGCCGCCCAGGTGCAATCGGTCGCCCCGGGGGAGCGGGCCGTACGCTTCATCGATGCCGGTGGTGACATCGCGATCACCGTCGACCCGGCGCTGGCCGGCGACATGGTCGACGGGATCGTCGAGCGGGCCGAGCAGGATCCGGCCTTCGACGCGAAGGTCCGGGCCGCCGCCGGGCGCGTCATCGACCTGAAGGCGTCCCGGGGACTGGCCGACTGCTCACTGGGCTGAGCGGTGCTTCACCCGCCGACAGCTCACTCGCCCACTCGCAGCCCGGCCATCGCCTCGCGGGCCGGGGGCACCAGGTCCGGGGTGGTGTTCGGGATCGAGGCGTAGAAGATGCCCGAGCTGTCCGGGCCGGTGCTGACGATCGCGATGATGAGAAGTTCGCCGTCGGTGACCAGGCCGGGCACATTGAAGGAGAGCTCCGACTCCACCACCCACGCGTCGTGCCCATCGATGGTGGTCGCCTCGTTGCGGATGTCGTGGCGATCGACCCGGGAGTCGCCGTAGAAGCGGTCCACGACGCAGTCGACGACGACCCGGGCGCCGTCCTGGGGGCTGAAGAACCCGTCGCCGGCCATCAGGTCGCCGACCATCACCGGGGCGACCCAGTCGTTCACCCCGTTGTACTGCGGCTCGACCACCACCAGTTGCTGGACGGTGTTGCGGGCGAACGGCACCTCCGTCTCCTGCATCACCGGCCCGAACGGCTCGCCCAGCATGGGGTAGGACAGCTTCCCGCCATGCACCCGGCCGTCGGCACCCTGGGCCGGCATCGGGCTGGGACTGTCGAGCTGGCCCGGCGGGCAGATCTGGGTGGTGGGTTGGGCGCCGGGCCCGCCGGCGAACAGGCCGCCCCCGGTGCCGAGCCGCACCGCCCAGATGATCACCAGGACCAGAGCCACGAGCACGGCGCCGGCGCCCAGCCACCAGGCGATGGCCGTGCCGCCCTTGCGGGCCGAGCCGGCAGGGGTTTGGTAGTGGGCTCCGGCGTACGGTCCGGGGCCTCCGGCCTGCCCACCGTAGGGTCCGGTCTGCCCACTGTACGGGGTGGTCGGCGGAGGAGCGGTCGGAGTGCTGCTGAGGAAAGCGGTCCACCCGGTGCCGTCCCAGTAGCGGAACTTGCCGGGCATGCCGCCCGGATCCGGAAACCAACCCGCCTGAGTACTCACATCGCGAGTGTAGTGGTCAGGGGCCGACGCCTGCCGGCGCCGGCCCCTGACCGGTACTTGCTGGGTACTACCAGTGCCGCGGATCAGCCGAAGCGGCCGGAGACGTAGTCCTCGGTCTGCTTGTTCGACGGGTTGGAGAAGATCTTCTCGGTGTCGTCGTACTCGATCAGATGGCCGGGCTTGCCGGTGCCGGCGATGTTGAAGAAGCCGGTCTTGTCGGACACGCGGGCCGCCTGCTGCATGTTGTGCGTGACGATGACGACCGTGTACTGCTCCTTCAGCTCCTCGATCAGGTCCTCGATGGCGAGGGTGGAGATCGGGTCCAGGGCCGAGCAGGGCTCGTCCATCAGGATGACCTCGGGCTTGACCGCGATGGTGCGGGCGATGCAGAGGCGCTGCTGCTGCCCACCGGACAGACCCGAACCGGGCTTGTCGAGGCGGTCCTTGACCTCTTCCCAGATGTTGGCGCCGCGCAGTGCGCGCTCGACCAGCTCGTCGGCATCCGAGGAGCTGAGCCGGCGGCCATTGATCTTGTAGCCGGCCAGCACGTTGTCGCGGATCGACATGGTGGGGAACGGATTCGGACGCTGGAACACCATCCCGACCAGGCCGCGCACGTTCACCGGGTCGACACCGGACTCGTAGATGTTGTCGTTGTCGAGCTTGAGCTCGCCCGTGACGTAGGCGCCCGGGATGACCTCGTGCATTCGGTTGATCGTGCGCAGGAAGGTGGTCTTGCCACAGCCGGACGGGCCGATGAAGGCAGTCACCGTCCTGGGCTCGATCTCGATGTTGACCCCTTCTACGGCGAGGAAGTCCCCGTAGTAGACGTTGACGTCCTTGGCTTGGATTCGCTTGGACATGGGTGGTTTCCTTCTGTACTCGTGAGGGGTCAGCGACCGGCGGTCTTCGGGGCGAACTTGCGGGCGATCAGGCGGGCGATCAGGTTGAGCAGCATCACCACGATGATCAACACCAACGCCGCACCCCAGGCGCGGGCCGTGGACGGGTCCGGGGCTGCCGGGGCGGTCGGGTTCATCAACTGGCGGTAGATGTAGACCGGCAGGGTCATCATCCAGCCGTAGAACAGGTTCCAGTTGACACCGGTGGCCACACCGGCTGTCACCAGAATAGGTGCGGTCTCACCGACCACGCGGGCGATGGCGAGGGTGACGCCGGAGGCGATGCCGGAGATCGCGGTCGGGATGACGACCTTGAAGATAGTGCGCCACTTGCGGATGCCCAGGGCGTACGACGCCTCGCGCAGCTCGTTCGGCACCACCCGCAGCATCTCCTCGGTGGTCCGTACGACCACAGGGATCATCAGCACCGACAGGGCGATGGCGGCGGTGATGCCCATCGTCTGCCTGCCACCGGAGATGCCGTTGTTCGCCCACTCGAAGAACGTCATCATGATGCCGGCCGCGAACAGACCGGCGACGATCGAGGGGATACCGGTCATCACGTCGACCAGGAAGGTGATGGTGCGCGACAGCCAGCTGCCGGTGCTGTACTCCACCAGCCAGATCGAGGTGAGCAGACCGATCGGGACCGAGATCACGGTCGCAGCGACCGTGATCAGCAGGGAGCCGATCAGCGCGTGCTTGATGCCGCCGGCCAGCATGCCGCCCTCCTGGGCAATGCGGTCCTGGGTGCCGGTGATGCCCTGCATGTCGCTCGACAGGAAGCCCGGCGTCACCAGGGTGGGCCCACCGATGCTGATCACGGTCCACAGCACCGAGACCAGTGGCACCAGGGCGAGGAAGAACGCCAGCCAGACGAGGGTGCCCCAGAAGGCGTCCATCCCGTGGCGCTTCCCCTCCACGAGGGTGGACCAGACGGTCTGGGCGACCAGGAACAGCAGCGCGGCCACCACGGCGAAGCCCGCAGTGGTCCAGCCGGTGATGAGGAACACGACCAGCGAGACGACGATCGCGCCGCCCAGAGTGGCCGGTCGGGACCATCTCGGCAGCTGGCCGGCCTTGAGGGAGTTCATGGACCTGCCCGATCCGCCCGAGTCATCGGGCTGCGGGGACTTGGCGGAGGAATCGGTGAGAGTGGACATCAGTTGGCTCCCGAGAACTCGGCGTAACGGCTGACGATCCAGCGGGCCAGCATGTTCACCAGCAGGGTGATGACGAACAGCACCAGGCCTGCCGCGATCAGTTCGCTCTGTCGCATCCCGAACGCCTCGGGGAAGTTCAGGGCGATCTCGGCCGGGATGGTGTTGTTGCCCGCTCCGATCAGGTTCGCGGTGAGGTTGCCACCCGACAACACGAGGGTGACCGCCATCGTCTCGCCGAGCGCGCGGCCCAGACCGAGCATGATCGCGGAGATGATGCCGTTGCGGGCGAACGGGAGGACCGCGGCGCGGATCATGTCCCACTTGGTGGTGCCGAGGGCGAGCGCGGCCTCCTCGTGCAGGCTCGGGGTCTGGATGAAGATCTCCCGGCACTGGGCGGTGATGATCGGCAGGATCATCACGGCAAGCACCAGCGAAGCGGTCAACAGGGTACGGCCGGTGGTCGACGGCGGACCGAAGATCGGAATGAAGCCAAGGTTCTCGTGCAGCCACTGGTAGCCGGGCACCAGGGCGGGTCCGAAGACCGTGTAGCCCCACGCACCGAAGACCACGGACGGGATCGCTGCGAGCAGGTCGATCACGTAGCCGATGCCCTTGGAGAGCCTGGCGGGCGCATAGTGGGAGATGAACAGTGCGACGCCGATGGCGACCGGGGTGGCGATCAGCAGGGCGATCAGTGCCGCGATGAGCGTGCCGATGACGAGCGGGTAGACATAGACCCAGAAGCTCGTCTTCGACGAGAGCTGGTCCGGGGAGGCCGTCATGGCGGGCACGGACTCGAGGAGCAGGTACAGGCTGACGACGGCAAGGACGACGAAGATGAAGATGCCGGCGCCCAGGGTGAGGCCGCCGAAGATTCTGTCGCTCGCCCGGCCGGCCGCCCCGCCCTTCGAGAGGTCGTTCAACTGCGGTGGTTTGGCAGTGGTCTCAGACATGGGTTTCCCTCCTTACGAGGTGTGGATGGGACTGCACCCAGGGCTGTGTCTGCGACGCTGCTCCCACCGGTGACGATGGGACAGACCCGAAGTGCTGACGGGGGTTAACCCGACAAGCCGCCGGCGGCACCCGTAGGCGCGACCGGCGGCCGTCGATGTGAATCACCCGATCAGTGGATTGATCCGAGCGGTGATTCGGGTGCCTCAAGTGCTCAGGCAACCTTGATCGAGTCGATGGCAGCGAGGGCCTCGGTCTCGGTCTCGCCCGAGATCGGAGCCGACCCAGCGGAGTCAGCGGCGACCTTCTGGCCCTCGGCCGAGAGGACGTACTTGCCGAAGGCCTTCACGTTGTCGGCGGTGGCCTGGTCCTGGTAGGTGGAGCAGTAGATGTGGTACGAGATCAGGACGATCGGGTAGGTGCCCGCCTCGGTGCTGGTGCGGTCGAGCTTGACACCCATGTCGACCGGGGACAGCCCGCCGATCTTCTCAGCGGTGGAGACGGTCTTCGCAGCAGCCTCGGGGGTGTACTTCTCGTAGTTGTCGCCGACCTTGACGGCGACAGTGCCCAGGTCGCCGATGGCGGAGGCATCAGCGTACGTGATGGCACCCTCGGTCGACTGGGTCAGGGAGACGACACCGGTGGTCTGCTGGGCGGACTCGCCGGCGTAGTTGGACGGCCAGGCGTCAGCGGCCTCCTGCGGCCAGGCCTCCGGAGCGGCCTCGGCCAGGTAATCGGTGAAGTTGTCGGTGGTGCCCGAGTCGTCGGCGCGGTGCACGACGGTGATCTTGGTGTCAGGCAGGGTCACGCCCTCGTTCTGCGAGGCGATCTTCGGGTCGTTCCAGGTGGTGATGGTGCCGTTGAACACGTTGGCGATGGTGTCGGCGTCCATCTTGATGCTCTCCGTGACGGACGGCAGGTTGTAGGCCACCGCGATCGGGGAGATGTAGGCGGGAACCTGGAAGGCGCCGTCCGGACCGCACAGGGACTTGGACTGCTCCCACTCCGCGGTCTTCAGGGCCGAGTCCGACCCGGCGAAGGCGTACTGGCCGGCGAGGAAGCCCTCGCGGCCCGAGCCGGAGCCGACCGGGTTGTACTGGACGGTCAGGCTGGGCTCGACGCTCTTGAAGCCGTCGATCCACGCGGTCATGGCGGACTCCTGCGAGGAAGCGCCACCGCCGGAGAGGGTACCGGTCAGGTTGCCGCCGCCAGTGGACGCGCCGGGGCTGGGCTGGGCGCCCTGGTTGTTGTTGGAGCAGGCCGACAGGCCCAGGACGAGCGCAGTAGCAGCGGCGACAGAAGCGCCAACACGCGAGATCTTCACGAGATTCCCTTCGGGGTGAGGATGGTCGAGCTCTGGGGCCGCCGGAGGTGGTCCCAAGCCCCGACGTTAGGTGTGGGCGGTGACGCAACTCCCCCACTTCGGTGAATTCCTGGTGAACTACCGGGCTGGCAGGGGTCACGATTCGGTCACACGAAAGTCAGGTATGGGGCCAGGCGCCAGCTGCCCAAAAGAGCATATCCCCGAGGACGTGAGGCTTCCCTAAACCGCGTTCCGTTGGACATGGTCCGCCGGGAAGAGCTCGCTCGCCAGGGCTTTTCCCTGCCCGTCGAGGTAGGCGACGATGCAGTCTGCGGTCCCCAGCGGGCGCTCGGCGAGTTGGAGGGCGGCCAGCATCAGGGGCAGCACCGGGCGATGTCCGCAGAGTGCGGTGGGCACGTCGTCGGCCGTCGCCCGCAGAGCCAATCGCCGGGTGTGTTCCCAGGCCGCGTCCGGGGTGGCGGCAGCCAATTCCTCTGTCAGCGCGTCGTCCACTCGCACGGTGAGGCCGGCGGTCCGGGCGTACGGCTCCAGGGTGTCGGCGCACCGCACGGCGGTCGAACTGGCCACCTCGGCGATACCGAAGGCGCGCAGCAGCGGCACGAGGCTGTGGGCCTGCGCCTGTCCTCGCTCGTCGAGGGGGCGACGTACGTCCTCCTCGCGCCAGTCGACCCGGGCCACTGCCTTGCCGTGTCGGACCAGCACGAACGGCACCAGGTCGGCGACCTCGACGGCCTGGGCCACCAGCCGCCGATCGGTCTGATAGGTGAGCAATGTCACGGCCTCGTCGGTAGGGACCCAACGAATCTCGTCGGCCTCGTCGTCCGGAGCCTCGGTGGCGTCGCCCTCCGGCACTGCCACCCACCAGTGCACTTCCTTGGGGTGGCCATTGACCGAGTACCGGGACGTGGGCAGGGCGGCACCCAGCCGGATCCGTATGCCGGTCTCCTCGAACACCTCACGAACCGCGGTCACCGGCAGGTGCTCGCCGGGGTCGCGATGGCCCTTCGGCAGGGACCAGTCGTCGTACGCCGGCCGGTGGATGACGAGGACCTCGGTCGTGGCGGGATCAGTGGGGGAGGGGCGCAGGACGACTGCGCCGGCGGCGATGGCGGGGGAAGGGCTGGACATTTGGTGACCTGTCTCGCGCGGGTACGGGTCGATGTGGAGTGCCACAATGGGCGATCCGGCCTGTCGGTCCATGGTAACGACGTCCCGCGGGATCAGTCGGTGACGTACATGATGTCTCGATGGGTCGTGCGGAAGCCGTGTGCCTTGTACAGGCCCACCGCCACCTCTTGGTCACCCTCGACATAGAGGATCACCCGGCTGCCTCCGGCCTGGGCCATGTGGTCCAGGCCGGCGCGGAGCAGCCCCTTGCCGATGCCGCCACCGTGGGCGTCCGGGTCGACCCCGACCACGTAGACCTCCCACAGGTCGTCGTCATGCCGCTTCGTCCAGTGGAACCCGATCACCCGGCCGTGACGCTCGGCGACCAGCAGGTCCTCGGCGCGGTACCAGGGCTCCCGGGTGCGGGCCGCGAAGTCCTCGGCGTCCATCGCCCCCTGCTCGGGATGGTGGGCGAAGGCCCGGGCGTTGGTCTCGAGCAGCTGGTCCAGGTCCTCCGGACGGAATCCGCGGATCGTCACGTCGGCGGGGAGCCTCGCCCCGGGGACGTCGGTGAGCGACGCCTCCATGATCAGCAGTTCACGACCGGGCCGCAGGTGGTTCGCCGCGGCGAACCCGCGGGCAGCAGGCAGGTCCCCGAACGACCAGACGGCCGCCTTGGCCCCGGCCGGGACCGCGGCGATCGCCGCCTCCAGCATGGTGGTCCCGATGCCGGTCAGCCGTGCCTCGGGCACGACCACCAGTTGGATGGTCTCCACGTCGCCGGTGGCAGACAGGTTGGCGTACGCCTCGACCCCGGCCGGGCCGACCAGCACCAGGTGGCGGGCACCGGAGGCGCCGGGCGCCAGGCTCATCCGCGCGGCCTCGTTCAGCGGGTCGACCCCGTCGAAGGCAGCGGCCTGGGCGACCATTGCCAGGATCTCCGTGCGACGGGAATCGTCGAGGTCATCAACAAGTACGGGGTCGTAGCTCATGGGGCAACGCTAGCCGTTCGCGTCCGGGACCAGCCGGTAGCCGACATTGCGGACCGTTCCGATCAGTCCCTCGTGCTCGGGGCCGAGCTTCGCACGCAGTCGCCGGACGTGCACGTCCACGGTGCGGGTGCCGCCGAAGTAGTCGTAGCCCCACACGTCCGCCAGCAGCTGCTCGCGGCTGAACACCCGTCGTGGGTGCTGCACCAAGTACTTGAGCAGTTCGAACTCGGTGTAGGTCAGGTCCAACGGCTCCCCGTTGATCGTCGCCGAGTAGCTCGCCTCGTCGATCACCACGCTGCCGGAGCTGATCGTCTGGTCCCGCCCGATCGGGGAGGTGACGAGGCGGAGCCGGGCCTCCAGCTCGGCCGGTCCGGCACCGGCCAGGACGAAGTCGGTGAAGCCCCAGTCGGTCGATAGGGTGGCCAGGCCGCCCTCGCCGGCGACCAGCACGATCGGTGCATGCTTGCCGCTGGTGCCGACCACCCGGGTGAGCGTCCGGGCGGCCGACAGTGCGGTCGTCGCGTCGACCAGGATCACGTCGGGCAGCGGGGCGTGGAGCAGGGCGGCGGCATCGAGCGGGACGAGGGTCACGTCGTGGTGGAGGAGCCCGAGCGACGGCATCACGGCCTCCGCGTCATCCGCGGTCGTCATCAGCAGCAGCTGCACGGTGTCCACCTCCGGAACAAAATTATCCTGTTCCGAAGCCGGCCGGAACGACCCACGGCGGCCGTCGTGGGTCCTGCCGGTCACGATCGGCGTCATTGCGCGGATCGGGGACTTGGCCGCCGTGACACCGCAACAGGCCCGTAACCCGGTCGGAACATGCCGGGCAGGCCCGTGGCACGATGGTCGCATGTCCACTGTCACGATCCGTTACTGGGCCGGCGCACGCGATGCGGCCGGCGTCGATATCGATGTCGTGGAGGCACCGAGCGTGGCGGAGGCGCTGTCCGGGGCGGCCGCGCGGCGACTGGGCGACGCGGAGTACGCCCGGGTGCTGGGGTTGTGCACGTTCCTGCTCGACGGACGCCGGCTGGGCGCGGAGGCCAGGACGGCACCGCTGACCGGCCCCGTCGAGGTGGAGGCGCTGCCGCCCTTCGCCGGGGGCTAGGAGGAGGTCGCCGGCAGTGGCGGCTGGTCCAGCACCAGGGTCACCGGACCGTCGTTGACCAGGGACACCTGCATCATGGCGCCGAACTCCCCGGTCTCGACCCGCGCCCCGAGCCCGCGCAGGGCGGCGACGAACGCCTCGACCAGCGGTTCGCTCACCGGTCGGGGCGCCGCGGCGCTCCAGCCGGGGCGTCGCCCCTTGCGGGTGTCGGCGTACAGGGTGAACTGCGAGACCACCAGCAGCGGCGCCCCCAGGTCGGCGCAGGACTGCTCCTGGTCCATGATCCGCAGGTTCCAGATCCGCTCGGCCAGGCGGCGCGCGTACGCCTCGGTGTCGTCGTGGGTGACCCCCACCAGGACCAGCAGTCCCGGCCCTGCGATCTCGCCGACCGTACGCCCCTCCACCGCAACCGACGCCGACACCACTCGCTGGACCACTGCACGCATGGCCGCGACCTTACCGTCGCCCGCCTAGACTGGGCAGGTGGCGACCTTCTACTCGGCGCTCCTCATCGGGGCTGGTGTCCTCGTGGGGCTGGTGGCCCTGTACGTGATCGTTCACCTGATAAGGAACCAAGAAGGACGGAACTGATAGATGTTCGAGATTCGCCCCGACCTCGCCCCTGTGCTGATGCCGATCGCCTGGATGATCGGCCGGTGGGAGGGCACCGGCAAGGGCCAGTGGCCCGGAGAGGGCGAGTTCGAGTATGGGCAGGTGGTTGAGTTCACTGACAACGGCGGCGGCTATTTGCACTACCTGTCACAGACCTACGTCGCCGATGCGGACGGCCAACCGGTGTCGCCGCGGTCCATGGAGACCGGCTTCTGGCGCCCGCAGGCGGACAAGTCGATCGAAGTTGTGATGTGCCACCCCGAGGGCTACTCGGAGGTGTGGTTCGGCCAGATCGACGGAGCCCGCGTGGAGCTGGCCACCGACGCCGTCGCCCGCACCGTCACCGCCCCCGGTTACACCGGCGGCCAGCGCCTCTACGGCCAGGTGGAGGGCGACCTGCTGTGGACCTTCGACCGGGCCACCACGGAGCACGAGCTGCAGCCGTACATGTGGGCCCGCCTCAAGCGCACGGCGAACTGAGGAGCCGAACATGGGACTGGTGCGAGCCGAGGTCGGCATCGACGCGGGCGCCGTGCTGCACTGCGGCAGCCCGATGCGCGAACAGCGCGAACTGGACCAGGGACGCGGCTGGGTCGAGCTGGCCCACCGGGGTGTTTTCACCGTCGCCGGCCCCGACCGACTGACCTGGCTGCACGCGATCACCAGCCAGCACCTGCTCGCGCTGGCGCCGCACGAGGGGACGGCGGCCCTGCTGCTCGACCCGAACGGGCGGATCGACCACGCCCTGTTCCTGGTCGATGACGGCGAGGTCCTGTGGGGACACACCGAGCCCGGCCGGGTCGGCGACCTGGTCGCCTTCCTCGACCGGATGCGCTTCATGAGCAGGGTCGAGGTGGCGGACCGTTCCGCCGATGTCGCCGTGGTCTGGACGGTGGAGGACCCGGCCGGCTGGCCCGCCGCGCTGGTCACCCGCAGCGCCGCCGACACGCTGGGTGGCACCGACCTGTTCCTGCCCAGGACGGCCCTGGCCGAGCTCGAGGACCGGCCCGACCGCGCCGGCCTGTTGGCGTACGAGGCTCGCCGGATCGCGGCCGGGGTGGCCCGGATCGGGCTCGACACCGACGAGCGCACCATCCCCAACGAGATCGGCGTCCTCGGCGGCGCGGTGCACATGGACAAGGGCTGCTACACCGGCCAGGAGACTGTGGCCCGGGTCTGGAACATGGGCCGGCCGCCGCGACGCCTGGTCCGGCTGCAACTGGACGGGTCGATGGACCTGCTGCCCGGGAACGGTTCCCCGGTCGCCCTGCGTGACGATCCGGACCGACCCATCGGATCCATCGGTTCCTCGGCCCGCCACTACGAGGTCGGCCCGATCGCCCTCGCCCTGGTCAAGCGCTCGGTGCCGGTCGACGCCGCGCTGGTCGTGGGGGAGGTCGCCGCGGCCCAGGAGGTCCTGGTCGATCCCGACGTGGGCCTGCACGTCCGCCCCGGCCGATCCTGACGGGTCGGCTCCCAGCCCGTCGTTATTCTTTCGTCGCCCGAGGAGGCTCCCCAGAATGTTTGGGTCACCTAAGCTGTGGCTGTGAACTGGTCCGCAGTTGATGCAGCGCTCTTCGATCTCGACGGAGTGTTGACGCCCACCGCCCAGATCCACCTACGGGCCTGGACGGAGATGTTCAACACCTTCCTGTCCGCTCGCGGCGTGACCGGGCCCTTCACCGACGCGGACTACTTCACGTACGTCGACGGCAGGCCCCGCTACGAGGCGGTCGGCTTGTTCCTGGCCTCCCGCGGCATCGAGCTGCCCGAGGGCACCAGTGATGACCCCGCCGAGGCGCTGACCGTCCGAGGACTGGGCAACCGCAAGAACGACGCCTTCCTGGAGACCCTGCACCGCGACGGGATCGCGCCCTATCCCGGATCGGTCCGCCTGCTGGACTGGCTCGAGCAGCGCGGCACCAGGTACGCGGTCGTGTCCTCCTCGAGGAATGCGGTCCAGGTCCTGCAGGCCGCCGGTCTGGCCGATCGGATCCCGGTCGTGGTGGACGGCCTGGTCGCGGCTGCGGAGGGGCTGGCCGGCAAGCCTGCACCCGACACCTACCAGTACGCGGCCCGGCTGCTCGGGGTGGCGTGCGAACGGTCGATCGTCGTGGAGGATGCCCTGTCCGGGGTGGCCGCCGGTCGGGCCGGAGGCTTCGCGGGAGTGGTCGGCGTGGACCGCGGTGTCGGGGCGGACGCCTTGCGTGAGGCCGGAGCCGACCTGGTCGTGTCCGATCTCGTCGAATTGGTGCCCGCACCATGAGCGGCCACCGTCCGTACCCCGCCCCCACCCGGTCCCGTCCGACCCGACTCGCCACCCTCGTACGCCCCACCTGAGGAACGTCATGTCCCCCAAGAGTTTCGACGCCCACATCCCCCCGGACCCGGTCGACCCGCTCGACCGCTCCCGGTTCCCGATCGACGTCTGGCGCCTGGTCGAGACCTTCCCGACCCGTGAGGACCTCGGCCAGACCGAGACCCTGTTCGCCGTCGGCAACGGCTACCTCGGGATGCGCGGCAACCCGGAGGAGGGGCGGGAGAGCTTCGCGCACGGCACCTTCGTCAACGGCTTCCACGAGACCTGGCCGATCCGACACGCCGAGGAGGCGTACGGCTTCGCCCGGGTCGGCCAGACACTGGTCAATGCGCCGGACACCAAGGTGCTCAAGCTCTACGTCGACGACGAGCCGATCAACATCCCGATCGCGGAGCTGGAGCAGTACGAGCGCTCGCTGGACTTCCGCGACGGGGTGCTGCGTCGGCACATCCTGTGGCGCACGCCCTCGGGCAAGCGGGTCCGGGTCGACACCACCCGGATGGTCTCGATGGTCGAGCGCCACCTGGCGGTGATGACGATGGAGGTCACGCTACTGGACGACGAGGCCCCGGTGGTGATCTCCTCGCAGATCCTCAACCGGCAGGACGGCGAGGACGAGTACCATGTCCGGTCCGTCGCCCAGGGCCTCGATCCGCGCAAGATGGAGGGGCTCGGCCGCCGAGTGCTCGAGCCGCAGATGCACTGGCACAAGGGCCTGCGGGCCATGCTGGGCTACCGTACGGTCGAGTCGGGCATGACCATCACTGTGGGCATCGACCACCAGGTGGAGACCGAGAACGACTGCCAGCCCCTGATCATGTCCGAGGACGACGTGGCGAAGGTCATTTTCCGGTTCCGGGCCCAGCCGGGCAAGCCCATCAAGCTGACCAAGTACGCGAGTTACCACAGTTCCCGGACCGTGCCGGTCCGCGAACTCATCGATCGGGTGCGCCGCACCCTGGACCGGGCGATGACCACGCCTCCGGAGCACTACTTCGAGGGGCAGCGCGCGTGGTTCGACGGCTACTGGGAGAACTCCGACGTGGTCGTCGAGGGCCAGCCGGCGCTGCAGCAGGCCATCCGCTGGAACCTGTTCGAGCTGGCCCAGGCCTCGGCCCGCTCCCAGACGTACGGCATCCCCGCCAAGGGCGTCACCGGGACGGGCTACTCGGGCCACTACTTCTGGGACGCCGAGATCTACGTGCTGCCGTTCCTCACCTACACGTTCCCGGACGCGGCGCGGAACTCGTTGCGCTTCCGCTACCTGATGCTGGATGCGGCCCGGCGCCGCGCCGAGGTGATGTCGACCCGTGGGGCGCTGTTCCCGTGGCGGACGATCAATGGCGAGGAGGCGTCCGCCTACTACGCTGCCGGCACGGCGCAGTACCACATCGACGCAGACATCGCCTTCGCCCTGAACCGCTACGTCGGCACCTCCGGCGACATCGAGTTCTTCCTCAAGGAGGGCATCGACATCTTGGTCGAGACCGCCCGGATGTGGGCGGACCTGGGGTTCTGGACCGACAACGGACTCGCGGAGTTCCACATCCACGCCGTCACCGGCCCGGACGAGTACACCACCGTGGTGAACGACAACCTCTTCACCAACGTGATGGCCCGCTACAACCTGGGTCGGGCCGCCGAGGCCGTCGCGTCCATCGCCGACCTGTGGCCCGACTCGTACGAGCGGCTGGCCAACCGGCTCGGCCTGACCCAGGACGAGGTGGAGGAGTGGGCGCGGTGCGCGGACCACATGTGGATCCCGTACGACGAGCACATCGGGGTCAACCCGCAGGATGCGCACTTCCTGGACCGGGAGGTCTGGGACCTGGGCGCCACCCCGTCCGAGTACTTCCCGCTGATGCTCAACTACCACCCGCTGGTCATCTACCGCTTCCAGGTGCTGAAGCAGGCCGACGTCGTGCTGGCCATGCTCCTGCAGGGCGACCACTTCTCACCGGAGCAGAAGCGCGCGAACTTTGAGTACTACGACCCGATCACGACCGGTGACTCGACCCTGTCGTCCGTGGTCCAGGCGATCATCGCCGCCGAGGTCGGCTACCAGGAGTTGGCGCTGCGCTACTTCTACGGCAGCCTCTTCGTCGACCTGATCGACCGGCACGGCAACTCCGCCGATGGTGTCCACGTGGCCTCGGCCGGCGGCGTGTGGATGGCGCTGGTCAACGGGTTCGGCGGCATGCGGGACCACAATGCCCAGTTGACCTTCGATCCCCGGCTGCCGGCGAACTGGCAGAGCCTGACCTTCCGGCTGCGTCGCCGGGGCAACCGCATCCGGATCCGGCTCACCGCCGACACGATGGAGGTGCTGCTCGAGGACGGCACGTACGAGGAGTTCAGCGTGCGCGGCGAGTACTACGAGGTCGATCTGGACCACCCGGTCGCGTGCATCGACCTGGCCGACCAGGGGCCACGGATCCCGGGACCGGTGCCGCCGCAGACGGTGATCGGCGTACGCCGCGACGGCAGCCACATCACGACGAGCGTGCCGGGGACGTTCTCCGGGCAGATGAGCTACTGACGGTCGACGTACGAGGACAGTACGAGCGCGTCACCAGCGGGCGGGCAGCAGGGCGTGCATCAGTTGTAGACCACGACCTTGTCGCCCTCGCGGACCTGGCCGTACAGCCAGTTGATCCCGTCCCAGTCGCGGATGTTGACACAGCCATGACTGCAACCCGCATAGCCGCGCGAGGCGAAGTCGGAGGAGTAGTGCACGGCCTCTCCGCCGTTGTAGAACATCGCCCGCGGCATCCACGAGCCGTACAGCGTCGAGGTGTGGTCGTAGCTCTTCCAGTACACCTCGAACTGGCCGTTGTCGCTCGGGGAGGAGGCACAGCCGAAGCGGGCATCCAGGGTCTGGACGATCTCCCCGTCGATCATCCAGCGCAACTGACGATCGTTCTTCGAGGCACACATCGTCCGCCCGTCCAAGCAGCGGGTATCGACCCCGGAGGTCAGGAAGCCGCCCTCGAATCGTTGGCTGACCTTTCCGGAGACGTCGAACGGATCACTGGTTGGGTAGCCGTAGCGGCCCCCCTCCCAGCCCCGCTGGCCCCACAGTTGCTGCACCGCACCGCGGGTCCAGTGCGCGTCGGAGTTGGGGGACCAGTAGATGTTGCCGTACTCGAAGTTGGTCAGGCAGCCGCCGTTCGGCAGGCCGCAGCGTTCGTCGCTGGTGGGGTAGCCGAGGTGGCCGGCCTCCCAGCCGGTGGATCCCCACTTGTTCAGGATCGCGCCGCGGACGTACTGCGGCTCGGTGTTCGGGGACCAGTAGATGGTGCCGCCCTGGAAGTTGGTCAGGCAGCCGCCGCCGGCCAGGCCGCAGCGTTCGTCGCTGGTGGGGTAGCCGAGGTGGCCGGCCTCCCAGCCGGTGGAGCCCCACTTGTTCAGGATCGCGCCGCGCACGTAGTGCGCGTCGGAGTCCGGGCCCCAGTACATCGTGCCGCCCTGGAAGCTGGTCAGGCAGCCGCCGCCGGCCAGGCCGCAGCGCTCGTCGCCGGTGGGGTAGCCGAGGGTGCCGGCCTCCCAGCCGGTCCGGCCCCACGCGTTCAGGATCGCGCCGCGCACGTAGTGCGCCCCGGAGTTCGCGGACCAGTAGATGGTGCCGCCCTGGAAGTTGGTCAGGCAGCCGCCGCCGGCCAGGCCGCAGCGCTCGTCGCTGGTGGGGTAGCCGAGGTGGCCGCCCTCCCCGCCGGTGGCGGCCCACTTATCCCGGATCGCGCCATTGACCCAGTGGGCCCCACTGTCGGCCGACCAGTAGACGGTGCCGCCCTGGAAGGCCTGCATGCAGCCGCCGGCGGCCAGGCTGCACGTCACCGCGGACGTCGGCTCGCCGAGGGCGTCGGCAGAGGCCGCGGCCTTGTCGGCGATCGCCCGTTCGCCGGCCGAACGCGGCGCGGCCGTGGCGGGCGGCTGTGCCTGGGCCGATGGAGCTGCCGTCGCTGCCGGCGTGGTGGCCGGCGCAGTGGCCGGTCCGGTCGGGTCGGCCTCGGCGAAGGTTGCTCCCAGCGGGAACAGCAGCAGTGCCGCGGCTGCCATGGCTGCCGCCCGGAGGCCCCGGGGCCCTGGGCGCCTGGTTGTTGTGGGCATGGTCTCGGTCTCCCCCTCGAAGAACGTGTGGGCAGTCAGCACTGGACGCCCGACGCAAGAACCTAGCAAGGAACGGCCAGGGCCCGCCGATGGTGGCGGGCCCAATGGCACGCCGGTCCCACCAGGCGCTGCGGTCCGGCCCGGGTGGTCAGGCCTTGGCGCGTCGGGCGGCCTTGACCCGCTCGTTGCGGTCCAGGATCGTCTTGCGGATTCGTACGGCGGCCGGGGTTACCTCGAGGCACTCGTCGCCGCGGCAGAACTCCAGCGACTGCTCGAGGCTGAACAGCCGCGGCGGAACCAGCCGCTCCAGCTCCTCGCCGGTGGAGGAGCGCACGTTGGTGACGTGCTTCTCCTTGGTCGGGTTGACGTCCATGTCGTCGGGGCGGGAGTTCTCGCCGACGACCATGCCCTCGTACACCTCGTCGCCGGGCTTGATGAACAGCGTGCCGCGCTCCTGCAGGTTGAACAGGGCGTACGACGACACCGTGCCGGTGCGGTCCGCGACCATGGATCCGCTGGGGCGGGTGCGCAGCTCGCCGGCCCACGGGGCGTAGCCCTCGAAGACGTGGTTCATCAGGCCGGTGCCGCGGGTCTCGGTGAGGAACTCGGTCCGGAAGCCGATCAGGCCGCGCGACGGCACGATGTACTCCACCCGGACCCAGCCGGAGCCGTGGTTGGTCATCGTGCGCAGCTGGCCCTTGCGGGTGCCGAGCATCTGGGTGACGGCCCCGACGTAGTCCTCGGGCACGTCGACGGTGAGGAACTCGGTCGGCTCCTGGAGCTTGCCGTCGACGGTGCGGGTGACCACCTCGGGCTTGCCCACGGTCAGCTCGAAGGACTCGCGGCGCATCTGCTCCACCAGCACGGCCAACTGCAGCTCGCCGCGGCCCTGCACCTCCCAGGTGTCGGGTCGCTCGGTCGGGTTGACCCGGATGGACACGTTGCCGATCAGCTCGCGCTCGAGGCGGGCCTTCAGCAGCCGCGCGGTGAGGTTCTTGCCCGACTTGCCGGACAGCGGCGAGGTGTTGATGCCGATCGTCATCGAGATCGACGGCTCGTCGACGGTGATCAGCGGCAGCGGCTTCGGGTCGTCCGGGTCCGAGAGGGTCTCGCCGATGGTGATCTCCGGGATACCGGCGATCGCGACGATGTCGCCGGGGCCGGCGGACTCGGCCGGCACCCGCTCCAGCGCCTCGGTCATCAGCAGCTCGGCGAGCTTGACGTTCTGGATCGTCCCGTCGTGCTTGCACCACGCGACGGTCTGGCCCTTGCGCAGCTCGCCGGCCTTGATCCGGCACAGCGCCAGGCGACCGAGGTAGGGGGAGGCGTCGAGGTTCGTCACGTGCGCCTGCAGGGTCGCGCCCTCCTCGTACGAGGGTGCCGGGATCGTCGACATGATCGTCTCGAACAGCGGCTGCAGGTCGTCGTGGTCCGGCATCTGCCCGTCCTCCGGGCGCTCCAGCGAGGCCCGGCCGGCCTTGGCGGAGGCGTACACGACCGGGAAGTCGAGGGCCGCGCCGTCGGAGTCCTCCGGCAGCAGGTCCATGAACAGGTCGTACGTCTCCTCGAGGACCTCGGCGATCCGGGCGTCGGGGCGGTCGACCTTGTTGACCACGACGATCAGCGGCAGGTGCTTCAGCAGCGCCTTGCGGAGCACGAACCGGGTCTGCGGCAGCGGGCCCTCGGAGGCATCGACGAGCAGGACCACGCCGTCGACCATCTCCAGGCCGCGCTCGACCTCGCCGCCGAAGTCGGCGTGGCCGGGGGTGTCGATGATGTTGATCGTGACGTCCTGGCCGTTGATCACGTGCTTGACAGCAGTGTTCTTGGCCAGGATCGTGATGCCCTTCTCGCGCTCGAGCTCACCGGAGTCCATGACGCGGTTGTCCACGTCCTGGCCTTCGCGGAAGGCACCCGACTGCCACAGCATGGCGTCGACGAGGGTGGTCTTTCCGTGGTCGACGTGGGCGACGATGGCGATGTTGCGCAGGTCAGAACGCTGGGGCATATGGGGACTTCCGGTTGCGATGGCTGTAACACACGGATGGTAGTTCCCGAGGCCCTCCCCGCGTGAATCGCAACGGCACCGGCACCGGCGTCGGGCTGCCGGCCCGCCTATTCTCGTGCCATGACCGAATGGTTCACCGAGTCCTTCCGCGAGGAGTACGACCGGCAGCTGGAGATCCTCGGCCGGTTCAACCTGGCACTGTTCGGCAAGACGGGGGTCGGCAAGTCCACGCTGATCAACGCCGTCTTCGGTGAGCCGGTCGCCGACACCGGGATCGGGGAGCCGGTCACCAAGGACTCCCACCTCTACCTGGACGACCGGGGCCGTCTCGGGCTGCTCGACACCCGCGGGCTGGAGATCGGCCGCGACGACAAGCAGCTGTTCAGGGAACTGGACGCCTACACCAGGCAGATGCGCAAGGCGCCGGTCGAGGAGCAGATCCACGTGGTCTGGTACTGCGTACGCGGCATGGACCGACGCTTCGAACCGTTCGAGGCGGCATTCGTCCGGCACCTCGACGGGCTGGGCCTGCCGGTGGTCGTGGTGCTCACCCAGGTGCCCCGGAGCCCGGCCGGGGTGTTGCACCCCGATGCGGTCGCCCTGGCCGAGCACATCACGAACCTGGCCCTGCCGATCGTTGACGGACACCCCTACCTCACCTACGCCCTGGAGGACCCGTTCACCGGGCAGTCGTCGTACGGCTTGATGGAGCTGCTGGATGCGACCTTTCGCTGCGCGCCGGAGGCGGTCCATGGCGCCCTCACTGCAGCCCAGCAGATCGATCTTCGGCGCAAGGCGACGCAGGCGCACCGCTACATAGCCGGGACGGCCGCCGCCGCGGCGGCCACCGCAGCCACCCCGATCCCGTTCTCCGACGCCACCGTGCTGGTCCCACTCCAGTTGGGGATGATGGCCCGGGTCGCCCACCTCTACCAGGTGCCGATCGACCGCTCCGCCCTGCTGGCCGTCGCCTCCACCACGCTCGCCACCCAGGCCGGCCGGGCTTCGGTCACCGGCCTGCTCAAGCTCTTCCCCGGGGCCGGGACCATCGCCGGCGGGGCGATCGGCGCCGGCATCGCGTCCTCGTTCACCGTGGCGATGGGGGAGGCGTGGCTGACCGTGGTGCAGCGGGCCGCCCAGGGCAAGCTGTCCGGCGCCGACGGCGCGCTCGACCGGGACAAGGTCCGCACCGCCTTCCTGGACGAGTTCCTGCACCGCGCCTCCCGACAGCTGGATGGCTGAGCGCCTTGCCATCTGTTGCCCTGTGAGTTGTCTTACGTCATGTAGTAATGCCGGGGGGATGGTGAACGGCGTCGTTGCGTGGGGCCTGCTGTGACTTACCAGATACCCCGGGCCTGCGGAGGGGGAGGGGGTCTCCGGCGGCGACCGCCTGCGGTGGCAGGATGGGGCCCATGAAGCCGCGAGAGATTGGTATCACCGAACTCGTCCTTCGCGACGCGCACCAGAGCCTGATGGCGACCCGCATGGCGACCGAGGACATGGTCGATGCCTGCGCCGACATTGATGCAGCCGGCTACTGGAGCGTCGAGTGCTGGGGCGGAGCCACGTACGACTCGTGCATCCGCTTCCTCAACGAGGACCCGTGGGAGCGTCTGAGGACCTTCCGAGAACTCATGCCCAACAGCCGCCTCCAGATGCTGCTGCGCGGGCAGAACCTGCTGGGTTATCGCCACTACGAGGACGGGGTGGTCGAGAAGTTCGTCGAGAAGTCCGCCGAGAACGGCATGGACGTCTTCCGGGTCTTCGACGCGCTGAACGACCCGCGCAACATTGCTCACGCCCTGCAGGCGGTCAAGACCGCGGGCAAGCATGCCCAGGGCACGATCTGCTACACCATCAGCCCGGTGCACGACACCGACGATTACGTCAGGCTGGCCGGTCGGCTGCTCGACATGGGGGCGGACTCGATCGCGCTCAAGGACATGGCGGCCCTGCTGAAGCCCCAGCCGGCGTACGACATCGTCCGCGGCATCAAGGAGACCTACGGCGAGGACGTGCAGGTCAACGTGCACTGCCACTCCACCACCGGTGTCACCCAGGTCGCGCTGATGAGGGCGATCGAGGCCGGCGCCGACGTGGTCGACACCGCGATCAGCTCGATGTCGCTGGGCCCGGGCCACAACCCGACCGAGTCGGTGATCGAAATGCTCGACGGCACCCCGTACACCACCACCGTCGACCGTACGAGGCTGGCCCCGATCCGGGAGCACTTCGCGAAGGTGGCGCCCAAGTACAAGAAGTTCATGTCGGCGGTGACGGGTGTGAAGACCGACATCTTCCAGTCCCAGATCCCCGGCGGCATGCTGTCCAACATGGAGTCCCAGCTGAAGGCCCAGGGGGCCGGGGATCGGATGGAGGACGTGCTGCTGGAGGTGCCGAGGGTCCGCCAGGACGCCGGTTACCCGCCGCTGGTCACCCCGTCGTCGCAGATCGTCGGGACCCAGGCGGTGTTCAACGTGCTGATGGGCAAGTACAAGGTGATGACCGGCGAGTTCGCCGACCTGATGCTCGGCTACTACGGCGAGTGCCCCGGTGAGCGCAATCCCGAGGTCGTCGCGCTGGCGCGGGCCCAGACGAAGAAGGAGCCGATCACCCAGCGGCCCGCCGACCTGCTGCCCCCCGAGTGGGACGGACTGGTCGAGGCGGCCGTGGCCCTAGAGGGCTTCAACGGCACCGAAGAGGACGTGTTGACCCATGCCATGTTCCCGCAGGTGGCTCCGAAGTTCTTCAAGGAGCGACCGGAGGGGCCGCGGAACGTGGGGATGACCGAGGAGCAGGTCGAGGAGGAGCGGCGCAAGGCCGCCGGCCTCGACAAGGCCCTGCACGAACCGATCAAGTACAAGGTCACCATCAACGGGCAGTCCCGTTCGGTGTCCGTCGAGCCGGCGTGAGGTGACGACCGTGGTGAAGCAGACCCCCAGCATGGCTGAGCGTGTGGAGCAGCTCGGCGAACGTCGTGCGGAGATCGCCCTCGGAGGCGGCCAGGCGCGACTCGACAAGCAGCACGACAAGGGCAAGCTGACGGCGCGCGAGCGCATCGACGCCCTGCTCGACCCGGACACCTTCCAGGAGACCGGCGCGTTCCGGACCCACCGGACCACGACCTTCGGGATGGACACCGTAACGGCGCCGGCTGACGGTGTGGTGACCGGTTCCGGGGCCGTCCTGGGCCGGGCGGTGCACGTCGCCAGCCAGGACTTCTCCGTGATGGGCGGGTCGGCCGGCGAGACGCAGTCGGACAAGGTCGTGCAGATGATGGAGGCGTCGCTGTCGACCGGCACGCCGTTCATCTTCATCAACGACTCCGGCGGCGCGCGGGTCCAGGAGGGCATCGACTCGCTGTCCGGCTACGGGCGGGTGTTCTACAACAACGTCCGGCTCTCCGGTGCGGTCCCGCAGATCTCGATCATCGCCGGCCCCTGCGCCGGCGGCGCGGCGTACTCCCCGGCGCTGACCGACTTCATCATCCAGACCCGCAAGGCCCACATGTTCATCACCGGACCGGGGGTGATCGCGGAGGTCACCGGGGAGAAGGTGACCCAGGACGCGCTCGGTGGCGCCGACACCCACATGGTCCGCTCGGGCGTGACCCATTTCGTGGCGAACGACGACCAGGAGGCGATCCTGATCGCCAAGAAGCTGCTCAGCTTCCTGCCGCAGAACAATCTGAGCGAGCCGCTGCGGGTGAACGCCGACGACGTGGTCGAGCCGCATGCCGGGCTGCGTGACATCGTGCCTATCGACGGCAAGAAGGGCTACGACGTCCGGGAGGTGATCCTGTCCGTCGTCGACCACCGCGACTTCCTCGAGGTCCAGACGGGATTCGCCCCGAACATCGTGGTCGGCTTCGCCCGGATCGACGGGTACAGCGTCGGGGTGGTGGCCAACCAGCCGAGCGTCATGTCGGGTGTGCTCGACATCGACTCCTCGGACAAGGCCTCGAAGTTCATCCGATTCTGCAACGCCTTCAACATCCCGCTGCTCACCCTGGTCGACGTCCCCGGCTTCCTGCCGGGGGTGGCGCAGGAGCACAACGGCATCATCCGCCATGGGGCGAAGATGCTGTACGCCTACTCGGCCGCCACCGTGCCGAAGGTCACCGTCGTGCTGCGCAAGGCGTACGGCGGCGCCTACCTGGCGATGTGCTCCAAGGACCTGGGTGCGGACAAGGTGTTCGCCTGGCCGACCGCAGAGATCGCCGTGATGGGCGCCGAGGGTGCGGCCAACATCGTGTTCAAGCGGGAGATCGCGGAGGCCGAGGACCCGGTCGCCCGCCGCGCCGAACTGGTGGAGGAGTACAGGGAGACCTTCGCGACCCCCTTCATGGCCGCCGGGCGCGGGCTGGTCGACGACATCATCGACCCGGCAGACACCCGGCGTGAGGTCGCGATGGCCCTGGAGATCCTGCGGACCAAGCGCCAGCTGCGGCCCGACAAGAAGCACGGCCTCGGGCCGGCCTGATCGGGGGAGCGGACATGACGGACCAGAACGAGAACGCCGCGCTCCGGGAGCGGATCGCCGCCCTCGACGACCGGGTCGCGACGCTGGAGGCCCGGCTGGTCGAGATGGAGCGCCTCGCCGCCCGTTACAACCTGGAGCACCAGGTCGACGAGGAGACGCTGATGGTCATCTCCGCAGCGGTCGCGGCCGTCCTCGGGCACAAGGCCAAGGTCAAGCAGGTCCACCTGTCGGCGAGTGCGGGCTGGACGGCCGCCGGGCTCGCCGAGGTGCAGGACCGCAGCAAGACGGTGACACGGCTGGCCACGAGCCGATGACCACGCACGGACGAGACGACAAGGAACAGACATGAAGTTGAAGGTGACTGTCAACGGAACTGCCTACGACGTCGACGTCGAGGTCGAGCAGAGCCGGCCCTCCCTGGGCGATCTCGGGGTGATCGGCGCCTACAGCGGCCCGGCCCCGACCGCTCCGGTCACGTCGACGATGCCCGCCGCCAGCGCCAACCAGGTGGTGGCGCCGCTGGCCGGCTCGGTCGCCCGGATCATGGTCGTGGCCGGTCAGGAGATCACGGCCGGCCAGGTCCTGGTGGTGCTGGAGGCGATGAAGATGGAGACCGAGATCACCTCGCCTGCCGACGGCACCGTGGGGGAAGTTCTGGTCGAGGTCGGCGAGGCGGTGCAGGGCGGCCAGGCCTTGATCGCCATGGCCTGACCGGTCCCCGCGCGGGGACCGGCCGGCCGGCGCCATCCCGCCTGCGTCAGGCCTGGACGCGGTGGATCTTGTGCTGGGCGGGCTGGACCCGGGGACGTACGACCATCCGGTCGATGTTGACGTGGGCCGGCAGACCGGCCACGAAACCGATGCACGAGGCGATGTCGTCCGCCTCCAGCACCCCCTCGACGCCCCGGTAGACGGCGTCGGCGCGCTCCCGGTCACCATCGAACCGAACCAGCGAGAAGTCGGTCTTCACCATGCCGGGGACGATCTCGACCACTCGCAGCGGCTGGTCGTAGGTCTCCAGGCGCATCGACTGGGCCATGGACCGCTCGGCGGCCTTGACCCCGCAGTAGCCGGCCCCGCCCTCGTAGCCGCCATCGGCCGCCACCGATGTGACGAACACGACCTGGCCGCGGCCGCCCTCGGCGGCGAGCAGCGCCGGGGTCAGCGCACGGGTGACCCGGGCCGCGCCCAGGACGTTCATCTCGTACATCTTCTGCCAGTTGTCGAGGTCAGCCTCAGCGACCGGGGACAGGCCCAGCGCGCCGCCGGCATTGTTGACCAGCAGTTCCAGGCGGGGCCCGACGGCCTCGGCGAGGGCGGCGACGGACTCGTCGTCGGTCACGTCACAGACCTGGACGTGGCCGCCGATCTCGTCGGCAACCTCCCGCAACCGGTCCTCGCGCCGGGCGGCGCAAACGACCTCATAGCCCTGGGCGGCGAGCGTACGGGCGGTCGCCGCGCCGATGCCGCTGCTGGCACCGGTGACGACGGCGATGGGACGGGCGGACGTGGCAAGTTCACTCATGGGGGCAGTATTCAGGTGTTGCGGGAATCACGAAACCCCCGGCCGTCCTGTGCGGACGTCCTGGTGGGCCCGGTGGGTGCTGCGGAGCGGTCACCACTAGGCTCAGATCATGACTGCCAAGCTCATCCTGCTGCGCCACGGCGAAAGCGAGTGGAACGCCAAGAACCTGTTCACCGGTTGGGTCGACGTCGACATCAACGACAAGGGCAAGGGCGAGGCCCAGCGCGGTGGCGAGTTGCTCGCCTCCGAGGGACTCCTGCCCGACGTGCTGTTCACCTCGACGCTGAAGCGCGCGATCCACACCGCCCAGATCGCCCTGCTGGCCTGCGACCGCCAATGGATCCCGGTGGAGCGCTCCTGGCGGCTCAATGAGCGCCACTACGGTGCGCTGCAGGGCAAGAACAAGACCGAGATCCGCGACGAGTTCGGCGAGGACCAGTTCATGGTCTGGCGCCGGTCGTACGACACCCCGCCGCCGCTGCTGGACGTGGATGACAAGTGGTCGCAGTTCGACGATCCGCAGTACGCCGACCTGCCCAGCGAGATCCGTCCGCGGACCGAGTGCCTCAAGGACGTCGTGGTCCGCATGCTGCCGTACTGGTACGACCAGATCGTGCCGCAGCTGCGTGCCGGTCGTACGGTCCTGGTCACCGCCCACGGCAACTCGCTGCGGGCCCTGGTCAAGCACCTCGACGGGATCTCCGACGAGGCCATCTCGGGGCTGAACATCCCGACGGGCATCCCGCTGCTCTACGAGCTCGACGAGGACATGAAGCCGACGGTGGCCGGCGGACGCTATCTGGATCCCGAGGCCGCCAAGGCGTCGATCGAGGCAGTGAAGAACCAGGGCAAGAAGTAGCGCCGGTGCAGGTGCCCCGAGCCCAGGCCAGCCCCCACCCGGAATCGGGTGGGGGCTGCTCGGCTCAGGCGGGTTCCTCGCCGGTGGCGATGTAGATCATGCGTTGGCCGACCTCCACGGCGTGGTCCGCGATCCGCTCGTAGTAGCGGCCGATCAGGGCGGTGTCGACCGCGGCCTCGACGCTGTGCTTCCAGTTCCGGTCCACCAGGATGCGGAACTGGTTGCGCCTCAGCTCGTCCATCTCCTTGTCGTCCTCGGCCAGCCTCGCGGCCCCTTCGATATCGCGGGTGCGCAGGATGATGGCGGCGTCGGCGACCATGGTCTCGGCGATCTCCGCCATCCGGCGGAAGTTGTCGTGCAGGGGCTCGGGGATGGCGAGGTCCGGGAAGCGCAACCGGGCGATCTTGGCGACGTGTGCGGCCAGGTCGCCCATCCGGGTCAGCTCGGTGAGCAGTCGGACCGCCGAGTAGACCGTGCGCAGTTCGCCGGCGACAGGTGCCTGGCGGGCCAGCGTGGAGAAGGTATGCCGCTCCACCTCCTCGGCCATCAGGTCGATGGCCGTGTCGTTGGAGATCACCTGCTCGGCCAGGTGCAGGTCTGCGGTGAACAGGGCCGTGGTCGCGTCGTGGACCGCGACGCGTACGAGGTCGAGCATCCGACTGAGGTCCAGGACGATCTCGCGCAACTGGTGGCGATACGTCTCGCGCAGCAGTGTGCCGTCGGGGCGGCCTGGCTCCGGTTCCTCCACCTCGGGCTCCTGCTCCCGCGCCTGCGGCGTCCCGGCGGGGCGTCGGTCTGGATCATCGTTGGTCACGTCGTGTCGATTCTGTCTCGTCCGGAGTCAGCTCTCCTGGTTGTGGCTCCTGACTAGCCAACATAACTGATGCGGGGGCAGGTGGACACCCGACTGTCGGCGGAGCGTGGAGCCGGGTCGAGCGATGATCGAGAGGCAGGCTAGTCCGTTCGAGTGCAAACGTGCGGGCGGCGATATGAACAGCGAATGAATGCTGGATGAACGATAGGTCGGGAATTCCCGGCGCGTTGCCCCAGCCGTATTATCAGCGTGTGGATCCCTTGCTGGCTGGCCTGATCGGGGCCGCGATCGGTGCCCTGGCGGCTTCGCTGCTCGCGGTGCTGGGTCGGCGTCACCGCAGGATCCGGGACCAGCGCGCCCGCGCCGAGGCGGAGGCCCGGGTGACAGTACGTCCGGAGGTGTCGCGGGTGCTCAACCTCCTGCGCTCCGGTGCCGTCGTGGTCGGCCCGCACGACGAGGTGTTGCAATCGACCGCCCAGGCACGGACCCTGGGCGTGGTCCGGGGGTCGCGGGTGGTCGTGCCGGAGGTGCTGTCGCTGATCCGCCAGGTCCGCCAGGAGGGCCAGCCGCGCAGCATTGAGATGGACCTCAAGCGCGAGGGGTCGACCAGCCTGCACCTGCTGGGCCGGGTGTCGCGCCTCGACGACCGTACGCTCCTGGTGCTGGTCGAGGACCGTACGGCGGCGCGCCGGGTCGACGAGACCCGCCGCGACTTCGTCGCCAATGTCTCCCACGAACTGAAGACCCCGATCGGGGCGGTCTGCCTGCTCGCCGAAACCGTCGACCAGGCCGCCGACAGTCCCGAGGACGTGCGCCGGTTCGCGCACCGACTGCAGATCGAGGGCAGGCGCCTCACCGAACTGGTCGGCCAGATCATCGACCTGAGCCGCCTGCAGTCCGACGACCCGCTGCTCGAGGAGCAGGACGTGTCGATCGACGAGGTGATCGCGATGGCGATCGACCGGAACCGCGTCGACGCCGACGACCGCGACGTGGTCCTGACGGTCGGCGGCCCCACCGGTCTGGGAGTGATCGGTGACGAGGCCCAGTTGACCACTGCGGTGTCCAACCTGATCGAGAACGCGATCACCTACTCCGAGCGCGGTGCCCGCGTCGCTCTGGCCGCCCGCCTGGTCAGGCTCGGCGAGGAGGATTTCGTCGATATCAGCGTCTCGGACAACGGCATCGGCATCTCCGAGGATGAGGTTCAGCGGATCTTTGAGCGCTTCTACCGGGTCGACTACGCTCGCAGTCGCCACAACGGTGGAACCGGGCTGGGCCTGTCCATCGTCAAGCACATCGCCGCGGCCCATGGCGGTTATGTGCACGTCTGGAGCAAGCCGGGCCAGGGCTCCACCTTCACGATCCGCATCCCCCAGCACTATGAACCGGAATCGGTGACCGGATTCACGACCGTGGCGATCGCCAGTGCGAACGCCGAGGGCGCGCAGAGCGTGCGTCAAGAACAGCCCCAGGAGGTAACCGGATGACCCGTGTGCTCGTGATCGAGGACGAGGAGTCCTACCGGGAGGCATTGTCCTACATGTTGCGGAAGGAGGGTCTTGATGTCGTCGAGGCGGTCGATGGCACCGAAGGCCTGGCAGAGTTCGAGCGCGGTGGCGCCGACATCGTGTTGCTGGACCTGATGATGCCTGGCATGTCCGGCACCGAGGTGTGCCGACAACTGCGGCTGACCAGCTCGGTCCCGGTCATCATGGTGACCGCCCGGGACTCCGAGGTGGACAAGGTCGTGGGGCTGGAGCTCGGCGCGGACGACTACGTCACCAAGCCCTTCTCCCAGCGGGAACTGCTGGCGCGGATCCGCGCGGTGCTGCGTCGCGGCCAGGAGGTCGAGCTGATTCCGGACGTGATCGAGTCCGGCGGCGTCCGGATGGACGTGGAACGCCACGAGGTGGACGTCAATGGCGAGTCGGTGCGGTTGGCGCTCAAGGAGTTCGAGCTGCTCGAGATGCTGCTGCGCAACGCGGGCCGGGTGATGACCCGCGGCCAGCTCATCGATCGGGTCTGGGGGGCCGACTACGTCGGGGACACCAAGACCCTGGACGTCCACATCAAGCGGCTGCGCGCCAAGATCGAGGAGGACCCGGCCCATCCTGTCCATCTCGTCACGGTGCGAGGACTCGGCTACAAGTTCGAGGGCTGACGAGCCCGGCCCGCCGACAACACCCCGACAAGACAGTCCACCCCCGGTCAGGCTCTGCTGACCGGGGGTGGACTGTTTCGTACGGTTCCGTCAGTTCGCGGGCGTGGCCGCGGGGGAGGGGGTGGCCGCCGGCGAGCCGTTGGGTGACGGGGAGGCCGTCGCCGCCTCGGCCTCGGGTACGGCGACCGGCGTCATGGTCGCGTAGTCCGCCTTGGTGCCGTCGACGACCGGGACCCGGGTGGTGACCGTGCCGTTCTCGCCGAAGGTGAGGGTCAGCTCGACGTCCACGCCCGGGACCAGCTCGGCGCCGGTGACGGTGATGTCGTGGTCCTCGAGGCGGACCGGCGCCTGGACGACCACCGGCAGCGGCTCGGGCAGGCTCACGGTGAGCGCGGGGCCGGCCTCACCGTTGGTCTCCAGGGCTCGGCCGGTGACCGACTGGAGGGTGTCGACGGTCGGGCTCCCGTTGGTGACCTGGGCCGGATCGCTGGAGGGGGCGCCGTAGATGACGCCGGCCAGACGGGCCTGCTCGCCGCCCGGCTGGGTGATGATCAGCAGGTTGCGGACCTTGACCTGGCCCCGGCCCTGGTCCACCGGGCCGCCTTCGGCAAGGTCGACGTTGACGCCCTCGGCCTGGGTGTACTGGTTCAGGGTGGCGCTCTCGAAGCCCATCCTGCAGCCGGCAAGTCCCAGCAGGGAGGCGGTGGCAACGATCACGACAGCGGCACGCTTGGCGCGGAACTTCAGGGTGGGCACGATTCGGGACTCCTCGTTGGGCCAGTCAGACTCTGCAGCAGAATATCCGCAAAGCGGTTCGTGCGGCACATCATTCCGGTCGGGGAGGGTCACGATCCGGGCTCGATCTGAGTCCGAGGCGCTCCCCGACGTCGCTCGACCCGGCACCAACCCCTCCTCGGGCCCTGACGGCGCGGCACATGATAGAATCGGGCTTGCGAAAGGGGACGCTTATGTCGTTTGCAGTCGGTGAAACGGTGGTCTATCCCAATCATGGGGCGGCCGTCATTGAGGACCTGGAGACCCGCAAGATCAAGGGAGAGGATCGCCTCTACCTCGTGCTCCGCATCGTAGGACAGAATGACCTCGTGGTGCGCGTGCCTGCGTGCAACCTCGATCTGGTCGGTGTCCGAGACGTCGTGGACGCGGCTGGTCTGGAGAAGGTGTTCGATGTCCTCCGCGCGCCGCACGCCGAAGAGCCGGCGAACTGGTCTCGCCGTTACAAGGCAAACCTCGAGAAGCTCCACTCCGGGAACGTGATGAAGGTCGCCGAGGTCGTCCGCGACCTGTGGCGCCGCGGCAACGACCGGGGCCTCTCGGCCGGTGAGAAGCGGATGCTCGCCAAGGCGCGCCAGGTGCTCACCTCCGAGCTGGCCCTCGCCGAGGACGTTGACGAGGCCCGGGCCGAGGAGTTGCTGGACGAGGTCCTCGCCTCCTGAGACCAGAATGAAGTCTCGTACTGAGTTGAGTCCGGAACCGGTCGTCGCCGTCGTGGTGGCGGCCGGTTCTGGCGTTCGCCTCGGGGCCGGGGCGCCGAAGGCACTGCGGGAGATCGGCGGTCGGGCCCTGGTGGCACACGCCGTCAATGCCCTCGCTGCCGGCGGTGCGGCCCGGGTTGTGGTCGTCGCCCGGACCGAGTTGGCCGAGGACTTCGGTCGCGCCCTGGCGGAGGCGCCGATCCCCTGGACCCTGGTCCCGGGCGGAGCAGAGCGATCCGACTCCGTGTCGAACGGCCTGGACGAGGTGGCGCGGGTCGAACCGTCCGCCCGCCACGTACTGGTCCACGACGCCGCCCGCCCGTTCGTTCCTGCGTCGGTGGTCACTGCGGTGATCGAGGCGCTGGACGCGGGGGCGACGGCCGTCGTCCCCGCGGTCCCGGTGGTCGACACGATCCGTCGGGTCGACCCGGCACCGGGTGAGGAGACCGTGGTCGACAGGTCCCGGCTGCGGGCGGTCCAGACCCCGCAGGGATTCGACCTCCAGACCCTGGTCCGAGCCCACCGATTCGTACGATCCGAAGGCCTGGCCGTCACCGACGACGCGATGGCCTGCGAGGCGATCGGTGCACCGGTCACCCTGGTGGAGGGGGCGCGGGACTCCCTGAAGGTCACCGAACCGTTCGACATGGAGCTGGCCGAAGCCGTCTGGTACCGGCGCCGCTCCGCAACAGCAGCCATCGAGTGACAGGAGCATTTGCGTGACGTCCGAAACCTCTGCACCCCGTCCGGTCGTCGATCCCTTGTCGATACGCACCGGGATCGGCACCGATGTGCACCGGTTCGCCGAATTCGTGCCGCTGTGGGTCGCCGGCCTGCACTTCCCTGACGAGGAGTACGGGCTGGCGGGGCACTCCGACGGGGACGTCGCCTGCCACGCCGCCTGTGATGCGCTGCTGTCCGCGGCCGGCCTGGGGGACCTGGGGTCCAACTACGGCACGGCCGAACCGCGGTGGGCGGGCGCCTCTGGGGTCGCGTTCCTGGCCGAGACGGCACGGCGGCTGGAAGCCGCCGGCTGGGTCATCGGCAACGTCGCGGTCCAGGTGATCGGCGTACGGCCGCGGCTGGCAGCGCGGCGGGCCGAGGCCGAACAGGTCATGTCGGAGGCCCTGGGGGCCCCGGTCACGGTGTCCGCCACCACCACCGACGGCCTCGGGTTCACCGGCCGGGCGGAAGGGCTGGCCGCAGTCGCGACGGCCCTGGTCGCGCGCTCCGTGGAGGAGTGAGGGGTTTCCCGGGCCTGTGCCGAAGGCCGGGGCGCGGTCACCGGCCATCGCCAGGTGACGACAGGGTAAATTGAGTCCGGCATGTGCCCTACATCCGAGGAGAAGCAAGTGTCAGACATGACCGCAGCCGCCGACCGCGCCTATCGCGAAGCGCTCTCCGTCATCGAGTCCGTCGAGCCGCGGATCGCCGCGGCCACCCGCCAGGAGCTGACGGACCAGCGAGGTTCGCTGAAGCTGATCGCCTCCGAGAACTACGCCTCCCTGCCGGTGCTGCTGACGATGGGCACCTGGTTCTCCGACAAGTACGCCGAGGGCACCGTGGGGCACCGCTTCTACGCCGGCTGCCAGAACGTCGACACCGTCGAGTCCGTCGCCGCCGAGCACGCCCGTGAGCTGTTCGGCGCCGAGTACGCGTACGTCCAGCCGCACTCCGGCATCGACGCGAACCTGGTCGCCTACTGGGCGATCCTGGCCCACAAGGTCGAGCGCCCCGGGCTGGCCGAGAAGGGTGCGAAGAACGTCAACGACCTGTCCGAGGAGGACTGGGAGGCGCTGCGCCGCCGCTTCGGCGAGCAGCGGCTGATGGGGATGAGCCTGGATGCCGGCGGCCACCTGACCCACGGCTTCCGCCCCAACATCTCGGGCAAGATGTTCCACCAGCGTTCGTACGGCACCGACCCGGAGACCGGGCTGATCGACTACGACGCGCTGCTGGCCCAGGCCCGCGAGTTCAAGCCGCTGATCCTGGTCGGCGGCTACTCGGCCTACCCGCGCCGGGTGAACTTCGCGAAGATGCGCGAGATCGCCGACGAGGTCGGTGCGGTGCTGATGGTCGACATGGCCCACTTCGCCGGTCTGGTCGCCGGCAAGGTGTTCACCGGCGAGGAGGACCCGGTGCCGTACGCCGACGTCGTCACCACGACCACGCACAAGTCGCTGCGCGGCCCCCGCGGCGGCATGGTGCTGGCCAAGGAGGAGTACGCGCCCGAGGTCGACCGCGGCTGCCCGATGGTGCTCGGTGGCCCGCTGTCCCACGTGATGGCGGCCAAGGCCGTGGCCCTGGCCGAGGCCCGCACCCCCGCGTTCCAGGAGTACGCGCAGAACGTCGCCGACAACGCCAAGGCCCTCGCCGAGGGGCTGATGAAGCGCGGCGTGAAGCTGGTCACCGGTGGCACCGACAACCACCTGGTGCTCGCCGACATCTCCGCCTCGTTCGGCCTGACCGGTCGCCAGGCCGAGTCCGCGCTGGTCGACTCCGGCATCGTCACCAACCGCAACTCGGTGCCCCGTGACCCGAACGGCGCCTGGTACACCTCGGGCGTACGCCTCGGCACTCCGGCGCTGACCTCGCGCGGCTTCGGTGCCGACGAGTTCGACCGGACCGCCGAGCTGATCGTCGAGGTGCTGAAGAACACCCAGGCCGCCGACGCCCCGAAGGGCGGTGCCTCGAAGGCCAAGTACGTGATCGCCGACGGGGTCGCCGCCCGCGTGCAGGCGCAGGCCGAGGAGCTGCTGGGCAAGTTCCCGCTGTACCCGGGCCTGGAGCTGTGAGCCGGGTCCGCTGAGGACGCAGAAGCCCCGGTGACCCTCCCCCCAGAGGGTCACCGGGGCGGTTCTGTGTTCGGGGCCGTTCAGGAGGCGAACAGCACCGATTCGTGGGTGAAGTCGGGGGCGAACTCGACAACGAGGTCGCTTGGGTCGGCGACGGAGAAGGCCACCTTGTAGGTGGTCTCGCGACCGGCGAGGATCTTGGTGGAGGGGCTGCCCTCGAGCTTCTTGGCCGTGTCGTAGATGTGGGAGGCCTCGGTGTTGCCCGACTGAGCGCTGACCATGGTCAGGACCGGGTCGAAGGGAGCGTCCGACCCGTTGACGATGGTGATCTGGAGGGTGACCGCCTCCTGTCCGGCAACGGTCCCGGCCGCGTAGTCACTGGGCGTGTAGGCCTGCGGGGCCTCGATCGTCACCGAGAGACCATCTTCCCAGGTGTACGCCTCACCGAAGGTGGCGAGGCCGTCATTTGCGGTCGGCTCGTCAGGAGTGCTGCCAGCGGCATCGGACAGCCCGGCATCCGCGACGTCGGTCGCGGCTTCGGTTGTCACGGTGCTGGGTCGGTTGTCCCCGGCCGGGGCCGAGTCGACCGGGGTGGCGGACTGGAGGGTGCAGCCGCTGAGGGCGGCAATGGTGGTCATGGCGGCCAGCAGGCCGGTGCCGGCGAGGCGGATCCTGTTCATCGGGGGCTCCTTGGTCCGAATCGATTGATGTCTCCATCGTGAAACCACCATGGCGATTTGGCTCCAAGGGTCATTGATAAGGGGGGTTATCAGCGATTTTGCGCAGGACTTTGCTAGAAGTGCTCTAGAGTCAGCTGCATTCGGACGGTCGGCACGTCCCCCGGGCAGAAGGAGGTCGGCGTGGCCCTACGGATGACGCTCCAGGACGTCGCGGACCTTGCGCACGTGCAGCGCCCAGTCGTGAGCATGTGGCGCCGGCGTCCGACCGCCGTGGAACAGCCCTTCCCTTCAGCACATCGGGATCCCGACGGCCAGGAACGATTCGACGTGGACGAGGTCGTCGACTACCTCGAGCAGACCGGTCGTGGGAAGAATCCGACGGTCCGAGCAGACGCAGCGGCGTACGCGATGTGGTCCGGCACGGCCTCCGAGCGTGGGACGACCGCGCGGGCACTGAGTGCTCTGCTCGCCTTGAGGAAGCTGACCGGAGAGCCGCTGCAGCCCATGGACGCTGACGAGATCCTCGACCTTGCCGAAGATGCGGATCCGGACGACGACTGTCTCTTCCGTGAGATCGAGGCGAGTGCCGACCCGGCGGCGGATGCCCGGGTCACCGAGGCACTGGTCGAGGCGGCCTGGGATGTCCAGCGGGCCCACGCCCGGGTGATGGAGGAACGCTTCCGCGCCGCCTGGCAACCGCTGACCGAGGTGGCGGTCCATCCGCTGGCCCGAATCCTGCTGCGAGCACTGACGGTGGCGATCGCCCGCGATCTCGGGGAGAACTGCCCGGTCATCGATTCTGCTGGTTGCGGCGCGGACCTGCTGGTCGACGCCATCGAAGGATCGGACCACCCCGTGGTGCTGCCGCGCGGCGAGGGCGACATCGCCCGGCTGACTCAGCGGCTGCTGATCCTGTCCGGGCACCGGTACACGCTGGTCGATCCGGGGACATCTTGGGCGGACCGGGGCCCGCGTGTCCACCTGCTCAGCCTGCCCGTCGCCGATGATTTCGATGCCGCCCCCGACCGGCTCTGGGACACCATCGACGAACTCGACCTGCAACTGGCGCCCGGCCAGCGCGCCATCATCCTGGCCCCGGCCGCACTGCTGACCGATCCCTTGCCCGACGGGCAGGAGGTGCGCCGTGACGCGCTCCTGCGTTCCGGGCGGGTCCGTGTGGCGGTGCGGCTCCCCGCCGGGCTACGGACCAGTCGGCCACGCGAGCACTTGGCCTTCTGGGTACTGGCCGACCCGGACACCGACGCCCTGGCCGAGCGACGTACGGGGATCGCTGACCTCGCCGACCTGACGCTGGACGACCCGACGGTGGCGGGGCTGGTGGACGACGTGCTGGCCTGCCTGCACGGCATCGAAGCGGCCCGACGCCGGTCCTGGGCGCACCTGGCGTGGTTACCG
>JBIQHF010000008.1:0-119547 GCA_044508675.1 Propionibacteriaceae bacterium | reverse complement strand
AGCCGCCACTGCTTTGCAAGCAGGGGGTTAGGGGTTCGAGTCCCCTATGCTCCACGTAATCGGAAACGTTCGAACCCTGCCCCGCATCAACGCGGGGCAGGTTCGTCTTTGCCCCACACCGGGGCGGGCGTTCGAAGTGATCGACCAGATCACCACCGACGCGAAGAAGGCCGAGACTGGGCCGCCGACGCTGACCAGGATGTGCGACCTGCTCGAGGTGTCCCGGTCGGACTACTACGCCTGGCAGGCCTGTCAGGTAGCGGCTCCGGGCCCGCGAGCGGTTCGGAGAGTTCCCGGACCAGTTCGGGGTGGTGGGGCCAGAACGGCGGGATCACGGCACCGGGAAGCCTGTAGGTGTGGCGTGGCGGAGCCAATCGATCCACCGGTTCAGCTCCAGCCATTCCTCCTCCAGATCGTAAACGCAGTGACGTCGGTCCGCGAAGGTCGACGCAAACTGCACTACCTGAACGCGGTCCCCATTCACGACATCCAGCGTCGCTGGATCTGGAAGTTTGAGGAACCACGCCTGGCCGCCATCGACGCCATCAAGCAACGAGCAGAGGAGTACGCCATGCACGATGCAAACCCCCAGCCGATCCCCGAATTCGTCTACACCACCTACATCCGGGCCACACCGGAGCAAGTGTGGGAAAGCGCTCACCAGCCCGGACCTGACCGCCCGTTTTTGGGGCCATTCGCAGGTCTCGGATTGGCGCGTCGGAAGCAGGGTTGACCATGTGCGACTGGACGGATCCGGTGTTCCCGACGTCTCCGGCAGGGTGATCGAAGTCGACAGACCACGCCGCCTGGTGTTCGGATTCGACGATCCAGATCGATTCGACGACCCGACGTTCGAGCCCAGCGTGGTGACATTCGACATCGAGCCGGGCCGCGACATCGTCAAACTCACAGTCACCCACGCGTCGCTGGCCACGGTGGTCACAGCTCTCGGATGTAGAACAGCATTCGGGTTGTCCCGCTGGGTTCGATGTTGCTGAATCCGTGGCGCTCGTAGAAGCGTCGGGTGTCGACATCGATTTCGTCGACGTTGATGTGAACCTCGCCGGCGCCGCGAGCGCGGACGGTCTCGACCGCTGTCTGCAGCAGCGAGGTTCCGATGCCCCGGTCCCGCAGCTCGGGCACCACGTACAGCTCCTCCAGCTGGGCAATGGGGCCGTCGAAGTATGGGGTCGGGCGCAGCGTCAGGAACGCGAACCCGCTCGGGGACTCGTGTCCGCCGGCAACAAGGACGATGACATCATCGCGGTTGAGCAGCCGCGCGAACCGGTCGGACAACTCCTCCGCGCTGGGGCAGGGAACATTGAACTCGGCGTTGAAATCGCGGAGTAGCCGACCCACCGCGGCAGCGTGGTCGACACCGGCTCGCCAAGCCCGAGCCTGCGGCTCCGGAGACGGGAGTGGCCCATCGTGTGTCGGATCTTCGTTCATGGTGGAAGTGTGCAGGCGCTGCTGACTGCTAGCCCACGTCACGGCGTCGGAACCCGAGCAGCCCGGCAGCGAACAGCGCCACCGCCAGTCCCCCCATCACCAGCAGCGGCTCGGCCGCGAAGTCCTGGCCCGGAAGCACCGGGGTGTGGTGGAACGGCGACACCGACCTGGCCCAGTCGGGCACGTTCAGCAGGTCCCCGAGGAACAGCACGAACGACAGCCACACCACGAGCAGCCACGCGAGACCGGTGGCCCGCGGGAGCACCCCGTACAGCGCCGTCGCGAACGCAACGGTCAGCAGGATCGCCGGCAGGAAGACCAGCGCGGCGACCACGAGTTCGCCCACCCATGTCGCTTCGCCGGTCCCGGCGGAGACCCCCAGGCCCACGCCCAGGCCGGAGACGAGGGTGATCGCGATGGTCTGGGCGATCACCGTGGCCAGCCAGCCGCCGAGGTAGCCGGGGCGGGAACTGCCCGAGGCGAGCAACTGCTCCGTACGCCCCTCCGCTTCCTCGGACTTGAGCCGCAACAGGCCGCCGACCCCGACGATGACCGGCGCGATCAGGACGAAGGAGAGGATGATCCCGGCGAACTGGGAGGTCAGGTCCGTGCCCTCGAGGGTCAGCCACTGGCTCAGCGCCGGGTTGGCATCCAGCATGGGTTGCAGTTCATTGGCGAGGGCTCCCATCGCGACGGCGAAGAAGAAGGCGCCGATGGACCAGGGCACCAGCGAGCCGCGCAGGAGCCGCTCCGCAAGCCCTGCGGGTGTCCTCAGCGCCCGGGATGCGGTCGCCGATCCGGGCCGGGTCGCACGCAGACCCGCGCCGATGTCGCGGTGTTGCGCGAACGCGATCGCGACGCCGAACAGCACCACCGCCACGGCCAGTGACACGGCGAGGGGCCACCAGCGCAGGTCGACGTACAGGCGGGTCTGCTGCGCCCAGGCGAACGGCGAGAACCACGACAGCCAGGAACCCTGGTTGTCGATGACGTCGCCCAGGCCACGCACCAGGAAGGCGACGGCGAGCGCGGCCATGGACATGCCGGTGGCGCTGCGGGCGTGCTCGGTCAGCTGGGCGGCAACGGTGGCGAGGGCTCCGAACACCAGGCCCGTCAGGGCGGTACCCAGCCCGAACGCGACCGAGGACGCGGTCTCCATGCCCGCCGCGAGCAGCGCGCCCACGGTGGCGAGTCCCACCAGGAGGTTGGCGATGCCGACGGTCGCGATGGTGGCCGTGGCCGGCGCGAACCTGCCGACCGGCAGGGAACGGATGAGTTCCAGCCGGCCGGCCTCCTCGTCGCCGCGCGAATGACGGACGGCGAGCAGGATGGACATGATCGCCACGGCGATGAACAGGTACAGCGACAGTTCGTTGGCGACCGCCGCACCGAAGGTGTAGTCGTCCACGGCGAACGCCGGCCCGGTCATCATGATCGTCGCCGGATTGGCCAGCAGCATGGCCCGGACCTGGAGTGAGGCCTGGTCCGGGTACGCCGCCGCGAGTGCGTCGACGCTGGCCCAGGCCGACAGGCCGACCGCCAGGGTCCACACGAGCATCTGGATCCGGTCGAGCCGCAGGTTCAGCCGGATCAGCGACCAGGTGCCGGTGAGCCGGGAGTCCCGGGCCATGGTCGGGGCCTGCGGGGTGACAATGGTGGTGGTCATTGGACTCCCTCCCTCTGGAGCTCGTCGCCGTAGTGGCGCAGGAACAGGTCCTCCAGGGAGGGGGGCGTGATCGTCACGTTGTCGACCTGCGCGTCGGCCAGCAGCCGGAGCACGTCCTGGGTGTGGGCGTTGTCGACGTCGAACCAGACCCGGCCGTTGTCCTGGGCCAGGTCATGCACCCACGGCACCTGCCGGAACCGCTCGACAGGGCCACTGGTGGCGGCGCTCACCGTCGAGCGCGTCAGGTGGCGCAGGTCGGCGAGCGTGCCGCTCTCGACATCCCTGCCGGCGCGGATGATGGTGACCCTGTCGCACAGCTTCTCCACCTCCGCCAGGATGTGGCTCGACAGCAGGACCGTACGGCCCTGGTCGCGCAACGTACGGACCTCGTCGGTGAAGACCGCCTCCATCAGCGGATCCAACCCGGACGTGGGTTCGTCGAGGAGGAACAGCTCGACGTCCGAGGAGAGCGCCGCGACCAGGGCCACCTTCTGACGGTTGCCCTTGGAGTACGTCCGCGCCTTCTTGGTGGGGTCGAGCTCGAAGCGTTCCAGCAGTTCGTTGCGCCGGGCCTTGTTGGCGCCACCCTTGAGGCGGGCGAGGATGTCGATCGCCTCGCCGCCGGTGAGGTTGGGCCACAGGTTCGTGTCGCCCGGGACGTACGCGAGGCGGCGATGGATGGAGACGGCGTCGGACCAGGCGTCCTGGCCCAGCACCGTCGCGCTGCCGGAGTCGGCGCGGAGCATGCCCAGCAGCGCGCGGATCGTGGTGGACTTGCCCGAGCCGTTGGGCCCGAGGAAGCCCATGACGCTGCCCGTCGGGACGGAGAGGTTGAAGCCGTCGAGCGCTCGGGTCGGGCCGAATGTCTTGACCAGGTCGCTGGCCTCGATGGCGAGGTCCGTCATCCGTGGTTCCTTCCGATTGATGCGAGGTAGGCGTCCAGCAGGGTCGAGTCGGTGAGGAGGGGCTGGGTGAACAGCTCGAGGATGGGCAGCGTGATCCGCTCGGCGTACGCGGCGAGCCAGTGCGGCAGCTCATCGAGGTCCAGGTGGTCCTGCCTGGCGGGCAACTGCAGGAGCAGCGCCCCCATCGACATCTCGGCCAGCGTCCGGGCACGGGCCTCGGGGTCCCGACTGGGCGAGACACTGCCGGCCCGCTCCCCCTCGGCCAGGTAGGCGACGGTGTCGGTGATGATCGACTCCATCAGCTGCCCGGTGAGCGGCCCACCGGCCTGGAGGCAGCGCAGGAGGTAGCCGACCACCGGCGCGTACTCGTCGAGCTGCGCCAGCTGGGCCAGCATCGCGCCCGGCGCCGAACCGTCCCTGGCAAGCGTCTGCCGCTTGGCGGTCCGGTGCAGCTCCAGGACGTACGCGTCACACTCCTGGCGCAGCCCGGCCCGGGAGCCGAAGTGGTGCACGATCAGGGCTGAACTGACCCCGGCATCGCCGGCGATCGCCCGCAGCGGCGCCTCCAGCCCGTCCGCCGCGAACCGCCTGATCGCTGCATGGCGGATCCGTGCCTTGGTGGTGAGATCCTCCTGTGCTGAACGCATGTTCAATATGCTAAACACGCGATCAGTCCGGGTCAAGGTCTCCAACGAAGCGATACGTGGCCCGCATGGGACAGCGCCAAGACCTGCTGGTCGGGGCGAGGCAGTGCATCGCGGAGAGGGGCCACTCGCGCACCACGGCGCGGGATATCGTCGCGGTCTCCGGAGCGAACCGTGCCGCGATCGATCGGGTTCGCTACCGATTTCTTGCACTGTGACTAGAGAGCCTCAGACAAAGACATCGAAAGGCTGGCGTGGGGGACCATGGAGGTATGACCACGCCAGCCTTCGAGGAACTCGTACGCATCCCGGCGGACGGGGTCCGCATCGAGGGGATGCTGGAGCTCAACCGGGATGCGTACGCGCGGCTGACGTGCACCAAGGAGCTCACGGTCGTTCCGGGGGCAACCCACCTGTTCGAGGAGCCGGGCACTCTCGAGCAGGTCGCGGATCGGGCCGGGGCCTGGTTCGTCGAGCACCTGCCCGTGTCCTCCACTTGAGTAGCAGGAGACTGACCCAACTCGACCAGATTCCTCCTACCCACACGTGCAAGCTCTTCGAACATTCATGGAGGACTTAATAAGCTGTACACTACTATTCGAGTTGAGAGAAGCGGTTCCCATGGCGAGGGGCACGGCACCTCCCATGAACACGACCGTCCACTCCAGGAGGTGTCCTGATGACTGAGGCCCCGCTCGAGGAGAGCACCGAGTCGGCCCACGGAACGTCGGCCCGCCCCAAGCGCGCCGACGCACTGCGCAACATCGAAGCGATCATCGACGCAGCGACCCGGCTGCTGGCGGTCAACCCCGACGTGAGCCTGAACGACATCGCCAAGGAGGCCGGCGTCGGTCGGATCACCCTCTACGGCCATTTCGACTCCCGGGCCACCCTGCTGCGCGAGGTCGCCGAGCGGGCGATCGCCGACACCGAGGCGGCACTCACCCAGGTCGATCTGGAGGGCGACCCTCGCGACGCTCTGGGCCGGCTCGTGGAGGTCAGCTGGCACCTGACCCACCGCTTCGGCGCCCTGGTCGTCGCTGCCTCCCACGCGCTGACCGACGAGCAGTTGCATCGCGCCCATGAACGGCCCGCAGAACGCGTACGCAACCTGCTGCAGCGAGGGCGTACAGCGGGCGAGTTCCGCGACGATGTACCGATCGAATGGCAGGTCAGTGTCATCCAGGCGATCCTGCACGGCGCCTCGGCTGCCGTGCACCGTGGGGAGGTCACCGCCGCGGACGCGCCGACACTGGTCCGCGAGACCGTCCTCGCCGCCCTCTCCGCATGACCACCCGCCTGTCCACGTCGGGGGCCGGGGACTCACAATGCGCTCCGGCAGCAGGGCGGCTTCGAGGTCCGGGACGTCCACGTCACGGTCTGGCGGGATCGGTCCGGATCGGGCCGTCAGCCAGGCGCCGACATGGGCGATGAGCGTACGGTTGCCGCGGACGGTGACGGTGCGGTCGGAGATGGTCGCCACCTGCACGCCGGGTAGTCGGTTCAACTGGTGAACGGCATCAGCCGCCGCCACCTCGTCGGTCGGCGACAGGGTGAACCGTACGGTCGCCTCTCCGGCGTGGCGGGCGATGAGCTCGTTCGGTGTTCCCTGGTCGAGCACGCGGCCGGCACGCATCGCGACCACTTGGCCACACAACGCCTGGGCGTCGGCAAGCTCGTGCGTCACCAGCAGCACGGTGGTCCCGCTGTCCCGCAGCTGGTTCACGGCCGCCCACACCTCACGGCGAGCGGCGGGGTCGAGTCCCTGGGTCAGCTCGTCGAGGATGACCAGCCGGGGATCGTTCAGGAGGGCGAGCACGAGGAACAACCGCTGTCGGGACGCCGCAAGCCCTGCAGGCACTCCACGGCCGTGGTCTTGCCCGCCCCGTTCGCCCCGATCAGGCCCACCACCTCGCCCTGGTAGACGTCCAGGTCGAATTTGTCCACGACGGTGCGGCCGCCGTACGACTTCGACAAGCCTCGTACCGCCACCACGTGCATATCGCCGGCTCAGCGGCGGGACCGGCGCTGGCCGCGGACCGTCGGCTCACGGCATTCGGCTTTGCCTCGACTTTGTTGTATCGGTTAGGGTTTGCTCATAGACAAGTGAACAGCCACCGAACCGCGGCGGGAGAGTCCCGCAGGTGCGGGCGCCGAAGGAGCAACCCCCCGGGAATCTCTCAGGCCCCAGGACCGCCGCAGGTGAGGCTCCTCTGGAAAGCAACCCGATCCGGGTTCACCCATGGTGCAAGCGGGCCCGTCCCGCGGAAGCTCTCAGGTCCCAATGACAGAGCGGGGAACCCCCGTCCGCGCGCAGCCGCGCGCCTGTCCTGAGGAGTTCCATGGCTCTCGCCCTTCGTACGCCCGTACGCGTACCCGATGTCCCGCAGCCGTCCCCTGTCGCCCCCTCCGGACCGGCCGGACCCCACCGGCACTCCGGACCGCGGATGAATCGTCGCCTCGGTCTGGTCGCGATCATCCTGTCCACCACCGCGATGGGCGCCGCCGGCGTCTTCGGTCGCCTGGCAACCCCCTCCGGTACCGTGATCGGCGAGGCCCTGACGCTCGGCCGCATGCTGGTCGGCGCGCTGGGCATGCTCGTGCTGCTGGTCGTCACTGGCCGACTCGGCCTGCTGCGCCGTACGAGGCTGTCCGCCTCCGTCGTGCTCGGCGGTCTGTTCCTGGGGCTGTCGCTGTCGACGTACCTGTCCGCGACGGTCCTCACCAGCCTGTCCCTCGCCGTCGTCCTGCACCTGTTGGGGCCGGTGCTGGCCACCGTGATGGCCCGCTTCATCCTCAAGGAACGGGCGAGCCGGGCGGCCCTCGTCTCCCTGGCCACCAGTGTCGTCGGCATGGTGCTCGCCGCCGGACCGATCGGACGGGGCACCGGCCCCGGCCCGGACGACCAGGCCCTGGGCATCGTGCTCGCGGCGGTCTCCGGGGTGCTCTACGGTGCCGCGCTGCTGTGCTACCGCTACCGCGCGGACATGGCGGCCGACGTCCGCAGCTTCTGGAACTTCGTCTTCGGTAGCGTCGGCGCCGCCGCCATGGTCGCGGTGACCCGGCCGGACCTCTCCGCCATGACCCCGACCAACTGGGCCTGGGCCGGAGTGTTCTTCCTGGTCTGTGGCCTGTTCGCCCTTGGTCTGCTCGTCGTCGCCGGCAAGCACCTGCGCTCGGCCGAGCTCTCGGCGTTGGCCTACTGGGAGGTCGTGGTGGCAGTGCTGCTGGGAGCCGCCGTGTTCGGCGAGGCCATCTCGGTCCAGTCCTGGCTCGGCATCGTGCTCATCGTTGTGGCGGCCCTGGTGCCGCTGGTGACGGGGAGCCACCGGCGCTGCTGAGCTCCGTGCGACACGACCTACGCTGGAAGCACCGTACGTACGTTGCACCAGCGGAGGGCAGCAGTGATGGGCGGAGTGTTGCGGATCGGTCGGATCGCCGGGATCGACATCAAGGCGCACTGGAGCCTGCTGGTCATTTTCGCGCTGATCACCTGGAGCCTGGCCATCGGCGGGTTCACCGGCGGGGCGGGCGGGACCACGGCGGACTGGATCGCGGCAGTGGTTGCGGCCGTGCTGTTCTTCGCCGCCCTGCTGGCCCACGAACTGGGCCACGCCCTGCTCGCCCAGCGCAAGGGCCAGCAGGTCGAGGGCATCACGCTGTGGGTCTTCGGCGGAGTCTCGACGCTGAAGGGCGAGGCCCGCAATCCCCGCGACGAGTTGCAGGTCGCGGCGGTCGGGCCGCTGGTGAGCCTCGCGGCCGGCGCGGTCTTCCTGGCCGTGGCGGTCGGGCTGGCCTGGCTGGGCGCGCCGGCGCTGGTGGTCGCCGTGCCCCAGTGGCTGGCCGTGATCAACGTCGTGCTGGCCGTGTTCAACATGCTGCCGGCCTTCCCGCTCGACGGCGGGCGCGTGCTGCGGGCCTGGCTGTGGCAGCGGCGCGGCGATCGGACGGCCGCGACGAAGACGGCCGCCGCGGTGGGGCGGGGATTCGGCTTCGGCCTGATCGGTCTCGGACTGGTGCTCTTCGTCCTCGGTGCGGCGTTCAACGGGTTGTGGTTCGTGGTCCTGGGCTGGTTCCTGTTCGGAGCGGCCCGCGCCGAGGAGTCGCAGTCGCTGCTGTCCGGGGCGATGCGTGACGTCCGCGTACGCCATGTAATGACCGAGAACCCGACGGTGCTGCCCGCGTCCATGGGCGTGCAGGACTACATCGACCACGCGTCCCGGTCACGGTTCACCTCGTTCCCGGTGGTCGATCCGGGCGGGCGCGTGGTCGGACTCATCACCATGCGCCGGGTGCGCGCCGCCATGTCGCACGGCACCGAGGAAGCGACCCTGGCGAGCCTGGCCATGCCGGTCGAGCAGGTCCCGATCGTCTCCCCCGACGACCGTGCGACCGACCTGCTGGAGAAGCTGCAGGGCTCCCCCGAGGGGCGTGCACTGGTTTTCGACCACGGCCGGCTGGTCGGGATCATCTGCCCGACCGACCTGCAGCGGATGCTGGAGCTCACCCTGCTCCGCTCCGACGAGGCCCGCCGGCGCGCCTAGGTGTGATACCTGGGCCGGTTGCCGCTGCGCCGTCAGGACCGCTCGCGCTCGATACGGCTCTCTTGACTTGTTGCTAGAAGGCCATATCGAGCGCGAGCGTAGGTGTCCTGAGGGGTCAGGAAGGCCTGCCCACCGGGATGGTGCGGGCGATTGGCTTGCTCACCGAGGCGAAGAAGTCATTGCCCTTGTCGTCGACGATGATGAACGCCGGGAAGTCCTCGACCTCGATGCGCCAGATCGCCTCCATGCCGAGCTCGGGATACTCCAGCACCTCGACCTTCTTGATGCAGTCCTGGGCCAGTCGGGCGGCCGGGCCACCGATCGAGCCGAGGTAGAAGCCACCGTGCCGGTGACAGGCCTGGGTGACGGCGTTCGAGCGGTTGCCCTTGGCCAGCATCACCATCGAGCCGCCGGCGGCCTGGAACTGGTCGACGTACGAGTCCATCCGGCCGGCCGTGGTCGGGCCGAACGAACCGGAGGCCATGCCGTCGGGCGTCTTGGCCGGCCCGGCGTAGTAGACCGGATGGTCCTTGAGGTACTGCGGCATCTCCTCGCCGGCATCCAGGCGCTCACGGATCTTGGCGTGCGCGATGTCGCGGGCGACGACCAGGGTGCCGGTGAGCGACAGGCGGGTCTTCACCGGGTGCCGGGACAGCTCGGCGAGCACCTCGCCCATCGGCCGGTCGAGGTCGATGTGCACGGCGTCGTCGTGGTCGCCCACGTGCTCGTGGGTGACCTCGGGCAGGTACTTGGCCGGCTCGAACTCCAGCTGCTCGATGAAGACGCCCTCGGGGGTGATCTTGCCGCGGCACTGCCGGTCGGCCGAGCAGGACACGGCGATCGCCACCGGCAGGGAGGCGCCGTGGCGCGGCAGGCGGACCACGCGTACGTCATGGCAGAAGTACTTGCCGCCGAACTGGGCGCCGATACCGAAGTCCTGGGTGAGCTTGAGGACCTTCTCCTCCATCTGTGGGTCCCGGAAGCCGTGACCGGAGGGGGAGCCCTCGATGGGCAGCGTGTCGAGGTACTTCGCGGAGGCGTACTTGGCGGTCTTGAGCGCCGCCTCGGCCGAGGTGCCGCCGATCACCACGGCTAGGTGGTAGGGCGGACAGGCCGCGGTCCCGAGGCTGCGGAGCTTCTCGTCGAGGAAGCGCATCATGGCGTCCTCGTTCAGGATCGCCTTGGTCTCCTGATAGAGGTACGACTTGTTGGCGGACCCGCCACCCTTGGCCATGAAGAGGAACTCGTACTCGGTCTCGTGGCCCGGGTGGGTGTCGGCGGCGATGTCGATCTGGGCCGGGAGGTTGGAGCCGGTGTTCTTCTCGGTCCACATGTCCAGCGGTGCGTTCTGCGAGTAGCGCAGGTTCAGCTTGGTGTACGCGTTGTAGACCCCGCGCGAGATCGGCACCTCGTCCTGCTCGGCGCTCAGGACATGCTGGCCCCGGTGGGCCGAGACGATCGCGGTGCCGGTGTCCTGGCACATCGGCAGCACCCCGCTGGAGGCGATGTTCGCGTTCTTCAGCAGATCCAGGGCGACGAACTTGTCGTTGTTCGACGCCTCCGGATCGTCGAGGATCCTCGACAGCTGAGCCAGGTGCGCGGGCCGCAGGTAGTGCGCGATGTCGTGCATCGCGGTCTCGGTCAGCAGCGTGATCGCCTCGGGATCGACCTCGAGGAAGGTCCGCCCACCGGGCCCCTCCACCGTCCTGACACCCTCGGTGGTGAGCAGGCGGTACGGCGTCTGGTCCGGCTCGGCCGCCGGCAGCATGTCCTCATAGAAGAACTCGGTCACAGAACACTCCTTCGTGCAGACTCGTCTGCGTCATTTTTCCACGTCCTCGCCCGGCGCAGACTTCGGGTCAGCACCCGGTTCCGGCAGGGGCGGGACATCGGTTGTGGCGTGCCCGGCCCCGGTGGCACCGGTCCTGCCCGGCCGATCGTCGGAGCCGGGTGACCAGGGCCGCCACCGCGGCAGTGAAGGCACGTGTTGCAGGTTCCACTGCGGACGTACGGGCGGTTCCTCGGCGTCCTTGGAACGCAGGAAGATGTTCACCCACTGCAGCCGGGGGCTGGAGTCGATCAGCAGCGCCTTGGCGAAGAGGGTCAGCGGCACCGCCAGGATCGACCCGAGCGGACCGATCACCACGGTCCAGAACAGCAGGGAGACGAAGGTGACGGTGGTGTTAAGGCCGACCGCGTCGCCGGTGAACTTGGGCTGGAAGAAGGACTGGATGGTGAAGTTGAGCACCGAGTAGGCGATCACCACGATGAGGGCGTCGATCGGCCCGCCGTCGAGCAGGGCCACCAGGGCCGGGGGGATCAGCCCGAGCAGGAATCCGACGTTGGGGATGTAGTTCGTCACCCAGGCGAACAGTCCCCACACCAACGGGAGCGGCACGCCCAGCCAGACCAGGACAACGGTGTCGAGTGCCGCCACGATCAGACCGAAGATCGTGTTCACCAGCCAGTAGCGGCGCACCCGGTAGCCGAATTCCCCCAGGGCGGCAGCCAGGTAGGGCTGTGATTTCCGCAGCGTGGCCAGGCGTCCCTCGGTCATGGTGGAGTCGACGAGCAGGAACGCCACCGCCATGGCGAGGACGAACAGGATGGTGCCGATCGACGACACGCCGTCCAGCAGGCCCTGCAGCACGCCGAGGATGCGGTTGAAGTCCAATTGCCCGAGCAACAGGTCCGCGTTCGACGTGTCCACGCCCCGCTCGTTGAGCCAGAGCAACGCCTCGATGTAGAGGTTGTTGAAGTCGCCCGCGTAGCGGGGCAGGATCTGGATCAATTGCGCGATCGAGATACCGAAGCCAGTGAGAATGCCGAAGATGATCGTGTAGAGCAGCAGCATCATCAGCACGGTGGCGGCCCAGCCCGGCAGGTGCCAGCGGACCAGGCGCCCGCGCAGGGGGCCGACCGTCAGGACCAGGGTGAACGCGAAGAACGTGGGACCGAAGATGGACCCGATGAAGTGCAGTCCGACCGTCACCACCACCGCGGCCGCCGTGACGAAGATGAAGCTCAGCCCCATCGGCAACGAGTCGCTCTCACGCACCATCCCGGACTCGGGTGCCGGATTGTTCCCACTCGGCTGGGTGACGCCCATGCGACCCCTCTCGACGCCGTCCGACCTGCTGTCGGCGCTCAGTCTAGGAGACCTCGGCGACAGGCTCCGGCAAGGGCAGGGTGTGGCCCACCTCGACGATCGCGTTCATCGTCTCCATCACGCCGGGCACGCCGCTCAACGCCTTGGTGGTGACCACCGACACCCGGCGGTACCGCTTCTGTGCCAGCGGCTTGAGCACCAGGTCGGCGTCATGACGGGTGGCCATCAGCATCAGCTCGGGCAGCAGCGCCACACCCAGCCCGGCCGCGGCCAGTCCCTGCAGGGCGATGTAGTCGTCGGTCTCGTACGTGATGTCCGGGCGGAAACCGGCAACGGAGCAGACGTCGACCAGGTTGCCCTGGCAGGACGGGCAGCCGGAGATCCAGCGGGCGCCGGACAGTTCACCGACGTCCACCTCGTCGTGCCCGGACAGCGGGTGGGACTTCGGCAGGGCGAGCCAGATGTGCTCCTCCATCGCGGTCTGCCAGATCTCGTCGGGGTCGTGCTGGACGTCCGGGCGCCGCATCGTCATGCCCTCGGAGTGGTACTCGTACACCAAGGCGATCTCGCAGTCGCCCCGGCGGAGCAGTTCGAGGGAGTCCTCGGTCTCGGCCTCGCCCAGTCGGAAGCTGATCCCCGGGTACTCCTGCGCCATCCGGGCCAGTGACCTGGGCAACAGGGCCGCGGCACCGGAGGCGAACGCGCTGATCCGGATCTCCCCGCCGCGCAGCCCTGCGATCGCCGCGATCTCCGACTCCGCGCGGGAGAGGGTGGGCAGCACGGTGGTGGAGTGGCGCAACAGCACCTGGCCGGCGGACGTCAGGGTCACACCCCGGGACTGCTTGGTCACCAGCGGCGTCTCCAGGTCGCGCTCCAGGCGCTGCATCTGCTGGGTGATGGCGGGCTGCGAGAGACCTAGCTCCCGCGCGGCACCTGAGAGGGTCCCGTGCTTCTGGATGGCGGCGATCAGCCGCAGGTGCTTGACCTCGATCATGCCAACGATTCTAGGTGATACATCTTTTGTTTTCCATAAGTTTAGTCAATGATTACCGATCATTACCCCGACTCCCGGGGCAGCGGCCCCGCACCACGTTCGCCGTGCACTACGGTCGTGCCATGCGTTTCGCAGCCGCTGCCCTTGCTGTCCTGCTGCCGCTGCTCGCGGCATGTTCCTCGACCGTTCCCGGGCCGACGCCAACATCGAGCGTCCCCACCGCCCCGGCTCCGGACCTGACCAGCGCCCCGACCGTACCGCCGACCGGCCAGAGGTTGACGTTGGACCAGTCCGCCGACTTCGAGGACGGCCTGTCGATCCAGGTCGACAACGTCCGGGCGACGACCGTGCCCGACGGGGTCGCCGGGGCCGAGGGAACCGCCGGGGAGGTGGTGCTGGCAGATGTCGTGGTCACCAACGGAACGCGCCGCGCGTACGACGCCACATCCGTGGTGATCCGAGGATATTATCGGGAAAATGTCGGAGCAGTGATGCTGAGCGACCCCACAGGTGCCCTCGGCCTTGGCTTCAGCGAAGTCGTCCCCAGGGGTGAACAACACCTGGCCCGGGTCGGGTTCGCCATTCCAGCCGCCGATGCCCGGGACGTCACCCTCGTGGTGGATCCCCGCGACGGTACCCATGGCACGATCCGCTTCGTGGGGCCGGCGGTCAGCAACTAGCAGCGGGTCGGAGAGATTCGAAAAATGATCAGCAGGCCGAAACCGGCTCGAGCCATTGAGGGCGACCGGCACTCGACCAAGAAGGGCGTCCAAATATTCCTCGGTGGGGGACTGGCAGTGGTCCTGGTCGTGGTCGGCGTCATCGGCATCTACCTGAATGCCATCCGCAGGACCTTCGACGACAACGTGCACCGTATCGACGGAGTCATCGAACCCGCCTCCACCGAGCATCACGACACCCTGAACTACCTCCTGATGGGGTCGGACAGCCGCACCCCGAGCACCGACCGAGGCCGCAGCGACGCCCTGATGCTGGTGCACGTCAACGGCAACCGCGACACGGTGTACATCGTGTCCTACCCCCGCGACATGTGGGTCCCGATCCCCGACCATGGCACCGCGAAGATCAACGCCGCGTACGCCTACGGCGGCATGGCCCTGACCGTACGCACCATGGAGGACCTCAACCAGATCCCGATCGACCACGTGGCGATCACGGACTTCACCTCCTTCGAGGAGATGACCACTGCCTTGGGCGGCATCACGGTCGACAACCAGCACTACTCGGCCGCGGAAGGATACGTGTTCCCGGAGGGCGAGATCACGGTGGAGGGCAAGGAGGCGCTGGTGTACGTCCGGGAGCGGTACCAGCTGCCGAACGGCGACTTCGATCGGGCCGAACGCCAGCGGATGGTCGTGGGGGGCATCATGGACAAGGCACTGAGTGCCGAGGTGCTGACGAACCCGGCGAAGTTCACCGAGTTCGTGAGCACGGTCTCCAAGTACCTGACGGTCGACGCCAGCCTCTCCGACACCGAACTGCTGACCACCGCCATGTCGCTGCGCGGGATCACCCGCGACGACATCCACCTGCTGCAGGCGCCCGTGTCCGGCACCGGCATGTCCGCCGACGGGCAGGCGATCGACTACGTCGACCAGGCCAAGCTCGCCGAGCTGCAGGAGGCACTGCAGACCGACACCATGGACCGGTACGTCGCCAAGTACCCCGCGGGCTGAGTCACTGGTCCCGGCCGGGGACGGGCTGGACACCGCGCTGCGAATCCCGGTACAGGTCGACCATCAGCGCAGCGGTCAGCTCGTTGCCGATCCGGCCGAGGCTCTCCACGTTGACCCCTTGGTAGCGCTCCGCCACCGTCGGCTCCTCGGTGCACGCCACCCGGTCGCCTGCCCCGCTGATGCCACCGGCGGCCGCGGCCAGTTCGCCGCGCAACCCCGCGGACAGGACGCCGTGGTCGTGGTCCTTGGCGGACAGTGCCACCGCACTCGGCTCGGCCGCCGCCGCGATGGCCGGGTCCTCGGTGGTCAGCATGCCGGCGGCGTCCCGGAGCCGCTGCAGGCCCCGCTCGAGGTCGCCGTCGCCGAGCTCGGTGACGGCCCGGCGGACCAGCTCCCGATCGGGCCGGTCGACCATGTCGGCGAACGCGGCCAGTTGCAGCCCCAGTAGTCGTTCCCCCGTACGGCTACTGCTCCCCAGGGGAGGCCCCATCGGGAGGCGCTCCTCGTCCGCGGAGGACTGCGACATCGCGTCCAGCATCTCGCGGCCCTGGTCCTCGGGGCTGTGGACCGTCTCGCGCAGCGGCAGGTTGCGGATCGCCAGCGTCACGATGAGGGCGACGACCATCAGCGGGACGCACCACAGGAAGATCGGCGTCATCGCCTCGCCGAGCGCGAGCCGGACCGCACGGGCGACCGCGGCGGGCAACTGCGCCAACACCGTCGGGTCGAGCACCGCACCGGCGTCCAGGTCGCCGGCCACCGGGACGTTCGGCAGGTACTTCGGCAGGGCCCTGGCCAGGCCGGCGTTCATGATGCTGCCGGCGACGGCGATGCCGACCACCTGGCCGATCGTACGGAAGAACTGGGTCGTGGCGGTGGCGACGCCGAGGTCTCGGCGCTGTACCGCGTTCTGCACCATCAGCACGTACTGCTGCATCGACAGGCCCAGGCCCATCCCGAAGACGACGATGGCCACCGACAGGTGCCAGACGGCGGAGTCGACGCCGACCAGCGAGACCATCCAGAGGCCGATCCCCATCAGGCCCAGGCCGACCAGGGTGAACTCCTTGTAGCGGCCGGTCCTGGTGATCAGGATGCCGACGATGATGGAGACCCCGATCATGGCGACGTTCATCGGCACCATCACCAGGCCGGACACGGTGGCGTTGACCCCCAGCACGCCCTGGGCGAAGACCGGCACGTAGATGATCACCACGAACATCGCGATGGCCAGCAGGAAGCTGGCGATCGTCGACAGGGTGAAGACCTGGTTGCGGAACAGGCCGAGCGGGATCAGGGGCTCCTCGGCGCGGCGTTCCACCGCGATGAACAGTCCGAGCATCACCACCCCGAACACGTACAGTCCGATGATCCAGGCCGACCCCCACGGCAGGGTCGACCCGCCCAGCGAGGTGGCGAGCAGCAGTGACACCACCGAGAGGGTCATCGTGGTGATGCCGGCCAGGTCGACCCGGCCCTCGACCCGCTGGTGCGGAAGGTGGAGGAACCGGGCGATGAAGAAGAAGGCGACGATGCCGAACGGGATGGCGGCATAGAACAGCGGGCGCCAGCCGAACGCATCGGTGATCCAGCCACCCGCGATCGGGCCGGCGACCGAGGAGACCCCGAAGACCGCACCCATCCACCCCTGGTACTTGCCGCGCTGGCGCGGCGGGATGACGTCGCCGATGATCGTCTGGGACAACGGCTGGAGGATCCCCATGCCCGCCCCCTGCAGGCAGCGGGCGGCGATCAGGAACCCGAAGCTGGTGGCCATGCCGGACAGCGCCGAGCCGACCATGAACAGCACCAGGCCGCCGAGGTAGAAGGGCCGGCGCCCGTACATGTCGGACAGCTTGCCGACGATCGGCACCGTGATGGCCGAGACCAGCATGGTGGAGGTGGCCAGCCACGAGTAGTGGTCCATGCCGCCGAGCTCGGCGACGATCCTCGGCAGCGCCGGGCTGACGATGGTCATCGAGATCGATGCCACGAACATCCCGAGCATCAGCCCGATGAAGACCCGTCTCGTCGCGCGATCCATCCTCCACGTGGGCTCGGCCTGTTCCACCATGGCAATCCTCTCGTCGTCCAGCAGGGGGAAGCGTACGATACGGGTCCGAATCGCAACAGGTCCGAACCTGTTGCCGTGGGCAGGCGGCACCGATGGGGGTGGGGTCGGGAATACTTGGACCCGCCGAACGGTTGTTCCGGCGACCCATCCCCGAGCGAGGACATCCATGAGCGACGTACGTGACCTGATCATCATCGGTAGCGGGCCCGCCGGCTACACCGCCGCCATCTATGCCGCACGGGCACAGCTGAAGCCCTTGGTGATCGAGGGAGCCGTGGAGGCCGGGGGTGCCCTGATGACCACCACCGAGGTGGAGAACTTCCCCGGGTTCCCGGAGGGGATCGACGGTCCGCAGCTGATGGACAACATGCGGGCCCAGGCCGAGCGGTTCGACGCCGAGTTCGTCACCGAGGACGTGGTCGAGGTGGACCTGACCGGCCCGATCAAGGTGGTCAAGGACTCCGCCGGTGACGTGTACCGGGCCCGTGCCGTCATCCTCGCGACCGGCTCGGGCTATCGCAAGCTCGGCCTGGCCGACGAGAAGCGGCTGTCCGGCCACGGCGTCTCCTGGTGCGCGACCTGTGACGGGTTCTTCTTCCGGGACCGTCCGATCGCCGTCATCGGCGGGGGAGACTCGGCTGTCGAGGAGGCGACCTTCCTGTCCCGCTTCGGCAGCTCAGTGCTGATGGTCCACCGGCGCGACGAGCTGCGCGCCTCCAAGATCATGCAGGAGCGTGCCTTCAAGGACCCGAAGATCTCCTTCGCCTGGAACAGCAAGGTCGTCGGCATCGAGGGCGACCAGAAGGTCGAGGCCATCACGCTGGAGGACACCACGACCGGCGAGACCCGCGAGGTGCCGGTCGAGGGGCTGTTCATCGCGATCGGCCACGACCCACGGTCCGGCCTGTTCCGCGGCCAGGTCGACCTGGACGAGGACGGCTACGTGCTCGTCGGCAACGACTCCACCGCGACCAACCTCGACGGCGTCTTCGCCTGCGGGGACCTGGTCGACAGCACCTATCGGCAGGCGATCACCGCGGCCGGCAGCGGCTGTGCGGCCGCCCTCGACGCGGAGCGCTGGCTGGCGGCCCACGGTGCCTGACGGAATGACGGCCTATGTCCGGGAAGAAGTGACCGGCGCGACCTTCATTGAGCGTGTCCTCGACGCGGACGTGCCGGTGGTGGTGGAGTACTGGGCCACCTGGTGCTCACCGTGCCGCCAGTTGGCACCGATCCTCGAGGAGCTGGCGGCCGCGTACGGGGACCGGGTCCGGTTCGTGCGGGTCGATACGGACGCCCAGCCAGCGGTCCCGCAGACCCAGGGGATCCGCGGCGTGCCGACCGTGCAGCTGTTCAGCGGGGGCACCGAAGTGCGCCGCTTCCAGGGGGCCAGGACCAAGATGGAGCTGCAAGGGGCGGTGGAGGAGATCCTTGCGCAGCAGTCCGTTACCGGCTCCTGGGTACAGTTGCCCGAGTGATCCGTCGGCCGGCGGATGGAACTACCAGAGGATTTCGATGAGCAGCGCCCCCCGCACCGCGTCCAGCAAGAAGATGACCGCCGTGGTCACGATCGCCGCCGTGGTGGTCCTCCTCGGCATCGTCCTCCTGGTCGGATGGCTGTCCTCCCAAGCCGGTTCGCGGTCCGATTCGGCCAACCCCGCCACCGCGCCGATCTCCCTGCCCACGAAGGCCGACGACCTGAGGATCGACCCGAACCAGGAGCCGAAGCCGACCACGATGCCGCTCGGCACCGGCCAGGCGCAGACCATCACCGGCACCTACTACCAGGACAACCGCGAGTCCCTGCTGGTGATGGGGGTTCGTCCGGTCGGCCAGCTCAGTGACCTGGTCACCGAGCTCGACATCACCGCCGCCCGCCAGGTGGGCAACGGCATCTGCGGCCGCTACCCGACCGGGCAGGACGTGTGCCTGGTGCGTGCCGACAACGTCGGTGTGGTCGCGGTCGGGCTCGACGGCCAGACCCTGGAGCAGGTTGTGGATCAGGGCACCATCGTGGTGAAGGGGATCGTCTCCCAGTAGCTCAGAGCCGCTCGAGTCGTCGGCTGTGCGCCACGTAGGCCTCGGCCGACAGGGGGCGCGCGGACGCCCGGTACAGCTCGCCGGCCCGCGCTGCGGCCGCCGCCACCGCCTCGGGATCGTTCGCCGAGGCCGTCACCAGGTGTCCGGAGTCGGGCAGCCACACCGCGGCCGGTGCATCGAAGGACCCCAGCGCAATCTTGAGCACGGTGGGGTAGAAGGCCCAGGCACTGGCGGTCCAGTCCGTCGAGTCGACCTCCACCACGCCGTCCCCTCGCTCGATCGGCTCGAACGGGGTCAGCGCGAAGCGCCCCCGGACCGCCGAGAACACCCGCTCCGCGTCGACCTCCCAGGCGGACAGGTCGGCCTCGGACACGTAGCCCTCACCGTGCACGATGGCCTCGACCAGCCCCTCGCCGACCGGTCGGGACACCAGCCAGCCGGGCACGTCGGTGCCGACGATGGTCGGGGCGAGGGCGTCCAGCGGCACGTGCGAGGGCAGCGGGCCGGTGCCGACCAGCATCGCGTACGTCCAGTCGCGGATCGCACCGTCGGACAGGTTGCCGACAGCGAGGAAACCGCCGATGTCGAGGATCCGGAAACTCCCGTCCTTGAAGGTGATCCGTAGCTGCTGCTCGGTCAGCGGCGCGACCTGCGCACCGACGCCGTTGGGCGCCTCCGGCAGGATCCTGCGCGCCTGCTCGGCGACCCGGTCCCGGATGTCCTCAACACTGTGGCTCACGGCGTCAGCCTACTGGTGGTGCCGCTCTGGGCCGGTTCCGGTCCCGTGGCCGGACGCCCGAGCAACTGGCGTACGCCCTGCTCCACCGAGGCCAGGGAAGGCCACCAGGAGCGGGTCGTCCGCAGGTCCATCCGCAGCCGGATGCAGAGGGCGTCCTCGCGGAGCACCCGGAAGCCCTGCTCCAGCAGCCAATCCTCCGGCGGTGCCAGGCAGGTGGGCCCGATCCGGGAGGCACGCACCTCGATCCCGGCGACCCGCCGGCGTACCAGCAGGCCGGCCAGCTCCTCCAGCATCCGGCGCCCGATTCGCCGACCCCGGTGGTCGGGGTGGACGTAGAACTGCATGATCACCGCGGCGTCCGGGCTCACCCCGGCCGAGGCGTACGGTCCGCGGACGGGCACGTTGACCGGGGGAGAGACCAGGATGTGACCGACCGGGGTGGCGCCGAGGTGGGCGACCACGCCACAGCAGCCGTACGTCTCAGCGGCCGCATCGACCCAGGGCTGGCCGGTGCCCGGCGGTTCGTCGCGGGGCAGGGGACAGTGGTCGCACACCGTGGGCAGTCGGGGCACCATGCCCGGCTGCAACGGCTGCACCCTCAGTTGCTCCGCGCCCCCCATGGCGCCAGTCTAGTCGGCGGCCCCACCGTGGCCCTGGCAGCCGGGCTTCGCGGTCCGTGACAAGATGGATCGGTGAGTTCGCTCGAGCATTCCCGTCACGACACCCGCCTGGACCTGTACCACGACCGCTACGCGGCCCGTGCGTTCGCCATGAAGGAATCGGCGGTCCGAGCCCTCTTCGCGGTGGCCAACCGCCCTGAAGTGGTGTCCCTGGCCGGCGGGATGCCGAACATCGCCGACCTGCCCCTGGACGTGGTCGGCACCTCGATCAACGACATGCTCAACTCGGCTGACGGACCGCGCTCACTGCAGTACGGGTCCGGGCAGGGCGAGGCGATGATCCGGGAGCAGATCTGCGAGGTGATGGCAGAGGAGGGCATCAAGGCCCACCCCGACGACGTCACGGTGACGGTCGGTTCGACCCAGGGCCTGGACCTGCTCACCCGCATCTTCTGCGATCCGGGGGACGTGATCCTGACCGAGGCGCCGAGCTACGTCGGTGCACTGAGCACGTTCTCCTCGTACCAGACCCAGGTCGTCCAGGTCGAGATGGACGACGAGGGTCTGGTGCCGGAGCGGCTGCGCGAGGCGATACTCACCCTCACTGCGCAGGGCCGGAAGGTGAAGTTCCTCTACACCATCCCGAACTACAACAATCCCTCCGGCATCAGCCAGACCCTCGAGCGCCGCAAGCAGATCATCGAGGTGGCCCGGGAGACCGGGTTGCTGATCCTGGAGGACAACCCGTACGGGCTGCTCGACCTGGAGGGGGGCAGGCAGCCGGCGATGCGCTCCATGGAGGCCGACCAGGTGATCTACCTCGGGTCGTTCTCCAAGACGTTCTCGCCGGGCATCCGGGTCGGCTGGGTGCTGGCCCCGCACGCGGTCCGGGAGAAGCTCGTGCTCGCCCAGGAGTCCGCGACGCTCTCGCCGCCGACCTTCTCCCAGTACGTCGTGTCGACGTACCTGAAGGTCCACGACTGGCGCCAGCAGATCACGGTGTTCCGGGACATGTACCGGGAGCGTCGCGACGCGATGCTCGCCGCCCTGCCCGAGCACATGCCGGCGGGGACGACGTGGACCCACCCGCTCGGTGGATTCTTCGTCTGGTTGACGCTGCCGGAGGGGATCGACTCCCAGGCCATGCTGCCCCGTGCGGTGACCAACCGGGTCGCCTACACCCCCGGTACCGCCTTCTATGCCGATGGCCTGGGCGCCCGCAACATCCGGCTGTCGTTCTGCTACCCCACGCCGGACAACATCAGGGAGGGGGTGCGCCGGCTCGGTGAGGTACTGAACCGGGAGGCGCAGCTGAATCGGACCTTCGGGGTGAAGCATGCCGGCCAGCACTTCGGCCTTCCGGAGCTGAATACCCCGCAGCCCAACCAGGAATGACCCCGCGCAGCAGGAGGACACCCATGACCACCACCGAAGCCCTGCCCACCACCCCTGCCGGCGCCGACCTCGGCACCATTGTCGTCCTCGCCGGCGGACTCTCACACGAACGCGACGTCTCGCTGCGTTCGGGCCGTCGCGTCTCCCAGGCCCTGCGGGACCGGGGCTGCACGGTCCTGGAGTCCGACGTCAACTCCGAACTGGTCGTGCTGCTGCGTGGCCTCGATGACCCGGTCGTCTTCCCGCTGGTGCATGGCGCCACCGGCGAGGACGGCTCCCTGCGCGAGGTGCTGGGCCTGCTGGGCGTGCCGTACGTCGGGTCCACCGCCTCGGCCTGCCGGGTCGGTTTCGACAAGTCGATCGCCACGCCGGTCATCGCCGGCCTGGGGCTGGCCACGCCGACCCAGTTGGCGCTGCCGGACGAGATCTTCCGCGAGCTCGGGGCCCAGGCCCTCATGGGGGCCATGGGGGAACGGATCGGCTACCCGATGATGGTCAAGCCCTCCCGGTCCGGTTCGTCCCTGGGATGCACCCGGGTCGACACCCCCGACGAGCTCCCCGCGGCCATGGTCGGGGCGTACGCGTACGGGGACGTGGCCGTGGTCGAGGAGTTCATCGAGGGCATCGAGGTGGCGGTGACCGTGATCGATCGAGGCACCGGCCCCGAGGCCCTGCCCGCGGTGGAGATCCGCCCGGACTCGGGGGACTACGACTACAGCTCGCGCTACACCGCAGGCAGCACGCGATTCCTCACCCCGGCCCAGATCCCTGACGAGGTCGCGGAGGCCTGCGCCGACATGGCGCTACGGGTGCACGAGCGCCTCAACCTGCGGGACATCTCCCGCACCGACATCATCATCCGCGATGGTGTCCCGTACTTCCTCGAGACAAACGTGGCCCCCGGCATGACCGAGACCTCGCTGGTCCCGCTCTCCCTGGATTCCGCCGGGCTGGAACTCGGCGAGGTCAGCGAGGCCCTGGTCCGTCAGGCACGTTTGCGTTGACCATGATCCGGCTCCGTCTCCAACAGTCCGCCCTCGTCCTGCTCGGCCTGGCCCTGGCCGCGGTGATGGTCCTGCTCGGTCTCTGGCAGATGCAGGTCTTCGAGGACCAGGGTCAGGAAGGCGCCATCGCCCGGATGAACGAGCCCGCAGTCCCGCTGGATTCGGTGGCCTCGGCCGGCTCGGAGATCACTGAGGGCTACGGGCGCACCGTCACGTTCACCGGGACGTACGTACCCGAGGAACAACTGCTGATCCCGGTCGAGGGGGACCCGGGGAACTACCGGGTGCTGACCCCGGCCCGGACCCCCGACGGCACGCTCGTGCCGGTCATCCGAGGCGAGGCGACGTCGTCCACCGACGTCCCGGCTCCGCCGACCGGCCCGGTGGCCCAGCAGGGCGTCCTGCTGGCCTCCGACCTGCCGGTGGAGGGGGAGCTGCCCGAGGGACAGATCGGGTCGGTCTACCTGCCGGTGCTGGTCCAGCAGTGGGAGGATCCGATGATCGCCGGCTACGTGACCCTACCCGCCGCCATCGCGAGCGCGCAGGGCCTGGCACCGGCCACACCGGAGCTGCCGACCGGACGGGGGGACGGGCAGAACTTCGGCTACGCGCTGCAGTGGTGGGTCTTCGCGGCCGCAGCCCTGGGCTTCTCGATCTATCTGGCCACCTACATCGGCCGTGCCGCCGAGCGGCGCCGACTCGCCGAGCTTGGCCTGATCACGCAGGATGAGATAGGACCCGATCCCGATCGAATGTCCTGACCACTAGTAGGAACTGAGGAACATGGAACCCCAGCAGCGCAAGGCCATCACCAGCGCCCTAGGCCGCTACCGCTTCATGGCGTGGCTCGTCGGCTGCCTTCTCGTCATTCTCGTCTGCATCGGCATGCCCCTGAAGTACATCTGGGCACCGGAACTGGGCAGCGCGATCACCACGTACATCGGCATCGCGCACGGCTGGCTCTACATGGTGCTGCTGATCACCGCGTACGACGTGGGGCGGCGCGTGCACTGGCCCTGGAAGCGCCTGATCCTGATCGCCCTGGCCGGCACTGTGCCGTTCCTGTCGTTCGTCGCAGAGCATTACGCGACCAAGAACGTACGCCAGTACCTGGCCACCCACGAATTGGAGGCAGCGCCCAGCGAGGCTTCCACCGACGCGGCCTGACTCGACGGCGGCACCCTTCCTCGGGCTCTATTCGCCAATCTACTCACACAGATAGATTGGCGAATAGAGCCCGATCACGATTTTCGGGTCAGGCTCCGCGCAGGATTCCCACGATGCGCTGCAGGTCCTCGTCCGAGGAGAACTCGAGGACGATCTTCCCCTTCTTGCGTCCCCGGGTGACATCGACCGGGGCGTCGAACAACTCACCCAACTCGCTCGACAGCTCTTGCAGCAGCGGATCGTTCGGCTGAGGGGTGCGTCCGCGCTTGGGTCGGTCTATGCCGGCCAGGGTCACGATCTCCTCGGTCGCCCGCACCGAGAGGCCCTCGGTGATGATGCGCTTGGCCAGACTGGTCTGCGCGGTGACGTCCTGGAGGCCGAGGAGTGCCCGGGCGTGGCCGGCCGTGAGCTCGCCTGCCGCCACCTGGCGCTGCACGGCCCCGGGTAGGTTGAGCAGTCGCACTGTGTTCGCGATCTGGGAGCGGGACCGCTTGATCCTCCGGGCGAGCTCCTGCTGGGTGCAGCCGAAGTCTCCCATCAACTGCTGGTAGGCAGCCGCCTCCTCCAGCGGGTTGAGCTGGACCCGGTGGATGTTCTCCAGCAGGGCATCCCGGAGCATGTCGTCATCGGAGGTCTTCCGGACGATGGCGGGCACGCGGTCCAGACCCGCCTCACGCGAGGCGCGCCAGCGACGCTCACCCATCACCAGCTCGTACGCATCCTCGCCATCCTGCCGAACCACGATCGGCTGCAGCAGCCCCACCTCGCGAATCGACTCGACCAACTCCTCCAGCGCCGCCTGCTCGAAGTCCGTCCGGGGCTGCTTCGCGTTCGGATGGATCGCATCGATCGGGATGTCCGCGTAGTACCCGTTCTCCGGACCCACGGTCACATGAAGGGACTCGCCGGACTCCCCGGCCACCCCCTCACTCTCCGCGGCCACCGGCAGCGTGGGGGCCGATGTTTCACGTGGAACATCGACCTGCGTGGCCCAGCCATCGACCTGACCCCGCTTGTCCACGATCACATGCTGGTCCACCGGATGTGGCGGGGCATCCGGGTCGGTCCGCTGGAACAACTCCCCGAGCCCCCGCCCCAACCCTGCCCGTCGTTCCGCCATCAGTTCTTCTCCGCTCCGCGTCGCGCGAGTTCTTCAGCCGCCTCGAGGTAGGCCTGGGCACCTGCCGAGGCCGGCTGGTAGGTGATCACCGTCTGGCCGTAGCTCGGGGCTTCAGCCACCCGCACCGAGCGAGGGATCACTGTCCTCAACGTCTGGTCACCGAAGTACTGGCGCACCTGGTCGGCAACATCGGAGGCCAGTCGGGTGCGCGCGTCGAACATCGTCAGCAGCACCGTACTGAGGCGCAGACCCGGGTTGATGCCCGCTTGGACCAAACCGATCGACCGCTGCAACTGGCTCAACCCTTCCAGCGCGTAGTACTCACACTGGATCGGGATCAGCAGTTCATGTGCCGCCACGAAAGCGTTGACCGTCAGAATGCCCAGCGATGGCGGGCAGTCGATCAGGACGTAGTCGACGTCGTGGTCAGCCACGTACTGGTCGATGGCGCGCTTGAGTCGTGTTTCACGTGAAACAACGGAGACCAGTTCAACCTCCGCCCCCGCCAGGTCGGCGGTCGCCACGAGGACCTTCACATTCGGGGCCTCCGGGGAGGCCTGGACATGGTCGGCGATGGGCGCCTCGTCCATCAACACCTCATAGGTGCCGGGCTCGGCATTGCGGTGCTCGCCGCCGAGTGCGGTGGAGGCATTGCCCTGGGGGTCAAGGTCGACGACCAGCACGTTCAACCCGCCGAACCCCAACCCGGCAGCAAGGTTGACTGCGCTGGTCGTCTTACCGACACCACCCTTCTGGTTGACCACCGCCATGATGCGCGGCCGAGGCGGGGCGGGCAGGGGAGCGTCTGTTTCACGTGAAACATTGGCCAGATCATCCGGCTGCTCTACCGCAGGAACTTCGGGAGAGTCGTACAAAGCCCTCCGGGGGCCTTCCGGAACCTTGTTTCGACGCTTCAGCAGAGCCATTCGTCGTCCTCTCACGCATGCAGTCAAGGAAGCTCGCACGGCGCAACGGCTAGTCGCGCTCGAGGCCCAAGCCTAGTGCATGTGAATGACACCGATGTGATGAGGAATCGTCACGCGAGCGTGCCCGACGGCTGTTTCACGTGGAACAATCCGCCACAAACTCGGCTGTCAGGCGCGACGCAGGCGTACGACCGTGGTGCTCTCGGTCTGCGGGTGGGCCCGCACGGTGAGCACCTCGGCCACCAGTCGAGCCTTCGTCAACTCCTTGCGGGCCTTCTCGATCTCCGCGGGAGCCGACGCACCCTTGAGGGCGAGCACCTCGCCGTGCCGAGCCATCAACGGGACACACCAGCCGATGAGCTTGGTCAGCGCACCGACAGCCCTGGAGGTCACGACATCGAAGCCCTCACCCGCATCGAACTCCTCGGCCCGCCCGCGCAGCACCTCCACCTGCTCACCCAGCCCCAACTCCTCGATCGCGAGCTCCAGGAAGTTGACCCGGCGCTGCAGCGGCTCGACCAGGCTGACCCGGATGTCGGGCCGGCCGATGGCCAGTACCAGCCCCGGCAGCCCGGCCCCCGACCCGACGTCACAGACACTCGCGGCATCGGGCAGCAACGACATCATCGCCGCACAGTTGAACACGTGCCGCTCCCACAGGCGCGGCGTCTCGCGGGGGCCGAGCAGACCCCACTCGATTCCCCGGGTCGCCAGGATGTCGACGTACGTACGGATCAGTGGTTCCCGGGGACCGAAAACCGCCCGGACGATCTCCGGGTCGGGGACCTCGACCTGGGACTCGCCGGGCGGCATCGACGCGCTCACGCTCATTCTGCGGTCATCACCACGACGCGGCGGTTCGGCTCCTCGCCCTCCGACTCCGAGTACAGCCCGGCCGCGGCAACGGCATCGTGGACAATCTTCCGCTCGAAGGGATTCATCGGCGCGAGACGGATCGACTCTCCGGTCTCCTTGACCTCCTCGATCGCGTCGGCGGCCAGTTCCTGCAGCTCCTGGCGGCGGCTCTCGCGGTGTCCGCCGATGTCCAGCATCAGCCGGCTGCGGCGCCCGGTCTCGACCAGGACCGCGAGGCGGGTCAGCTCCTGCAGGGCCTCCAGCACCTCGCCGTCACGGCCGACCAGGGTCTTGTTGTCGGTGATGATCGAGACGTGTGCGCGACCGGTCTCGACGAAGGTGTCGATGTCGCCGTCGAGGTCGACGATGTCCAACAATTCCTCGAGGTAGTCGGCCGCGACCTCCCCCTCGATGTCCAGCAGGCTCTCGGCACCCTCTCCGGCCTCCTCGTCGTCGTACTGGTCGACTGCGGTGGCCTCGTCGGTGACATCGCCTTCGACCGGCTGCAGGTCAGCAGCGTCGATGGCAGTCATCTCGCCGTCGGCACTGACGTCGGTATCGCTCATGGGTTACTCCTTGCTGGGGCAGTGAAATCCTGGTGCACGGGCACAGCACGGGGCCGATCACGCGCCCGACCGGTGACCTGACGACTACTTCTTCTTCTTCGAACGCTGGGACCGCGACAGCTGGGTCGGCTGTTGGCGCTGCAAGCCCTCAGCGGAGGCGGTCGGCTTGGCCTTGGCCTTCTTCTTGGGCTGCTTGGCAGCTTCTTCCTGGCGGGCCGCCTCCTCGGCGGCCTCCTCGGCCTTCAGCTCGGCGATCCGGGCGCGGGTCAGCTTGTCGCCGGGCCGCACCTTGCGCGGATTGATCCCCTTGGCCCGGATCCGGTCCTCCCAGGCCAGGTAGGCGGGGGTGCCGGCGGTGGGGTTGTTGCGGATGATCCACTCCTGCTGGCCCATCGACCAGAGCGTGGTGGTGAGCAGGTAGATCAGCACGCCCAGCGGGATGGTGGCGCCGAAGAAGATGTACATCGCGGGGAAGAGGTACAACATCATCTTCTGCTGCTGGAACATCGGGCCCTGCATGGCCTGCGGCGACATGTTCTTGGTGAACATCGCCCGCTGGGTCAGGAACTGCGCCACGACCATGATGATCGTCATGATGCCGGTGAGGACCTGCGCACCGCCGAAGCCGTCCACCAACGGCCAGAACTTGCCCGACAACGGCACCCCGAAGATGGTGGCATTGGTCAGCGAGTCCAGCAGGGCCTGGTTCTCCGGCCCGGCGAGCCAGGAGCCGCGGGCGACGCCGCGCGAGGCGCCGTCGATCACTCGGTAGAGCGCCAGGAAGAACGGCATCTGAATCAGCAGCGGCAGGCAGGACGCCATCGGGTTGACACCCTCGTCCTTGTACAGCTTCATCGTCTCCTGGCCGAGACGGTCGCGGTCGTCCGCGTACTTCTTCTGCAGCTCCTGCAGCTTCGGCTGCAGCTCCTGCATACCCCGGGTGGAGTTGATCTGGCGCATGAACAGCGGGATCATCGCGATCCGCACGACCAGCGTGAGGAACACGATCGACAGGCTCCAGGACACGCCACTGCCGGCGCCGAAGACCGGCGCCAGCAGCTTGTGGAACCCGACCATGATGCCGGACACCACCCAGTACAGCGGCTGGGCGAGCGTGCTGAAGAAATCGCCGATACCGGCGAGGGGGACCAGGAGCGGCAGGAGGAGTTCCATCAGTGATGACCTCTATGACGTCGAGCGGGTGGACAAATCTTCGGGACCGGCCTCAGGTCCGGGCTCGTAGTGCAACCCGTTCTCGGCCAGGCGCGCCTTCTCCGCCTGTTCCGCAGCCCACTCCTCGGCAGCAGGTGTTCCCGGTACCGGATCGTACCCACCCGCGGCCCAGGGGTGGCAGCTGCCAAGGCGGCGGGCGGCCAACCAGCTGCCACGGATCGCCCCGTGCACGGTCACCGCCTCCAGGGCGTACGCCGAACATGAGGGGTAGTAGCGGCAGACCGGACCGTAGATCGGGCTGATCACCGCGCGGTAGATCTTCAACAGGCCGATCAGGAGGTACTTCATCGCACTCAGGACACCTTCGCCAAGGCACGCTCCCAGGCGGCGGCGAAATCGTCACCGAGCCGGCCCGGATCGGCCGATGCCGCCGGCAGGGCTCGTACGACGACCCGGGCGGTCGGCGGCAACCCGGCCAGCCTCGCGGCCACCAGGTGGCGCAACCGGCGCTTGGTCCGGTTCCGGGTCACGGCGTTGCCCACTGCCTTCGACACGACAAAGCCCACCTTGGCAGGCGGGCTGTCGGCGATGCATACATGGACGACGAGGCTCGGTCGGGCCACACGGACTCCACGACGGACCGTGTGACGGAACTCGTCCGACGAGCGCATCCTCGCCCCCTGTGGCAGCATCTGGGCGCCAGGGCGCTCAGGCGGAGAGCTGGGCGCGACCCTTGCTACGGCGACGGGCGATGGTCGCACGGCCGGCACGGGTCCGCATCTTGGTACGGAAGCCGTGGGTACGGGCCCGGCGCCGGTTGCTCGGCTGGTAGGTGCGCTTGCTCACGAAGTACTCCCAAGGAAGGTAATCAACAGTACGTGTCGAGGAGTCGACACGTGAAATGGACACCACGGTGGTGACCGGTCCACGGTACGCGGCAACCCCAAGAAACACAATCCGGGGTCCCAGATGTGTTCCCTCGATCACCGTGCGATGATCTTGGGTACGTCGCCCTCCGGTCCGACACCCTACCCGCGGGAGGTCTTGGCCCCCGTGTTGCACGACCGACCACCGGACGAGTAGCGTCTCCTGTCTCACGGCTCCAGCCGACAACCGCATATCCCGCATCCAGGGCTGTCCCGCGTGGTTTCACCACGCGAGGGCTAGCCTCTATTGTCCACACCTGTGGAAAACTGTGTGGACAGTGCGGTGCTTGCCGCATTTGAGGACAGGAGGATACGCGTGTCAGGGACTACCCAAGACCCGCCGCGGTTCACCACCGATCAGCTCCCCGAGGCCTGGGCCTACATCGTGAAGCAGACACCGGCCCGCCACCGCGGGCTGCTGCGCAACACGATTCCGCTGACGGTGATCGCGAACACGGTGATGGTGGCCGTCCCGAACGACTACACCCGTGACCAGCTCGAGAACCGGCTGCGCCCCACGATCGAGGAAGCCCTCTCCGATTGCTTCCACCACCTGACCCGGTTGGCGGTCACCGTCGATCCCGACATCATCCTCGACCTGGAGGCCGAGCTCCCGTTGGGCTCTCCGGAATCGTCCACGGACGAGGAACTCGACGAGGACTGGTCGAACGAGGAGGAACACCAAGGCGCGCCCGCCGGACCGTTCGTGGCCCGGCCCAGCAGCCAGACCGGCCGCGACGGCGAGGTGGACTGGCAGATGATCGAGTCCTCCCGGCTCAATCCCCAGTACACGTTCGACAACTTCATCATCGGCCCGTCCAACCGGTTGGCGAACGCGGCCGCCCGCGCGGCCGCCGAGACCCCCGGCAAGGTGTTCAACCCGCTGGTGATCTACGGCGGCTCGGGACTGGGCAAGACCCACCTGATGCACGCCCTGGGCCACTACGTGCTGCACCTCTACCCGGATGCCCAGGTGCGGTACGTGTCGACCGAGGAGCTCACCAACGAGTTCATCAACGCGATCTCGGAGAACAAGACCGTCGAGTTCCGACGCCGCTACCGCGAGGTCGACGTCCTGCTGATCGACGACATCCAGTTCTTGGAGGGGAAGATCCAGACCCAGGAGGAGTTCTTCCACACCTTCAACACGCTGCAGAACGCCGAGAAGCAGATCGTGATGACCTCCGACCGGCCGCCCAAGCTCCTGGAGGCCCTGGAGCCGCGACTGCGGTCCCGGTTCCAGTCGGGCCTGATCGCCGACGTGCACGCGCCGGACCTGGAGACCCGCATTGCGATCCTGTACAAGAAGGCCCAGCAGGAGCACCTGTCGGTCGCCCCGGATGTGCTGCAGTTCATCGCGGACCGGATCCAGAGCAACATCCGAGAACTCGAGGGTGCCCTGATCCGGGTCGCGGCGTTCGCCTCGCTGAACGCCCAGCCGGTGGACCTGCCGCTGGCCCAGGTGGTGCTGCAGGACCTGATCCCGGACGGGGCCGAGACCGAGATCACCCCCGGGCTGATCATGGCCCAGACGGCCACGTACTTCAGCCTGAGCGTCGAGGAGTTGTGCAGCACGTCGCGTACGCAACCCATCGTCACGGCCCGCCAGATCGCCATGTACCTGTGCCGGGAGCTGACCGACCTGTCGCTGCCCAAGATCGGCCAGCAGTTCGGCGGCCGCGACCACACCACGGTGATGCATGCCGACCGCAAGATCCGCCAGCTGTTGTCGGAGCGGCGCGAGGTCTACACCCAGGTGTCCGAGCTCACCAATCGGATCCGCCAGAAGGCCGCCCAGGGCTGACCAAGGCGACCCTTGCGTCCTCCCGAGCACTGCTCGGGAGGACGTTTTTCGTTCATAGTGAACGTTTTCAACACCTGTGGATTCGGCTGTGGAGAATTGTGCACAGGTCCACCCTGGGCTGGGGATAACATGTTGATGGTTCGGGGATCGCCTCGAGTCCATCCACAGCTTTCCACCGAACAGGCCCGTTGTGCACATCGCCCCTGTGGGAAGAATTGCCCTGACTGACTAGGGGGAACACCACTTGTCCACAGTGTTCACAGGACCTATTACTACTACTGAATTCATATCTAGATCTTGAAGGGTAAGAGTAAGGGGGAAGCGGGCCGACCCTGGCGAGCGCAGGTCTGGATATGATCGGGGGGCCAGAGGTCTCGGCTCTGGCCTGACAATGCCCAGGAGGCTGTAAGTGAAGTTCGAAGTCGACCGCGACGCGCTGGCGGAATCTGTCGCATGGGTCGCCCGCAGCCTCCCGACCCGGCCGTCGATCCCGATCCTGGCAGGGTTGATGATCCATGCCGAGGGCGAGTCCCTCATCCTGTCGAGCTTCGACTACGAGACCTCGGCCCGCGTCGAATTGCCCGCCACCGTCCACGACGAGGGCACCGCCCTGGTCTCCGGCCGGTTGCTGGCCGACATCACCCGCTCCCTGCCGCACACCGGGGTCACGGTCGCCACGGACGCCTCGTCGATGGAACTGTCCTGCGGCAGCGCGCACTTCACCCTGCAGTTGCTGCCCACCGATGACTACCCGGTACTGCCGGCGATGCCGGCCGAGACCGGCACGGTGGCCAGTACGGACTTCGCCGAGGCCGTCTCCCAGGTGGCCGTGGCCGCGGGGCGCGACGAGCTGCTGCCGATCTTCACCGGCGTGCGGGTCGAGATCGCCGGGGCGACCCTGTCGCTGCTGGCGACCGACCGCTACCGGATGGCGCTGAAGGAGATCACCTGGAACCCGGCCCGCAAGGACTCCACCAGCAATGCCCTGGTGCCGGCGAAGGTCCTCTCGGAGGCCGCGAAGTCCATGGCGGGCGGGGAGACGGTGAGCCTGGCCCTGTCCCAGCCCGGCAGCGGCGATGGCCTGATCGGGATGGCCGGTGAGGCCCACGGGACCCGCCGCCGCCTCACCACGCGGCTGCTGGACGGGGAATTCCCGAAGGTCCGTCACCTGATGGAGGTGAACGCCTCCCTGACCGTGCGTTGCTCGACCGCCGAGCTGATCGATGCCGCCAAGCGGGTCGCCCTGGTCGCGGAGCGGAACTCGCCGCTGCGGATGGTGATGGGTGAGGGGTCGGTGACCCTGGAGGCTGCCAGCGGTGACCACGCCCACGCCTCCGAGCAGGTCGATGCCGTCCTGGAGCCCCACGGTGACACGTTGACGGCGGCCGGGTTCAATCCGCAGTACCTGCTGGATGCCCTGGGTGCCCTCGATGCGGCGTTCGTCGAGTTCTCGTTCACGCAGGCCGGCAAGCCCTGCCTGTTGACCGGTGCCGCCACGATCGACGGCGAGACCCTGCTGGACTACCGCCACGTCATCATGCTGATGCGGCTGCCCGACTGACAGCTGCCTGACCGACAGGAGTCACTGAGGTCGTTGTACGTCGATCACCTCACGCTGGTGGACTTCAGGTCGTACGAGCACGTCGAGCTCGACCTGGACCCCGGGGTCGTCACCTTCGTCGGCGCCAACGGGCAGGGCAAGACCAACCTGGTCGAGGCGGTCGACTACCTGGCGACCCTCGGCTCCCACCGGGTGAGCTCCGACCTGCCGCTGGTCCGGCACGGGGCTGTCCAGGCCACCGTCAAGGCCCGGGTCCGTGCGGGGCGGGGCGATGACCGCGCCCTGGTGCTGGAGGTCGACATCACCCCCGGCCGTGCCAATCGGGCCCGGCTCAACCGGGCGCCGTTGTCCCGCCCCCGCGACCTGTTGGGCATCCTGCGCACCGTGGTCTTCTCCCCGGAGGACCTCGAGATCGTCAAGGGAGACCCGGCCGCCCGGCGGCGCTTCCTCGACTCGCTGGTCGCCACCCGCTGGCCGCGGATGACCGGCGTGCGCCACGACTACGACAAGGTGCTGCGGCAGCGCAACAGCCTGTTGCGGACAATGTCCGGCAAGGGTGGTGCCGCGCCCGACCCGTACGCCGCGGACACCCTGAGGATCTGGAACGACCAGCTCGCCTCGGTCGGCGCCGAAGTACTGTCCGCCCGGCTCGACACGCTGCGGGACCTGATGCCGTACACGGCTCAGGCCTACGCGGACATCGCACCGACCAACAACGTCGCGAGCGCCTCCTACCGCAGTTCCCTGGAGCCGACCGGCAGCGACCGCGACGAGCTGGCCGCAGCCCTGCTGGCGGAGATGGAGGCTCGCCATGGCGAGGAGGTGGCGCGCGGCGTCTCCGTGGTCGGCCCGCACCGCGACGACGTCGACCTCGTCCTGGGTGATCTCCCCGCCAAGGGGTATGCCAGCCACGGCGAGTCCTGGTCGTACGCCCTGGCCCTCAAGCTGGGCGGCTTCCACCTGTTGCGCGCCGACGGGATCGAACCGGTGCTGATCCTCGACGACGTCTTCGCCGAACTCGATGCGACCCGCCGGTCCCGGCTCGCCGGTGGCGTGCTCGGCGCCGACCAGGTGCTCGTCACCGCCGCGGTCGCCGAGGACCTGCCCGACTCGCTGCAGGGCCGCCGCCACCGCGTCGCCGCCGGGGAGGTGACCCCCGATGACCGATGACCCCGGACAGGACCCGACCAAGGATCAACCCGACGATGACCGCCCGGACGTGCAGTACGACCCGGACGGCCTGGGCCTGGCCCGCCAGGTCGCCCGCCGGGTGAACTCCGGCACGCCCGCCCCGCAGCAGCGGCGCAAGAGGCCACGGCGCCGCCCCGTCGACCCGCTGTCCAGTGGGGCCCGCCCGGACGACCGGGACCCCCAGCTGATCGGCAACGTGCTGCATCGCCTGGTCGAGGAGCGCGGCTGGCGGACCGAGATGGACATCCATGTCCTGATGGCTCGCTGGCCCGAGCTGGTCGGCCGGGACAATGCCTCGCACAGTCGGGCCGAGACGTACGAGGACGGGGTGCTGACCATCCGCACCTCCTCCACGGCGTGGGCGGTCCAGATGCGCAACATCGCACCGGCGGTGGTCGCGCGGATCAACAAGCAGATGGGCAGCGACATCGTCAGCCGGGTGGTGGTCAAGGGGCCCGACGTGCCGACCTGGAAGCACGGTCGACTCCGGGTCAAGGGCCGAGGACCGCGCGACACGTACGGGTGATTGTGGCGATCTTCCCCCGTTTGGCGTGGTGACCCCCGAGAAGGCCTTCCGAGGCCCGTGGAACGGCGCGCAGACCCCTCATATCGCGTGTGTGACCTGCATCTCCCTCGTCGTAGGGTAGGCTGTCGGAGTGACCGAACTCGAGCAGAACACCCATGTCGCTCCCAACAATTACGACGCCAGCTCCATCAGCGTCCTGGAGGGACTGGAAGCGGTTCGCAAGCGTCCGGGCATGTACATCGGTTCGACCGGCGAGCGCGGCCTGCACCACTTGGTCTACGAGGTGGTCGACAACTCTGTCGACGAGGCCCTCGCCGGCTACTGCGACACCATCCGGGTGGAGCTGCTGCCCGAGGGGGGTGTCCGGGTGGTCGACAACGGCCGGGGCATTCCGGTGGACATCCACCCGAAGGAGGGGATCCCGGCGGTGACGGTCGCCCTGACCGTCCTGCACGCCGGCGGCAAGTTCGGAGACGGGGGCTACAAGGTCTCCGGTGGTCTGCACGGCGTCGGCGTGTCGGTGGTGAATGCGCTGTCCGAGCATCTGGTCGTCGACGTCTACCGGGACGGGTACCACTGGCGCCAGAGCTTCTCCCTGGGCACCCCGGACGGCCCGCTGGAGCGGTTGGAGGAGGCCACACAGACCGGCACGACGGTCACGTTCTACGCCTCGGACGAGATCTTCGAGACCACGCACTACTCGTACGAGACGCTGGCCAACCGCTTCCGTGAAATGGCCTTCCTGAACAAGGGCCTGACCATCTCGATCATCGACCTCCGGCCCCAGGAGCCGAAGAAGGTCGAGCTCGAGGAGATCGACCCGGACCAGGCGGCCGCCCCGGACTCGGTCCACGAGGGGCCGAAGGGTCCGCGCAGCGACACCTTCTGCTACCAGGACGGCCTGATCGACTACGTGAAGTACCTGACCGGCACCAAGGAGCCGGTGCACTCCAGCGTCATCGCCGTGGAGGCCCACGACCCCGAGCACGCCATGGGCCTGGAGGTGGCGATGCAGTGGAACCACTCGTACACCGAGTCGGTGCACACCTTCGCGAACACGATCAACACCCAGGAGGGTGGCACCCATGAGGAGGGTTTCCGCTCCTCGCTGACCAACACGGTCAACAAGTGGGGCGAGCAGTGGGGGATGATCAAGAAGCGCGAGGACCGGGTGTCGGGTGACGACATCCGTGAGGGCCTGACCGCCGTCATCTCGATCAAGCTGGGCGAGCCGCAGTTCGAGGGCCAGACCAAGACCAAGCTCGGCAACACCGAGGCCCGATCCTTCACCCAGAAGGTCGTCAACGAGAAGCTGGGCGACTGGTTCGAGCAGAACCCGTCCGAGGGCAAGGAGATCGTCCGCAAGTCGCAGGCCGCTGCCTCGGCGCGGATCGCGGCGCGCAAGGCGCGCGACATGGCCCGCAACCGCAAGAGTCTGCTCGGCGGTGGGTCCCTGCCCGGCAAGCTGGCCGACTGCTCGTCGACCAACCCGGAGGAGTGCGAGGTCTTCATCGTCGAGGGCGACTCAGCCGGTGGCTCGGCCAAGGGAGGCCGCGACCCGCGCACCCAGGCGATCCTGCCGATCCGCGGCAAGATCCTGAACGTCGAGAAGGCGCGGATCGACCGGATCCTGCAGAACAAGGAGGTCGAGGCGATCATCAACGCCCTCGGCACCGGCGTGCACGAAGAGTTCGACATCGACAAGCTGCGCTACTACAAGATCGTGCTGATGGCCGACGCCGACGTCGACGGCGCCCACATCCGTACGCTGCTGCTGACGCTGCTGTTCCGCTTCATGAAGCCGCTGATCGCCGCCGGTCACGTCTACCTGGCCCAACCGCCGCTGTTCCGGCTGCGATGGACCAACGCGCCGCACGAACTGGCCTACACCGACGAGGAGCGCGACAAGCTCGTCGAGGTGGGTCGCGAAGCCGGCAAGAAGCTGCCCAACGTCAACCCCATCCAGCGCTACAAGGGTCTGGGCGAGATGGACCCCGAGGACCTGTGGACCACCACCATGGATCCCGAGAACCGCGTGCTGCTGCAGGTGACGCTGGACGATGCCGCCGCCGCTGATGCGATGTTCACCGTCCTCATGGGCGAGGACGTGGCGGAACGGCGGGCGTTCATCCAGCGCAACGCCAAGGACGTCCGTTACCTCGATATCTGATCGGAAGAACTGAGCAATGAGTGAGATCCCCCCGCAGAACGAGGACGCCCAGGACCCGGGTCCCGACGAGCAGGTCGTCGCCGACCAGCAGGGCCTGCAGGTCGACAACCGCAGCGACAGCGTGATCCAGGTCGACCTGGAGGCGGAGATCCAGAAGTCCTACCTGGACTACGCCATGTCGGTGATCGTCGGGCGCGCGCTGCCCGACGTCCGCGACGGCCTCAAGCCGGTGCACCGCCGGGTGCTGTACGCGATGTACGACGGCGGCTACCGTCCGGACCGCGGCTGGAACAAGTGTGCCCGCATCGTCGGTGATGTGATGGGCACCTACCACCCGCACGGCGACAGCGCGATCTACGACACCTTGGTCCGCCTGGCCCAGCCGTGGGTGATGCGGGCGGTGCTGGTCAACGGCCAGGGCAACTTCGGCTCCCCGGGCAACGACCCGGCCGCAGCCATGCGGTACACCGAGTCCAAGATGGCGCCGCTGGCCATGGAGATGGTCCGGGACATCGACGAGGACACCGTCGACTTCCAGCCCAACTACGACGGCCGGGACATGGAGCCGGCGGTGCTGCCGGCCCGGTTCCCGAACCTGCTGGTGAACGGCTCGACCGGCATCGCCGTCGGCATGGCCACCAACATCCCGACCCACAACATGCGCGAGGTCAACGAGGCGGCGCAGTGGGCGCTGGCCCACCCGGAAGCGACCGAGGAGGAGCTCCTCGAGGCCGCGATGGAGCGGATCAAGGGCCCGGACTTCCCGCTCGGCGCGCTGATCGTCGGCCGCAAGGGGATCGAGGACGCCTACCGCACCGGGCGCGGCTCGGTCACCATGCGGGCGGTGATCACCATCGAGGAGGACGAGAAGGGCCGTACGAGCCTGGTCGTCACCGAGCTGCCCTACATGTGCAACCCGGACAACCTCGCCCTCAAGATCGCCGACCTGGTGCACAACGGTCGGCTGAACGGCATCGCCGACATCCGCGACGACACCTCGGCCCGTACCGGCCAGCGGCTGGTGATCACCCTGAAGCGCGATGCCCAGCCGCGGGTGGTGATGAACAACCTCTACAAGCACACCCAGCTGCAGGACACCTTCGGCTGCAACATGGTGGCGCTGGTGGACGAGGTCCCACGGACGCTTCGCCTGGACCAGTTCATCTCCTACTGGGTCGACCACCAGCTCGAGGTCATCCGTCGTCGCACCGAGTACCGGCTGCGCAAGGCCGAGGAGCAGGCGCACATCTATCGTGCCCTGGTCAAGGCCCTCGACGCGCTCGACGAGGTCATCGCGCTGATCCGCCGCTCCCCGACCACGGAGGAGGCCCGCGAGGGCCTGAAGGGGCTGCTCGAGATCGATGACGCGCAGGCCACGGCGATCCTCGACATGCAGCTGCGCCGGCTGGCAGCCCTGGAGCGCCAGAAGATCATCGACCAGCTCGAGGACCTCGAGACCCGGATCGCCGACTTCCGGGACATCCTCGCCACCCCGCAGCGCCAGCGTGACATCGTCTCGGTGGAGCTGCAGGAGATCGTCGACAAGTACGGCGACGAGCGGCGTACGCAGATCGTCGCCGCCGACGGGGACCTGTCCGACGAGGACTTCATCCCGGACGACGACGTCATCGTCACCATCACCCACGGCGGCTACGCCAAGCGCACCCGTTCGGACCAGTACCGCGTCCAGAAGCGGGGTGGCAAAGGCGTGCGTGGCGCCACGCTGCGCGCCGACGACGAGGTCGCGCACCTGTTCGCCACCACCAGCCACCAGTGGATCCTGTTCTTCACCAACATGGGCCGGGTCTACCGCACCAAGGCCTGGCAGTTGCCGGAAGCCTCGCGGGACGCCAAGGGCAGCCATGTGGCCGGCCTGCTGAGCTTCCTGCCGGGGGAGACGATCGCCCAGGTGCTGTCGATCCCGTCGTACGAGGTGGCGGACTACCTGCTGCTCGCCACCAAGCGGGGGCTGGTCAAGAAGACCGAGCTGTCGGCGTACGACTCGCCGCGCCAAGCCGGCCTGATCGCGATCAACTTCCGCGACGAGGACGACGAGCTGATCGGCGCGGAGTTGGCCAAGGCCGAGGACGACGTGCTGTTGATCTCCCGCAAGGGGCAGGCGATCAGGTTCAGTGCCGACAACGAGTCACTGCGGCCGATGGGTCGGGCCACCTCCGGGGTCACCGGGATGAAGTTCCGCGAGGGCGACGAACTGCTGTCGATGATGGTCGTACGCCACGACTTCCCCGAGGACGACCGCTTCGTCTTCACGGTCACCGACGAGGGCTACGGGAAGCGGTCCAGGATCGGGGACTACCGCCTGCAGGGCCGCGGTGGCCTGGGCATCAAGGCGATGAAGCTCAACTCGGAGCGCGGCCGACTGGTCGGCGGCCTGATGGTCCAGGAGGGCGACGAGGTCATTGCGATCAAGGCCTCCGGGCAGGTGACCCGCAGCGCCGTCTCCGAGGTGGCGGTCACGTCGCGTGACACCATGGGGGTGAAGTTCGTCGGTGTGTCGAAGGATGACTCGGTCGTGTTGATCGCGTTGAACCGGGAGGACAGCGACGAGGACACTGACGATGACACCGTATCGGCCGATGATGTGACCGAGGATGGTGTGACCGAGGATGGTGTGGCCGTCGAGGCGGCCGGCGAGGAGGAGACCTCCAGTGAGTGAAGCCCGACCTGACCTGGATTCGACGACCGTACGCTCGACCGAGGAGTTCTACGGCGAGGCCGGCGTGCCCGAGCCGACGGAGTCTCCGCAGGCAGCGGCCACGCCGACGGTGTCCTCCCCGGCCCCGCTGCGGCGGGCCAACGAGACCGAGCCCGTAGTGGTGCGCCCGGAGGCGCACCGCACCCGCAAGGCCCGGCTCAGGCTGAGCAGCCTCGATCCGTGGTCTGTGATGAAGACCTCGTTCGTCTTCTCGGTTGCGTTCGGCATCGCCTCGCTGGTGCTGGTCCTGCTGGTCTGGGTCGTGTTGTCCACGTCCGGGGTGTTCGAGCTGCTCAATAGCACCGTGGGAACGATTCTGATGTCGCCCGGCGACAACGAGCAGTTCCGGATCCAGGACTACATCGGGTTGTCCAAGGTGATGGGCCTGACCATCCTGTTATCGGTGCTGAACGTGGTGATCCTTACCGCCCTGGCGACGCTGCTGGCCTTCCTCTACAACACCGCGTCCCGCATCATCGGCGGGCTGGAGGTCACCCTCGCCGAGGACTGACGCGGATTTTGCGCGGCGCCCGGGGATGCGCTATTGTCATTCCTCGGCGCCACAAGCGCAAGGAAGGGCCCATAGCTCAGGTGGTTAGAGCGCTGTCCTGATAAGACAGAGGTCGCTGGTTCAAGTCCAGCTGGGCCCACCCATCAGTTCCCGTACCGAGCGATGCTCCGGGAGGTCTGGGCCAGAGCGACCAGGCGCAGCAGGAGTTGGAAGTAGCTGTGCACCCCGACCGCAACCATGCGGGCGGCGTCATCCCGGGAGTCGGCCTCCTGGATCGCGCCGAGGTCCGCTTCAGCTGCCAGGTTGGCGGCGGAGGCGTACGTGGACAAGGTCTGCGGTGCCACCTCGATCCCGAACTCCCGCATCCGGCCCAGATGGGCATCCAGCGCCGTCCGGGCCGGGCTGGCGGCGTCCGACCACCCCCGCTCGGCCATCACTTTCGCCACCTCGGGTGACGTGTCGCGTGCGGCGACCTCGTCATGCTCTCCGAGGGCCAACGACTGTGCCGCACCCAGGACCGTGAGCAGCGGCACCTCCGGGTCGTCGATCTGCTGGGTGAGGGCCTTGATGTGGTCCAAGGGGGTGTCCAGCAGGGTCCGCAGGGCGGCGATCAACCGGAGTCGGGACAGGTGTGGCTCGCCGTACTCCGCCAGCGTGGCGTTGATCCGCTCACCTGCTGGCAGTAGTCCCTCGCGCAGGTAGAACTTGATCGTGGCGGTGCTGGTCCCCGATCGTTCGGCCAGTTCCTTGAGTCGCATGGTGATCTCCTGGGTAGTGGGTCGGGTCCGGACTATCCACGTTGGCAGTACTGGATAGTGTAACTATCTTACGTAGCATGGATACCGCAGCACCGTTGGTCCTCATCCACGCAATCGCGGCAAGCTATGTCCTGGCCCTCGGCCCGGTCCAGATCCTCCGTCGTCGACGAGACCGGATGCACCGCATCCTCGGCTTCACCTGGGTGGCCGCGATGGCCCTCACGATCGGTAGCAGCTTCGGGATCCGCGGAGACGGCGGATTCTCGTGGTTGCACGGCCTGTCGGTCTTCACCACCCTCACCGTCACCCTCGGCGTGGTCAACGCCATCCGACACAACTACCGGGGCCACCTGTTCAACATGGTCGGCAGCTACCTGGGCACGCTCACCGCATTCGTCTTCGCGGCGGCGGCACCGGGGCGGCTGATCCGGCAGGTCTCGACGTACGACCCGGGCAGCATCGTCCTGGCCGGTGCGCTGGTGCTGGCCACGTCCGCAGCCTTCGTCCTCACCCTGCTGCGTACGGCCCGCGTCCCTGCTTCCTGAGCCCGCCTCCCAAGGAGGAGAGACCCATGACCCTCTTCAGCCCCCTGTTCCTCGGCATCGTCGTCCTCACCGCGGTCTCGATCCCGATCGGTGGCCTCTTCGTACTGCGGATCATCAGCGGCCGGACACCGATGAACGACCTGCAGACGAACTCGTTCCGCGCCGGACACGCCCACGCCGGCGTACTCGTCACCCTGGGCCTGGTGATCCAGGTCCTGATGTCCGACTCGCGCGTCCCCGACTGGGGGGCATACGTCGGGATCCTGGTGCTGATCGGGGCGATCCTGGTCCCGGCCGGCTTCTTCCTGTCGGTCCTCGGCAAGGACCCCCAGCGTCGCAACGGCCTGGTCGTGCTGCTCTACGCCGGGGCGGTGTCGGTGATGCTGGGTGCCCTCGGCAGCGGGGCGGCTCTGGTCCTGGCCGGGGTCTGACGGGCATCATTGCCCGGGTCAGCGCAGCCAGAGCCACAGGGCCAGGAAGAACCCGCCGGCCGCGACGATGCCGCGCAACACCGTCTCGGGGATCAGCCGCTGGATCACCGGGCCGAAGTTGCCGCCGACGATGCAGCCGAGTCCCAGGGCGATCGCGGCAGGCCAGTTCACCGGGCCGAAGCCGATGAAGATCGCCGAGGCGACCAGGTTGCTGACCCCCAGCAGCAGGCTCTTGATCACCATCGCCCGGGTGAACAGCTCCGAGCTCGCGATCAGGGTCAGCGCGAGGTACATCACGCCCGCCCCGGCACCGAAGTAGCCGCCGTAGCAGCAGACCAGGAACAGCCCCACCCAGTAGATGACCGGGTTGGGGTCGGAGGTCCGCATCCGGCTGATCCGCGGGCTGAGCAGCAACAGCACCGAGGCCAGGACGATCAGGTAGGGCACGATGGTCTCGAAGCTCGACTCCCCGGAGACCAGCAGCACGGTCGCGCCCAGGCCGCCGCCGACCGCCGCCACGACCAGTTGGGCCACCAGGGTCCGGCGACTGCCGGTGGTGACCGTACGCATCGCCCGGGCGGTGGAGCCGATGCCCACACCGACCAGGCCAAGGGTGTTGGAGACGTTCGCCGAGACCGGCGACAGGCCGGCCGCGAGCAGCACCGGATAGCTGACCAGCGAGGCCAGCCCGGTCAGGTAGCCCACGATCCCGGTGCCGATACCGGCCAGCACGATCAGTGCCAGCACCCCGAGGTCCATGCCGAGGACGTCGATTCCGGTCATCGTCGTGCCTTCTTCCTGCCCGGTGGACGGGCACTCCACCAGTGTGGTGTACCGGTCGGATCAGCCGGCCAGCAGCGTGACCAGGAGGATCTTGACGATCATTCCGAGGGCGAACAGTGGCGCGTAGCCGGCATCGATGCGGGGATCGGTGCTGCGCGAGGTGGCGTACGCCAGGATCGCCGGCTGGCCGACCAGACCGGCCAGGGCGCCGGCGCAGCGTGGCGCACTGAACCCGGACATCCGCGCCGCCGCCAGAAACAGCAGGCCGGTCACCAGGACGATCACCGCGGCGAAGCCGATCACCTGCAGTCCGGTCAGGCTGAAGGCCTGCGAGGCGAAGGCCTGCCCGGAGGCCAGTCCGACCGCGGCGAGGAACAGCAGCAGCCCGAGCTGGCGGATGGTCAGGTTCGCGGCGTGCGGTAGGCCCCACACGATCGGCCCAGTGCGTTCCAGCCGACCCAGCACCAGCCCGACGATCAGCGGGCCGGCGGCGGCACCGAGGGAGAAACTCGCGCCGCCGGGCAGCGGGATGGTCACCATGCCGAGCAGCAGGCCGAGGGCCATCCCGATGCCGATCGACAGGGCGTCGAACTCGGAGACCTTGCGGACCGAGTCTCCGAAGAAGTCGCCGACCGCGTCCATCTCGTCGCGGGGGACGACGGCCAGCACCCGGTCGCCCAGCTCGAGGGTGACGTCGTCGGTGGCGAGCAGGTCCGCGTCCGAGCGCCGCACCCGGGTGATCACCCCGCCGAACCTGTCGGGCATGTTGAGCTCGGCGATCGTGCGTCCGGCGACCTGGGGGTTGGAGACCAGGTACCGGTGGAAGCCGACGATGCTGCGATCGTCGGCCAGGTGGGAGTCGACCCGGCGGCCGAGGTACTCCTCGGCCTCGTCGATCGCCTCCGGCTGGCCCACCACCACGACCCGGTCACCGGGCAGGAGCTCCTCGCCGGGGACGACGACGCGCTGCTGGCCATCGCGCGCCAGGTAGGAGAACCGGACGTTCTGCTCCAGCCAGCCCGGGATCTGGCGCATCATCGTGGCACGATCGACCTGGAGGGTCGCCGCGGTGATCGGGTCCCCGGCGGCGGGGTCCCGGGAAGCGCGCCACTTCTGCGGCAGGGTGATCGCGACCAGGACGATGGTGAGGATGACGCCCACCGGGTAGCCGAGCGAGTAGCCGACCGCGGCCTCGGCGCTGCCGGTCGCCGCGGTCGCCGCCGCCAGGGCAGGGGTCGAGGTCAGGGCCCCGGCGAACGCACCGGCCTGCAGGGCGATGTCCAGACCGAGGAGGTTGCCGACCCCCAGGCCCACGCCGGCGGCGGCGACCAGCACGACCACGGCGATGATGATCATCCGGCTCTGGGTCCGCAGGTCGCGGAAGAAGGAGGTCCCGGCGGCCAGTCCGACGGTGTAGACGAACAGCGCCAGCCCGAGCGACTGGACCAGGCCGAGCCCCTCGCCGAGCCGCGGATCCGCGGCACCGAACGCCAGGCCGACGAACAGTGCGCCCGCCGCGCCGAAGCGGATCGGGCCGAAGGGCACGGCTCCCAGGGCGGCGCCGAGCGCGACCACCACGAAGATCGTCAGCAGCGGTGAGGAAGCCAGGATGTCCAGCACATCTTCACCCTACGATGGGACGCGGCAAGAATGGGCCCATGACGTACGACGTCGCCCGACTCGTCCTCGACGAGCGGCACACCCAGTTGGTGCGGCGCAGTGTCGGCCCGGTGCTGTTGCAGTTCCGGGCGTACGCGATCCTGCCGCCGGGGGACCGGATGGTTGACCACGACGAGTTCTACATGATGTGGATGGACCTGGACCGGCGCAGCGTCCCGGTGCCCGCGGTGATCCGGGGCGTCCTCGCCTCGACCACCGCCCGGGCCATGACCGCGCGGGTCTTCGGCGCCGGCGCCGACCCGGTGCCGGAACGGATCGGCTGGTGGCGGGCCGCCGAGCTGATCGGCTCGCCGCAGGGCTTCCTTGCCCGCGCCACGACCCGGCTGGCCGGGCTGGTCGACGAGGACATGGGCGCGTTCCTGCGCTGGGACTCGCCCGATCCGCAGGAACTGGTCGACACCGCGCCGGCCGAGGAGCCGGTGGACGCGGTCGGACGGTGGATCTTCGACCGGTTCACCATCACCGACCCCCGCCACTGGGCCCCCAGCAGCCGCGAGCTCGAGGCCACCCCGGACCCCGGCGTACGCCGCCGCCTGCTCGACCTGCGCGAGGTGGCCGCGGCCGACGAGCCGACCACCGTGGCCGACGCGCACGCCCGGGCCCGCACCCTGTTGGCCGGCGGGGACACCGAGGAGGCCGCATCGGTCCTGTCGGCACTGAGCATCATCCGTCCCTTCGATGCCGACCTGCTGGTCGACCTCGCCGAAGCGGTCCCGGATCCGGACAGTGCGGCCCGCCTGCGCCGCCGGGCCGCCAGCTACGCCGTCCTCGACGAGCTGGCTTGACGCCGGTCAAGGTCCCGATCGCTCTTCGGTGGTGAAGTGGAGGACATCAGCGGTGGTAGGCACCCTGATTTGACCACGAACAGCAAACCATCGAGAAGGAATGACGATCATGACCATCATGGCCACCCTCATCACCGTCCTGTTGGCAGCCATCGGCTTCGCGCTGGTGCTGCTTCGCCCGCAATTCGCCAGTGCCCACTGCGACACCATGGACGGTCCCACCGCCAAGGACGGCCAGGCGGCGCTCGAGTCCGGCAACCTCAACCTCGCCCTGAAGTGGATCCAACCCGAGGGCGAGGCCGAGGTGCGCCAGGCCTTCGACCTCGCGCGCAAGGTCCGCGTGCTGGGGGAGGACGCGAACGTGCTCGCCGATCGCTTCTTCCTGGAGACCCTCGTACGGGTCCACCGCGCAGGGGAGGGCGCAGGGTTCGAGGGCCTCAAGCCCCATGGGGTGCCGATCGACGAGAAGGTCGCCGCCGCCGACAAGAGCATCGAGATCGGCTCGTTGGAGCCGTTGACCGGCCTGGTCCCCGAGGAGAAGTGGGCCGAACTGGAACGACGCTTCGCCCGCGTCCTCGAGGTGCAGGACTACGACGTCGATGACGTCGAGGCCGGCCGCCGTTACATCGACGCCTATGTGCACTTCTTCAAGTACGCCGAGGGTCACGACCACGAGCACCACGAGCACCACGAGCACCACGAGCACCACGAGCACCGGCACTGAGATGACCCAGGTCCTGGTCCCCGTCGGAGTCGTCCTCGGGGCGGTTGCGCTGGCCGTGGTGGTGCGGGCCTACGGGGTCTTCGTCACCAGGGTCCGCTCCTGGTCGATGGCCCCGACCCTGCACCCCGGCCAACGGTTGTGGACGCGCCGCGTCCACAAGGCCGCCCGGCTCGGCCACGGCGACATCGTCGTGATCGACTCCGCCGAGATCGGCGACGTCATCATCAAGCGGCTGCTCGGGGTCCCCGGCGACCGGGTGACGATCGACCGGAGCGGCAACCTGTCGGTCAACGGACGTGCCGTGGCCGAGCCATACGTCACCGATCCGGTCGGGCCCGCCCAGGCGTTCGACGTACCCGACGGGCACCTGTTCGTCCTCGGCGACAATCGTCGCCTCTCCAGCGACAGCCGCACGTGGCAGCAACCCTTCGTTCCCACCTCGGCGGTCCTGGGACGCGCGATCCGGACCGGGAAGGCCAGACCCTAGTCCCACAACTCCGCGAGCATCCGCAGGCTGCGCAGGCGCACCTGCGGATCGTACGCGTACGTCACCACGACCAGCTCGTCGGCCTTCGTCTCCTCGACCAGTTCCTCGAGCCGGCGACGGACCGTGGTCGGAGAGCCGACGGCCCGGCAGTCGAGCATCCGTTGCGCCGCCACCCAGCCGGAATCGTGCGGCAGGTCGGCCTTCGGAGGCTGGAGCGGTCGGCGTTCACCGGTGGCGTTGCCGATCGCCATCTGGACGTGCGTCGAGTACTGCAGCTCGGCCTCCGCGTCGGTGTCGGCCACCATCACCGATACGCCCACCATGACCTGGGGCGCCTCGATCCGCGAAGTCGGCGACTCGGTGGAGAACGAGTTGCGGTACACCGACAGTGCCTCGTGCAACTCCACCGGGGCGAAGTGCGAGGCCATGGAGAACGGCAGGCCGAGCTGGCCGGCGATCGAGGCCCCGTTGGTGGTCGAGCCGAGCACCCACATCGGCACCTCGGTCCTCGCCGCGACGATCGACGACACCCCGCGCGGTGAGTCGCCGGTGTTGAACCACATCTGCATCTCGTACAGTTGCTCGGCGAACGAGTGCGCGTCCGACGCGCCACGGCGCAGCAGCCGGGCGGTCATCGGATCGGTGCCGGGCGCCCGGCCCAGCCCCAGGTCGACCCGGTCGCCATGCAGCTGCACCAGGGTGCCGAACTGCTCCGCCACGACCAACGGCGCGTGATTGGGGAGCATCACCCCGCCGGCCCCGATCCGGATCGTGTCGGTCATCGACAGTGCGTGCTCGATCAGCAGGGACGTCGCGGAGCTGGCGAAGACCGGCGAGTTGTGGTGCTCGGCGAACCAGTACCGCCGGAACCCCACGGAATCGGCCAGGCGGACAGCCTCGAAGCTGGCCGCCATCGCATCGCGGACGGTGCTGCCGTCGCTGACGGGGACCAGGTCGAGGATCGAGATCGGTACGTGCGCGGTCATGCCCCGATCGTACGCGGGGTGCCCGGGCGCCGCGGCAGCCGCTTCCGGTTCAGGGGATTGGGACCGAAGGTGCCGGTCGCGCTGCGCAGCGCTGCCGCCGCCAATCCGTCGCTGTGGGCCTGGGCGGTCTCACCCGCCTCGCGGCGGACCTGGGCCTGCTGGAGCGCATCGTCCAGCAGCTTGCGGACCCGGTCGGGGATGGGTGGTAGCGGTGCCGAGCGCAGGGCCGCGCTCACCTCCGCCTCGACGTCATCCTCGACGTCGTTGAAGTCCAGTGGGTCGTCGATCACCACGCCTCCTGGCTGTCACGAAGTCCCCCGTAGTGCCGACCGGTGAGCCAGCCGACACTGTGCTTTTGTCTATTCTGGCTCATCTGGGGGCCAGCAGCTCCCGCAGCAGGGGAGCGAGTCGGGCCCGGCCCCGGGAGCACCGTGACTTGATCGTGCCCGGCGGGCACCCGAGCATCTCGGCGGCCTCGTCCACCGAGAACCCTTCCATGTCCACCAGTACCAGGGCCGCGCGCTGGTCGGGGCTGATCCGGGCCAGTGCCTCGGTCACCGCGTCCGACAGCTCGCTGTCGGTGCTCGGCATGACCGGATCGTGGTCCGTACGGTCGGTGTCGAGCACGGCGGTGCGGCGCCGGTCCAGGTAGCGGATCCGGTCCAGGCAGCAGTTGATCACGATCCGGTGCAGCCAACTGGTCACCTTCGCGTCGCCGCGAAACGTGTGGGCCCGCCGGAACGCGCACAGAAAGGCGTCCTGGAGGGCATCGGCGGCGTCGTGCGGGTCGCGCAACGTACGCAGCGCAACGGCCCAGAGCCGGTCCTGGTAGCGGGTGACGAGCAGCGTGAACGCCTCGGGGTCACCGGCGACGTGGGCCGCCAGCAGGTCCTCGTCGGACGGGTCCTGGGGGCGGGACCTCATGGCCCGACCTGCACCTCGTCGATCCCGCCGCGGAAGCCATCCCCGTCGGGCGCCAGCCGGGTGAGGTAGAGCATCACGAAGCGGCTCTCGACCGCCGGGTCGACGACCAGATCGACCGAACCGGTCGCCTCGGTCCGCTTGGCCAGCACCTGCCAGGAGGTCGCGGAGTCCATCGGCGGGGCGGCGGCCGTCGGATCGTTCGGGACCCGCACCTCGATGGTGGAGCCGTTCCCCAGTACCTCGGCGGTCACGGTCCCGATCGGGCGCGTCTCACCGAGGTCGAGGATCAGCCCCACTCCGGGCTTCAGGTTGCCCAACTCGGGGTTGCCGACGTACGTCATGGTCCGCCAGCCGGTGGTCGGATCACCGTCGTGGGCCAGGGCCGCGGTGTTCGGGTTCTCGTCGCCGTTGCCGCCGTCCGCGCTCGGATCGAAGGTCGTCGAGTCCACCACGGCCCACGGCCCGCCGGCCGCGGTGCTCGGAGACTTCGGGTCACCCCCCAGCGGTGCCCCGGCGTTGTCGCGACCCGAGTTGATGGCCACGCCGATCAGCCCGACCACGATCGCGACGGCGATCAGGACCAGCAGGCCCACCACCCAGCCGCGGTTCGGCCGCTGGCGCGGCACGACCTTCAGCGGGGGCTCCGGCGGTGGGGACACCCGAACGGTCTGCTCCAGTGCCGGAAGGGGTTCCGGCACCGAGGCCGGCGCAGGGACCGGGTCCTGTGTCATCGTCGGGTCCTGCGGGCCGTCACGATGGTGGCGGACCCGCTGCTCCAGCCGGTACGAGGCATCGGTGACGCCGAGCACCGAGGAGAGGGCGGCCACCACACCGGCCGCGGTCGTCACGACCGGGCGACCGGTCGTGTTGGCCATCATCGGGGAGCCCCCGCCGAGCACCTGCTGGGTGATCCGATCCAGGCCCGGTGAGACGTCCGACCGTACGCTGCGCGGCGGCAGCCACATCGCGCCCCGGGTGGGCGCATCCGCCAGGCCGTACGCGGGACCGCCCGGCCAGTAGCCGGTCAGGCAGGCGTACAGCAGGCGACCGAGGTCGAACACGTCGGCGGCCTCGGGATCCTCGACGCTCGTGCTGGGGTCGGGCGGCAGCAGCACCTCGTCGATCTGGAAGCCGAGGATCTTCACGTTGCCGGTGTCGGTGACGATCACCGCATCGGGGTTCAGGCGGTGGTGGCCCCGGCCCTGGCCGTGCACCACTGTCAGGGCGTCCGCGAGTTCGCGGACCAGCCACGCCGACTCGACACCGTTCAGCGGGCCGTCGGCGAGCAGGGTGGTGAGCGTCAGGCCGGGCGCGTACTCGCGGACGACGTACGGCTGAGTGCCGTCGGAGAAGTCGAGGATCCGGACGAACCGGGCGTCGGTGACCTGGGCGGCGCGCTTGGCCGCGGCCAGCAGTACGGGTCCGCGCTCGTCCTCGGGGGGGAAGAACTGGCAGACGACCGAACGCTTCAGGGTCAGGTCGGTGGCCCGCCACAGGTCACTGCGGTCGGGACTGATCTGTTCCTCGATCCGGAACCGCCCACCCAAGAGGCGCCCGATCGGGCTGTTTCCGTCTCGCGGATCCTGCCTGTCCGGCGCGGCGATCACCGAGGCGGGGTCACGGTCCTCGCTGGTCGTGTCCGGCACGACACTCTCCTCCTGCTCATCCATCCTGGAGGGCGCCGCATCGACGCCCCTGGGGCCTTCGGTGCCCTTGCGTCGCGTGATCGCGGCAACGACCTCGCTGACCTCCTCGATGTGCAGCGTACGTGCCATCACCAGGAATGTGCCAACGGCGACGCCACCGGCCAGCACCAGGGAGCCGAGCAGTGCCAACTGCCCGTGTCCGCCTGTGAAGCGCATGATCAGCCAGGCCAGCAGGCCCGCCGGGATCGTGGCAACGGTGAGCCGGCCGACCTGCGCCAGCACCCCCCGGAAGTCCAGGTCCGGGAGCCGGCGACGCAACAGCGGCACCGCCACGGCCAGGCCGACCACGTACGCCAGGGCATACGCCCCGCCCAGACCGGCCGCGACCCAGCCCGAGGCCTGGAACGGCACCACCAGTGCGATCGCCAGCACGATGTTGGCCGCCACGATCGTCGCCTGGACGAAGAACGGGGTCCGGGTGTCCTCCAGGGCGTAGAAGGAGCGGATCACCAAGTAGTGCAGGCTGTACGGCACCAGCCCCAGCGCCATCACCATCAGGGTCCGGCCGATGAACACCGCGTCCCGCGCACCGGCACCGTTGCCGAACATCAGCTGGCTGATCGGGAACGCCAGCGCGAACAGTCCGATCGCGCTGGGCACGATCACCGTCATTGCGGCCCGCATCGTCCGGACCGATTCACCGGCGACCCCGGCCAGGTCCCCCTCGGCGGCGAGCCGGGAGCTGCGGGTCACCATCTGGGTGCCCAGGGACAGGGTGATCAGGGAGTGCGGCACGATCCAGATCAGCGATGCCGTCTGGTAGGCGCTGACGCCGGCACCGCTGCCGCTCGCGAGCACGGCGGTCGAGCCCAGCCGGTTCACCACGAAGATCGCCAACTGGTTGACCAGCACGAAGTAGAGCGTCCACTGCGCCAACCGGAAGGTGTGGCCCAGCCCCGCGGCGCGCAGGTCCCACCGTGGCCGGTAGTGGAAGCCGGCGCGGCGCAGGAACGGCAGGAGCATGAAGAACTGTGCGGCGATCCCGGCGGTCGAGCCCAGCCCGAGCACCAGCACCTGGTGGGTGGTGAAGGGTTGGCCGTCGGACGTTCCCCACAGGGCCAGGTAGAGCCCGAACACGCCGATCGAGATCACGTTGTTGGCGATCGGGGCCCACATGTACGGGACGTACACCTCGCGGGAGTTGAGCACCTGACCGACCAGGACGGTGGCGCCGTAGAAGAACACCTCCGGCAGGCACAGGTAGGCCAGCATCACCATGTTGTTCCAGTACGGCTGCATCTCCGGCGTACGCCAACCGTCGGCGGTGTACAGCGCCATGATCCAGGGCGCCAGTGCGGTCACGATGAGCGTCAGCACCGCCAGGGCGGCCAGGAACGCCGTCATGATCCGGTTGGTGTATGCCTCGCCGCCGTCCTCGTCCTCGTCCATCGCCCGGACGATCTGCGGCACCAGGACAGCGTTCATCACGCCGCCGGCGAGCAGGATGTAGAGACTGTTCGGGATGGTGTTGGCGAGGTTGAACGCCTCGGCGGGACGGGTGCCGTTGCCGAGCACCACCGCGATCAGCGCGGCCCGAACGAACCCCAGCACCCGGGAGGCGAGCGTGCCGCCCGCCATCAGGGCGGTGGTGGAGACGATCGAGCGACTCATGCCTTGCTCCGTTCGGCCCGGACCTGCTTGATGCGCAGGACCGTGGTCCCGATCACGACGATGCCCGACACGATCATCAGGATCCATCCGACCCTTCCGGCCTGGGTGGCCTCTACTTCGATGTCCAGCGGCCTTCCGATCGGGCGGCCGGTGGGGGTGGTGAGGTGGGCGACCACGGTGTAGCGGCCGTTCGCGTGCACCTCAGGAACGGCGATCACGCCGATCGCCTCGCCGGCGCCGATCGACTCGACGTCGACCGCGGGCACGCTCAGTCGCTCGGCGTTCTCCGACTCGAACGCCAGCCGCACCGAGACCGGCACCGGCAGGTTGTTGGTGACGGTCACCGGGAACTGGATGTCCTGCTGGGCGGTCAGCAGCACCGGCCGGGCGGTGATCGAGACCGCCTCCCCGTACAGGATCGACGTGGACTGCTCGCGCTCCCAGGACCGGAAGGCCTCGTACCGGTCCGGGTGGGCCTCCCACTGGGTGCTGGCCAGCGACGCCACCAGGTGGCTGGTCAGGTCCACGCCCAGCTCCGGGTCGGTGAACATGCTGGCCAGGCCCTCCCGGTCGTCGGTCGCAGCGGCGACCGTCGGACCGTGGCCGGTGCCGGTCCAGTCGGTCGGGCCCAGGTCCGCGCCGGTGGTCGGCAGGCCCACGGTGACCGGCAACGAGGACAGTGGCGTACGCGTCGATCCGTCGGCCGCGTCGGCCCGCACCTCGGCGGCGTTGGTGATCAGCCGCACCTGGGGTCCATTGTCCTGCACGGCATCGAGGAACGTGGTCGCGGCGGTCGCCTGGCGCAGCTGGACCCCCGAGGTGGTGGCGTCCTCGGGGCCGGTCACCAGCGCAGAGGTGTCGTAGCCCACCACGGTCCTGCCGTCCGTGCTGGACGGTCCGCGGGCAACGTTCCCGGCGAGGACCGTGAACAGCCCGTCGAGCGACTCCAGGGCGGCCAGGCCCGGCTCGGTGAGAGCGCCATCGGCGGGCCACACCGCCAGCGGGAGCGAGGGAAGGTCGCCGGGCAGCCCGGTGGGGTCGGCGGCGTCGGCCAGGATGGCCGCCCGGTCGATGTTGCCGACCAGGTCGATGTCCGTGGCCGCGTACGGCAGCCGGTAGCCGGTGGTGCTCAACGCATCGAACCGTTGCAGCCAGGCCCCCGCCGCGTCCCGGCCCGTGCCCTCGGTGCCATCGGCCAGGGCATAGCCGTCGCTCATGTCCATCACCGCGAGCAGCAGGGCCGGGTCGATCAGGTAGGTGCGGCCCGGTTCGCCGGCCGCGCGCAGCAGCAGGTCCAGCCGTCCGCCGGAGGCCAGCGCGGCGGCCAGGTGGTCATCGACGAACAGCCCGGGGGCGAGCCGGGAGGGGGAGGAGGTGAGGGCGACCACCGACGCGACCTCGACGGGTGTCGCGACGCCACCCACGTCGATCGGCAGCCAGGCCCGGGCCCGGCCGAGGGTGCGGTAGCCGGCCTGGTCGGAGCCGCGGATCTGGACCCCCACCAGGGTGACGCCGTCGCGGGCCGGGACATTGAGCTGGGAGACCGGGGCGGTGACGGTGAACGAGACCTTGTCGCGGGGGGCCAGGATGCCCTCCGGACCCAGGTCCTGGAACGTCGGCAGGTAGCGGGCCCCGACCGGCAAGGACTCCTGCTCCAGGGCGGCCCGGGTGGTCCGCAGCTCCTGGTCGCGCCAGAAGTAGGCCTGGAGGCCGGTGAGGGTCTCGCCACTGGTGTTCTCGACCGTGCCGCTCAGCGTGACGGTGTCCTGGGGGGCCGCGATGCGAGGACTCATGGTGGTGATCTCGATCCGGACCGCATCGAGCGGCGCCGTCTCCGCCCGGGCCGGCGCCAGTGGACCGCCCAGGACGGACGTGCCGCCCACCACGTACGCCACGGCCATCGCCAGGACCGCGGTGAGGACCCCGAGGAACCGGCTGCCGAGGTGGCGGAGCCGGGGCGGCAGCGGGCGTGGAGTCACTGGGCCATCGTAGGGTGCCCGGGCCGGTAGACTTGGTCAGCGTGCCCTCTCTGACCCAAGCCCAGGACAATGCTGTCGCCGAGTTGATGCGGATCGCGCCGGTCATCGACCGGCTCGGCGAGGTCTTCGCAGCGACCGGCCATGAGCTGTACCTGGTCGGCGGCTCGGTCCGTGATGCGCTGCTGGGACGGCTCGGCCACGACCTGGACTTCACCACCTCGGCGCGGCCCGACGACATCGAGCGGTTGCTGAAGAAGGTCTCCCGCCAGGTGTGGGACATCGGCAAGGCGTTCGGCACCATCGGCTGCAATGTCGAGGGCGGCTGGGTCGTCGAGGTGACCACCTACCGGGCCGACACCTACCGCGAGGACTCCCGAAAGCCGGAGGTGGTGTTCGGCGACACCCTGGAAGGGGACCTGGTCCGTCGCGACTTCACCGTGAACGCGATGGCCGTGGACGTCCGGACCAAGAAGTTCGTCGATCCCTTCGGCGGGCTGCAGGATCTGACCGCCGGCGTGATCCGGACCCCCGGGACGCCGGAGCAGTCGTTCTCCGATGACCCGTTGCGGATGATGCGGGCGGCTCGGTTCACCTCGCAGCTCGACTTCGTGCCGGTACCGGAGGTGATCGAGGCGATCCGGACGATGGCCGATCGGCTGGACATCATCTCCGCCGAACGGGTCCGTGACGAGCTGACCAAGCTGGTCCTGACCGACCGCCCCCGCAACGGCCTGAACGTGTTCGTCGAGACCGGGCTGGCCGACCGGGTGCTGCCCGAGCTGCCGGCGCTGCGGCTGGAGGTGGACGAGCACCACCGGCACAAGGACGTGTACGAGCACTCGCTGACCGTGCTCGACCAGGCGATCGCGCTGGAGAAGGCCCGCGGCCACGAGCCCGATCCGGTGCTCCGCCTGGCGGCCCTGTTGCACGACATCGGCAAGCCCGCGACCCGCCGGTTCGAGGAGGGCGGGAAGGTCTCGTTCCACCACCACGACGTGGTCGGCGCCAAGATGGCGCGCAAGCGGCTCCGGGCGCTGCACTTCAGCGGCGACGAGGTCAAGCAGATCTGCAAGCTGATCGAGCTGCACCTGCGCTTCCACGGCTACGGCGATGGTGGCTGGACCGATTCGGCGGTGCGACGCTACGTGCGCGACGCCGGTGACCAGCTCGAACAGCTGCACATCCTCACCCGCGCGGACTGCACCACCCGGAACCGTCGCCGGGCCGCGGCGCTGCGGGGGGCGTACGACAGCCTGGAGGAGCGCATCGAGGAGCTCTCCGAGCAGGAGGAGATGGATGCGATGCGACCGGACCTCAATGGCGATCAGATCATGGCGATCCTCGGCGTACCGCCCGGCCCCATGGTCGGCAAGGCCTACAGGTTCCTGCTGGAGCAGCGGCTCGAGAACGGCCCGCTGGGTGAGGAGGAGGCCACTCGGCGCCTGAAGGAATGGGCGGCCGAGAACGCCTGAGCCGGCCGTACCACGCCCTTCGTACGACCTCGGACCTGGTTGAATCGTACGGGTGGCTGAAAGTGTCAGTGGGGTCCCGTAGCGTTTCGGGCATGGACGAGCCCTTGGTCGACCCCGTCGACGATGATCCCCCGGACCGCGACAGCGACCCGGATCCCACCTACGATCCGGCCTTCTTCGAGCCCCAGGACTCGCCGGCGCTCGGTGACCTGATGGTCGACGGCTGCATGCTCCGGGAGGATCCCGATGGTGGGCCGCCGCGAGCCGTCGCGCCCGGCTACGGGCTGCCCGAGGACCCGGCGGACCACATCCGCCAGCTCCAGGAGGTCGAGGCGCTGGCCCGTTTCGCCGAGATCCGCCGCGTCGCCCTCGTCGCCGACCTGGTGGAGGCGGCGCCACCGGTGGAGCGGGAGGAGCTCGTCGCCTGCGGCGGGGACGGCACGCCGGACGTGCCGGAGTTCCTGCCACTGGAGATCGGTGGTGCGCTCGGCATGACGGCGACCCGGGCCCGGATGTTCGTCGCCGACGCGCTCGACCTCAAGTGGCGCCACCCGCGACTGTGGAACCGGATGGTCGAGGGGGACATCCCGCCGTGGCGGGCGCTCGTCGTGGCCCGGATGTGCAACGGACTCACACATTTCCAGGCGATCCGGATCGACGACGCCATCGGTGACACGTTGCCCGACCTGGCCTGGGCCCGCGCCCAGCGACTGGTCGAGGGGCAGATCGCGGCCGCCGACCCGGCTGCGGCGGCCGCGCGGGAACGATCCCGCCTCAACCGCCGCCACGTCGGCATCGCCCTCCGCCCGGGGACGACCGGAGCGATGGACGTGTTCGGCGTGCTCGACACCGCCGATGCCCGCCAACTCGACACCACACTGTCCCGGATGGCCGAGGACCTGGCCCGCGACGGCGACGAATCCGACCTGGATACCCGCCGGGCCCGCGCACTGGGCCTGCTGGCCCGCGGCGAGCACCCCGGCAGCGCGCCGGTGGTCCGCCTCTACGTGCACACCTGGGTGGACAGCGAAACGGTGCGGGTGGAGGGCCATGGGCCGCTGCCGGTCGAGGAGCTGGGGCGACTGCTGGGAAGGTGCAAGGTCCGGGTGACCCAGGTGATCGACCACCGGGAATCCATCCCCGTCGACGCCTACGAGGTGCCCGACAGGATGCGTGAGCAACTCAGCCTCGCCCAGCCCTACGAAGTGGCGCCGTTCGGCTCGGTGTCGGCGCGCCGTTCCGACCTGGACCACACCGTGCCGTACGCCAGTGGTGGGCTCACCGAGCCGGACAACCTGGGCCCGTTGGGGCGTACGAGCCATCGGGCCCGCACCCACGGCGGCTACCGCCTCAGTCAACCGACTCCCGGTCGATGGCGGTGGGAGACGCCTCGGGGCCAGTGCTTCGAGGTCTCCAACCGTGGGACTCGTCGCGTCCTCGAGTGAGGGCGTGGAGCCCGAGGCCCAACAGGATCATGCTGAGGCCGATCCCGACGAACAGCGGCACCGAGTGCCCGTCGGGTGGGGCGAGTGCGGCAGTCAGGTAGGCGGCGATGACGATCGTGGTGTTGAACACCATGTCGTAGACGATGAAGACCCGACCCTTGAACGCCAGCTTCACATGGCGTTGGATCAGGGTGTCCACCGAGATCTTCATCGACTGGGTCTGCAGGCCGACCGAGAACGCGCCGACCAGCATGCCCACGGTGGTGAAGGTCGATCCCGGGAGGATCTGCAGCACCCCGCCGCCGAGGAAGAGCAGGACCATCCACCTGGTCACCCCGATCCGGGAGGCGACCTGGGGGGTGACGATGGCGCTCAGCAGCACCCCGAGCCCGTTGGCTCCCGCCCACATCCCGATGTCGCCGAGCGCGCCGCCGATGTCATCCGCAGCGTTGAACCAGTGCCGGTAGAGCAGGATCGCCTGGACGAAGATCATCCCGTACAGCACGCGCTGGGCGGCGAAGAATGACAGCCCGATGGCTGCCGGGCGCTGGCGTCGCAGGTGGATCACGGCACGGAGCAGCCCACCCAGCACCTCCCCGGCCCGCGGCCGGTGGACCACCGTCGGGCCGATCGCCCGCGGTGGGACGGCGACGGCAAGCCCGACGCTGGCGAGGAATACCGCGGCGGAGATGGCGAAGATCACAGCATCCGCCGTCCAGGTCGGGAGGCTGGCCGCGGTGCCGAGCCGGACCCCGCCCGCGACGAGCGCCCCGATCACCACGCCCAGCGGGCCGACCATCGGCATGATCGAGTTCGCGACCAGGAAGTCGCGGCCCTGGACGGTCAGCGGCAGGGCGGCCTGCAGGTTGGCCATCAGGAACCGGTTCAGGCTCATCGCCACCAGCACGATCCCGTAGAACAGCAGGGTTTGTCCCCGGTCGAGGGGCCCCTGGGCGACCAGCACCGCCAGGGCAGCGACCAGGACGGCGCGGATCGAGTCGGTGACGATGATGACCGTACGACGGTCCCAGCGGTCGAGGACGACACCGATCAGCGGGCCGATGATGGAGAAGGGCAGCAGCGTGACCGCGAGGACCGTGGCGATCGACAGCGCATCGGGCTGGTTGACCGGGGAGAGCAGGACGTAGGAGGCCAACCCCATCTGCAGGATGCCGTCCGCTGCCTGGGCGGCGAGACGCACCGCCAGCACCTTGCGGAACAGCATGCCGCGAAGGAGTCGTCGGCCTTCGCGCAACAGTTCCACCGGGACACTGTAGCTATCCGGCCCAGACCGGATCACTCTCAGACGAACTGGACAAACACCAGGGGCCGCCGGTATGTCACCTGACGGCCCCTGGGGATTCGTTTCTCGGCTACGAGATGTCTCTAGACTAGAACACTGTCGACTTTCGGCTAAGTCGTTGTTCCATTTGTGAGCAAGATCTCAGTCTCCGCACAGGTGTGGTTCGTGGCCCAATGGTCGATACCACTGCCGCCTCGTCGTTGGGGCGCCAGTGGTTCGTCGACGATCCGTTCGGCAGCCCCTGGCCCTGGCATCGGACGAGGTGTGGTCACGGTTGGTGCTGGGGGCCACAGGTTGGTTCGACCACTGTCCGGGGGGTCAGGAATCAGACCTTCGTTGGTCGTCGCAGGTTTCCCCATGTCCGCCTGTTTGTGTGTTTTTGATCACTTAGCGGAGACTGCGTGGGGTGGGTGAGCCCGAGCAGCACCAAGGGCCGCCGGTGCGACGCCAGGCGGCCCTTGGGGATTATCATCTCGCCACGAGATTAAGGTCGGCCTACCCTATTCCGCCTTTTTGGCGAGGTTTCGTTCCGCGTGTTTCACGTTGGGCTCAGGTCTGAACGGACAACACCTACCGCGGGACGGACAACACCGAGGGGATGTCGGGCAACACCTGGGGCAACACCCGGTAGGCAGCATGGGGCCCGTGCCCGACCCTCATCCCGCCGACCCTGGTCGCCAACCGTTCGCCAACAGATCACCATCGAGACACCTACAGTTCATCTCGACGACACCCTTTTCGTGGGGCGCCGAAGCATCTTCCCTTCTACGGTCGGGCAAGTTCCCACAGCCTGCCGCCTCGGAGACGCGATGAACCCGCCGCTGACCACAACACTGACCGCCGCCCCTGCCGTGGCCGATGACCCCGCCCCACGTACGACCCCGGCCGGTCGGCCGCTCCCGACGCTCCGGCGCCGCCAACCCCGTTGGCTCCTCGTCGGAATCCTGGCGGTGACCCTCGGCGCGCTGGGTTCGGTGCTGTTGTGGACCGGCGTCGCGAACACCTCGACGGTGCTACGGGTCAACCAGACCCTGTACCGCGGGCACGTGATCACGGCGCAGGACCTCAGCCCGGTAAATGTGGGCCGGCTCAGCGGCGTGGACACCGTGCCGGCCGACGAACTGCCGACCCTGATCGGTCAGCAGGCGCGTACCGACATGCCCGGCGGCAGCCTGCTCACCAGAGAAGTGATCGGTGGCGCCGAGCTGGCCCCCGGGACATCGGTGATCGGCCTGCGGCTCGAGGAGGGGCGCGTCCCCCTCCTGCGGATCGAACCGGGCACCTCGGTCCTGCTCGTCGAGGTTGCCTCGGCCCAGTCGGCGGGAGCCGCCGGCGAGGCGCCGCCGCGCTCGTTCCGCGCCCAGGTCGACCGGGCGATGCAGGCCAGCGCCGACCAGGTGGCGACACTCGTCGACGTGAGCGTGGACCGAGGCGACGCAGAGGCGGTCGCCCAGCTCGCTGCCGAGGACCGCCTCGTCCTGGTCAGGAGTGAGTGAGGTGACCGTCCAGTTGCTCACCGGGCCAGCCGGGGCCCCCGGGGTCACCACGACCGCCCTCGGTCTTACGCTCCAGCATCGCGGCCCGTCATTGCTCGTCGATGCCTCCCGGGACGTCTCCCAGGCGATCCTGGCCGGCTACCTGCGCGGCAGCGTGGCCGCGGGCGGTGGACTGGAGGAGTTCGCCCGACGCCGTCGCATGGGAGCCCCGTTCGATCTTGCCGCCGCGACCGTGCCCCTCGACACCGACGGTGACCACCAGTTCCTGCCCGGTTTCGGCCACCTCGGGGCGGCCGAGCTCTTCGAACCGGCCTGGCCGGCGCTCGCCGACATGCTGCGTCGCCTCGCCGACGACGGTACGCAGGTGGTCATCGACGCGGGCCGTTGCACCTCTGTCACTGCGATCCAGCACCTCGTACGCATCGCCGACCGGGTGCTGCTGGTGACCCGGACCAGCCTGCGCGGCCTCGCCGCCGCACGACCGGTGTGCGATGCCCTCACCGACCTGGCGGCGGCCTCTCCCCGGGTCACCCGCACCGCTCTGGCCCTGGTGGGCGAGGGCATGCCGTACGACCGACAGGAGGTGTCGGGCCAGTTCGGCTGGCCGGTGGACCTGGTGCTGCCGTTCCTGCCGACGCACGCCGATGTCTACTCCGATGGTGCCCCACCGCCGCGGCGCTGGGATCGTTCGCCACTGGTCAGGGCGTTCACCGACCTGGAAGCGGTGCTCCGATGACCCAGCCACAGAACCAGCGCCTGCCACTGGACCAGGTCCCACTGCTGGGCCGTCGGCCCATCGTCGACGTCGTCGACCGACCGCTCGTCACCGGACCGCCGCCACCGACGACACCTCCCCAGGCGCCCGACCGGCACGAGGTCGACTGGGGGATCGTGGTCGGACTCCGCCGTCGCGCCGCCTCCGAGATCAGTGACCGGGACCGGCACTACCACGACCAGTACGGCCGGGCCATGGCCGAGAGCGACCGACAGTTGATGGGCCGCGCCGTGATCCGGCAGGTCGTACGCGCCCATGCCGAGCTCCTGCAGGCATCCGGCGAGGCCTTGTGGGACCTTGACGCGGAGGAATCGTACGTCAGGGCCGTTGCCAGCGCGGTCTTCGGGTATGGCCGGTTACAGCCCCTGTTCGAGATCCCCGTGGCGGAGAACATCGAGATCCACGGTTGCGACTGCGTCGTCGTGCAGTACGGAGACGGTCACCGCGAGGAGCACCCGCCGGTCGCCGATTCCGATGAGGAACTGGTCGAGGCGATCAGGTTCCTTGGCGAGCAGGCCAACCCGAGCCGACCCTTCGATGACGCGCATCCGACGATGACGCTGGCACTGGGCGAGCGGTTCCGCTTGCATGCGATCGGCTTCGGCCTGTCCTATCGCCCCTCCATCACCATCCGTCAGCACCTGCTCACCGACATCGGCCTGCCGGACCTGGTCGAGGGCGGCATGCTGCCCGAGGAACTGGCGCGCTTCCTGCACGCCGCGGTGATGGCCCGTCGCTCGATCGTCATCTCGGGGGACCAGGGGGCCGGGAAGACCACCCTGCTGCGCGCATTGATCGCGGCCATCCCCGCCAATGAACGCTTCGGCACCCTGGAGACGGACTACGAGTTGCTCACCCACCTCCTCCCGCGACGGCGCAACATCCTCGCGTTGCAGGCCCGGATCGGTCAGGGCGAAGTGGTCGGCGGTCGGCGCATCGGTGAGGTCACGGTCGCCGACCTGGTGCCCGAGGCCCTGCGCCAGAACCTGTCCCGGATCATCGTCGGTGAGGTCCGTGGTGCCGAGGCCGGCGCGATGTTCCAGGCCATGCAGTCCGGTGCGGGCACCCTGTCCACCACGCACTCCCATTCCGCGGCCTCGACCATGGACCGCCTGGCCGCCCGGGTGGCGGAGGGTGGCGTGCTGACGGTGGAGGAGGCGTACCGCCAGATCGCGCACAACATCGACCTGTTCATCCACGTCCAGCTGATCGACGACACCTGGCGCGGGGGCACCCGCTGGCGCAGGGTCAGCGAGGTGCGCGAGGTCACCGGTGCCCTGGAGAACGGGCGTCCGGTCACCCATGTGGCGTACAACGCCGTCCCCACCGCCCGTACGCCGCAGGTGTTCGACCCGACTCCGGAGTCGATCATGGAGCTCGACCGGTTCCGATCCGCCTGGCCGGGGGCACGATGACCGCCTTTGCAGCACTGTGCGGAGCCCTCGTGACGGCGGGGTTGGTCCTGGTGGTCGCCGGCCTCGTCCCGAGCGAGCGGCCGATCACCCCTGCTCGCACCCTTTCGTGGGCCCAGCGGTGGGCGATCGTGACCCGTCGCCCCGCGGGTCGGGCCGGCCGACGCCGCGATCTGCGGCTGCTGGCCGCCCTCGGGGGCGGGGTCCTGGCCTACGCCATCACCGGCTGGGTCGTCTGGCTGGCCATCGTGCCGCTGGCGGTCATCGTGCTCCCCGCCCTGCTGGCCGACCCGGACTCCCCGACGATCGACCAGCTCAGCGCCCTCGACCGTTGGGTACATGCCCTGGTCGCGACCATCCCGACCGGACAGTCCGTCGCCGATGCGATCCGCACCTCGCGGCGCAACGCGCCCGCGCTGCTGTCGCCGCACATCGAACAGGTCGTACGCCGCTTGGACCAGCGTTGGTCCGTCCGGGCCGCGTTGCGCGAGATGGCCGACCACCTCAACACCCCTGAGGCCGACGCGGTCCTGGCAGCCCTGGGGCTGGCCGCCCACCGCGGTGGCACCGGAGCGACCGCCACCCTGGCCTCGCTCTCCGCGACCATCGAGCAGAACCTCGCGGCACTGCGCGAGATCGAGGGGGAGCGCGCCAAGCCCCGCATCGTGGTGCGCCAGGTCACCACCATCACCGTGGGCATGCTCGGTGTCGCTCTGGTGTTCGGGCGTGACTTCTTTGCCCCGTACGCGACTCCGCTGGGCCAGGTGCTGTTGCTCGGGCTGGTCGGCGCCTACCTGGGTTCGCTGGCGATGATGCGGCGTCTCACTCGCAGCCGGGTGCGGGAGCGCATCCTGGTCGGGGTAGCGGCATGACTGCCGGGCTCTGGACCGTGATGGTCGCAGCGATCGGCGCCCTGGTCGGGTTCGGGGTGGTGGCGATCGTGCACGGGCTGAGGGCTCCGGTCCCGCCGCTGGCCCGGGGGCTGGCGCTGCTCGACACGACCCGTCGGGAACCGGCAGAGCAGTCCCGTACCGACGCGAGCACCACCTCCCGGATCGACCGCCTCGGCGCCTGGCTGGCCGCCCACCCACTCACCCCGATCCCCACCTCGCAGCGTCGGGCCCTGGCTGCGCGCAACATCACGGTGGCGGAATTCATGACCGAGAAGGCCGTCCACACCGCCATCGGCGCGGTCGTGCCGAGCGTGGTGGCCGGGTGTATCGGACTGCTGGCCGGCTGGATGCCCTTCGTGCCGCTCGGGGTGGCACTGGCCGGCGCGGTGGTCGGCTGGTTCGTGCCCGATCTTGGCCTGCGACGGCGCGCACCGCAGGTGCGGTCCGACATGGCAGAGGCGCTCTACACCTACTTCGACCTGGTCACCCTCGAACGTCTCGCCAACATGTCGGCGACCCAGTCCCTCGCCACGGCCGCCTCCGTCTCGGACGCGCCGTTGTTCCTGCACCTGCGGGCCGCCCTGGACCGGGCCCGACTGGAGCAACGCCCCCCGTACGCCGAGCTCCGCGCCCTCGCCGCGAGGCTGGAGCTGCCCGAGCTCGACGACATCGCCGACGTGATGCAGATGGAGGAGTCCGGGGCCTCCCTCACCGGAGCCCTGCGTGCCCGCGTCGCCGAGCTGCGCGACGCCCACCTCAGCGCCCAGAAGATCGCCGCCGCGAAGGTCTCCGAGCAGATGACCGTGTTCATGGTCGTCCCGTCGATGGTCTTCGCCCTGGTCTTCCTGATCCCGCCCCTCCTGCGCCTGACCGGCTCCGGAGGCACCCCATGACCGCCACACCCACCACCCCCGAGGAGAGGACCCTCCATGCCCACCATCAACCACCTGCTCAGTGCCGTGCTGTACGTCGTTGCGGGACCCCGACAGCGCGACGAGCGTGGCCTCTCGCAGAGCACCGAGAACGCGATTCTGCTGGCCGGCGCAGTGACCGTCGCAACGATTGTGATCACCGCCGTGACCGCGTACGTCACCTCCCACATGCCCGGCTGAGCCGACGCGACGAGCGAGGACTGACCGAGAGCCTCCAATGGGCACTGCTCTGGCCGCTGGTCATGCTCCTGGTGCTCGGCACCGTGCAGTTGGGGGTGTGGTGGCATGCCCGGATGACACTGTCAGCCGCAGCGTCGACGGCTGCCGACATACTGAGCGTGGAGCGTACGAGCACCGAGACCGCCCGCGAGGCGGCGCTGAACGTCGCCGATTCCGGGGGTGTCGACGACGTCAGTGTCACCGCCACCCGTGGCGCCCAGCAGGTCAGCGTCGTGGTGCGTGGAACGGCGCCGGTGGTCCTGGACCTGGGGCTGGCGGATATCGAGGTCACCGCCTCGGCGCCGCGGGAGGTGGCCCGATGACCCGCGACCAACGCGGCAGCGCCGCCCTCGAGCTGACCGTCCTCGTTCCTGCCCTGATGGCGCTGATGGCGCTCGTCGTCTCCGGGGCGCGGATCTGGTCGGCGCGGGCCACTGTCGACGAGGCCGCCCATCGGGCCGCCCGGACCGCCACTGTCACCTCGGATGCCCGGGCCTCGGCGTCTCGCGGACGGGAGGCAGGGATGGCGAACCTCGAGGACCTCTCGTGCCGAGTCTCGTCGGTCGTCCTCGACACCACCGTGCTGACCCGGCCGCCCGGAGAGGCCGGCGAGGTCACCGCCACGGCCACCTGCACCGTGGCGCTGGGTGACCTTCTCCTGCCGGGGCTGCCCGGGGAGCTCACCATCACCGCCGACGCCTCCAGCGTTGCCGACCGATACCGAGGACGATGATGCGTATCGTACGGGGGCTGCTCGCCCTGGTGACCCTGGCCGGCTCACTCGGCCTGGTGCCGTGGCTGCTGCTGGTCCTGGGGCACTACCCCTCGCGCGGTGACCTGGGATGGGGGCTCCTGCTCACCCCCGACGACGGCCGTGTCCTCCTGTGGCTCGTCACCGCCCTCGGCTGGGTGGTCTGGCTGCTCTTCACGCTCTCGACGGCCGCAGACCTGGCCGGGCTGCTGGGGCGCCGTCCGCCGGTGCGGCTCCCCGGACTGCGGTGGATGCAATCCGTCTCCGGTCTCCTGCTGATGGCCGTGCTGGTCATGCTCGGTTCCAGCGAGCATCTTGCCGCGGGCTCGGCGACCCCACGGGGCGCGGCCCTGGCCCACGCCGCCCCGGTGACCCCGGTGGTGGTCCAGCCGGTCGCCTCGTTCGAGTCGATCGAGCCGGACGCGAGCCAGGAGGTCGAGGAGGTCCGGTCCTGGGTCGACTACACGGTCGTACGGGGTGATGACCTGTGGACCCTGGCAGAGACCCATCTCGGTAGTGGCTTCGAATGGCGGGCGATCGTCGCCCTCAACAGCGAGTTGTTGGCCGGTGACCCGGACCACCTGGAGCCCGGCTGGGTGCTGCGCCTGCCGGCCCCGTCGCCGCCCCCTCTGGAGACCCCCGCGCCGGCGGCCGCCGCCCCGACTCCCGAGCCGATGCCGGACATCCAGTTCTGCGCCCCGGTGCAGGCGGCGGAGGTGGTCGCCGGCCCCGCGTCCCAGGAACGGGACCTGGTCCTCGCTGGCACCGGCACCCTCGTCGCGGCCGGCGTCACCACCCTGCTGGCCGGCCGACGCCGTCGCCAGTTGGCGCAGCGACCGCTCGGCACGATCCCGCGGCAGGCCGATGAACAGGCGGTCCGGCTCCGCAATGTCATGGCCGCCACGGCGCTGCCCAAGGCGGTCGACCTGGTGGAGTGGGCGGTCCACATGGTGGCCCGCGAGGCCGTGGCTCGCGGTGCCATCGGCGTCGTCGACTGGCTGCGGGCCGGCCCGTCCGGTATCGAGTTCCGGTGGGCCGAACCGGTCCCGACCCCGGTCCCCGACCCGTTCGTACGGCACGGCGACTCGTGGACGGTCGACCTGGCCCAGGTCCGGGACGATCGGGACGGCTCCCCCGACGTGGAGGCGCTGCGGCCGTGGCCGACCCTGGTGACCGTCGGCACCGACGGCGAGGACACCTACCTGGTCGACCTGGAGCGGTGGGGCCGGCTCAGCGTCCAGGCCCGGTCCGGGCAACGGGCCGGGGAAGTGCTCACCTCCTACCTGCTGGAGCTCGCCACCAACCCCTGGGCCGGATCCGCCCAGGTGCTGGTCGTCGGCGACGAGGGGGGTCTCGTGGACGCGGGCGAGGTGGAGAACATCGTGCACGCCGACACCCTCGACGAGGTCCTTCCGGCCTGGGAGTCGACGGTCGCCACCCAGCAGGCACTCGCCGCGGCCGCCGACGGACCGATCCCGCTGCTGCGGCTCGACCCGGACCTGGCCGAGGCCTGGGCACCGCGGGTCCTGGTCCTGCTCACCGACATCACGCCGGCGGAGCGGATGCGGCTGGACGGCCGGTTCGGTCGGGAGGTGCGCGGGCCACTGGTCATGCTCTCCGAGCACCCCGGTGGCGATGCCACCCTCGTCGTCGACGAGTCACCCCTGCGGGCCGAACTCGAACCGACCGCCCTCGACCTCTCTCCCGCCCTCGTGCCCCGGCAGGTCCGCGACGCCGTGGTCGAACTGTCCCGCGTGACCGCACCGGAAGCGCTCACCGCCGCCCCCTGGTGGGACAACCACCCCGACGAGACCGCCGCTGAGGAGCTCCCGATGCCCGATGAACCCAGGCTCCTGCTGCTGGGACCTGTCGTCCTCGAGGGAGCGCACGGCAAACCACCCTCCCGGGCGCCACGCCAGTGCCTGGAGTACTGCGCCTGGCTGCTGGAGCACCCGAACTGCTCCTCGGTGGAGATGGCCCGGGCCCTGTTGGTGGCCGAGCCGACCCGGCGCTCGAACATGAGCCGGCTGCGCGGCTGGCTCGGCAGCAGCGACGAGGGTGAGCCTTACCTGCCCGAGGCCTACTCGGGGCGGATCCGGCTGCACCCGGCGGTTCGATCGGACTGGCAGGAGGTCCAGATCCTCCTCGGCCGCGGCGTGGAACTGGCCAGCGACTCGACTTTGGTCGCGATCCTCGACATGGTCCGGGGCGCGCCGCTGGCCGATGCCCCACCGGGCGGCTGGACCTGGGCGGAGGAGCTGCGGATCGAGTCGGCCTGCGCCCTGCGGGACGTGGCGTACGTGTTGTCGGAGCGCGCCTTGGCGGCCGGGGACCTCGACCTGGCGAAATGGGCGATCGGACGCGGTCTGGTCGCGGCCCAGGGGGACGAGACGCTGCTGCGCGGGTTGTTGGTGGCCGAGCACCGGGCCGGCAACGTGGTCGCGGTCGAGCGGCTGGTCTTCCAGCTCAACGACCAGGCCCGCGTGCTCGGGGTCGACCTGCTGCCGGAGACGGTCACCACGATGCAGGAGGTGCTGGAGGGCGGGATCCGGGTGCGGAACTCCGAACCCCCTCGACGGGCGGCGGTCTGACGCAGGTGAGGGGTGTCGGAAGCGAGGCGACCCGCCTACGCTGGTCCAAGATGCTCCATACCACAAGGGGGGACCATGCGGGTCGACATCTGCCGGGCGTGTCGGGTCGGGTGACCGGTCATGGAGTCCGGATGGGTGCAGACCCCGGTGGCCGGGGCCGATCCCGGGATGTTCGGCGCCAGGCCCGCCCGCACCGACATCGAGCGCCACGGTGACCCCCACGGCCCCCACGGCCCCCACGACCCCTCCTACCCCTACTACCCTTACGTCCGGCGTGCCTTCGATGACGACGTGGCCGCAGCGCTCGACGCCCGGGTCGTCGGGACCGACCGACGCCCGTTGATCCTGGTCGGCCCCGCGATGAGCGGGACCTCACGGACCGCGGCCGAGACGCTGCGCAGGCATCCGGTGCTGTCGGGGTGGACGCTGCTGGTCCCGCCGGCCGGCGCCGACCTCGCCGCGGCGGTCGACCTGGTCCCGGACCACGGGGTGGTGCTGTGGCTGGACCACGTGGAGGACGTCATCGTCCGGATGGGTTCGCAGACGCTGGAGGCGTGGGCGCGGCGGGATCGTCTCGTCGTGCTGGGGACCGTTCGGCCGGCCCGGCTCGAGGGGGTGCTGGAGGACCGCGACTTCCACAGCCCGTGGTCGGTCCTGGTCGACCACCATGCGGTCCAGACGCTGCGGCTACCACTGTGGACGGCCGACGAACTGCCGCCAGGCGCCGTGCCCCGCTGGGTGCGGGGCCGGGTCGCCCGCGGGGAGTCGCTGGGCGAGGTGCTCGGCGCGGCGTCCGAGATCGTCGCCCGGATCAGCGAGAGCGACCCGTTCGCCAGGGCTGTCGGCCGGGTCGTCGTCGACTGGGCCCGGATGGGGCTGCGGGACGGCATCCCCGACCAGGTGGCCGAGCAACTGTGGCAGGCGTACGTTCCTCGACGGGAGCTGTCCGCCACCGCGGGTCCGCAGCGGCGTCCGGGCCACTACCAGCAGCAGGTCGAGGCGCTGCTCCAGCCCCTCCCCGCGACCCCGGCACGGATCATCACCCGTGCCGGGCCGGGGCGGCTGCGTCCCGACGACTACCTCGTCGCGCACCCCCTGCCCGGCTGGGCGACCATCGGGCGCCACGTCTGGGCCGCCGGGCTGGTCCACGCACGAGCCACCGGCGACCCAGAGCTGCTGCTGGTGTTCGGGATGCGCGCCTACATCGCCGAGGCGTATGAGGCGGCCCGCGGCGCGTGGGACACGGTGGCGCGGATGGACACGCCACTGTCGGGTTGGGGCCGGGCGCTGCTCGGCCAGCTCCACGCCGGCCGGCGGGGCAGCCGCGACGAGGCGCTCGCCGCGCTGTACGGGGCGATCGAGGCCGGTCATCCCGATGCCGGCCCGGCGGCCGCCTCGGCCATCGCACGGCTGCTCGAGGTGTGCGATCCCGACGGGGCCCGGGAGGCGTACGAGTGGGTGGTCGACAGCGGGCATCCGGCGCTGGCGCCCGAGGCGGCGCTGCGGCTGGGCTGGCTGCTGGAGTGGGACAACCCGCGCGGCGCCCGGGCGGCGTACGAGGCGGCGGTCCGCAGCAACCACCCGGACCTCGCGCCCGAGGCGGCGGTCTACCTGGCCTGGATGCTGGAACCCGGCGACCCGGAGGCAGCCCGGGAGGCGTACCGGTACGCCATCGACAGCGGCCAGCAGGAGTGGGCGCCGATGGCCTCGGCGGACCTGGGGACGCTGGTGGCCGACACCGACCCGGAGCGGGCCCGCGCCGCGTACCGGACGGCGATCGCCAGTGGCCACCCGGAGTGGGCCCCGCGGGCCGCGATCCGGCTCGGCCAGCTGCTCGCCGGCACGGACCCGGAGGGGGCAGCGGCCGCCTACAGTGTCGCGGTCGCCTCCCGGCACGGGGAGTGGGCGCCGATGGCAGCGGTCAGCCTCGGGGTACTGCTGGCCCAGAGGCGGCCGATGGACTCCTGTGCCGCGCTACGGGTGGCGATCGGCAGCCACCATGACGAGTACGAACCGATGGCCGAGGTGCTGTACGGGGAGTGGTGCGTCGGTGACGATGCCAGTGCCCGGTGGCGCCACTGGAGCCGGGCGGCGTCCTTCCGCAACCCCCGCGTACTGGTCGACATCGCCTGCCTGTGCCTTGCCGAGGGCAACCAGGGGTTGGCCCGCCGGGCCCTCGCCAACGCCCGGAAGGCAGGCTCGGCCTTCGCCGCCGACTATCTGCATGTGCTGTCGGTCGACCCCATCGACCTGACCGGCGACCCCTCCTTCCTCCGGATCCGCAGGGCCGCCGCGGCCGGGGATACGCCCAGCATGGACCTGGTCGGTCTGCTCGCGGCCAGTGCGGGGGACCTCGCTTCGGCCCGTACGTGGTGGACCCGCTCGGCCGGCGAGCACGACCTGGTCGCGCCCATGCTGCTGCGACGCCAATTTGGCTGATTCTTCACAGATCACAATTTTGATGAAAGTTTTTATCTATCGGTGCTTACACGTCACCCTCGGGCTAAGTAGTGTGACCGAGACCTCACAGCCCCGTGAGCCGTTTCACCCAGGAGCGTCATAATGCCCAGCCCAGAACGCTACAAGGAGGTAGAGCAGTCGGACGAGTTCGTCGAACTGCGGAAGAAGTTCCGTGGCTTCGCGTTCCCGATGACCGTTGCTTTCCTCGTTTGGTACTTCGCCTACGTCCTACTGTCCGTCTACGCGGTGGAGTGGATGAGCATCAAGGTCTTCGGCAACATCACCACCGGCCTACTCATCTCCTTCGCCCAGTTCCTGACCACCTTCCTCATCACCTGGCTCTACATCCGTCACGCCAACCGCTCGCTCGACCCGCTGTCGAGCAAGCTGCGGGCCGAACTGGAAGGGGACACCTCCGATGTTTCCGCTTGAGACCCTGGGCAACCCGGCCGTCAACATCGCCATCTTCGTCGGATTCGTCGTCGCCACCATGACGGTCGTGATCATGGTGACCCGCGGCGGCCTGAAGCGCTCCGGTGACTTCTACACCGGTGGTGCCGCCTTCTCCGGTCGCCAGAACGGGTTCGCCATCGCCGGCGACTACCTGTCCGCGGCCTCGTTCCTCGGCATCGTCGGCTCGGTGGCCTTCTACGGCTACGACGGCCTGCTCTACTCCGTCGGCTTCTTCGTCGCCTGGCTGGTCGCCCTGCTGCTCGTCGCCGAGCCGCTGCGCAACACCGGCCGCTACACCATGGCCGACGTGATCTCCTTCCGGGTGAAGGACCGGCCGGTCCGCATGGCCGCCGCGCTCTCCACCCTGCTGGTCTCCTTCTTCTACCTGTTGGCCCAGATGGCCGGCGCCGGCGGCCTGGTCGCCCTGCTGCTGGGCATCGACAGCATCGTCGGGCAGAACATCGTCATCGTCGTCGTCGGCCTGCTGATGGTGGCGTACGTCCTGATCGGTGGCATGAAGGGCACCACGTACGTGCAGATGATCAAGGCGATCCTGCTGGTCCTCGGCGTCATCGTCATGTCGGTGTGGGTGATGGCCCGGGTCGGGTTCAATCTGTCCGACCTGATCCAGGGCGCGATCGACCACGTGAATGCGGTCACCCCGGGCACGGGCGAGGGCCTGTTGGAGCCGATGGGCAAGTACGGCTCCAACAAGCTGGGCTTCATCTCCCTGTCGATCGCGCTGGTGCTGGGTGCCTCCGGCCTGCCGCACGTGCTGATGCGCTTCTACACCGTGCCGACGGCCAAGGAGGCCCGCCGGAGTGTGACCTGGGCGATCGGCCTGATCGGCCTGTTCTACCTGCTGACGATGATCCTCGGCTTCGGTGCGGCCTGGCTGGTCGGGGCGGAGAACATCAAGACCATGCCCGGCGCGGCGAATGCTGCGGCTCCGGCGCTGGCCTTCCAGCTCGGTGGCACGCTGCTGATGGCGCTGATCTCCGGGGTGGCCTTCGCGACGATCCTCGCCGTGGTGGCCGGCCTGACCATCACCGCCTCGGCGTCGTTCGCGCACGACATCTTCAACTCGGTGATCAAGAAGGGCAAGGCCGACCCGAAGCAAGAGCTGCGCGTCGCCCGGATCGCCTCGATCGTCATCGGTCTGGTCTCGATCGTGGGTGGCGTGGTCGCGAACGGCCAGAACATCGCGTTCCTGGTCTCGCTGGCCTTCGCGGTGGCGGCCTCGGCGAACCTGCCCGCGATCCTGTACACGCTGTACTGGCGCCGATTCAACACCCGTGGCGCCCTATGGAGCATCTACGGTGGCCTGGCCTCCTCGCTGCTCCTGATCATCTTCTCCCCGGCCGTGTCCGGGGCGAGCACCGCGATGTTCCCGAACGCCGACTTCGCCTGGTTCCCGCTGGACAACCCGGCGCTGGTCTCGGTGCCGCTGGCCTTCGTCCTCGGCATCCTCGGCACGCTGACCTCCTCGGAGCACAATGAGGAGAAGGCGGTCGAGATGGAGGTTCGCTCCCTCACCGGTGCCGGTGCCGGTGGTGCGATCGACCACTGATCCCCCCTGATCCACGCATGACCGGGGCAGCCCGCCGTTCGCGGCGGGCTGCCCTGTTGCGCGGTGCGGCGTGGGTGCGAGGAAATTTCTGTGATTGTTTTGCAGAAATCCTGAGTGATTGCAGCCCCCGACCTCCTGCAGTAGCGTTCAAGAATCAACGCCTTAGGAGGACGTATGCCCATCAGAGTCGGTTACTTGGTCGGCAGCCTGTCGGCACAGTCCATCAATCGCAAGGTTGCCGACAAGATTGTCGAGCTGGCCTCGCCGAACCTCGAGTTCACCGAGATCCCGATCAAGGACCTCCCGCTCTACAACCACGACCTCGACGCCGACTACCCCCAGGTGGCGCTCGACCTGAAGGCCGCGATCGCCGCCTCCGACGCGATCATGTTCGTCACCCCGGAGTACAACCGCTCCATGCCGGGATCGTTGAAGAACGCCATCGACTGGGCCTCGCGGCCGTGGGGGCAGAACGCCTTCGCCGGCAAGCCTGCCGGCATCGTCGGTGCCTCCGCCGGTGCTCCCGGCACGTCGATGGCCCAGCAGCACCTGCGCAACGTGCTGGGCTTCCTCGACATGCCGACCATGCGGCAGCCCGAGGCGTACGTCCAGTACGAGGAGGGTGGTCTGGACACCGAGCGCACCCAGGCCTTCCTCAAGGCCTGGGTGGATGCGTTCGAGGCCTACATCGGGCTGTGGCACAAGGCGACCGACAAGGTGGTCTGAGAAGATCGCTGTCCGGGGTATGAGAAAGCTATCCTTTCGGATACTCTGGGAGAGATGCCGTGGGCATCCCCTGGATGTCGCGCGTTGACCATCATCCCCCCCGTATGTCAGCGCGTCGACTGTTGCAGTGGCCGGCCGCCTTGAGCGACCGGCCACTGTTGGCATTTTTGGGCGTCGGCAGCAATTCCTGGGCGTCGGCAGTGGGGCGGCGCGCTTGCCGCTCCCCGTAGTCTGGGGCCGTGGATCCCCTCTCCGTGTTCATGTTGGTTGCCGGCCTGCTCGTCACCGCCGTCACCGTGGTGGCAATCATCCGTTCACGCCGGGAGGGTCTGGACGAGATCTACCAGGGGATCACGCCGGGGCAGCTGCCGCGGGCCGGCCAGGAGCTGGAGACCCGCCGGGTGCCGGAGACCGAGTACAGCAAGGACGTCGCGGTCCAGTTCACTCCGCCGGCCGGGCTGAAGCCCGGGCTGGTCGGCACCGTGTACGACGGGGTGGCCGAGAGCCGCGACGTGACCGCCACCATTGTCGACCTGGCAGTGCGTGGCTACCTGACGATCACCGCGGTCGAGCCGGAGGAGGACGGGAAGCCGGCCGGCAAGCAGAAGGCCGACTGGGAGCTGACCGCCCAGGAACCGCCCGCTGACGACGAGTTGTCGGTGATGGAGGCGCACCTGCTCAACGGCATGTTCGCCTACGGGCCGACCGTACGGATCTCGCAGCTCACCTCCGACTTCGGCATCGTGATGCGCGAGGCGGTCCAGGGGCTCTACACCGAATCGGTGCACCGCGGCTGGTATCCGCGCCACCCGCGCAGCAAGCGCGGCCTGAGCGGGCTCGGCCTGTGGATCCTGGCCGGCGGGGCCGCCCTGGTGATGGGGCTGCTGGGTGGCGTGCCCGGCGTCGTCGGCGGGGTGCTGGTGCTCGGGTCGGCCGCCGCCTGGCAGAAGTTCGGCCGTGTCCTGCCGGGGCGTACGGCCAAGGGCACGGCCGTACGCATCCAGGCGCTGGCCTTCGAGGAGTACCTGCGCACCGCGGAGGCGGACCAGATCAAGTTCGAGGAGGCCGCCGACATCTTCTCCCGCTACCTGCCGTACGCGATCGTGTTCGGGGTGGCGGACCACTGGGCGAAGGTCTTCGGCGAGGTCGCGGCCAAGGCCCAGCTGGAGGGCTACCAGGACTTCGCGTTCGGCCTGGACTGGATCGACATGGTGATCCTCGCCGACCTGCTCGACGTGCCGCAGATGGCGATGCTGATGGGCGAGGGGCTCGGCGAGCTGGTGGCGGACCTGGACTTCTCCGGGATCGCGGACTCCGTCGGTGAGGGGCTGGGCGCGTTCAGTGACGGCGTCGGCAGCTTCGTCGACTCCGTGGGCGAGGTGGACACACTCGGGGACGGCTGCGACGGCTGCGACTTCGACTTCTAGGCCGGCTCAGCCGTGGTGGTGTGCGTGGTGGGCGTGGTCCAGCCGGCAGTAGCAGGACCCCTCGACCGTGACGTCGGCGTACGCCCGGGCCAGTTCCAGCTGCTGGCCGATGACCGCCGCCACCTCGTGCTTGCCCAGCCGGGTCAGGCACTCGTGGTAGCCGTGCAGGCTCCAGATGTTGCCGGGGTGCTGGCAGGCGCGCGGTAGCCTCCCGTCCAGACCGAGGTCGGCCCGGTACACCTCCTCGGCCTCCTCGACCCGGTCCTGTTCGAGCAGCAGGGCGCCGAGGGCGTGCCGGGCCGGCTGCATCCAGCCCCAGGGCTCGTCGTACATCAGGTTGTCGTCCAGTTCCACCGCCCGGCGCAGGTGGGCGAAGGCCCGGTCATGGTCGCCGATCCGGTAGGCCAGCTCGCCGGCGAGCATCTGGTCGGCGATGGCCAGCACGTCCGCGACGGTGTTGTTGAACAGCGTCCGGGACTGCGGCACCGCGGCCGCCGCGGCCCGGAACTCCCGCTGGGTCTGCGCGGCCTCCTCGACCCGGCCGAGGGTGGCGTACGCGACGCCCTTGGCGTACAGCATGATCGCGGTGGTGGCGACGTAGAGGTCGCGGTCCTGGGGCAGCGGGGCGGCAAGGATGTCTTCCCACTGGCCGAACCTGACCAGCACGTGCATCCGCATCGGGACGGCCGCCTCCAGCCAGTCGGCCATCGGCGGGCTCGGGATCCGCAGCAACTCCTCGGGCAGCACCCTCTCCAGTGCGTCGCAGGCCCGCAGCGCCTCGCCCCGGGCGCCCAGGAACATCGCCCCGTACGCGGCGAAGTGCAGGTTGTGGAAGCGGTAGAGGGCGGCGAAGTTGATCGGGCCGGCGTGCGCGACGTACGTACGGTCCACCTCGGCCGCCCGGAAGTTCCACTTCACCGTCCGCCGGTAGTCCCCGCAGATCACGTCCAGGTGGGTCGGCATGTGGACCAGGTGCCCCGCATCGGGCACCAGGGTGCGGAGCCGGTCGGCCACCGGCAGGGCGGTCTGGGGTTCGGCGGACATCTCCATCAGGTGGATGTAGAAGTGCAGCACCCCGGGGTGCTCCCGGCCGCCGGGCAGGGCGAGCGCGTGCTCCAGGACCCGGCGAGCCTCGACCACCCGCGAGCCGGCACTGGGTTCGCCGGTCCATCGGTCCCACAACTGCCAGGGCGTGAGGTTCATCAGGGCGTCGGCGTAGAGGGCTGCGACATCGAGGTCGTCGGGGTGGCGGCGGTGCACCGCGGCCATGGCGTCGGCGTACGCGGTGCTCCGGGCGACGAGCCCGTCCTGGTCGGGGACCTCGGGGGAGGGGAAGCGGGCCAGGATCGCGGTGGCCAGGTCACGCTCGGTCGGGTCGGCGTGCGTCGCGGCGAGGGCGCGCTGGGCGGCTGCGTGCCCGGCCGCCACCACCTCGGTCAGTTCCTGCTCGTCGAACGCGTCCCAGGCCACGTTGTAGTTGGGCCCGATCGCGTACGCCACGCCCCAGTGGGCGATCGCGCAGTCCGGGTCCAGCGCGGCGGCCTGCTGGTAGCAGCGCACGGACTCCTCGTGCGTGAACCCGTACGCCCACAACAACCCCTGGTCGCACCAGGACTGGACCTCGGCAGATGTCGTACTGACCGGCCGGGAGTACGTCCCCAGATCGAAGCTGACCATGCTTCCAGTCTGGGCGCGGCGTCGCGCAGGGTAAAGACCAAGAAGTGATCTGGATCACATTTTCTGGATCATCCGGGGGTGGGGATGCCCGCCGGCGGTTCGATGCCCTCCCGGTGCAGGGCGGCGCGGATCCGGTGCAGCGCCTCGCGCTGGAACCCCCACTGCTGGTTGGCGAGGGTGTCGGCGGTGGCCCGCAGCTTGGTCTGCAGCGGATCGATCAACTCCACGCCGAGCACCTTCGGATCGGCGATCAGGACCTGCTGCCACTCCGGCTCGGTCGCCATCTCGGCCAGGACCTCGCCCATGACCTCGATGGCCCGGCCCGAGTCGGCGTCCACCGCGATCGGCACGTCGATGATCGCGGTCGAGGTGCCCTGGGAGGAGTTGCCCAACTGCATGATCTCGCCGTTGCGCACGTACCAGACGACCCCGGAGAAGGCCCGCACCCGGGTGACCCGCAGCCCGACCTCCTCGACCCGGCCGGACACCTCGCTGTTGATCTGGATCCAGTCCCCGACGCCGTACTGGTCCTCGGAGATCATGAACACCCCGGACAGATAGTCCTTCACCAGCGACTGGGCGCCGAAACCGATGGCGACACCACCGATACCGGCGCTGGCCAGCAGCGGCCCGAGCGGCACCCCGAGCACGTTCAGGATGGTCATCACCACGATCGCCAGGATCACCACGTCGGCGAGGTTCTTCAGCAGCCCGCCCATCGTGTTCGTCCGCTGCTCGTGCCGGGCGTCGGACAGGTCGGCGGTGCGGCGCAGGATCTCGGTGGCGCGGTTCCGGCGCCCCTTCGCCTGCTCGACGATCGACCGGGTGATCCGCTTGATCGCGCGCGTCACCAGGCCACGGGCGATCACGGCGGCGACGAGCGTCACGACGATGGCGATGGTGTTGTTGATCCATTGCTCGCGGATGGTCCATTCCACGGGTCAACCTCCGATCAGTGGGGGAAAGGCACCCACCGATCCTGCCACGGGCCCGCTCACGAGACCCACGCCCGCAGCAGCTCCGCGGCGGCGCGACGCGGCGAGGGAGCGCCGCAGATCGCCGAGACCACGCTGATCCCGTCGATGCCGGTACCGCGCAGGCAGGGCACCCGGGCCAGGGTGATCCCGCCGATCGCCACGCTCGGCCACGGGCTGGCGGCGGCGACGGCGGCGGTACGCTCCGGGCCGCCCGCCTCGGCGTGGTCCGGCTTGGTCGTGGTGTCCCAGACCGGCCCGATCCCCACGTAGTCGACCAGGTGCTCGCCCAGCGCGCGGGCGGCCTCGACGTGCGCCACCGTCTGTACCGACAGCCCCAGCAGCCGGTCCGGGCCCAGGATCCGGCGGGCCCGGTCGATCGGCAGGTCACCCTGACCCACGTGGGCGCCCTCGGCACCGATCGCCTCGACCAGGTGGACCCGGTCGTTGACCAGCAGGGGCACCCGGCCGGCGATCGCGGCATGCAGTTCGCGCCCGATCGCCACGAAGTCCTCGTCACCGGCCTCGGTGTCGCGCAACTGCACCACGCCGACCCCGCCCTCGATCGCCTCCAGCACCGTCGGCACCAGCCCGTACGCCGCGGTCAGCACCGGGTCGGTGACCAGGTACAGCCGGTAGTCGGGGACCGGCGCGCTCACCGCTCCTCCAGCCGCACCCGGTCGGCCAGCTGCTCGGGGGTGATCGCCGACAGCGCGTCGAGCAGGCCGGCGGCGAAGGACCCGGACCCCACCTGCGGGGCGTCCTCGGCGGCCAGGCACAGCAGCGTCGTGGCGGCGGCCGCGGCGACCAGCGCATCGGGGGTGACGGCCGCGAAGCCGGCCATCAGGGCGCCGAGGGAGCAGCCGACGCCGGTCACCCGGGTCATCAACTCCACCCCGTTGCTGAGCGCGACGACCCGGTGGCCATCGGTGAGGTAGTCGGTGGGGCCGCTGACCGCGACCACCGCCCCGTACTCCTGGGCCAGCGCCCGGGCGGCGCCCAGCGCGTGCTCGGCGGCATCGGTGGACTCCACGCCCTTGCCGCCGCTGCCACCGGTCAGGCCGAGGATTTCCGAGGCGTTGCCCCGCACGATGCTCGGGCGGGCATCCAGCAGCTCGACCGCCACCGTCGTACGCCAGCCGATCGCGCCCGCGGCGACCGGGTCGAGCACCCAAGGGGTCCCGTGTTCCCGGGCGGAGGCAGTGGCCAGCCGCATCGCGGCGACGGTGTGCTCCTGGGGGGTGCCGAGGTTGACCAGCACGGCCCCGGCGATCGCCGCGAACTCGCCGGCCTCGTGCGGATTGTCGACCATCGCGGGAGTGCCGCCCGAGGCCAGCAGCACGTTGGCGGTGATGTTGGTCACCACGGAGTTGGTCAGGCACTGGACGAGGGGGGAGGCTCCGCGATAGGCGCCGAGCGCCGCGGCGAGTTGTTCGTGCATGCCAGCCAAGATATGCCGCGGCTGATTCGACACGCGTCTGGGTCACTATCGGTTCCCGGGTAGACCCGGCCATAGAGTGGCATCGTGGACCCGATCCAGAACCCGTACGCCCCCGGGGCCGGACAGCGCCCGCCCGCCCTCACCGGTCGGGACGACGAACTGCGGGCCTTCGACGTGGTGCTCGCCCGGATCGCCAAGGGCCGCCCGGAACGCTCCATGGTGCTCACCGGCCTGCGCGGCGTCGGCAAGACCGTGCTGCTCAACACCCTGCGCTCCTCGGCCGTCCGCGCCGGCTGGGGCACCGGCAAGTTCGAGGCCCGCCCCGGCCAGTCGCTGCGCCGCACCCTCGGTGCCGCGCTGCACATGGCGGTCCGCGAGCTCGGCCATCCCTCGCAGACCGAGCTGGTGCTCGGCACCGTACGATCCTTCGTCGAGGCGGACGCCAAACCGGGCACCAAGCTGCGGGACCGCTGGAATCCGGGGATCACCGCCGCCGCGACCCGCGGCCGCGCCGACTCCGGGGACATCGAGATCGACCTGGTCGAGGTGTTCACCGACATCGGCGGGCTGGCGGCCGACCTCGGCACCGGCGTGGCGGTCTTCGTCGACGAGATGCAGGACCTCGAGCCCGAGGACGTGTCCGCGGTCTGCGCGGCCTGCCACGAGCTGAGCCAGCAGGGGCTGCCGCTGGTCGTCGTCGGTGCCGGCCTGCCGCACCTGCCGGCGATCCTGTCGGCCTCCAAGTCCTACAGCGAGCGGCTGTTCCGCTACGTACGGATCGACCGGCTGGCCCGGGACGCGGCCGACGCCGCGCTGGTCGAGCCGGCCGCCGACGAGGACGCGGCGTACGAGCCGGCGGCGCTGGAGGCCCTGTACGAGGCGACCGGCGGCTACCCCTACTTCATCCAGGCGTACGGCAAGGCGGTCTGGGATGCGGCCACCGCCTCACCGATCTGCGCCGAGGACGTCAGCGTCGCGGTGCCGCAGGCCGAGGCCGAGCTGGGGGTGGGGTTCTTCGGGTCGCGCTTCGAGCGGGCCACGCCGGGGGAGCGGGAGTACCTGCGGGCGATGGCGGAGGTCGGCGGCGAGGAGCCGGTCGGCACCGCCGAGGTCGCCGCGCACCTGGACCGCAAGCCGCAGAGCCTGTCCCCGGCGCGGGACTCGCTGATGAAGAAGGGGCTGGTCTACTCCGGGGAGCGCGGCAAGGTGCAGTTCACCGTGCCGCACTTCGGGAGGTACCTGCTGGGCACGCCGACCGAGTGACCCCCGGCCGGCGTACGACGCGTACGACTCAGAACGCCAGCAGCTTCATCCAGGGCAGGATCGGGACCAGCAGGCCGGTCGACATCCAGAACATGCCGAAGTTCATCGCGAAGCCGGCCAGCGCCGCCAGGCGGAAGGTCGTCGAGCCGACCGGGCGCACCTCGTGGCAGGTGATCGACAGCTGCGGCTCCGCCTCGGCGACCGGGGCACCCGCACCGACCAGGGCGTGCTCGTGCTCGGGGGCATGGTGGTGCGCGTGCTCCTCGATGCCGGTCGGGCGCCGGAGCGCGTCGCGCAGGTCGCGGACCGAGGCGATCAGCAGGTAGAGCATGAACGGGATGCCGACGACGGCCATGATCCACATCGGCTCACCGGGCTGGGCGACCATCGGCTGCGGCATCGGCGCCTGGCCCATGCCCTCCATGCCGTGCGGCATGCCGCCGGCGCCGTGCTGCATGCCGGCCATCTTGACCTGCATGCCGACCAGGTGCCAGGCCATCGCGCCGAACATCAGCGCGTGGCCGGCGAAGTGCAGGCGGGCGCCCTTGCGGGTCACCGCCAGGACGACGAACCAAAGGACCGAGGCGACGAACAGGGCGATCAGCAGCGGACCGGCACCGCTGGTCCTCACCGGCGCCCAGGTGACCTTGGACACCATCAACAGCATCACCACGGACATGACCAGGTGCAGCACATTCGAGATGCGCTGGGTGGTGTCCTGCTTGCGGGAGAGCTCGTAGAGGCTCCACCCGGTGCAGAAGACGAACAGGATGAGCAGACCGACGAATTTCACCGGTGTATCGGCGAACGTGAACACAGCGAAGACCTTCCGAGACGGTGACGGGGTCATCGGGTCGAGGCGTGTGGGAGGACACGACAACGCTGGGACGACGAATGTGACCCAGCCTACGAGTGGTCCGACAGGTGAATACCCCCCACGAGTAACCGGTTCGGAACGCTCAGCCGAAGTGGTAGGTGACCAGGTCCCGGTACGAGGTGATCTCGACCATGGCCGCGTTCCCCGATGAACCGGCACGGACCGCCATCTCGCCGACCCGCCAGGTCCGGCCGAGCCGGGACCGGGAGTCGAGGCTGGAACCCCAGGGGGTGCCGTACGCGTCCTCCAGCCGGTCCAGCAGGCGGCGGGTGTAGTCGAGGACCGCCGCCGGGTGGTGGTGGCTCTCCAGCAGGGTCAACTGCATGGTCCCGCTGCGGATCCGCACCCGCCAGCCCTCCTCGGCGCGCAGCTCGGGCAGGCCGACCCGGTGGGTGCTGTCCGCCAGCCGGTGGTGGGCCAGGAACGCCGGGACCCCTCCGTCGACCGCCTCGACGACCAGGGCCGCACCCTGCTCGGGGGTGGCGTACGTGGCCACGAACGGCCCGCCGTCCGGGCCCGGGGCGCGGGAGGACACGGCCGGACCCTCGAAGGAGGCCAGGTCGGCGAACAACGCCGGCGGTGGCACCCGGGAACCGGGCCCGTCGTCCCGAGGCTCGGCCAGCAGCCGGAAGGCGGGGACGGTCGGCGCGACCGAGAGGCGCAGGGCCCCGGGCGGCCGGGCCGCGTACACGGTGGCCCAGGCGCGGCCAAGGACCGCACTGGCCAGATAGGCCCGCTCCGGGTCGAGCTCGACCCGGACGCTGGGCGCCTGCACCACCAGCCCGTGGCGATCGGCGCGGGCCTCGACGTCCGTGCCGGCCAGGGTGCTGGTCAGCACCACCGGGGCGTTGAACCATTGCGGCGGGATCGTGGCCAGGTCTTTCGGCAGGATCCCGACCAGGTAGCCCAGCTCGGTGGCGATCTGTGACCAGCCGGGCAGCGGGAAGGGCGTCGGCTGCCAGCTGAGCGGGGACCGCTCGGCCAGGTCCAGCGACCACAGGTACGGCGGGGTGACCTCCGTACTGGCGTACTCGAACGCCAGGTACTCGTTCCGGCTGATGTCGGGTTCGTACGGGAAGGCACGGTAGCCGATCTCCCAGGTGTCCAGCCAGCGGTCGACGCCGGCCTCGACCATCGTGTCGCCCACCAGCCAGCGCAACCGCGCTTGCGGGCCGACCACCGCGTACGGGGGCGAACTCAGCACCTCGGCGATGCCGAGCAGGACCGGATGGGCGTCGGCGGCGTCCCGGACCGGCTCGGGCGAGGCTGCGATGACGGCCTCGATCCGTTGCAGCGCCGCGCTGATCGCCATTCCGCCCTCCGCCCGCTGCCGCCGATGAACCCCCTCAGCAGATTACAGAACCAGGCCGCGGCCGGCTGGTGAATCGCCTCGACCGCCGACCGGTCAGCGAATCGCGGTGACCACCGCGACCGGGCACTTCGCCCCGTACAGCGCGTGCTGGGCGGTCGAGCCGAGGTTCAGCCCACGGAAGCCCTCCTTGCCGCGGCGGCCGACCACCAGCAGGTCGACCTCCTCGCTGAGCTGCACCAGCACGGTGCGCGGGCTGCCGGGGCGGGCGACCAACTCGATGGTCACGCCCTCCTTGCTGCGGCCGGCGAGGGTCTGCTCCAGCAGCACCTGGGCCACCGCCGGGACCGGATCGGTGGAGTCCGCGGCCATCGTCGACCAGGCCAGGACCACGTACACCGTGCTGCCCTGACCGGCCAGTGACAGGGCGAAGTCGAGGGCCGCGGTACTGGAGGGGGAGCCATCGGCACCGACGACGATCCGCTGGGGGGCGCGGTCGGTCACGTCCTCGCCGTGGACGATCACCACCGGGCACGGCGCGTGCTGGGCGGTGGTCATCGACACGGTGCCGAGCAGTGCGGAGGTGATCCGGCCGCGGCCGCGATTGCCCATCACCACCATGCTGGCGTCCTCGCCGGCCCGCACCATCACGCCGGCACCGGAGCCGAGCGGGTCCTCCCCGGTGACCTCCAGGTCGGGTTTGCTCGCCCGGACCGCCTCGACCGCCTCGGTGCTGCGGATCGGCGTGGCCTCGTTCTCCCGGGCCGAGACCACCTTCAGCGGCCGACCCAGGCGCTCGGCGGTCCCGGCGGCCCAGTGCACCGCTTTCGCGGAGATCTCGGAGGAGTCGTAGCCGACGACGACGGGGCGAACAGGGCTCTCGGTCATGCGCCCAGTCTATTGTCGGGCCGGACCGGCGTCGTACGACCTGCCCTGCTGGATCCACCCGTTCATGCCGCCGGCGACGTTGACCACGTCGTAGCCGGCCGCCGCGAGCGCCTGTACGGCCTGCAGCGAGCGGTACCCGGCCTGGCAGATCACGTACGTGGTGGTGTCCGGATCGAGCTCGTGGGCGCGGCCGGGCACCGTCGACAGGGGCATCAGCAGGGCACCGGACAGGTGGGCCTGTGCGTACTCCTCGGGTTCGCGGACGTCGATCACCGGCGCACCGGCGGCGTACGCCTCGGCGAAGGTGTCCAGGTCGGTTGTCTTCGGCATGGCACGAGACTACGCAGACTGGCCGCCGACGGGAACCGCGGGAGACACTGGAGCCATGAGTGAGACCGAGTTCCGCATCGAACACGACACCATGGGCGAGGTCAAGGTGCCCGCCAACGCGCTCTACCAGGCCCAGACCCAGCGAGCCGTGGAGAACTTCCCGATCTCCGGCCGCCGGATCGACCCGACCCTGCTGATCGCCCTGGCCCGGGTCAAGAAGGCCGCGGCCGGCGCCAACCAGATGCTCGGGGTCCTCGACCCGGACACCGCGCTGGTGATCCGAGACGCGGCTGACGAGGTGATCGAGGGCCGCCACCTGGGGCAATTCCCGGTGGACGTGTTCCAGACCGGTTCGGGCACCTCGACCAACATGAACATGAACGAGGTGCTGGCGACCCTCGCCGGCCAGCGGCTGGGCCGCCCCGTGCACCCCAACGACGACGTGAACGCCTCCCAGTCCTCCAACGACGTGTTCCCGACCGGGGTGCACCTGGCGGTCGGATCAGCGCTCAAGTACGACCTGTACCCGGCGCTGCAGCGCCTCGCCACGGTGCTGTCCGGGAAGGCCGAGGAGTTCGCCACCGTGGTGAAGTCGGGCCGTACGCACCTGATGGATGCGACCCCTGTGACGCTGGGCCAGGAGTTCGGCGGCTACGCCAGCCAGGTCAACTTCGGCATCGAGCGGATCTGGGGCAGCCTGGAGAGGGTCTGTGAACTGCCGCTCGGCGGCACCGCGGTCGGGACCGGCATCAACACCCCGGCCGGCTTCGCCCAGCTGGTGATCGAGGAACTGGCCCGCACCACCGACCTGCCGCTGCACGAGGCCCGCAACCACTTCGAGGCCCAGTCGGCCCGCGACTCGCTGGTCGAGGCCTCCGGGGTGCTGCGGACCATCGCGGTGTCGCTGATCAAGATCGCCAACGACATCCGCTGGATGGGCTCGGGGCCGCGCACCGGCCTGTCGGAGATCCGGCTGCCGGACCTGCAGCCGGGCTCCTCGATCATGCCGGGCAAGGTCAACCCGGTCCTCTGCGAGGCGATGATCCAGGTCGGCGGCCAGGTGATCGGCAACGATGCGGCCGTCGCGTACGCCGGCACCACCGGCGCCTTCGAGCTCAACGTGATGATCCCGATGATGGGCAACAACCTGCTCGAGTCGATCCGGATGCTCGCCAACGTGTCCCGGCTGTTCGCCGATCGCACCGTCGCCGGGATCGTGCCCGACGTCGACCGGTGCCGTACGTACGCCGAGTCGTCGGCCTCGATCGTCACCCCGCTGAACCGCTACATCGGCTACGAGAACGCCGCCCGGGTGGCCAAGCTGTCGCTGCAGGAGGACAAGACGATCCGTCAGGTGGTGCTCGAGCTGGGCTTCGTCGAGCGGGGGATGCTCACCGAGGCCCAGCTCGACGACGCCCTGGACGTGCTGGCGATGACCCGGCGCCCGTAGCGGCTCACACGAAGATCACCTGGGCCCCCTCGCTGATCTCGATGAAGTCCGAGGCGGAGATCACCCCCTCGCAGGCCTCGTGCAGGTCGGCCTCGAGCATCTTGTTCATGTCGAAGGTCAGCTTGCAGGCATAGAAGTGGGCGCCGGCCGCCGCCATCAGGTCGAGGAACTCGGGGATGTCGGGGATCTCCAGGTCGGCCATCTGCTGCTTCATCATCCGGGTGGCGTACGCGGTCATCCCGGGCAGGCCGCCGAGCTGCTGGGGCATCGAACGGTGCTCCAGCCCCGGCCGGAGCCGGCCCAGACCGGGCATGTGCATCGCCGTGTTGCCGCTCATCGTGAACTGCAGCTTGTGGTTCAGCTTCTTGTTGATGATGTCCAGGCCCCAGAAGGTGAAGAAGACGTGTACCTCGGCCCCCTCCCCGAGCGCGGCGTTGCCCATGATCAGGGCGGGGTAGGCCATGTCCAGGTTGCCCTTGGAGCAGATGAAGGCGATCTTGCGCGGGCCGGTGGAGACCGGGGCGGGCCCCTCGGCAACCGTGGTGGCGGTCCGCGCGACCGGGCGCGGACCGAAGTCCGGGATGATGAATCCTGCGGGGATGTCAGCCATGATCGGGTCCTCCTAGACGCAGCCGACGGGCTTGGGAAGGCCGGCCAGCCAGGCCATCTTCTTGGCCGGCTTGACCGGGAAGAGCCGGTAGAGCTCCTTGACGTCGAAACCGCCGACGGCCTGCATCCGGCGCAGCGTGGGGGTGACGCCGGTGGTCGCCGAGTCCTGTCGCATGAAGCGGATCGGGGCCCAGTGCGCCTCGTCCATGTCGATGTCGATCAGGGCGGCCAGATCGACGGCGAGCTCCTCGCTCCACTGGTCGCGGTCGGTGAAGAACCCCTCCTCGTTGACCTCGAAGCTGCGGCTGTTGAGCGTGTTGGTGGCCATGTCAGTCCTCCTGGTGCTTGCCGGCCAGCGACATTTTGGTGGGGACGGGCAGACGGCGGCCCGGCAGCAGCATCCGCCAGTAGATCTGCTCGAAGCCGAGCTTGCCCAGGTGGTTCATCCGGGAACGGCCGAGCAGCTTCAGCGGGCCGACCGCCGGGAGGGGGTAGGTGCCGGTCAGCGGCTGGGTGTCGTAGTTGAAGTCGAGCAGCAGCGCCTGGCCACGACCGGACTCGACGAAGCAGTTCGCGTGCCCGTCGAAGGACTCCGGCAGCGGCCGGCCGGCGATCGCCGCCCGGAAGTTCGCCAGGAACGTTTCGACGCTGAAGTGCGCCACCGCCCCGGCCTTGGAGGTCGGGATGTTGCTCGCGTCGCCGAGCACGAAGATGTTGTCGTACGCGGTCGACCGGAGCGTGTGCTTGTCGACCGGGATGAAGCCGGACTCGTCGCCGATCCCCGAATCGAACACGTACTGCTGGCCGGTGTTGAGCGGCACCGTCACCAGCAGGTCGAAGGGCAGCTCACGCCCGTCGTACGACACCAGGGTGGAGTGGTCGTTGTCGATCCGCTCCACCGAGAAGTCCGGGGCCAGCCTGATCGACCGGTCCTCGAGCAGGTCGCCGAGTTCGCGCGAGGCGACCGGCTTGGTGAACGCGCCGTCCAGCGGCGTCACGTACGTGATGTCGACCTTGTGCCGGATGCCGCGGCGACGGAAGTAATCGTCGGCGAGGAAGGCGAACTCCAGCGGCGCGACCGGGCACTTGATCGGCATCTCGGTGATGTGGACCAGCAGCCTGCCGCCCTCGAAGCCGGACAGTGCCTCGTGCAGCGCGGTCGCGCCCTCGACGGTGTAGAAGTCGAAGATCTTCGTCTGCCACAGGGGCCCGTCGGCCATGCCCGGAGTGAGGTCAGGCCGGATGGTCGCGCCGGTCGCGATGAGCAGCCAGTCGTAGCCGAGGACCCCGCCGTCGGCCAGGTCGACCTCGTTGTCGTCCGGGCGCACCGTGCGGATCTCCGTACGCAGGTAGTCGACCCCGGAGGGGAGCTGCTCGTCGCGGGGCTTGGTGACCCGCTCGGCAGTGGACTTGCCGAACGGGATGAACAGGTAGCCGGGTTGGTACCGGTGGTCGTTGTCGCGGTCGACGATGGTGATCGACCACTGCGCGTCGAGCTCGCGGCGCAGGTGGTTCGCGAGCATCGTGCCGGCTGTTCCGGCACCGAGGATGAGGAGGCGTCTCATGGTTCGACGATACCCCCGCCCGTATTCGAATACTACTGGTGCCGTAGAGAAGATGTCGTGATGGTCACCACGTCAACAGTGACCTATGTGCCACCTCAGGCCAGGACCTGCGCCAGGAGGAAGAGCCGACCGGCACCTACGCTGGATCCGTGTCCCGGGTTGCTGACATCGGTTGGGCGCTGTTCGAGCGCCTCTGGCCCGCGCATCCGCGCCGCTGGCAGGATGTCCCGAGCCGGCTGTGGCCGACCGTGGGGTGGGTCACGAGACTCACCACCGCCACGGTCCTCGCGTACGCCGCGAGCATCCCCTTCGTCCAGGGCCCGCCGGACCTGACCGGCGCCCTGACCGCCCTGCTGGTCGTCCAGGGCACCAACCTCGGCACCCTGCGCAGCATGGTCGTACGGATCGGCGCGGTGGTCACCGGCGTGATGCTGGCCGTGCTGGTCTCGCACTTCGTCGGGCTGTCCTGGTGGAGCCTTGGCATCGCGGTGGCATTGGCGCTGATCGCGGCCAAGGTGTTCCGGCTCGGCGAGCAGGCCCTGGAGACCCCGATCAGCGCAATGCTGATCCTTGCCGTCCAGGGTCAATCCGTGGCGGTGGAGAACCGGATCCTCACCACCCTGGTCGGCGCGGCGATCGGGTTCCTGTTCGTCGTGCTGCTGCCGGCACCGGTGCCGAGCCGCCGGGCCGCGCGCCAGATCCGCCGGGTGGCGGCGGGCACGGCGAACCTGCTCACCCGCGCGGCCGAGTCGATGCGGACCGAACCCATCCACCGGAGGACCGCGGAGGAGTGGCTGGCCGAGGCGCGCGGCCTCAGCGCGGACGTCGCCCAGGCCGCCACCCAGGTCGCCGAGGCCCGGGAGGCGCGCCGGATGAACGCGCGCGCCCTCACCACGACCGACGTCGGGCCGGTGCTCTCCCTCGGGGTGGCCACGCTGGAACGGATCGTGCTGGACGTGCGGAACCTGTTCCACGTGGTTTCGCTGGAGGCGCCGGCGCAGCAGACGCCCGACGACGGGTACGGGGAGGAGGTCCGGCCCGCGTTCGCGTGGGTGCTGGACACCTTGGCGGACTGTATCGCGGCGTACGGACGGTTCGTGGAGGCCGAGGTGGTCGGCAGCGAGCATGATTCGCAGCAGGAGTTGGACGAGGCCCTCGAGCAGCTCGGCGAGGCGCGGGCGATGCTGGCCGACCTGATGACCGTCGACCCGTCCCGCGAGCGGGGGCTGTGGCTGCTCCGCGGCTCGATCCTCGGGGTGCTGCGCCAGGTCGTCGCTGAACTGGAGCACGAGGAGCGCCGCAGCGCCGCCGGCCGGCTGGCCGAGGAGCGCAGTCGGGGCCTGCTGCCGCGGGTGATCCCGGTGCTGGGGAGGCCGGCCCGTGAGCAGCCACGGTCGGACGGGGAGGGGTGGGTCGACCCGGACGCCTCGCTGCAGACCTCGGAGCTGCCCCGGATCGAGGAGTGAGGGCGGCGCCGCCTGTCGCGGTGCTCAATCCATGGAGAATGTGGGGATGATGCGCTTCATGTAGCGATCGAAATGGGGCACGGTAAAGGCTGCGTAACCATGCTCCGGGGTGTAAAGCAGTCCCATGGCGATCAGCTCTGCTCTGAAGGGCGCCACCTGCGTTGATTGCTTTCCCATGACGGACGCAACGTCCTGAGCCTTCTGGGGTGATCCACCCAACTCCGCCATAGCTCGCAGATACTGTCTCTGCCGCGTGGTGCATCGATCCAAGCGCACACGGAAGAACGACGTGTCGAGGCGCGACTGGTAGATCTGCTCGGCCTGCTCGATGTCTTCGAGCGTGATGCGTGGCCCCTCGGCCACTCCCCAGGCAGCCGACCCAAGCTCTTGAATGAAGTATGGATACCTACCCGTGACTTCCAATGCCCTCTCAAGCGCGAGGTCGTCGAACGATGCATCTTCGGCCCGAGCGGGCCCGCTCAGGGCTTCCCGGGCACTGGGTGCATCCAGGTTTCCGATCTCGGGGAACTTGAAGAGCCGCTCCGCGTACGACTTGGCGTCACCGGCCAACTCGGCGATCTGGGGTAGACCAGCGCCCACCAAGGTGACCGGCAGGCTGCGCTGGACGACCTTGTGAAGGCCAACAATAAGGGCTTCCAATTGCTTTTCGCTGAGGAATTGCACCTCATCCAACAGGAGAACCACGCCGCGTGAACGCTCCTGGGCCGCTTCGCCGATGGCCACGAGCAGTTCGGTTACATCGAGCTCAAGGTTATTGCTATCAGCCGAGCCCTCGGCCGCCTCGACATCGAGTCCTGCCGTGATGGTGCCCAGGGGGTCCACCGACAGGCTGAACGACTTCAGCACTGCCGCCGCTCTGCGGAACCGATCGCCCCACCGGGATCGTGGCGAGAGTTCAAACAATGTCGTCCGGAACTTGTGGGCCAGCAACATGCGGAACTTGTCATCATCGTGCTTGCTGACCTCGATCTCGACCACAACCCACTCTGCAGCGAGAGCCTTTTGCCTGAAGCGACCCAACAGCACTGTCTTCCCGACACCGCGTAGGCCAGTGATGATCATGGATTGCTCTGTGTATCCCCGCTGTAGGCGAGCCAGGAGCAGGTCGAAGGACTTGAGCTGGTCATCGCGACCGACCAGAACCAAGGGGGCTGCGCCAGCGTTCGGCGTGTAGGGATTTCGGATCGGGTCCATGAACCCATGTTAGGACAGTTAGGCAGGTTTAGGGAGATCTCCTAAAGTCACCTAACTGCCGAAAACGTCCCCCCAGCGCAACAGCAACGGCTTCCCGTTCTCCTCCAGCACCACCTCGGCGCCGGGGCAGAGCGCCCCGACGGCCCGGCCGAAGCGCAGGCCCAGCGTCGCCCCGCGCGCCGGACAGCCCGAGCACGCCCCCTCCAGGGCGATCGTGGCCCGCGATCCCTCGACCTTCACCAGCCGCGCACTGCCGCCGTGGGAGCGTACGTACGCCCCCACCTCGCCGGCGATCACCTCCTCCACCGCCGCCCCCAGCACCGACGCCGGCCGAGCCGGGGGCTGCCAGCCGGCCGGATCCGCCAGGGCCGCGGCCAAGGCCGTCCGGACGATCGCGCCGACCGTACGCCAGTCGCGGTCGGTGGTGAGCAGCACGGCCGCCGGTTCGACGAGCACCGCCGTGAGCGTGCCGTCGTCGACCAGCGCCCGCAGGGCCGGTGGGAGGAGGCGCGGTTCGCCGACGAAGCCGAGCGTTCCCGCGGGAACGACCCAGCGCACCGTGCGGGGGTCCCCGGTGGCCTCGGGGTGCAGGGGGACGGGATGCGCCACGATCACACCAGTGCCCCGACCACGAGCCGGGTCAGGAACGCGAACACCCACGCCAGCACGAACATGTAGCCCCACGCGATCAGTGGCCACTTCCACGTCCCGGTCTCCCGGCGCATCACCGCCATGGTCGACAGGCACTGCAGCGCGAACATGAAGAACACCATCAGTGCGGCGACCACCGGCGCGGTGAACAGCGGCTCCCCGGCCCGCGGCCCGTCGTCGACGGTCATCCTGTGCAGGGCGGTGCCCGGGTCCGCGGGGTCGCTGGCCGCGGCCACCTGGCCCATCGTCGAGACGAACGTCTCGCGGGCGGAGACCGCGGAGATGATGCCGATGTTGATCCGCCAGTCGAAGCCGAGCGGCTCGAAGACCGGTTCGATCGCCTTGCCGAGCGCGGCGGCCGCCGAGTGGTTCAGGGTGTACGTCGCGACGGCGGTCTGGTCGGCCGGGTCGACCCCGGCGTCCTGCAGCCGCTGGGCCGAGGGCATCGGCAGGCTCAGCAGCAGCCACATCACCACGGTCGCGCCGAGGATGATCGTGCTCATCTTGCGCAGGAACGCCGCGCAGGCGTCCCACACCGCATGCCAGACGGTCGAGGCCTTCGGCATCCGGTAGGGCGGCATCTCCATGTAGAAGGGCAACTGCCCCTGCCGACGCCCGGTCACCTTGCTGAAGAACCAGGCGGTGCCCATCGAGGCGAGCGCCCCTCCCACGTACAGGGCGAACATCACCGCGCCCTGCGCACCGATCGGTCCGAGGCGGATCCCGGACGGCACCAGCAGGCTGATCAGCATCACGTAGACCGGCAGCCGGGCCGAGCAGGTCATCAGCGGGGCCGCCATCATCGTGGCCAGCCGGTCCTTGGCGCTCGGCAGCGAGCGGGTCGCCATGATGCCGGGGATCGCGCAGGCCAGTGAGGACAGCAGCGCGACGAACGCCCGCCCCTCCAGGCCGGCCTTCGCCATCACCCGGTCCATCAGGAACGCGGCCCGTGACATGTAGCCGGTGCCCTCGAGGATCGAGATCAGCAGGAACAGCAGCGCGATCTGCGGCAGGAAGACGACCACTGCGCCGACGCCGCCGATCAGTCCCTGGGCAAGGAAGCGGGCGAGCCAGTCGATCGGGACGTACGCCTGGGCCAGCCCGGCCAGCCAGTCGAAGAAGGCCTGGACCCCGCCCTGCAGGGGCGCGGCGACGGTGAAGATCACCTGGAAGAAGGCGAACATCGTGACGAAGAAGACGATCGTGCCCCAGACCGGGTGCAGCAGGACGTCGTCGATCCGCCGGGTCCGGGCGTCGACCTCCGGCACGCGGTAGCCGGCCGAGTCGAGCAACGAGGAGATCCAGCCGGTCACCTCGTCCGGGTCGGTCGGCGGCGGCACCAGCGGGGTCGACCAGTGCTCGACGTGGTCGAGGTGGTCGCGCAGTTCGGCGGTGGCGCGCGGGTCGCCGGCGGAGATCGCCCGGACCGGCACCCCGAGGGCGCGTTCGAGTGCGGCGAGGTCGAGGCGTCCGTTGCGGCGGGCCAGTTCATCGGTGAACGTCACGATGACGGTGGTCGGCAGGCCGACGGCCAGCACCTGGGCGACCAGGCCGAGGGAGCGGCGCAGGGTGGTCGCGTCGACGGTCGCGATGAGGGCGTGGGGAGTCGGGTGGACGGTGTCTTCGGGGTCGAGGACCTCCTCGACCACCTTCTCGTCCGGGCTGATCGGGTCCAGGCTGTACGTGCCGGGCAGGTCCTCGACGATCACCCGGCCGGCCGGCGTCTGCACCAGCCCTTCGGAGCGGGCCACGGTGACCCCGGGGTAGTTGCCGGTCCGGGTGTGCAGGCCGCTCAGGGCATTGAACAGGGTGGACTTGCCGGAGTTCGGGCTGCCGACCAGGGCGATCCGGGGAGCGTCGAGCGTGACCGTGGACCCGCCGCCGTGGTGGGCGTGGCTCATGCTGCGGCAGTGGTGTCGATCGCGATCGTCCGGGCCTGGGCCGGACGCAGGGCGATCTCGTAGTCGGCGACGCGGTAGACCGAGGGGCCACCGAACGGTGCCCGACGTACCTTGCTCACCGTGGTCCCGGGCGTGAAGCCCAGGTCGAACAGCCGGCGTGCGGTTGCCGCATCGGGGGCCGGGGAGACGCCCGTGATGACGGCGGTCTCACCCTCCCCGAGCTGGTGCAGGCCACGCAGCGCGAGGCCGCCGGACGCGACGGTGGGGTGGTGGTCGACTGTCCGTTCGGACAGGAGCACGGTGATCTGTGACATGGGCACCTCGGTTCGCTGAGTTCGGCTCCGTTGCCGATGCAGGTAAGGCTAACCTCATTTGTCCTATCGAGGAGAGCCGAACCGGTGTGATTTGGAACACTAACCCCTGAATCCCCGGCCGAGAAGGGGACCGTTCCGTTCCTCGGGTCTTCCGGGGTGTCCAGCCCCGCACGGTTCCCCCGTACGGTTCCCCCGCACGGTTCCCCCGTACGGTTCCCCCGTACGGTCCCTCCGTACGGCACCCCCGCACGGCCCCGCACAGCCTCTTCGTACGGCCCTCCGCACGGCCCCGCACGGCACCCCGCACGGCCGCGGATCCTAGACCCAGCTGCGGATGTTCCGGAACGGCCGCGGACCCTATCGGTTGCCGCGGACCGTACGACTGCAGCGGCTGTCGATAGCGTCCGCGGCTATCCGGGGAGCCGCCAGTAACGTCCGCGGCGGGCCACAACATCCGCGGCCGGAACTCGGTTTGGCCGGCACAGGGCACCCCAACATCCGCGCCTCAGATCGTCCAGTCCGTGAACCCGTCCTGCTCCGGCGTACGGTCCGCGGTGGCCAGCACCGCGTCGCCGGCGGCCAGGTCCAGTTCGTTGGCGACCTTGCGGGTCAGGGCGGCGGTGAAGCGGTCCCCGTCGGGCAGCCTGACCAGCTCCACCCGGGTCTCGAAGCCGAGGTGGGTGACCCGCTCGACCACGGCGCGGACGGTGACCCGTGCCTCCGACCAGTCGCCGACCTGCGGCTCCTGCCCGGGGGCAAGCTTCTGCAGCTCGATGTGCTGCGGGCGTACGAGCGTGTCGCCGAGCCGGGACACCGAGCCCAGGAAGCCCATCACGAACGAGTTGGCCGGGTGGTCGTAGAGGTCCACCGGGTGACCGACCTGTTCGACCCGACCGTGGTTGAGCACGGCGATGTGGTCGGCCACGTCGAGGGCCTCCTCCTGGTCATGGGTGACCAGGATCGTGGTGACGTGCACCTCGTCGTGCAGCCGGCGCAGCCACTCGCGCAGTTCGGCGCGGACCTGGGCGTCCAGGGCCCCGAACGGCTCGTCGAGCAGCATCACCTCCGGGCGGATCGCCAGTGCGCGGGCCAGCACCATCCGCTGCCGCTGGCCGCCGGACAGCTGGGCGGGGTAGCGGTCCTGCAGCCCGCCGAGCCCGACCAGTTCGAGCAGTTCGTCGACCCGGCGGCGGATCTCGGCCTTGGGTTCCTTGCGGATCGACATGCCGAAGCCCACGTTGTCCCGGACCGTCAGGTGCCGGAAGGCGGCGTAGTGCTGGAAGACGAACCCGATCCCGCGCCGCTGCGGCGGCACGTCGGTGACATCCACTCCGGCGATCTCGATCCGCCCCGTGTCGATGCCCTGCAGGCCGGCGATGGCGCGCAGCAGCGTCGACTTGCCCGAGCCGCTCGGGCCGAGCAGGGCGGTCAGTGAACCGCTGGGCACCTCGAGGCTGACGTGGTCGAGCGCGCGGAAGTCGTCGAAGTCCTTGGTGGCGTCGGTGATGGTGATCATCGTTGCTTCCTCCAGCGGTCCAGGAGCGTGGTGACGAGCAGGGTGAGCAGGGCCAGGCCCATCAGGACCGTGGAGGCCGCGTACGCCCCGTACACGTTGTGGTCGTCGACGAAGCGGGCGTGCACCAGCAGGGTGAGGGTCTGGGAGACGCCCGGCAGGTTGGAGGACACCAGCAGCACCGCGCCGTACTCGCCGAGCGCCCGGGAAATGGTGAGCACGGTGCCGTACGTCAGGCCCCAGCGGATCGACGGCAGGGTGATCCGCCAGAAGATCTGGAACCGGTTGGCGCCGAGGGTGGCGGCGGCCTGTTCCTGGTCGGTGCCGATCTCCCGCAGCACCGGCTCGACCTCGCGGACCACGAACGGCAGGGTGACGAACGAGGTGGCGAGCACCATGCCGGGCAGGGCGTAGATGATCCGGATGCCGTTCTCGGGCAGGAACGCGAACCAGCCGTTGATGCCCCACAGTGCGATCATCGCCACGCCCGCGACGACCGGGGACACCGCGAACGGCAGGTCCACCACGGTTTGCAGCAGCGACCGGCCGGGGAATCGGCCGCGGGCCAGGGCCAGCGCGGTGATCACCCCGAAGACCATGTTCAGCGGGACGACGATGACGATGATCAGCAGGGTCAGGTTGAGGGCTGAGATCGCGGCGGGCGTGGTGACCCACTGCCACCAGGTCCGCAGCCCGGGCTGGAACGCGCGGAACAGGATCATCGCGACCGGGACGGCGACCAGCAGCCCCAGGTAGGCCACGGTGAGGGTCCGCAGGCCGATCCGGAGGGCGCGCGACTGCTTCATGCCGACTCCTCGCGCTGCTGCATCCGACTGGAGGTGACCCGCAGCACCGACAGCACGACGAACGAGATCGCCAGCAGCACGACCGAGACGGCGGCCGCACCGGCCTGGTCGCCGGCCTCGATCAACTGTTGGATGTACTGGGAGGCGACCTGGGTGCGTCCGGGCAGGTTGCCGCCGATCAGGACCACCGAGCCGAACTCGCCGATCGCCCGGGCGAACGAGAGTCCGGTCCCACTCGCGACGGCCGGCAGCAGTACCGGCCAGACGATTCGGCGGAAGATCGTCCAGCCGGGTGCGCCCAGCGACGCCGCGGCCTCCTCGGCCTCGCGGTCCAGCTCGCGCAGCACCGGCTGCACCGCCCGGACCACGAACGGCAGCGTGACGAAGGCCAGGGCGAGCATCACGCCGACGCGCGTCCCGGACAGCTGCAGCCCGATCGGGCTCTCCGGCCCGTACAGCGACAGCAGCACGATGCTGGCCACGATGGTCGGCAGGGCGAACGGGATGTCGATGATCGCGTCGACGACCTGCTTGCCGGGGAAGTCGTCGCGGACCAGTACCCAGGCGATGACCGTGCCCATCACGGCGTTGGCCAGGCTGACCACCGCGGCGAGTCCGACGGTGAGGGCCAGCGTGTTCAGGGCGCTCGGCCGGGTGATCGCCGCGACGAACCCGGTCGGTCCACCGGTCAGGCTGAGCGCGATCAGGGCGGCGACCGGTAGCGCGACCAGGACGCTGACCCACAGCACGACCAGGCCGAGCGTCGCCGGGGTGATCCCGCCCAGGCTCAACCGGCGGCGCTTGGTGGGGGTCGTACGGGCCGGGCCGGACGTGCTCACCGGGTCGCCTCGCGGTAGATCTGGGTGATCGCCCCGGTGTCCTGGGCGAACAGTTCCTTGGTCACGGTGGGCCAGCCGCCGAGGTCGTCGACGGTCCACAGCCGGTCCGGGGCCGGGTAGTCGGCCGCGTACGCCCGGGCGATGGCCGGGTCGACCGGTCGGTAGCCGGCCGTGGCGAGCGCCTGCTGGGCCTCCGGCGTCCCCAGGAAGTCGACGAACCGCTGGGCCTGGCGCCGGTGCGGGCCGGTCCCGATCACGGCGACCGGGTTCTCGATCCGGATCGTCTGCGGGGGGACGACGTGGTCGAACGCGTCACCCTTGCGTTGCGCGGTGACCGCCTCGTTCTCATAGCTCAGCAGCACGTCGCCGTGTCCCTGCCGGAAGGTCTCGGTCGCCTCGGATGCGGAGGCCGGTCGGGTGCTGACGTGCTCGGTGACCAGGGCCCGGACGTAGTCCAGCCCGGCTTGCGGGTCCTGGCCACCGTGGCTGGCCGCGGCGTACGGCGCCAGCAGGTTCCACTGCGCCGAACCGGAGCTGAGCGGGTTCGGGGTGACGACGTCGACGTCGGGCCGCAGCAGGTCGGACCAGTCGTGGATGCCCTTCGGGTTGCCGTCGCGGACGACGAACACGACCACCGAGCTGAGCGGCACGCCGCGATCCGGTCCGGCGTCCCAGTCCGGGGCGACCATACCGGCGTCGACGAGGTGGGTGAGGTCAGGGGTGATCGACAGGCTGACGATGTCGGCGGGCGCTCCGGCGGCGACCTTGCGTGACTGGTCGCCGGAGGCGCCGTAGGAGGTGAGCAGCGTCACCTGCGATCCCCCCGGGGTGCGGGCGTACGCCTCGGTCAGCGCGTCGTACGCCGGCTTGGCCACCGAGAAGGCGTACAGGTTGAGCACCGGGCCGCTTGCCGGGGTGGAGCGGGTGCCGGGAACGTCGCTGGGGCCGCCGGCACAGGCCGACAGCAGCAGGACCAGGGCGGCCACGGCGCCGATCAACACACCGTGCGGCGTACGGGCCATCGGCGTCCTTCCTGTCGGAGTGGGCTGCGAGCACCCAACCCATAAGAGAAGGTGAATAACTCATAAACCTCCGGTGATTATGAAAGACGTGCGGCGACCGATGCAAGCCGGGGGTTCGTCGCGGCCGGCGCTGTGCCGCGGAGCTGAACGCGGGGTGGTCGCTCCATCGAAACGTGGGCTTAGGTAAGCCTAATCTAACTTGGCATCTCGAAGGGACGACCCATGCGCACGGAACGACGGTTCACGACCCTGGCGGCGCTGGCCGCCGCCTCGCTGCTCGCGCTGGCCGGCTGTGCCGGCCAGGGGGTGGGCGCCGAGACTTCGCCCACCAGTGCGACGACCATCGAGGTCGAGGACAACCACGGCACCCAGACCGTCACGGTCCCGCCCCGGTCGGTCGTCGCCACGGACAACCGGACCTTCGAGACGCTGGACTCCTGGGGCGTGGAGCTGAGCGCCGGCGCGGTGGCGCTGATGCCCAGCACGGTCAGCTACACGACCGACGCGGACATCGTCGACCTCGGTAACCACCGCGAGCCCAACCTCGAGGCCGTCGTCGCCGTCGAGCCCGACCTGATCATCAACGGCCAGCGCTTCGCCCAGTACCGCGACGAGTTCGCCTCCCTGGCTCCGCAGGCCGCCGTCATCGACCTCGACCCGCGCGAGGGCGAGCCGCTGGACGCCGAGCTGAAGCGCCAGGTCACCGTCCTGGGCGAGATCTTCGGCAAGCAGGCGCAGGCCCAGCAGCTCAGTGCCGACCTGGACGCGGCCATCGCCGAGGCCAAGGGGGCGTACGACCCGGCCCAGACCGTGATGGCGGTCAATGTCTCCGGCGGCGAGATCGGCTACATCGCCCCGGGTGTCGGCCGGACCCTCGGCCCGGTCTTCGACATCCTCGGACTGACCCCCGCCCTCCAGGTCGAGCAGGCCAGTGACAACCACGAGGGGGACGACATCTCGGTGGAGGCCATCGCCGCCGCCAACCCCGACTGGATCCTGGTGCTGGACCGTGACGCGGCCGTCGGCACCGGTGACGTGCAGCCTGCCTCCGCGATCCTCGAGGACTCCGCAGCGCTCGCCAACGTCACCGCGGTCCAGCAGGGCAACATCGTCTACCTGCCGGCCGACACGTACATCAACGAGGGCATCCAGACCTACACCGAGTTCTTCGGCACATTCGCCGACGCACTCACCGGCCAGAACTGACCGCTGGGCGCAGTGCCATGCAGACAACGCTCATCCCCGGCGCACCGCCCGCCGCTGACGTCGCCGGGCCCTCCCGGATCGTCGACCGGAAGCTGCTGGTCGGCGTGCTGGTGGTCGGCGCACTGCTCGTCGTCTCCCTGTTCACCGGCGTCTACGACGTGCTCGGCGCCGAGGACGGCGACCAGATGTTCGCCATCACCCGCATCCCCCGCACCATCGCGCTGGTCCTGGCCGGGGCGGCGATGGCGATGAGCGGGCTGGTGATGCAGCTGCTCACCCAGAACCGGTTCGTCGAACCGACCACCACCGGAACCACCGAATGGGCCGGGCTGGGCCTGCTCACCGTGATGATCGTGGCTCCGGGAGCCGGTCTGATGGCCCGAATGGTCGTCGCGGTGGTCTTCGCCTTCCTCGGCACGATGGTGTTCTTCCTGTTCCTGCGCCGGGTGTCGCTGCGGTCCTCGCTGATCGTGCCGATCATCGGCATCATGCTCGGCGCCGTGGTGGGGGCGGTCTCGTCCTTCATCGCGCTGGAGACCAACATGCTGCAGAGCCTGGGGGTGTGGTTCGCCGGCAGCTTCACTTCGGTGCTGCGCGGATCCTACGAGATCCTCTGGATCGTGCTGCTGGTCGGCGTGGCGGTGTTCCTCGCCGCCGACCGCTTCACCGTGGCCGGCCTGGGCGAGGAGATCGCCACCAACGTCGGGCTGGACTACCACCGGATGATCCTGCTCGGCACCGGTCTGATCGCGCTGGCCACCGGGGTGGTCACCGTGGTGGTCGGCAACCTGCCGTTCCTGGGCCTGATCGTGCCCAACGTGGTCTCGATGGTGCGCGGGGACAACCTGCGCAGCAACCTGCCCTGGGTGGCGCTGCTCGGCATCGGCATCGTCACGGCGTGCGACCTGGTCGGCCGGACGATCATCCGGCCCTTCGAGGTGCCCGTCTCGCTCATCCTCGGCATCATCGGTGCGGTCGTCTTCGTCCTGATGATCCTGCGGCAGCGTCGCCATGTCTGAGGCGACGTCTGAGGCGACCACCCCGGCGTGGGCCGGGACCGGACCTGCCGTGGACACCTCGCCGGCGAGGGCACGGCACCGCCACTCCGGCGCGCTGTCCACCCCGCACGCCCGACGGCGTTACCGGATCATCCTGCTCGCGCTCGTCGTCCTGGCCGTCGGATTCGGGTTCGGGCTGCTGGCCTGGGACAACCCGATGCCGCTCGGCTCCGCCGGCTTCTGGCGGATCGCCGAGCTGCGGGCCACCGCGGTGGTGGTGATGGCGGTGGTGGCCCTCTGCCAGGCCGTCGCCACGGTGAGCTTCCAGACGGTGACCAACAACCGCATCCTCACCCCCTCCATCATGGGGTTCGAGTCGCTGTACGTGGCGGTGCAGACCTCGTCGGTGTACTTCCTCGGCGCGGCCGGCATCCTGTTCTTGCAGGGGGTCCCGCAATTCCTCCTGCAGATCGCCCTGATGGTCGCGTTCTCACTGGCCCTGTACGGCTGGCTGCTGTCCGGCACGTACGGCAACCTGCAGGTGATGCTGCTGGTCGGCATCATCATCGGCGGGGGACTGCGCTCGATCGCCACGTTCATGCAGCGGCTGCTGACCCCCAGCGAGTTCGACGTGCTCACGGCACGGATGTTCGGCAGCGTCGCGAACGCCGATCCGGCGTACCTGCCGGTCGCCATCCCGCTGTGCGTCGGCGCCGCCGTGCTGCTGTGGCTGCGTTCGCGGCAGCTGAACGTGCTGGCGCTGGGGCGCCAGACCAGCACCAACCTGGGCCTGAACCACCGCGCCGAGACGATGCGGGTGCTGTTCCTGGTCTCGATCCTGATGGCGGTGTCGACGGCCCTGGTCGGGCCGATGACGTTCCTCGGATTCCTGGTGGCGACGCTGGCGTACCAGTTCGCCGACACCCACGACCACCGCTACGTCTTCCCGGTCGCCGCACTGACCGGCTTCGTTGTGCTCTCCGGCGCCTATTTCGTGATGAAGCACCTGTTCTATGCGCAGGGCGTCGTCTCCATCATCATCGAACTGGTCGGCGGCTCGGTGTTCCTCTTCGTCATCCTCAGGAAGGGACGGCTGTGATCACGCTCACCGAGGTACGCAAGGACTACAGCAGCGAGGTCGCCATCGGGCCGGTCGACCTGCAGATCCCCCGCGGCGGGATCACCGCACTGGTCGGCCCCAACGGGGCCGGCAAGTCGACGCTGCTGACCATGATGGGGCGACTGCTCGGCCTCGATGCGGGCGTGATCGAGATCGCCGGCCACGACGTCACCACCACCGGGTCGAGGGACCTGGCGAAGATCGTGTCGATCCTGCGCCAGGAGAACCACTTCATCACCCGCCTGACCGTCCGCCAGCTCGTCGGGTTCGGCCGATTCCCCCACTCCCAGGGCCGGCTGACGGCCAAGGACGAGGAGGTGATCAGCCGCGCGATCGACTTCCTCGAGCTGTCGGACCTGGAGGACCGTTTCCTCGACCAGCTCTCCGGCGGCCAGCGCCAGCGGGCGTACGTGGCGATGGTGCTGTGCCAGGACACCGAGTACGTGCTGCTCGACGAGCCGCTGAACAACCTGGACATGCGCCACTCGGTGCAGATGATGAAGCACCTGCGCCGGGCGGCCGAGGAACTGGACCGGACGATCGTCATCGTCCTGCACGACATCAACTTCGCCGGGCGGTACGCCGACCACATCTGCGCCGTCAAGGACGGCAGGCTGGCGGAGTTCGGGACGCCGGAGCAGGTCATGACGAGCGAGGTGCTCACCCGGGTGTTCGACACCCCGGTCCAGGTCATCCAGGGCCCCGACGGCCCGCTCGCGGTCTACTACTGAGCCCTACTACTGGGCCGGGCCCGATCCGTCGTGGCCGGCCAGCAGCCGGGTGAACGGGGTGATGCTGGTCGGATCCGGCAGGTCGGCGCCGTGGGAGCGGGTGCCGTTGGTGGGCACGAAGCCCTCCACGCCGGTCGGGGCGGCAACCATCAGCGCGGCCAGTTCGCCGGCCGCCCGGGTGATCCGGCGTCCGAGCTGCTCGCCACCGGTGCCGGCACCGAAGTCCTCGGTGGCGGCGAACACCCCGGTCGGCACCACGACGGTGCGGTAGTACGTGAACAGCGGCCGCATCGCGTGGTCGAGCACCAGCGAGTGCCGCGGGGTGCCCGCGGTCGCGCCGATCAGCACCGGCATGCCGGACAGGTCGTCGGGCCCGAAGGTGTCCCAGAACATCTTGAACAGCCCGGCGTAGCTGCCCGAGAACACCGGGGTGACCGCGATGACCCCGTCGGCGGCCCGGACGATGTCCTGGGCCCGGGTCACCTCGGGGACCGGCAGCCCGGCCGCGGTGGTCATCGTGGCCAGGCCGGCGGCGATCCGGCGGACCTCGATCACGTCGACCCGGACGTCCTCGCCCCGGGCGCCGACCTGGCTCTGTACGGCGGCGGTGATCCGGTCGGCGAGCAGACGGGTCGACGACGGGTTGCCGACCCCGGCACTGACGACGGCGAGCTTGCGGGTCATGCGTTCTCCTCTGCGGTGGTCTGGTCCTCGGGCAGGACGGCGCTCTGGACGAGGCGGTGCTTGCTGTCCGGCCCTTCGGCGACCAGCGAGGCGTGGGTGGGGGGATCGGAGGGCACGTGTGCGGGTCGGCGGGCATCGAACTCGGCGCGCAGCACCGGCACCACCTCGGTGGCCAGGATGTCCATTTGCTCCAGCACCACATGGAGCGGGAGTCCGGCGTGGTCCATCAGGAACATCTGGCGCTGGTAGTCACCGGCGGTGTCGGCGTACGACAGGTACTTCTCGATCACCTGGTCGGGGGAGCCGACGGTCAGCGGGGTCATCGCCGTGTACTCCTCCAGCGAGGGGCCGTGGCCGTAGACCGGGGCGTTGTCGAAGTAGGGGCGGAACTCGTTGACCGCGTCCTGGGAGTTCTTCCGCATGAACACCTGGCCGCCGAGCCCGACGATCGCCTGGTCGGCGCGCCCGTGCCCGTAGTGCTCGAAGCGCTGCCGGTAGAAGCCGACCATTTGGGCGACGTGGGCCTTGTCCCAGAAGATGTTGTTGTGGAAGAAGCCGTCACCGTAGAACGCGGCCTGCTCGGCGATCTCGGGGGAGCGGATCGACCCGTGCCAGACGAACGGCGGGGTGTCGTCCAGCGGCATCGGGGTCGAGGTGTAGCCGCGCAGGGGCGTACGGAACTCGCCCTGCCAGTCGACCACCGGCTCGCGCCACAGCCGCCGCAGCAGGTGGTAGTTCTCGATCGCCAGCGGGATGCCCTGCCGGATGTCCTTGCCGAACCACGGGTAGACCGGGCCGGTGTTGCCACGACCGAGCATCAGGTCGACCCGGCCGTCGGCCAGGTGCTGCAGCATCGCGTAGTCCTCGGCGATCTTCACCGGGTCGTTGGTGGTGATCAGCGTGGTCGCGGTGGACAGCAGGATGTTCTTCGTACGTCCGGCGATGTAGCCCAGCATCGTGGTCGGGCTGGACGGGACGAACGGCGGGTTGTGGTGCTCGCCGGTGGCGAACACGTCGAGTCCCAGCTGCTCGGCGTGCTCCGCGATGGTCATCATCGCCCGGATCCGTTCACCCTCGGTGGGCGTACGGCCGGTGGTCGGGTCGGTAGTGACATCACCGATGGTGAAGACGCCGAACTGCATGGTCGATTCCCTTCGTGTTGAATCTTCAACCACCTTAACAGGGGTGCCCGCGGGTGTATTCCCCGCGTTCCGACGCGCGAGGGAGCCCCACCTTTCGGGTCCTGGTTTCACCCTAGAGTGAGCCCCATGAAGATCCTCAAGTGGCTTCTGGTCCTGCTGGGCCTGGCCGGCGGCGTCGGTGCCGGCGTCTACGCCTTCCGCGGGTGGCTCGAGTTGCGCAACCTCGTCGCCGTCGCCGAGTCGATGCGCAGCGCCCCACAGATCAACCCGCAACAAGAACTCGCGCTGGCCATCGGGCTGGCCGCGCTCGGTGGCCTGCTGCTCGGCCTGGGCCTGGCCATGCCCCGGCGCACCGCCGCCGGGATCCGCAAGGAGACCCTCGAGTCGGTCGCCGACGCCAAGGAGGCCGACATCCGTCGCCGGGCGACCGGCTACTCCTCGCCGGCCGACCGTACGACCGATCCGCTGACCGACGAGAAGGACCTGGGAGGAAACGATGGGCAGTCTGGCTGACGCGGGGCACATCCTCGTCACCGCGTACGACCGCCAGGGCGGTGAGACCGAGTCGGTCGAGCGGGTCGTGGAGCTGTCCGACAACCGGGTCGCCTACTGGCTGGCCGACGGCACCGGGACGGCTGAGCGGTTCGAGGCGGCACCGGTGGTGAGCGTACGGTCCTGCTCCCGCACCGGCCGGCCGAAGCTGAACGAGCCGTTGTACGAGGGCCGGGCCTCGGTCGTCAGCGAGGGCCCGGTGTTCGACGAGGCGAAGGCCAGGATCAAGGCCAAGTACAGCATCGGGGCCGGCATCGCCGGCGCCGTCGACCGGGCCAAGGAGTTGGTCGGCCAGGACACCCCCGAGGCCGTCGTCGTCATCGACCTCGTGGCCTGAGCAGGGCCCGGCAGGCGACGCTCAACCGGTCGCGCCGTCGCTCGCCGCGAAACCGGCGAACTCCCCCCTGACCCGCGCCACCGCCTCCCGGACCGTCGGGTCCGAGGCATGGTCGCGGTTGAGTTGGGGGACCAGCCGGCGGGTCAACGCCTGCAGGTGGTCCCCGAGCCGCTCCGGCTCGTCGGAGGCGATGGTGACCAGCGACAGGTGCTCGTACATCCAGTCGGTCAGCGCGTCCTCGCTGGTCACGCCGGCCTCGGGTACCCGGGCCAGGATCGAGCCGAGGGCCTGACGCAGCGGGGAGAGCCGGGTCGCACGGCCCAGGTGGACCCAGGCGATCCGGTTGCGCAGCGTGGTGGTCGAGGTCAGGCCGCTGCCGGGGCGGATCGCCCCGGCCTGCCCGAGCCAGACCAGGCCCGGGGCGATGTGCGCCGCCAGACCACCGGACAGTTGCTTGGCGCCGTCGGCATCGACGAACCAGCTATAGATCCCCGGCCGGCGCAGGGAACCGTCCACCGAGGCGAGCAGCTCCGAGGCACCGATCGCCCCGGTCGCGTCGCCCAGCCGGGCGGCCACGGCCTCGAACGCCTCGGGCTCGTCGAGGGACACCGCGGCGGCGGTCGGGTCGGCCGTCTCGGCGGTGAGCCGGTTGTACCACTCGATCCGGTCCGCCACCGGCAGGCGGCGCAGCGGCTCGACCACCAGCGCCCCGTTGCCGTGCAGCTGGCGACGCAGGGCCTCGGAGGCGGCGGGGGACTCCGCGTGCACCTCGACCCGGCTGCGGCGCACCGGTCCGGCGGCCTCCTCGAGCCGGGCCAGCACCCAGGCCGCCCAGGCCTCGCGGTAGGCCGGCGCGACCGAGGAGAGGTCGCGGTCGTACGGCCCCACGACCTGGTCGGGGGTGAGCAGCCCGTACTCCGAGGACAGGATGAACCACGGGGCGCCGGTGGACCGGGCGTACGCCCGGGCGTGCTCGAACAGGTCGCCGGTGAACAGGTCGGCGGCCGGTGCGGCCTGCGGGCTCTGGCGGCGGCTGTCCTCGACCAGCACGATGTCCGGCCGGGTCGCTGGGATGGCCTCCGCCGGGGTCACCGCGGGTGACGGAGGCACGTCGGCCGGGCTGTCGTCGACCCGCTGGTCCTGGGCGGGCTCCGCGATCTGGCCGGCCAGTGGTGGCGGCTCGGCGGCGGGCTGCCACGGGGAGGGCCGGGCAGGGGCGGAGTCGTCGTCGTGTGGTTCCCATGTGCTCATGGCGGCTCCCTGGCTCGTGTCGCTTGGGCCGATTGTGCCAGCCGATCAGCAGGTCCCGCGAGATCGGTGCGTCACACTGGACCGGTGGTGTACTTCGACCTGGGGACGATCGGTGCCGGACTGCCGGCCGGCGCACTGGTGCCGGCCCTGTGGAACGCGCTGGCTTCCCGGGGCGCGGCGGTCGTCCAGGCACCACCGGGGACCGGCAAGACCACCGTCGTGCCGCCGGCCGTCGCCGAGCAGGTGCCGGGTCGGGTCATCGTCACCCAGCCCCGCCGGATCGCCGCCCGCGCCGCCGCCCGCCGGCTGGCCCAGCTGACCGGCACGCACCTGGGCGGGCCGGTCGGCTACACCGTCCGCGGGGAGCGGCAGGTCGGGCCGTCGACCCGGATCGAGTTCGTCACCACGGGGGTGCTGGTCCGGCGGCTGCTGCGCGACCCGGACCTGCCCGGGGTCGATGCGATCGTGCTGGACGAGGTCCATGAGCGTCACCTGGACTCCGACCTGGCCGTGGCGATGGCACGCGAGGTCGCCGAACTGCGCGGGGACCTGGCGGTGGTGGCGATGTCCGCCACGCTGGATGCCGAGCGGTGGGCGGCGCTGATCGCCGGGCCCGAGCCGGCCCCGGTCGTCGCCGTCGACGCGGCGCTGCACCCCTTGGCGATCGAGTGGGCGCCCCTGCCGCCGGGGTCACTGCGGCTGGACGCCCGCGGCATCACCCCCGCCTTCCTCGACCACGTGGCGCGGGTGACCCGGTCGGCGCTGCAGGCCCATGCCGACGGCGACGCGCTGGTGTTCGTCCCCGGCGCCCGGGACGTGGGGCAGGTCGTCTCCCGGCTGGCTGGACTGCCCGGGATCGACGTGCTCCCGCTGCACGGCCGGCTGGGGCCGCGGGAGCAGGACGCCGCGCTCGCCCCGGGCGGCCGGCGCCGGGTCGTGGTCGCGACCGCCGTGGCCGAGTCCTCACTGACCGTTCCTGGCGTACGCCTGGTGGTCGACGCCGGCCTGGCCCGCCAGCCGCGGTTCGACACCATCCGCGGGATGTCCGGGCTGGTGACCGTCACCGAGTCGCGGGCCTCGGCCGAGCAACGGGCCGGCCGGGCCGCCCGGTTGGGGCCCGGCGTGGTCGTGAGGTGCTTCGCCGAGCAGGACTGGGCCCGGATGGATGCGTACGCACCGCCGGAGATCGCCACGGCGGACCTGACCTCCTTCGCCCTCGATGTGGCCTGCTGGGGGGCGCCGGGGGCCGAGGGCCTGGCGCTGCCCGACCCACCGCCGCCGGCCGCCCTGGCGTCCGCGCAGGAGACGCTGGCCGAGCTGGGGGCGCTGCGCGACGGGGCGGTGACCGACCGGGGACGGGCGATGGCGGCGGTCCCGGCGGATCCTCGGCTGGCCCGGGCGCTGCTGGACGCCGCCGACGAGGTGGGGGCCGAGGCGGCGGCGCAGGCCGTGGCGCTGGTGGCAGCCGACGAGCGCCCACCCGGCGGCGACCTGGCGGCGCAGTGGCGCCGGTACCGAAGCGATGGCGGTCCGGCGGCGCAACGCTGGCGCCGGGAGGCCGGCCGGCTGGCTCGGCTGCTGCCGGGCGGTCGAGCAGGTGCCGGTGGTCCGGATCCGGAGGCGACGCTGGCGCTGGTGGTGGCGCTGGCGTTCCCGGACCGGCTGGCGCGCCGGCGCGGCGCGCGGGACGACCCGCAGTATCTGCTGGCCTCGGGGACCGGCGCCGTGCTGGACCGCGGGTCGGCGCTGCTCGGCCAGGAGTGGCTGGCGATCGCCCAGGTCGAGCGGTCGGCGACGGCCGGCGCGACCGGCGCGGTGATCCGGTCGGCGGTCGGGATCGACGAGGCCACGGCGCTGCGGGCCGCCGAGCCGATGCTGGTCGAGGAGGAGGTCGCCACCTGGACCGGCCGCAAGGTCAGTGCCCGCCGGGTGCGCCGGCTCGGCGCGATCGAACTCTCCGCGGCGAACGTCCGCCCCTCTCCGGGCGTCGCCCGGGACGCGGTGCGTACCGCCCTGCAGCAGCGGGGTCTGGGCCTGGCCGGCGGGGACGGGGTGTTCCGGTGGACCGACGGTGGCCGGTCGCTGGCCCGCCGTCTGGCGCTGCTGCACCGGGTGTACGGGGAGCCGTGGCCGTCGATGCGGGAGGAGGACCTGCTGGAGCGGTGGCAGGACTGGCTGGTGCCCGAGATCGATGCGCTGGTCGTCGGCACCGCGGCGGACCGGCTCGACCTGACTTCGGCGCTGCGCCGACTGCTGCCCTGGCCGCAGGCCGGACGGCTGGAGGAATTGGTCCCGGAGCGGATCGAGGTGCCGACCGGGTCGAATATCCGAGTGGACTATCCGAAAGTAGGTGACCCGGAGGGCCGCCCGGTGCTGGCGGTGAAACTGCAGGAGTGTTTCGGGATGACGTCCACCCCGACGGTGTGCGAGGGCAGGGTCCGGCTGCTTTTGCACCTGCTGTCCCCGGCACGGCGGCCGCTGGCCATCACCGATGACCTGGCATCGTTCTGGGCGAACGCCTATCCGCAGGTGCGGGCCGAGAATCGCGGGCGTTACCCCAAGCACCCGTGGCCGGAGGACCCGTTGGCCGCCACCCCTCGGCGAGGCACGACGAAGTCGGGAAGGTAGCCCACCGACCCCATGGCCGGTTCCGGTATTCCTTTTCGTCCAAAAGAATGTGGCGGGTGGGGCGCGTCCAATTGTTGCCAGGAATTTTTCGAACCTTTTCATCCGTTCTGGACAGGTGTCCCTCGCCCGACATGGAGGCGACGAACCTTCGAACACATTTCAAATCTGCTGACAGGAAGCTCGGCGGACGATAAAGTGGGCCGTTTTGTCAACTTTGGTCAAAAGGTCTGGCCTTTGGTCTAGTCGGCGCTGGTGGCGCTAGACGATCGACCGGTCGAGGTCTTGACTTCAAGGCAGCGCGCGAGACCATGTGGCGTGTCGGCGCGTATGGGGTAGTCCGTGGGGCGAGAATCGTCGTCGAGTGTACGAGGTCGGGGAGCGGTGGCCGGGGGCGACTACACCCCAATCGGAGCTTCCGGACCGCGGTGTGGCACAAGGGGCAAGGTCTGAGAATGTGATACTGGTCACATGGGGCTCCGCGTGGTGGCGTGGTCTGTCGGTGCTCCGAGCAGTGTTCGACTGACCTTGGAAGCATTGATTTGGGCCGAAACGTCGTAGTCGGGATAGTGTTCCGAATGGAATCGTTCTCGACGCTGGGGGGAAAGGGATGGAACTCCGCGAATACTTAACGGTGTTGCGCGCATACTGGCGCAGCATTGCTGCGGTGACGCTCGTCGCGATCATCGCCGCTGGGGTCATGAGCCTGCTCACCCCTCCGACCTACACGTCGAATGCCGCACTGTTCGTTTCGGTGAACGGTGCCGGCTCGGCCTCCGACCTCGTCCAGGGCACGACGTTCACCCAGAAGCAGGTCGAGTCGTACGTCGAGGTGGCGACCTCGCCGCTGGTGCTGCAGCCGGTGATCGACCGGCTGGGGCTCGCGGAGACGCCGGCCTCCCTGGCCGCGAAGGTCACGGCAAGCGTGCCGACGCAGACCTCGGTGATCCGGATCGCCGCCGTCGGTGCGGACCCGCAGTCCGCCACCGCGATCGCCGACGCGGTCTCCGCCGAGCTGGTCACCGCGGTCAGCGGGCTGTCGCCGCAGACCGAGAGCGGGGCCCAGACCGTCCAGGCCACCGTGATCACCCCCGCCACCTCCCCGACCGCCCCGACGACCCCCAAGGTGCCGCAGAACGTGGCACTCGGGATCCTGCTCGGGCTGTTCCTGGGGGTGGGCCAGGCGTTGCTGCGCCACACCCTGGACACCCGGATCACCACCGCGGCAGATGTGGCGCACGTGACCGACACGCCGGTGGTGGGTCGGATCGCCAAGGACGACGCACTGGCGTCGGGCGGCATGCTGAGCGTGGGGGGCCTGCAGGACTCGCTGAGTGCCGAGGCCTTCCGTCGGCTCCGGACCAACCTGCAGTACCTCGCCCCGGGCCAGGGGGGTCATGCGTTCGTGATCACCTCGTCGAAGGCCGGCGAGGGCAAGACGATGACCGCGATCAACACCGCGCTCTCGCTGGCTGCGGCCGAGAAGCGCGTGCTGCTGATCGATGCGGACCTGCGCAAGCCCAAGATCGCCCACTACCTGGGCGTGGACGGCGCGATCGGGCTGAGCACCTACCTGATCGGTCGGGTGAGCCTCAACCTGGCCGTCCAGGCGGTCGGCGGCTCCCATCCCCTGCACGTGCTGGCAGCCGGATCGACGCCGCCCAACCCGGCCGAGCTGCTCGGTTCCGATGCCATGGCCGCCCTGGTGCAGGAGGCCGTCGAGCACTACGACGTGGTCGTGATCGATTCGCCGCCGCTGCTGCCGGTCACCGATGCCGCGGTGCTGTCGCGGATCACCGACGGGGTGCTGCTGGTGGTCTCCAGTGGCCAGGTGTGTGCTCCCGAGCTGACCGCCGCGGTGGAGAGTCTGGAGGCTGTCGATGGCCGGCTGCTGGGCGTCGTGCTCAACGGGCTGCCGCGCACCGCTGGCTACGGCGGGTACTACTACACCGCCTACCAAGAGGCCGAGCCTCCGGCCCCCCCACCGACCTCGACTCCGGGATATGCGGCTCCTAATGGGCGGCGCTTGGCGCCGACCCTGCTCGAGCAGCCGCACGCCGCGTTCGGCGACAGTGGCGCGGTCCCCGGACGCCACGCTCGCGGGTAAGAACAGTCGGCCGTCACCGTCGTGAACCAGGGGGCGATCGTGGCGAGACGGGTGGGAAGTCAGCCGGTGCCCGGTCGTCCGTTGCTCCAGGCACCGGGGGGTCTGCTTGGTGACGGTGTTTCCAGCACCGCAGGGTTGTGAGGGGTCTGTGCCGATCGCTCTAGGTGTCGACACATCGTGTAGTTGAAATTTCAAGTTATTGGGGGGGGAGCACAATGCAGAACGAACTGGACATCCCATCTACTGACCGTCAGCCGAAGGCGACCACGGATCGTCCATCCTGGCCCGGGTTGGCTGACTTCGTCACCGGTCTGCCGATCCTGTGGCGACGGGCACTGATGACCGGCTGGGACATGCTGTCGGGGCTGATCGCTCTCGGCATGCTGGCGCTCGTTCGCTATGACCTCAATCTTTCCGACAAGCAATGGGCCGCCATGATGCTGTACGGGGTGGTCTTCGTCGGCCTCATCGTGGTCCTCGGCCACGTCTTCCACCTGTACCTGGGACGGGCACGCGTCGGGAGCTTCAGCGAGGCCACGGGAGTCAGTCTGCTCGCGTTGGCGGTCGGTCTGGTGCTCGGGGTGGGGTTCACCCTGCGCGTCCCGGATTTCCCGCGGGGCGTGGCTCTGCTGATGCCACCGTTCACCCTCATGCTGATGGCGGCCGGCAGGTGGGGCTTCCGGACCTTCTACCGAGAGAACATCCTGCGTAAGAAGCCGTCCGCCGACAACGAGAGCGCCGTCCCGCGGGCCCTCGTCTATGGCGCCGGCGATGACGGCCACGACGTGGCCCGGCTGGTGGACCATGCTGGCACAGCTCCGTACCGCATCGTCGGCTTCATCGATGACGACCCAGCCAAGAAGTTCCGCCGCATCCGCTCCTACCGGGTCCTTGGCCGCGGCAAGGATCTCGTTGATGTTGCCGCGAAGCACGAGGCCGACATCGTCATCCTGGCCATCAATGGCGCCTCCCGAGAGCTGATGGACCGGATCGCGGAGGACTGCCGCACGGCGGACCTGCGTTTCCTCACCGTGCCGCCGGTCCGCGAGCGCCTTGGTGGGCGCGTGCGACTGAACGAGCTGCGTGAGTTCAACGTGGCCGACCTGCTGGGGCGCCGCCCGATTCACACCGACCTGGAGAGCATCGCCGGTTACGTGGCCGGCAAGGTTGTCCTGGTCACCGGTGCCGGGGGATCCATCGGCTCGGAGCTCGCCCGCCAGGTGCACCGGCTCGGCCCGGCCAAGCTGATCGCGCTGGATCGGGACGAGTCCGCGCTGCACGCACTGCAGTTGTCGCTCTACGGTGTCGGCCTGCTCGACACCGAGGACATGGTGCTCTGCGACATCCGTGACCGGGCCGCGGTGATGGATGTCTTCCGCCAGCACCGGCCCGAAGTGGTCTTCCACGCGGCCGCGCTCAAGCACCTGCCGATGCTCGAGCGCTATCCCCGGGAAGGGTGGAAGACCAACGTGCTCGGGTCGCTCAACGTCCTGGAGGCCGCCCACGCGGTGGGGGTGGAGACGCTGGTCAACATCTCGACCGACAAGGCCGCCGATCCCACCAGCGTGCTGGGGCAGTCGAAGCGCATCGCCGAGCGGCTGACCGCCTGGCATGCCACGGAGTACGGGGTGCGCTACCTGTCCGTCAGGTTCGGCAATGTGCTGGGCTCCCGCGGGTCGGTGCTGTACACGTTCCGCTCGCAGATCGAGCGGGGAGGACCCCTCACCGTCACCCATCCTGACGTGACGCGGTACTTCATGACGATCCCGGAGGCCTCTGAGCTGGTGCTGCAGGCCGGCGCGATCGGGGAGCCGAGTGACGTGCTGGTGCTCGACATGGGGGAGCCGATCCGCATCGTCGATGTCGCGCGCCGCCTGATCGAGGAGTCGCACCGCGATGACATCGAGATCCGGTACACCGGGCTGCGGCACGGAGAGAAGCTCGACGAGGTGCTGTTCAGCGCCTTGGAGAGTGGTGAGCAGAGCTCGCATCCCTTGATCAACCGGGTCACTGTGCCCGCCCTGACCCCCGGTCAGGTCCGCCGCGTCGCCGCGGATGACCGTGGCAGCGTCCTCGGGATGCTGGTGGACCAGTGTCTGACCGGAGCCAAGCCTGCGAACGTGGCCGTCCATGGCTGAAAGGTTGCCCCCCGTGGCTGAACGTATCTACCTGTCCTCACCTGATGTCACGTCCGCCGAAGAGGAGGCAGTGGTGCGGGCCATCCGGAGTGGCTGGATCGCCCCTCTGGGGCCCGAGGTCGACGCCTTCGAAGCCGAGCTGGCCGAGTACAGCGAGCGGGCGCACGCTGTCGCGCTGTCCTCCGGCACTGCCGGGCTGCACCTGGGTCTACTGACCCTTGGCGTCGCCCCTGGCGACGTGGTCCTGACCTCTACGATGACCTTTGCCGCGACCGCCAACGCGATCACCTACACGGGCGCCGAGCCGGTGTTCATCGACTGTGACGAGACAGGCAACATGAACCCCGACCTGCTGGAGCAGGCCTTTGACCGGATGGCTGAGGCCGGTCGGCATGTTGCCGCGGTCGTTCCGGTCGACCTGCTCGGGAAGGTCGTCGCCCACGAGCGGATCGACGCCATCGCCGCCGCCCACGGGGTGCCGGTGCTGTCCGACGCAGCCGAGTCTCTGGGCGCCCGCCGTAGCGGCCGACCCGCCGGGTCATACGGGCAGGCCGCGGTCGTGTCGTTCAACGGCAACAAGATCATGACCACCTCCGGTGGTGGGGCCCTGCTGACTGATGACGCCGACTTCGCCTACCACGTCCGCTACCTGGCGACCCAGGCTCGCCAGCCGGTGGTGCACTACGAGCACACCGACGTCGGCTACAACTACCGGCTGTCCAACCTGCTCGCCGCCCTCGGCCGGGCACAACTCAGTCGGCTGGAGTCGATGATCGAACGCCGCCGCCGGCTGCGGCTCCGCGCCCGCGAGCTCTTCGCCGATGTGCCGGGCGTGAGCATGTTCGGCGAGCCGTCGGGTGCTGACGGAGGCGCGACTCGGGACAACTTCTGGCTGACCTCGATCCTGGTCGACCCGGACGCGGCCGGTTTCACCGCCGAGGACCTGCGGCTCGCCCTGGCCGAGCAGAACATCGAGTCTCGCCCGCTGTGGAAGCCGATGCACCTGCAGCCAGTCTTCGCCGAGGCCCTGGCCGTCGTCGACGGCACGAGCGAAGATCTGTTCGGCCGCGGCCTGTCGTTGCCCAGTGGCTCGGTCCTCGAGGAGAGCCAGGTCGGCCGGGTCACCGACTGCATTGATGCGTTCCTGGGCAGGGTCCGTGCGTAACGGCGCGGACCGGCGGCTCACCGGGGACAGGATCAAGCGGGGTCTGGACCTCGCCGCCAGTGGGGTCGGCCTGGTCGTCACCTCACCGATCATTGCGGCCACAGCGGTCGTCGTGCTGGCCGCCCACGGCCGGCCGGTGCTGTTCCGCCAGCAGCGCCCGGGCAAGGACGGTCGGATCTTCGAACTGGTGAAGTTCCGCACGATGTGCCAGCCCGATGCCGATCGCGTCTCGGATGCCGACCGGCTCACCCGAGTGGGTCGGATCCTGCGGTCGACGAGCCTGGACGAGCTCCCGACCCTGTGGAACGTGCTGCGCGGGGACATGAGTCTGGTCGGGCCCCGCCCGCTGCTGGTGGATTACCTGGAGCGCTATACCCCGGAGCAAGCGCGGCGGCACGAAGTCCGCCCAGGCGTGACGGGGTTGGCCCAGGTCTCCGGCCGGAACGGGTTGAGCTGGGAGGAGAAGTTCGCCCTCGACGTGGAGTACGTTGACTCGCGCTCGCTGCTGCTCGACCTGAAGATCCTGGCCCGTACGGTGACCTCGGTGCTCAAGAGCGAAGGCATCGCGGCCGAGGGCCAGGCGACGATGGCGGTGTTCACTGGCTCGACAACGGTGGGTGACAACAATGTCCGCGCCTGAGCGCGTCGTGGTTATCGGCGCATCCGGCTTCGGGCGTGAGAGCCTCGACGTTCTGGAAGCCATGATGTGCGCCGGGGAGGCCATTGAGATCTGTGGCGTCGTCGACGATCATCCCTCGGAGACGAACCTCTGCCGCCTCACCGATCGTGGCCTGGCTTACCTCGGGACCATGGATGCGTGGCTTGCTGAGACTGCTCGTGACGTCCGCTACGTGCTCGGCATCGGCAGCCCGTCAGTGCGGCGCCGCCTGGTTGAGCGACTGGATGCCGCGGGGCGGCGTCCCTTCTCGGCGGTACACCCGACCGCAACCCTCGGCAGCATGACGGTAATCGAAGAGGGCGTGGTGGTCTGTGCCGGCGCGATGGTCTCGACGAATGTCCGGCTCGGCCGCCACGTGCACGTGAATCCCAATGCAACCATCGGACACGACACGGTGATGCGCGCCTACGTCTCCATCAATCCTGCCGCAACGATTTCCGGCGAGGTTGAGATCGGGGCGGAGACGTTGGTGGGGGCGAGTGCCACAATTCTGCAAGGTCTGGTCGTGGGGGAACGGACGGTGGTGGGTGCTGGGTCTGTCGTGACGAAGTCCGTGCCGTCGGATGTGGTGGTCAAAGGAGTGCCAGGAACATGGGTATGAAGGGGACAGTAGTGGGGATCAAAGATAAGAAGCTCGCTGTGGTCGGCCTAGGGTACGTCGGCCTGCCGCTGGCGGTGGAGTTCGGCAAAAAGCTTGACGTCATCGGCTACGACATCAACCCGCAGCGCATTGACGAGCTGCGTGGCGGCTCCGATCACACGCTCGAGGTCTCTCCCGAGGAGCTGGTCAAGGCCAACCGGCTGAGTTACACGTGTGATCCCGAGGCGATGCGAGCAGCTGACGTCTACATTGTCACCACGCCGACACCAATTGATGCTTCCAAGCAGCCCGACCTTTCTCCTGTTCTATCGGCTACCGAGGCGATCGCCCGAACTCTCAACAAGGGCGATGTGGTGATCTACGAGTCCACCGTCTACCCCGGGGCCACTGAAGAGCGGTGTGTGCCTGTCCTGGAATCGGTGTCGGGGATGACGTTCAACGAGGACTTCTTCGTCGGGTACAGTCCTGAGCGAATCAACCCGGGCGATAAGGAGCACCGAGTCAACACGATCGTGAAGGTGACCTCTGGGTCGACGCCTGAGATCGCCGATTTCGTCGACGAGCTTTACAAGCTGGTTGTCACCGTGGGCACCCACCGAGCATCGTCGATCAAGGTCGCCGAAGCCGCCAAGGTTATCGAAAATACCCAGCGCGACGTAAACATCGCACTGATCAATGAATTGGCCGTCCTGTTCAACCGTCTCGGAATCGACACTGAGGACGTCCTGCAGGCAGCCGGCTCAAAATGGAACTTCCTGCCGTTTCGCCCCGGTTTGGTGGGTGGGCACTGCATTGGTGTGGATCCCTACTACCTGACCTATAAAGCACAGATGGTTGGCTATCATCCAGAAATTATTCTGGCCGGCCGCAGGCTGAACGATTCAATGGGATCCTATGTGGTGTCCCAGCTGGTAAAGAAAATGACCAAGCAGGGAATTGCCGTGCAGGGAGCACGGGTATTGGTTCTCGGACTCACCTTCAAAGAGAATACACCTGACCTTCGAAACTCCCGAGTTGTCGACATTCTTAAAGAACTAGCTGAGTACGATATTGCTGTGGATGTTCACGATCCGTGGGCCGATACGCGTGAAGCGCGCGCTGAGTATGGAGTAGAACTAGTCGAGCACCCAGAACATGAGGCTTACGATGCCATCGTCCTTGCCGTCGCCCACAGACAGTATTCTAGACTAGGGGCAGGATGGGCAAGGAGCTTTGGTAGGCCTTGTCATGTGCTTTATGATCTGAAGAATGTCTACAGCGCCACCAATTCGGATCTAAGACTCTGAAAAGTCTCCAAATGGAATCGCGTGCTCTGACGACAACGTCAACGGAAGAGATCAACAAACCGCTTGACTTGTGGGAGCGTACCATTCGACTATTGGTCTGGCTTTACCTGATCTTGAAACCGTTCTATTTCTGGCAAAGCGGTCTTCCTCAGGTAGCCGACTTGATAGCTGTCTTGCTAATCATCCTGGCATTAAGAATGCCTCCTAGATTCTCTCGCCAAGGCGAATCAAGATCGAGGCCGGTCACCATTCTGCTGACCGTTTCCGCATATTTCACATTCGTAAACCTTGCGGCAATGTTCCTCACTAACGGCGACTATGGCTTTTTGGCATCGTCGCTCTTTTACATTTTCAATGTATCCTTAGCTATTTCCGTATACAATCTCCACACTAAGCTAGGCGATAGACTGCGTCGCTGGATGTTCTACGCAATCATTTCGTCGATTCTACTTCAGTCGCTACTCCTCTTGACTCAACCAGGCACAACCTTCAGGGCGACCGGACAGTTCAATAATCCTAACCAGTTGGCCTATTACGGCTTACTCTCAGCGTGCCTCATAACATTCATTGTCTTGAAAAGTAATGTTTCTACAATTTGGGCATTCCTCGGCCTTATTGGTGCCTCCTGGTTGGTCCTGAGTTCGCTTTCAAAGGCCGCAATTGTTGCATTAGGGGTACTGGTTCCGGGTTTGATTCTACTAGCCTCTACTAGGGCTGGAAGAGGTCTTCGTGGAATCTCAGTCCTCATCTGTGGCGGCCTAATGGTCCTAACAACTCGCTACGCAGCATCAGACCAAAGTCCGGACTCTGAATTGTTCAGAAGGCTGGAGCAACGCTTCGGAATTCGACAGTCGGATGACTCTTTAGCGGGACGTGGATACGACCGCATCTGGGAAAACCCCCAAAATTGGCTATTCGGAGCAGGCGAGGGCGGGTATGAGCGTTTTGGCACGGGAATCGAACTTCACTCCACCTTAGGTACGATTCAGTTCGCCTACGGCGCAGTAGGGTCGCTCTTGTTCCTCACGCTCCTCGTGATGGCCGTACGTAGGACTGGTTGGGCTGGAATACTGGTCTTGGCCCCACTGATGTTGTTCGGGCTCACGCACAATGGGACCCGAAACACACTCCTTTGGGTAATTCTCGCGCTCGTACTCTCATTTGCTTCAGGCGGTGCGGATCCCAGTCAACAATTCGAACCAAAGGACACTGGAAGAAACCGATTCACATGAGCTCAGATCTCCCAAAAATTGCGGTGTTATTGCCGACATATAATGGACAACTCTATCTCCGGGAATTGCTCGATTCCGTGTTGAACCAAAGCGGTGTCGAAGTGCTTCTCCAAATCAGAGATGATGGTTCACACGATCATACCCCCGACATTTTAAAGGAGTATGCCAGCCGTAATGACAACATCTTCTTGGAAGTAGGCGAGAATATCGGAGTGAATGCCGGTTTCATAAAACTCCTCGAAACGACTCCAAGAGCGGACTATTATGCATTTTGCGACCAAGACGACATTTGGCTACCAAACAAACTTTCCCGGGCAGTTAGTGCGTTAAGAGCTACAAACGGAACAGCACCCGCCGTTTACGGATCCCCAGTCTGCGTCGTAGATAAGGATCTTAATGCGGTCGCCTCACCAAGGATTCGGTGCATCCGAGCCGGATTTTCAAACGCGTTGCTGGAAAACGTTCTTCCCGGATGCACCATCGTCATGAACGATGAAGCAAGAAGGACGCTTGTGAATCGCTTTCCGTCAAGTATCCGCATGTACGACTGGTGGGTCTATCAAGTCATTTCTGGTGTAGGCCACGTAATTGTTGACGAAGAATCGTTCATTCTGTACCGACAGCACGGCAGTAATACGGTTGGCTCAGCGCAAGGCCTACACCTATGGACGCGTCGCATACAAAGGTACCTACCGCGAAATCTGCATAAGCGCGTTCCTTACATTCATCGGCATGCTGAAGCATTGCAGGCCAACTATTCGCAACTCTTGTCTCCCAAGGCTCGCGTAATTTTGGACGAGTTTTTATCAAGCCGCAATGATCTGTGGTCTCGTTTTCGCTATGTGATCCAAGGCCCATGGGACCGGACCCGAAGAATTGATGGTCTAGTGTTCCGTTTGCTCTATTTGTTCAATAGACTTTAGTTATCAGCACGGAAAGAGTCTGCATGCATTCTATTGCTGTTGTCGGAGCTTTCGACCGATACAACTACGGTGACTTGATTTTTCCCAGAATCATCGAAAGTTGGGTTGCTCAAAATATCCCTGGACTAGAGATTGAGTACTACAGCACGGCCGCGAAGGATATGACGCATCTGGGTGGGGTTAGAAGCCGAGCTCTGACCGATCTACCCAATGAGAAACCCGCAGCGATAATTTTGGCGGGCGGTCAGATACTCAACGCGACGTGGGCAAGCATGCAGCTGAATCTCGTTCCGGCTGCCCAGTATCGATATCGGAGATTGATGTATCGTCTGATGGGACCAAGTCTCTCGGATACCCTTGCGCGTGCATCACTCGGTGGCCAGACGGCGTTTCCCTGGGTCATTCCACCCGCGTCTGTTGGCGGCGTTCCGGTCGCCTACAACGCCGTCGGGGCCACCACCTTTTCACGGTGGTCAATTTCGAGGCGAAGAAAACTTGCGCAGGATCTTTCAACTGCCACTCATCTTACAGTCCGTGATCCTGAAACAAGACGACAGTTGACGGATTTGGGATTGGGGCCCGTTGAGATGTCACCTGATTCCGCTGTGCTTGCTTCTTCTCTTCTGGAGGTGGCCAATAAAGCCCAAGTCAATGGACGGACTTTGGAGGATGGATCGTATATCTGCTTTCAAGTCGGGAGAGGATACTCGGCTGGGCGTGTGCAAACAATCGCACAGCAGTTGGAAGAGATCGCCCGAGATACGGGAATGGACGTCGTTCTGCTGCCGATCGGTACCGCAGCGGGCCATGAGGACCACGAGCCTCTCAGTCGTATTCATAATCGTCTTGTGGGTAGGGGGGTGAACGTAACCCTGGAGGAGGCGCCGACTGTTGCGTCGACACTTAGCATTATTTCGAAGTCTAAGCTGTTTGTCGGGACTAGTCTTCACGGTTGTCTCACGGCGTTCTCTTTTGGTTTGCCATCGGTTGGATATGCTCGGATCCCGAAGCAGGTTCACTCTATGCGATACCTCGTCGGAGATGAATGGAATTGCTTTACCGACATGTCGGATATCTCTAGGGCGGTGAGTGTGGCTCTACAATCCTTGAAGTTTGACATCTCCAAACTCAGAGATTCGGCGCAATTGGCTGCGCATGAGAATTTCGTCCGCCTTTTCTCAACAATATCAGCCTGACTTCGAAACGATGGTTTGTTCGAACAGATGAAGAACCCCTATAGACGTCTATTGTCCGAAACTGGAGTTTATGCGATTTCCAGTCTCGGGAGTAAAATCATTCTCCTGGCACTGCTGCCGATCTACACTAACTATCTTACGGAAGCTGAGTTTGGTACCGTAGATCTTGTCACTGTCATGGCACAGTTGTTACTTCCCGTTGTCTCATTGAGTGTGTTCGACGCGGTTCTGAGATTCTGCCTCGATTTTCCCGACGAACGCAAGAGTATCTTATCCAACGGGTTCGGGATAACGACGCTCGGGTCCATTGTTGCGATATTGGGGTCCTTGTCAGTGGCTTGGTTTTTTCCTGTAGACAAGGAATTGTTGTTTTTCGGTGCCGGGATCTTGGTACTGCAGGCCTTCCGGTCGCTGTTTTCGCAGTATGCGCGGTCGATACGCCGCATGCGTGTCTTTGCCGCTGACGGAATTTTCATGGCGTTGGTGATCGCGGTGTCCAGCGGTATTGCCTTGGTGTTTTTTGATGCCGGCATTAGTGGCTACTTCTGGTCCATTTGCTTGGGAAATGGTTTCTCGGTGATCTTTTTGTTTATTTTCACCGACGCCTACTCAAGCATTCATTTTCGTGACTTGAGTCGATCGCGGGCAAGGCAAATGCTTGCATACAGCGGACCATTGATCCCAAATGCCATTATGTGGTGGTTGATGAGTTCTTCGAATCGCTTTATTATCGTCTACTTCATCGGTTTGGCTGCAAATGGGCTGTTCGCTGTTGCATCAAGAATTCCGAGTGTTCTCACTGTGTTTACGGCGATCTTTACTCAAGCCTGGCAAATAATCGCGATCCAAAATGTTGAATCTCCCGATGGCCAACGCGTATACTCTCGCGTGTTTAACTCCTTTGTACGTTTGAACTTCTTGATGGTGGCAATCATTCTCGTGTTTCTCAAGCCGGGAATTGGGTTGCTTCTAGGCGCGTCGTTTTTCAACGCCTGGAAGTTGCTGCCCGTCTTGCTGGTGGCTGCATGCTTTGCTAATCTTTCCACGTTTGTCGGAACTTCCTATTTGACCGCCATGCGGACTCGAGGAGTCTTGTCGACTTCTATAATCGGCGGTGTTGTCAATGTGGGGGGTGCTTTGCTTTTGATCCCCTCGTTCGGGGTCATGGGGGCTGCGTTGGCTAAGCTCGCCGGATCCTTGGCGATGTTTGTTCTGCGTGTTCGGGGCACTCGATCCTACATGGGTCTTTCTATTGATTATGGGGGCCTTGGCGTCAGCCTCCTCGTGGTAGCCCTGCAAGGGATCACTTTGTTTTCGCCAATGGGGTCACGGCTCGAAATTACCATTACTGGCAGTTTGTGCGTAATATTGGCTTTCTTTAATATGTCATATCTTCGATCGATGATTAAAGTAGTCTTGCGTCAAGGGTAGCGTAACCTTGGTCAAGGCTTTGGGGCTGAGATGTGTTATATATTTTCTGTCTGACCCGAGTTGGTTCAGGTAGCCAGAATTTTCGGACGTACTGGGCTCTGACTAGGGCTTGCGTCTCGTGAAGTGTGCACTGATATGTCGGTGATTTTGTCAAGTGGGCAGGAAGAAGAGCCGTCAAACTGGATGCCTGACGGCTCTTCTCCTTTGTTGGCCTAGACCTGTCTTGGGTGGGGTGCAGCGTGTCTGTTCGACGCGATTGTCAGTCTGACCTGAGTTGGACCTGTTTAGTGCCCCGGTAGCGCGTCGAGGATGGCTTGGGCGTCGGGGCCTGGTTGGGTCGGGGCGGTGATCTGTTGGCCGGCGATGGTGATGGTCACGGTGCGTAGGGGTCGGAGGGTCTGGACGATCTTCTTGATGCTGAGCCCGGTGAGGGTCTGCAGGTGTCGGGCAACGGCCAGGGCGGTGAACACGATGGTGAGGTGGGCCTCGATCGAATCGCGGGTGCGATGAAATATCGGCCGGGCGGCGAGGTCACTCTTGGCCATCCGGAAGGAAGCCTCGACCCGAGTTCACCCACTTCATGAGGATGCGTTGGTGAATGCTGGTCTGGCTAGGTG